>CAJTPW010000008.1 GCA_910578465.1 uncultured Vampirovibrio sp. | reverse complement strand
TCTTTTAAGCTAAATACTGGAGTTAATACCAGAGCTTATAGTGTGCGCTGTGTCCTGGAATCAACTTCATCATTTAGCCCTTTCTCCGGCGGCGGAGGCGGCGGAGGCGCTTATATGAAGGTAAGAGTGCCCGATGATGTGTTGGCAAGAGCTTCTCAAAATGGTACGGTTGGTAAGCTTACGATGAGCGCAGGTAATGGCGGGCACGCAGGCGCCAAAGAATCTCCGGGTTCATACGGTGGTACGGGCGGATATAGTGTAGCGTCCGTGACGGATTCGGCAGGCGTTGAAATATGGCGTGTGGAAGTGCCCGGTGGTGCAGGCGGTAAAGGTGCAACCACGACGGCAGGCGGCAGCGCGGGTGCAGGCGGTAATGCGAATACGTCATGCAGATATAAGAATATATTGAAATCAGGATATACAAATACTGTGACAATTGGTTGTACATCGACGGTATTGAATGGTGAAAATCAGGGCGCCACAAGTGGTGAAAGCGGGCTTGCAGGCGGCGAAGGTACCAATAGCGGAAAAGGTAAAGGCGGACGTGCGGCAGGGTTGAGCGGATTATTGGGCTCACAGGCTGCAGTTGGTCAAACTTCGACTGAAAGTAATGTGAATGTAAATGGCAGCAATGGCGGTACTGCAGGTGCAGGCGGCGGCGGCGGAAACGGCCGTAAGGTTAATGGTGCAACACTGTATGGTACGGGCGGTGCAGGACTTGCAGGGTCATACAGGGGTACGTATAATAAGGTGGCTCTCTGTGGTGGTGCAGGCGGCGGCGGAGGCGGCGCAGGTGCGTTGCTTCATATAAAAAACCTTGATGCGTATGATTATAGGAATAAGGTAATTCCAAGACCTGTTATAGGTAAGGGCGGCGCAGGCGCTGCACCCGGAACGGTTTCAGGTACCAATGGCGGATACAGTTCTGTGACGCTTACGAATAAATCTAATAATACGGTTACGTTCAGAGTTGAGGGCGGTACAGGCGGAAGGAGCGCGACAAGATGTGTTCCGACGGCTACACCCGTAACTCCTGCGGTTGGTGGTGCGGCCGGTACATCAGGCGGTGTAAACAGTGCAACGCAAGGCTGGCTTAAGGATAATATTTCACAGCCGCAAAACAGGCCTGTGTTAACTGTTAAGACAAATCCGACGGCAGGCGGAGCAAATCCTGTGGCGGGCAACACGGCATTGTATTATGATTTTGCAATGGGCGGAAACGGCGCTATTGTTGATGTAATCGGTGCGTTTGTTTCTTATCCGTGTGGTTCGTTCAGCAATTTGCCTGACGGGGTATGTAAAGGCGAAGAGAATGCGAGTGCACCGTATGTTATGCAGCAGGAGCACATCCCGCCGACAGATTGGGACGCTATAATTGTTCAGGGTGGTAACTATCAAATAGGCGGTTCTTCAGGCGGTGCAGGCGGCGGCTGGAAGAAAGAAGGCGGCACAAACGGCACGGGAACTGCGACACAGGGCAGTAAGGGCTTAGATGGCTTTGCCTATGTGTATTTCGGTTTCGACTAAAGATAAGTTTTGCGGGGCTTTGAAAGGCTTCGGTTGATTGAGGCTCCGCAAAAATTCTTTCAATATTTGGAGGGATATTGAAAGGAAAAAGCGGGTTTTAGAAAGGCTCCGCGCTTGAATTTTAGTTTGAAAGATGTTTAATCAGGTCTGTTTAGAGATTGGGTTAAATAAAAAAGATTTAAGATAAACAATTTCTCGAGGTGCATCCGCACCTCTTTTTTTAAATTATTGTGTGTGCTTGTAAAAATGTGAAAATGGGTTATAATAAAAACAGTTGGGCTTTAGGAGAGATTTTGTTTAGGCTCTCCTAAGTTTTACCCCGGCTAGCTATTTATAATGCTAGCACTAATATTAACGCTATTAGTGCTAGTTTTTTATCTGTTAAAAACATTAACAATATAACAAGCATTAACTTTGTTAACATAGGCACATCAACCTCCCTTCTTTGGAAACATCCAGATTTTAAGTCCGTGCCAAAGGGGTTGTTTAGTGCCGGGGTGCCCAACTGCTTTTAATGATACATTATTTCTTTTTGATAAAGTAGTGCTTATTTGTCAGTGGTTTTAGAGAGGATGGGTATATAAAATGAGAGCAGGGTAGCACAATTGCCCCCTTCCGCACACGTTATAGCTGAGAAAACTGTGGAAAGGAGGGTGTCTTATGAACATTTTGGCAATAAAAATCGCCATCATTGTGCTGATAGCGATTTTTAAAATTATTCTAATGTGTTTATAGGGTGCTAAGTCAAGCTCTAAAGAAACATCACTTCTTTGGGGCTTGCCCCTATATCCTTATTATTTACTTTAATTTGATGTTTGTCAAGGCAGGAGGTATAAAAAAACTGCAGGTTTTTTGCCTGCGGTGCTCATTTTTAGATGAACAATTTCTCGAGGCATCAATTTGCACCTCAAAATAAAATTCGTGCTTAAATTTCAGACTTATATACCCCCTCTATTCTTTGAGAGCCTTCAGTCAAAAATATTAAGATGAACAAAAATAAACAATTTCTTTAGAAATTCCAAGACTTTGTTTTAATTATATTCTACAACAGTTTTTAAAATGGGGAAAGTTTTTGCCAAATTTTTTAATCTTTGGACGGGTTTAATCTTCGGGCGTGCTTAATCTTCGGGCGGGAGGTTTTTTATGATGTAAATTTTTGAAAAATCTTCATCCGAAGCCGTAAAAAGCGTTGTGGATTTTTCACAAATTTTCTTTCGAAGTTTGTAACCGTTCACATGTTTGTACATCCCAAGGTAGCTGTTGATTTTATTTCTGAAATTAACAAGCTCATCATCCTTGAAACGATTTTTATTTTTCTTCCACTCTTCAATTGTGTTGAAAGATTTTCTTATTATTGTTGTTCGAAGATAAATTCTGTTTGGTTTTATAACGTGTCCGACAAAGTCAAATCCGCGTGAAATCAGGTTCATATTCTTCTTTTTGGGGTTTAATACAAGGTCCAGATTGCGCCTTAAAAAGTCGTCTATCCTGTCGTAGCAATAGTTTAAATATTTCGGGTCTTCATGCATTAAAACCATATCATCAACATATCTGCAATAGTATTTAATTCTAAGGTTGTGTTTTACAAACTGGTCTATGCGGTTAAGATAAACATTTGAAAAAAACTGGCTTGTGAGGTTTCCAATCGGCAGGCCTTTGTCGATTTGCGCATTAAAGAGAGATTTATGCTTTGGAAGCTTTTCCCAGAGCGCTTTTGGCGATTTCATAAATACGTTTGTTCTGGGGTCGTGATTTATAACCTGCTCGATTAAATCCATTAGCCACTTTTCTTTTACGTATCTGCGGATTATTTCAAGCAAAATCACTTTGTTTATACTGTTAAAATAATTACTGATGTCGGCTTTCAGGTAGTATGCTTTTTTGGAATAATTTCTTGTTATCCTTTTTGCAAAATCCCTTGCACGCTGTGCTCCTGCAAGCGTTCCACGGTTTGGAATACAGCTGAAGGTATCTTGAATGAAGCGGTTTTCAAACCTTTCTTTTACCGCATTGTAAATCAGATGGTGAACAATTCTGTCCCGAAAAGCCCCTGCCCAAACTTCTCTTGGTTTTGGCACGGTGACCACAAAGCAAATGCTTCGGCCGATCTGATATGTGCCTTCTTTCAGTTCTTCATAAAGTTTGAAAAGATTTTTTTCCTGATCAAACTCAAAATTCATCGATTGCATTGTATTTCGTTTTCTTTTTCTGCAATCGTAATATGCATCAAAAACCGTCTGCAGAGTAAGTTCATGCAGTTTTATTTCATCTATTTTATTTTTCTTTCGAGTGTTGTTTTCCGTGTTTTCCATTTTTATATTTTCAGCGCGGGCATTTTTCTTTGTGGTATACTTTGGAACTTTTTCCTATGTGGTTTTTTGATTTTGGATTATGCCTGAATCTTACACAAGCTCTTTTTCCGTTTCTTTTACGGAATGATTTTTCCAGCCGTTCAATTGTTTTTCAATATCTTCAAGCATAAGAGCAAGTTCCATATATTTTTCTCTCGGGATATTCTTTAATTCCGTTGCAAGACGTGTCAGAACGGTGATTTTTTGTAATTCATCCAGAAGTTTTACAATAAAATCGACGCGTTCCTGCTCTTTTGCACTGTTTGCTTTGTAGATAAGGATAATAAAGCCAATTGTTGTGCTGTTTAGCTTTTCCCCTATTGTGAAGCGAAAATCTCTTTGAAAATTTGATGTAATCTGAGTGATTTTTACAAGAAAATCAAAAGATTTTTTGTAAATGTTTAAATGCAAATACTGTGCCATTTTTCTACCTCTTTAGTTTAATTCAGCAATTTTAGTTTAATTTTAATAATTAAAAATTCAGCATATTCTCTATTTCCCTAAAATACCCAGTTTCAAAAGCATTTTAAAAGGAAAAAGGAGGAGGTGGGATTCGAACCCACGGTACGCTCGTCACGTACGACGGTTTTCAAGACCGCTCCGATAAACCGCTCTGGCACTCCTCCAGATAAATTCATATTATATAAAAAATACTTTTTTGTAAAGACCTTTTTTCATTTTTGCGGTCGATTTTTTAAAGGTCCTTGCTTGGTTTAATTTCCTGTATTAAGCTTTTTGATTACTTTATCGGTCAAATCAACCGCACCAAAAAACATGACTCTTGCATCCACAACGGAATCTACTTTATTTTCAATGGCAACCGCTTTGATTGCTGCAACGATAGCGTCATCAATTTCTTTTTCTTTTTTAATTTTGAATTTTTGATAAGCATCCTGCTTTTGAGCGAAAGTTTTTGCCGTTTGCTCTTCAAAAGATTTCTTTTGTACGGGAGATTCAAGTTTTTTGAACTCTTTTTCTTTGTCCAAAAGGAAGCGCTGGAGCTCATTTGCTCTATCTTCAATTTCATTTTGTGCAGCTTTTGCTTTTGAATAATTTGCCATGACATCTCTGTAGTTTATGCTGCCTGTTGTATATGCAAAAGCAGGCGATACCATTAAAAATGCCAAAAGAAAAGCTAAAAACTTTGTTTTCTTTAAAAGGTTCATATGTTTCTCCCCATAATTTCTATGTTAAAATTATAACAAAATCTGTATCTTTAGTAAATAACGGTGCGTGTGCGCCGATGGGACAGGAATTTATGGTATTAATTGCGGAAAATTTACATATAATTTCAAAAACGACCAAAGAGGCAATTTTAAACAAGGATGATGAATATATTATCAATATTGTAAAAAAAGCATTTCAAAACGGTCTTAGGGTTTTTGATTTGAATATAGGACCCGCAAAAGGACCGCTTGTCGGGTCTATGGAATATTTAACAAATCTTTTAAATAAAAATTTTGATGTTGATTTTTCTTTCGATACGTCAAATTTTGCCGAAATGAGAACAGGGGTTTCTCTGCTGTCTTCCAAAAAAGCTGAAAAATCTTTTTTAAACAGCGTTTGTGCGGATGTTGAGAAGATGAATACAGGTTTTGAAATTGCGGGTGAATTCGGGGCAAATGTTATTGCTCTTGCTTTTGACCCTGCAAAAGGTATTGCAAAAACATCTGACGAGAGGCTTGAACTTTCTTTTAATATCTTTGAAAATGCAGCTTCTTTTGGTATTTTGGAAAATAAAGTTTATTTTGATCCCCTTGTTTTGCCGCTTTCTGTTGCGCAGGAACAGGCAAATGTTGTTCTTGAAACTATAAGAATGTTGAAAGAAGGGATGGGCGAAGTTCAAACGATTGTCGGACTTTCAAATATTTCAAACGGTTCTCCGAAAGAAATAAGACCGCTTTTAAATCGTGTTTTCCTTGTTCTTGCAATGGGCGCAGGTCTCGATAGTGCTATTGTAGACGGGTTTGATGTTGAAACGGTAAGGGTTTATAAAATGATTCGGGATGAAATAGCAGGAAACAATGCAGCTGAATTATCATCCCTTGATAGTCTTTATTTTTCTTTATATAATGCAGTTAACTGCTTTGATGATATTGATGAAATCAAGTATGATAAAAGCAATAAGGATGAATTAAGTATTATCAAAGCCGCGAGGGTTTTGTTGAATAAAGAAATATATTCCCACAGTTTTTTTGTTTAGTTTAAATACCTTAAAAGGTTGCTAAAATGCCTAAAAACAAGGAGATTTATGTCAGATACTTCCAAAAAACAAAATGATAAAAAAGAAATAACTTCATATACTCACAGAGAACCTAAAGAATTTAATGCCTTCAGGGCTTTTTTTCAATGGCTTACCTGTTCTGTTGTATACGGAACTTATTATAAGATTGCCTGCGGTCTAAAAATATACGGCAGGGAAAATGTACCCAAGGGCAAGTTTTTTATTGTTGCCTCTAATCATATGAGTGCCATTGATCCGTTTTTGGTAATTGCTGCCATAAAAAGGCCTGTTGCCTATATGGCAAAAAAAGAACTTTTTGAAAAACCTGTGGCAAGGTTTTTTCTTGATTTACTTGGAGCATTTGCGGTTAATCGTGAAAAACTCGGGGTTTCAACCATAAAAACCGCGCTCGGTATTAAAAAAACCAATTGGGCTCTGGGGCTTTTCCCGCAGGGAACAAGGGAAACCGATGGCAATATGGACAACATAGCAAGAGGCTTTGCAGGCATTGCAAAGACATTAAAATGTGATATTTTACCTGTTGCAATAACGGGTGCACTAAAGGAAGACAGAAAACCTTTTGAGAGTAAAATTACCATAAGAATAGGAAAACCAATTCCTTATAATGACGATACAAAGGAAATGGTAAAAATTTGGAGTGATAAGATTATAAGGTTATCACAAGGAGAAGCGGATGTCTGAAAAAAAGCAGAAAACCCCTATGAATAAAGAACAGCAAACGAAGAGAAATTATACAAGAAGATATGCAAAAGATTTCAATATTTTTACAAAGCTTTATCAGATTTATGCTTTGTATATTCTTTTTCTTCCGTTTACCTTTCTTTTTTATTCCATAAAACTTAAAAAAGGCGATAAAAAGATGAATACCCCGTGTATCGTTGCTCCAAACCATATTTCATATTTTGATCCGTTTCTTGCAACGTTTGCAACTGCTCCGGGGCTTGCTTATATGGCAAAAAAAGAGCTTTTTGAAGGCAGCGGGTTTTGGGGCAGATATATTGCAAGAAATGTTTCAAGGCTCGGCGCGTTTTCAGTTAATCGTGAAAAGCTTGAAGTTTCAACGATAAAATCCGCCAAAGAAGTGTTTAAAGCAAATTTTAGCCTTTGTATTTTCCCTCAAGGTGGTATCAGAAAGAATAAAAAAATTGAAACAATAAACAAGGGCTTTGTTGTCCTTGCAAAGATGGTGAAGGTTGATATTTTACCTGTTGCAATAACAGGCGTTGAAAAGTACAATTGGAGTCTTTTTAAAAGAAAAAAAATAAATATTAGGGTCGGCACTCCTATTTCATATCTTGGAGACGAAGAAGAAATTATAGAAAATTGGAAAAAACAGATTTGTAATATGTCGGGCTATGAACTTGTACAATCTTAAGTGAATTTGCTTATAATTTTTTGTCAAAAAATATTTTTTTGCGGTTTTTAATCTGTGTAATCCTATCCGTAATGAATTATTAAACCCTGATGTTAAATTTTAATACAACAAAAGCATTATCAACACTCATAAATCCTGATAAAGTTCTTCCTGTTGCTCTGGTTGAAACTGCAGGAACAGTCGGGCGCACATATAAAGGATATCAGCGCGGGGGAAAAATTGAAGGCAGAGAGCGTCTTCGGGAAGAAACAAGTACTGCAATTTTCTGGTTATTCGGGGTAAAGGTTTTAAATTCAATAGGGGATTTTATAGGGAAAAAGCTCGGGCTTAAATATTTGAATACGGATTTAGGAAGAGATGAGCTTCGCGCACCTTTTTTAAATATTCCAAAAGATGTTCGTGCTAAAACCTGTGCATTCAAATTTGGCAAGGTTGCGGCAAGCGCCTTGATTGCAACGGCTTTAACAGGTTTTATTCTGCCGAAGTTGAACCATAAAATAACAAATTGGTCCAAAGCAAAAGCGGGGGAAGAAGCAAACAATATTCAAAATGAGTCCGTGTCTAAAAAAGTTTCTACCCTAAAACTCGCACCATCTTCTTTTGTGCCTTCCATGGAAGAATTTGCAAACAATGCCAAAAAATCTGCACTTTCTTTTAAAGGTGGTTTGGTTGAAAACATTTGTAAAATCACACACTTTGCCGAAAACACAACTGTCGGACGTTTAATCTCAACTGATGCAGGTATGATATTCGGCAGAGTTAAAAATTCGAGAAATCCTTTCGAAGGTTTTGAATTTGCTTTCAGGGATACTTCATCAATTTATTTCTATCTTTTTGCAACAGGGCACACTGCAGCGCTTTTAGCGAAAGCAACAGGAAATACACCAATGCACCCCGATGTTTTAAAGGTGACAGAGCAGCACCTTGTTAAATCAATGGGTGATAATAAATTCACCCCTGATGAATTTGCTAATTACTCAAAAACCATACCCGCTAATATCTCGAGCGTTCTTGCAAGGATTCCCTTTAATAAAAAAGGTGTTGTCACTCTGGATGAATTCAAGGCTGCAACGTGCGGCATGTATGATACTAAGGCGCGTTTAATGTCTGAAATGCAACCGTTACTTGACGGTAAATCCGTATTGTCGAAAATGCAGGCTGCTGATATTGTATCCGAAGGGTGGAATACAAATCCTGAATTTCTAAAAAATGCTCTGGATAAAGGCACGTACGGTGCTGCGCTTGATAAGAGTAAATATGTTTCAAGAAAGGTCTGTGAAGAAATCAGGACGAGTGTTGATAAATTTACGGAAAATCTTGTAAAAAATGCTAAAGCAAAAGGTGTTGATTTAATTGACGCTGATTTTGTAAAGAAATTCTCAAAACAAACAACAAATAAAAATCTTTTATACAGACTTGCAGGTATTGCCGTTTCTTGTTTTGGCATTGCATGGCTTATACCAAAAATTCAGTATAAAATAACCGAAATAAGAACAGGAAGTAAAGATTTTCCGGGGACTGCGGATTATTCAAATCCTTCAAACGTTGAAACTATGCCCTCAAAGGATGATAATATTCCCTCAAAGGCATAGTATAACAGTATGAAAACTTTTTAAAGATTTAGTATTCTTTGTTTTCAAGAGTGTATTTAATTGTAAGAAGTACGGAAGCAATCGCTGCAAGCCCTACTGTAATGTAAATACCTTTTGTTAAATAAGTGTTTGTTCCAAATAAGTATTCAACAAGGTTAAAATTAAATCCGCCTACAAGACCCCAGTTTATGGCTCCAATTACAATTAAGATGTAGCAGATTGCCTGTAAAATGTTTAAAAATCTGTTCATTTTGTATCTCCTTTTTATTTTCAAAGTGTGTTCCGATTTTTCCCGTTTTTAAATTGCTCTTTGGTCGGGTTTTTTAACAATGTTATTTTCTATCCTTGTGGTGAATTAAAATTTTTAAAATAATCCTGTAAAAATATTTAAAACAGCTAAAACAGTATCCAGATGTGAGGTTAGAAATGAAAAAAATAATTATATCCGTGTTTTTTCTGCTTTTCTTTTCTTCCGCGTCTTTTGCGGATGTAATTTCAGGAAAAGTAAGACAGGATGATAAATTATATGCAAGAAATCAGGTTGTGGATTCAAAAGACGGCTCTCCTGTTGATAATGCAAAAGTCAGCATACCAAAAAACGGCTTTGAAACTTATACAGGACAGGACGGCAGGTTCGAGCTGAATACAAAAATTGATTCTACAACGGTTTTATCTGTTGAAAAAGAAGGTTTCAGACCTTATTCATTAACGATTGATAAAAATTCTCTAAATCAGCCTCTAAAGCTTGGAATTGAGCGCTCTAAAAGCGGAGATATACAGCTTGAAGCTTCGCTTTTTCACCTTGGAGACAACGTTTTTGCTGATACATCTGCTAATTCTTCAGATTTTAAGATAAAATCAATAGGAACATTTTTTACCAAAAAGTTTAATATGGCCCCGATTTCCCCGTCAGAAGAGGCATTAATCGTGATAGGAACCGTTATCGGTCTTGATACAAAACTTGCAAAAGAAATGGGCCAAAACAGAATTGCAAGCGTTTATTCAAGCCCTGCAGAGATTTTTTTCAACGGGCAAAAAATCGGAGAATTGAATATCAATGGAGATAATCAGGAAATTCTAATCCCCAGAAATTTAATCCGTCCCACAAATGAAGTGACCGTAAGAACAGGAAAAAATCTTTTCCAGCACGCTTATGTTGATTATGATGATATAGAACTTGCAAATTTAAGGATTGAAACTCGAGAAAAACAAACCTTTGCAGGCGGTTGGTAGATTTAACTGCTTTTTGCTCTTGAAATTCTTGTCTTTGCAGACGATTTACAGGTCTTCAAAATATGAATTTAAATCTTTGTTTTTAAATCCGGGGGAGGTTTCTTTTATATGTTTCCCAAACATCCCCCGCTCTGCAATCAGCCAAAGGGTATTCATATCATATTTATTTTGCTGGATAAAAGCTAAAAAGGGGTTAAAATATGTTTGAATTGGTCGGGAATTTTTATCCAGCCTGAGGTTCGGGTTCTTAATCAAAAATTCTTCATACATCAAACTTTGCGCACCTAGCTGAAAAAGAAATTCTGTTTTTGAACTTTTCCTGTCGGTATGAATTGAATTTCCGGCAATTAAAAGCGCTATAACTTCTTTTGGCTCATGTGCATATTTGTTGTCTATAAAAATTGTGAGCTCTTTATTTTTAAGGAAAGAAATTGCAAAATAAATATCTGTATTGTAATCTCCAAAGGTTGAAATGTCTAAATACCTTGCTTTTATGGGTTTTTTGAGCTCGTTTTCACCCTTAATTGCCCTATAGAAAGGTTTGCCGTTTTCAATTGTGTTCAAAAGCTCAATTGACGCGTTGATATCCGTTGCGGGCTTTTTAAAATCTTTTTGCTGAAATTTTGTGAGTGTTTCAATTATTTCTTCATTTTTTCCGGAAAAAGCAGCCTGCACCGCATTTGCCCTTATAAAAACTTTATTCGGGTCTGCGCCTGCATATAGCAGCTTTTCAAATGCGTGGTTATTTTTTCTTACAACAGAGTGAAACAAAAGCGGTACAGCAGCTTCCTTGTTTGGGTTTGCACCTTTTTCAAGAAGTTTATCAATCATTTCATTTCTGCTATCGTGGATTGCAAAATATAGAGGTGTCCAAAGTTTGCTTATGCCATCGGGGTTTGCACCATTTTCAATTAAAAAATCAAATTCGTTTTCCTTGTTGTTTATGACAGCATAGCAAAGATAGCATTCTTTGTTGACGTCTGCACCATTTTCAAGCTGCTTTTTAGCTTCATCATAATTTTCTTTCCTGAGGGCGGTTTCAAAAAGTTTTTGCACTTTTTTATTTGTTGCCTCTTCTTGTGTTTTTGCCGTTGGCTCTTGCGCCAGGGCTATTTTTGCCGTGCAAACAAGTGTTATAATCAAGGCAAGTGTCAAAACTTTTTTCATCTTATTTAAAACCCCCAAAAAAGTATATTTTTATAAATCTTACCACAAATTTGAGGCCCATATTCCTGTTGTTTGAATTTAAGCGGAATTTAGGCTATAATTTTCCTATGCAAAATACTAAGCCAAATAAGTTTAATCCAAAAAGCACGCTAAAAAACATTGAACCGTATTCAATTGATGAATTTTATCCTGAATGCGACTTAAAGCTTGATTCAAATGAAAACATTTTCGGGCCTGCACCCTCTGTTATTGAGGCTTTTAATAATCTTGATTTAAGGCGATTTAATTTATATCCCTGTTATGGCGAGCTTTTGGAAAAACTTTCGGCTAAATTCGGTTTTAAAAAAGAAAATTTAATGCTTACAAACGGGTGCGATGAGGCCATAAATGTTGTTTTATCAACCTATCTTACGGCAGATGATACGGTTTTATCTTTTTCGCCCACGTTTTCTATGCCTGTTTTATATTCTAAAATAATCGGCTCAAAGTTTAATCAGGTTGAATACACATCAAAATGGTATTTTTCCAAAGATGATTTACTTTCAAAATTAAACGACAGAGTAAAATTTATCTATCTTGCAACTCCAAATAACCCGACAGGAGATATTATTGCTCCTTCCGTTATTGAAGAGATTTTAAATGAAGTTAAAGATAAGCTGATATTGCTTGATTTAACTTATGTAAACTATTCAAAATTTAATGAAACGGATTATTATCCCCTTGTTGAAAAGTATAAGAATTTAATTTGCGTTAAATCTTTTTCAAAAGACTACGGTCTTGCAGGGCTTCGCCTCGGGTTTATTTTGGCGGATGAAGATTACATAAAAGAATTCAGGAAAATAATTTCTCCTTATTCCGTAAATTCTCTTGCGGTGCTTGCAGGGATAAAGTCTCTGGATGATAATAATGCATATTTTGATTATGTTAAAGGTGAAGTTAAAAAATCTAAGGCATATTTAATTAAAGAACTTTCCGCACTTGGTTTTGAGCCATATGAAAGTGAAGCAAATTTTATCCTTGTTGACTTTAAAGAAAAGGCTGATTTTATATACAGAAAGCTTCTTTGTGCAGGAATAATTGTTAGAAAATTTTCATCTTCTAATCTTCAAACCTGTTTAAGGATAGGGATTCCATCACTTGAGGATGCAAAAAAAATCATTGAAGCACTTAAAGCTCGAAATCTGCTTGTATTTGATTTAGACGGCGTTGTTTTTGATGTTTCAAATTCTTATCGCTTTGCAATTCAAAAAACTTATGAATATTTTGCAAATTGCGAATGTACACCTGAAGAAATGCAAGAGGCAAAAAACAGGGGCGGACTCAGCAACGATTGGGATTTAACAAAATATCTTCTTGATAAAAAAGGAATTGAAGCGGATTATTCAAAGCTTGTAGAGATTTTTCAGGATATTTTTTATAATCCCGATAAAGAAGGCAAAAAAGGTGCTATCGATAATGAAGAGGTTGTTTTAACCGCTGAATTTTTTAATGAACTTTCAAAAAAATATGATTTAGCGGTATTTACAGGCAGACCAAGGGAAGAAGCATTCTATTCTTTGAAAAAATACGGGCTTGATAAATATTTTCAGTATTTCGTATGTCTTGAAGATGTGCCCGAAGGTAAATCAAAGCCTGCACCCGACGGACTTTTAAAGATTAAAAAAGCTTGTTATTATAATGATATTTGCTTTTTTGGCGATACTGTCGACGATGCAAAGTCAGGAGCAGATGCAAATGTCAAGGTTTACGGGATAATTCCGCCAAATGCGGCAAATATCGATGAAACAATAAAATCTTTAACAAAATTTGGTGCCTGCGGTGTAATTAAAAAGGCTGAAGATATTTTAAAAACAGACCTTTTTCAAGAAAAAGCAAAAAGTGAAGGAAGAGAATATGCAAACAGTTGAAACTTCAAGGAACACAAAAGAAACTGAGATTTCTATAAAGTTTAACCCAAACGGCACAGGACAAAATAAAATTGAAACACCATTAAAGTTTTTTAATCATATGCTTGAGCAGTTGAGTTATCATTCAAAGTTTGATATTGAATTAACTGCAAAATCTTTAGATATGGACCCGCACCACATTGTTGAAGATGTTGCAATCGTGATTGGTTCTGCCTTAAAAGAAGCTCTCGGTGATAAAAGAGGTATAACCCGTTATGCAAGTGTTTTTCTTCCTATGGATGATGCGCTTTGCCATTGTGCGCTTGATATTTCGGGGCGCGCATATTGTAAATGCACGTTTAATTTGAAGGATGAAAAAACGTCCGATTTTGAAACCGTTTTGCTGCCCCATTTTTATAATACTTTTGCGCAAAATGCGGGGCTTACGCTCCATATTAGACAAATTGACGGATATGATACCCATCATATTATAGAAGCGTCATTCAAGGCCTTTGCAAGGGCTCTAAAATGCGCTTCTGCAATTGATGAAACTGCCAAAGATGTCTTGCCGTCCACAAAGGGTATATTATAAAAATTTCTTGCGTTTTTATATTTTTGGGATAATATAATCTTAGCAATTAAATATTAATGAAATGGCAAGGTAGCTCAGCTGGTGAGAGCGCACGGCTCATACCCGTGAGGTCGAGAGTTCGAATCTCTCCCTTGCTATTTTTGTTTGTAGAAATCCTTAAAATAAAATAATAACAATAATAGCTCTGTTTTGTGCAGAGCTATTTGAATGCTGTTTTTTAACTTTAATTTAATATATTCTCTTCATTTCGACATTTAAATTGTTTTCTTTCGGGCTGCCTTGAATTTTAACCCTGAAAAGACTTGTATCTTTTGATTTTGTATTGACATTAGGAACTTTTTCAAACTTAGCTTTGTAGTTTTCAAAAGAATGCTCGGGTCTGAAAATAAGTTTTGTGACAAAAGATAAGGGCATAAACAGGATTTTTACTTTTCTTTGGGCACTGTTATTATATTTCCCGAATATCATTAAATCGGTATTTTCGCTATCAATATCATATTCTCCTTCAAACAGAAGCGAAAGATGTTTTTGTCTTGATGTAACCGCTAAATCTTTTAGCAGATGGTTGTCCATATAAAAGCTTCCCTTAATGTCGGAGGCGAGCTCTGACGGGTTTATGGGGTTATTTTCATCGTCTTTTATATTAACTATTCTTGAAAGCTTTATTTTTCTCCTTGTAAGCTTATTTGTGATTTCCGTTTCTCCGAGTTTCGGCAAATACCCTTTATCTATTTTGAAAACCACTTTTGCTTTAATATCATCAAATTTCTTGAAAGTTTTTATGTATAAAACAGCGTCCGCAATTCCTTTTACCTGTCCGTTTAAACCGAATATGAGGTTTGTTGCAATATCAGAGTCTACATTTTTTGCCCTGAAGCGCAATAATGATGAATTTTTCTTGAAATCATACAGGCCCTTTGCGCTCAAAGTTCCTTTTGCAAAGTAAATATCGGAGGTTGAAAATCTGAACACATGGTTTTTAAGGCTTCCTGTAAGGCTTACATTATTCAAAACGATTTTATCTTTTATGATTTTGTTTGTTTTTATTTTCCAGTTTTCAACAGTAAGGTCGATATCTTTTACTCTTGAGCTTAAATGTCTGTATTTTTCGCCGTATTTGTACGATTTGAGCTTAAGGCTTGTGCTGCTTGGTTTTGTTGTGTATTTATCTAAAAATAAATCCATATTATAGACAATAATTTTATTCCCGATTTTATTTCTTGCACTCATTTTAGAGGTAAACTTTTCACCTCTGTATTTGCCTTCCGCAAGGATATTGACACATTTTTTATCAGCATTTATTTCTGCTTTTTTTACGAAAAAGTCTTTGTGGTGAGCGTTTTTAATTATAAAATTTCCAAAAATTTTGTTTCTCTGAAAATCATATTTTAAATTTCCGCTAAATTCTCCTCCTGAAATAAATCTGCCAAAAGAGCCCGCAACAGATGAAGGCGCAAATCCGTTAGTTTTCGAGGTTAAATATTTAGGTCTCATTTTATCTTGTATTTTTGTAAATAATCCTTTGCCGCTCACTATATTCAAAGTTTCGCCATTGTTTAATATTGAATAATCATAGTTTTTTATGTGCAAAAAATTATCATGCTTAATTGTATGCACGGAAAGGCGTCTATCCTTGTGTTTCAGCCCGAGACTTGCATTTTTATAAAAAATATCAGCCCCCGATTGTAAGTTTAAAAGGTAGTCCACCGCAGTTTTTTTGTTTTTGGTGTAATATTCAACGCATATCTTCTGTTTTCCTATGGTTTTAAGGCCCGGGATAAATTTATCTATATTGTTTTGAAGATTGGCCTCAATTCTTCCTTTTGTAAATCTTTCAGGGCTTAAAATATTGGTTATATAAAGCGAGTGTGTAATTTTTTCATTGGCAAGTTCGCCTTCCGCTCTTGATTTTACGGTTGTTTTGTCAAAATAAAAATCAGCATTTTCAAAGTAAACAGGCGCATTAAACAGAACCGTTACGGCCGCAAGTTTTTTTGCGCTGCATTTTCCGAATATTCCGTCATTTCTGAAATTCAGATTAATATCGATTTCTCCTGAATAATTATAAAAATTTTCGATGAATTTTTTAGACGGATCGCCGGCTTTTTGGAGGTATAAAACAGACGCCGTTAAATCTTGTGCACTGATGTCTTTACCCTTTAAATAGAAGTCATAAAGTCCTTTTTCATCATATATTTTTCCGTTTAATTGAACTAAAGAATTCTTTGATAAAATTTCAAATTGTTTTGCAAAAATACTGTTTTTATCTGCAAATAAGTATCCGTTTTCGCCCAGAATAAGTTTGTCTTTTAAAAATATTGAAGAAATTTCACCATAAAATTTTATATATTTCTTTCTGTCAATTTTTTTAATACTGAAATCGGAAAATTTGCCCTTAAATTCTTTTGTTTCATCAAATATTATTTCTGCACTTTCCAGATAAACATCTGGCAGCGCAGATGTTTTAAAACCGCCTTTCTTGGTTGTTTTTTGGATTTTATTAAAATTTAAAAACAGATATTCGGCTCTTGCCTCTTTTAGTTTGTTAAAGGATGTTTTTCCGCTGAATCCTTCTATATCCAGTATGTTTACCCCGTTCTTTTTGGCTGAAATTTTATCTGCCCTTAAATTCAAAGAAAGTGCGGGTGTAATTTTAATATTAAAATTTTCTGTGACAACATTATATCCCGTATTTTTGGATATCAGGCCTTGCATTTTTTTAATAAAGGCATTTGAGTTTAACAGGTTTGGTAAAATAAACAATATCCCAAGATAAATACATAAAAAGAGGCCAAAAATACCCGCTGTTGACCAAATTAATATTTGTTTGTTTCTTTTCATAAATTCCATAAAATCAATTTCCGTAAAATAAAACCAATTATACCATATCTTCCTTTTTAAGGGCTTTTACAATTTTAAATCCACTCAAAGGTGTAATTGTGAGCTCATATTTTTCGTATTTGCATTTAATTTTTAAAGGGGTATTATTGGTTTGAGGAGTGAAAAGCTATGTATAATCCAAAATCGCACAATGCCGAAGAATTTATTTGCCACGAGGAGGTTTTGGCCTCTCTTAAATATGCTGAAGAAAATAAAAATAATGTAAGCGTTATAGATGAAATTCTTGCAAAGGCAAGACTTAAAAAAGGATTGAGCCACAGAGAAGCAGCGGTTTTATTGGATTGTACAATCCCTGAAAAAAATGAAGAAATTTTTGCACTTGCCCGTGAAATTAAAAACGATTATTACGGTAATCGTATCGTGCTTTTTGCACCCTTATATCTTTCGAATTATTGCGTGAACGGGTGTGTATATTGTCCGTATCACCTTAAAAATAAGCATATTCCGCGTGTTAAATTAACACAGGAGCAAATTCGAAAAGAAACAGAAGCTCTGCAGGATTTAGGGCATAAAAGAATTGCAATAGAAGCAGGTGAAGATCCTGTAAATAATCCTATAGAATATATTTTGGATTCCATTAAAACAATTTACAGCGTAAAACATAAAAACGGCTCCATAAGGCGTGTTAATGTTAATATTGCAGCAACCACGGTTGAAAACTATAAAAAGCTTCATGAGGCAGGAATTGGCACATACATATTGTTTCAGGAGACTTATAATAAAGAAACTTATGAGAGATTGCATCCTACAGGCCCCAAACACAATTATAAATATCATACGGAAGCTATGGACAGGGCAATGGAAGCAGGTATTGATGATGTAAGTTTGGGTGTATTATTCGGGCTTGAGCTTTACAGATATGAGTTTTCCGCTCTTTTAATGCACGCTGAACATCTTGAGGCTGCTTTTGGCGTTGGTCCGCATGCAATAAGTGTTCCAAGGATTAAAAAGGCTGATGACATCAATCCTGATGATTTTGATAACGGGATTGATGAAGATACATTTGCAAAAATTGTTGCCTGTATCAGAATTGCCGTGCCTTATACGGGAATGATAATTTCCACCAGAGAGAGTGCCGAATGCAGAGAAAAACTTTTGAATTTGGGGGTTTCTCAAATTAGTGGCGGTTCAAAAACAAGTGTCGGCGGGTATTTTAATCCTGCTCCCGAAGATGAAGACTCTGCCCAGTTTGATGTTTCAGACAGGCGTCCTCTGGATGACGTTATAAGATGGCTTATGGAATTGGGCTATCTGCCGAGTTTTTGTACATCCTGCTACCGTCAGGGGCGCACGGGAGACAGATTTATGGAAATTTGTAAAAGCCAACAAATTCACAATTTCTGCCAGCCAAATGCCGTTATGACGCTAAAAGAATATCTGGAAGATTATGCATCAAATGAAACTAAAAAAGTTGGTGAAAAACTTTTGCCTGCTGAAATTGCAAAAATTCAGGATGATAAAATAAGAGCTCTTGTGGAAGAAAATCTTGTAAAAATTCATAATGGCGAAAGAGATTTTAAATTTTAAATTCTTAAATAGGACTATTTCTTCCTGGAAAGAGAGATGAAATTTTCAAATATTTTTAGTGCAGAACTGCTATCAATAGCAGCTTTTGCGCGTTCTATGCCTTCTTTGATATCTTTTGAATTTCCCGTAAGATATATTAGCAATGCAGCATTAAATACTGCTATATCATATTTTGCACCCTTTTCTTTTCCTGAAAAGATGTCTGCTATAATTGCTGCGTTTTCTTCCGTGTTTCCGCCCTGTATATCCTTTAGGACAGCTCTTTTAAGACCGAAATCTTCAGGTGAGATTTCATAAGATATTATTTTATTATCTTTGATTTCTGAAATAAAAGTTTTATCCGTAATCGTTGCCTCATCAAGGCCGTCAGCCCCGTGGACCGTCATTCCTCTTGTTATCCCGAGATTTTTTAAAACTTTTGCAACAGGCTCGGTTAAATTTCTATCATATACGCCTATCATCTGTATTTTTGTTTTTGCAGGGTTTATCAGCGGGCCAAGAATGTTAAATAGTGTTCTTATTCCTATTTCCTGTCTTACGGGGGATACATATTGCATACAGGGGTGGTAATCGGGGGCATAAAGAAAACAAATGCCTGTTTTTTTAAATATATCAAGACTCTTATCGGGAGGCAGATTGATATCAACCCCAAAAGCTTCAAGTAAATCTGCTGCACCCGTTTTACTTGAAGCAGAACGGTTTCCGTGCTTTGCTACCTTGCATCCTGCGCCCGCCGCAATAAAAGCAGCAGCTGTTGATATGTTGAAAGTTCCAGCACAGTCGCCTCCGGTTCCTACTATATCAATGGCTTCGGGTGTATCTGTATTAATTGTTATGCATTTATCCTGCATAACCGTAGCGGCTGCAGTAATTTCTTGTACGGTTTCGCCTTTAAATCTGAGTGCAGTCAGAAAAGAGGCTATTTGTGCATTTGTTGCTTTGCCTTCGGTTATTTGTCTGATTATCTCTTGAACTTCATCAAATTCAAGGTCTTTTCCGTCTAAAATTTTTGTTGTGGCATTAATAATTTTGCTTTTCATATTCTACCATATATTTCGAATAGTTATGTATTGATAATCTTTTTTGAAATATGCACCTTCTAAGCCAGTAATTTGCATATTGTATGTGCGAAAAACTAACCTATTATATAATAAAATTTTTTTGTTGTATAATCTATTTGCATGCCGATATAGCTCAGTTGGTAGAGCGGCGCATTCGTAATGCGTAGGTCAAGGGTTCGAGTCCCTTTATCGGCTTTTTATTTATATTCGGTATGTCTGGTGTAAAGTTTTGTAAAACTTTTGCTTATTTTTCGTGTATTTTTTTCCATGCTCGTGTTTTATATGACTAACGTTATTCAAAATATGAGTGGAATGCTATGTTTATAAAAAGAGACGATTTTGTAACAAATACAAGTTATGATTGTCGCAGAACCCTTAGAAAACAAGCCCAAAGAAGGAACAGACGTGTTTATGGAAACCCTTATATAAAAGGACCTGTTTATGTAAACAGAATGCAAGAGCCTGATAGAGGGACTTTTTCTTCTAAGGCGGTAGTTGATGTTAAAAAAGAAGAAACATTGCTTTCAAAAATCGGCTCTTTCTTTGCTGCAATGTCAGCTTCTTTGGCTGAGGTAAAAGATGCCGAACTAACACCAAATATGCACATAAATGAGGCTGATTTATTGGTAATGCAGTCTATGGAAGATTCTGCAATTGAATATGAGACAGAGGATGCAGCAAAAGAAGCACTTAAAGCTTCGAAAAAACCGTATCAATCCAAACGCAGTATTAAAAATGCAGAGAAGCTTGCGGCAAAAAGAGCTGCAGAAGCCGAGCGTGCTGCACAGGAACCGAGCATTCTTGATTTAAAAGATAAAGTGGAAGCCGAAGCACGCGAACGTATTCGTCAAAAAGATGAATTGAAGGCCGGAGTTTTAGGGCATTTTGATTCTATGCCCGAAAAAGGTGCCTTTAAATATTTATCTGCAGATGTGCTTAATGATATGAACAGCGCAGAACTTGCAGAACTTTTGCATGAAATTGAAGTTCAAAAATCATACGAAAATCGTGCTGAAATTATTTACAATAGAGATAATTGGATGAAAACCGAAGAGTATATTTTGTTTGCAAATGAAATTAATGTTGCAAGATTTCTTAAAATGCTCGATTCTTCAAGAAAAGATATTATAAATCAGGTCGAAACGGACGCTCTATTGGAGTGGTCAAATTCGGATAATGCCGCAAAAGCGGATTTTCGCCAGAACGGTGATATTGTACATAATTGGAATATTACGAATTTGAAGTTTGCATTCTTGCACGCGTATTTAAATGCTTGTGAAGACGGTGGCAAACTTGACCATGACCCTGTTTTATGTTTTCCGAACGGTACTAAAACAAATCTTTCAAGATTTATCGGATATGAAAATTTTGAAAAAATTGCCGATTCAAATGTACGAACTCAAGCGTCATTCTTAAATGCCTCCAAAAAAGCGGGATAAATATTACCAATTATTGAAAATTTACGGTATTCTTTGTTTGTGTTAAATTATATAGGCAAACACTTTTATTGTGAGGTTTTTATGAAATTTAAACAAATCAAAGAAAATATTTTCTATTGCGGGTTGAATGATGCTGACAGGATAATTTTTGATGAATTAATACCGTTAGAGCATGGTACAACTTATAATTCCTACCTTATAAATGGAAGCGAAAAAACTGCAATAATTGATACAATGTATCCGCCTTTTACGAAAGATTATCTTGATAATCTTGATGATAGCGGCGTAAAAAATGTTGATTACATAATTGCAAACCACGGTGAACAGGACCATTCAGGTTCAATTCCTGCTTTGCTTGAAAAGTATCCGAATGCAAAAGTTGTAACAAATAATGTCTGCAAGGGGAATATTATGGAAATGCTTCTTGTTTCCGAAGACAGAATTATTGTAATTAAAGATAAAGAAACTCTTTCGCTCGGGGATAAAACTCTTGAGTTTCATATTGTACCCGGGGTCCACTGGCCCGATACAATGTTTACAAGGCTTATTGAGGATAATATTCTTTTTACCTGTGATTTTCTCGGTGCACACCTTCCTTTTGAAGAATTGTATTCTAAAAATGATGATGAACTCATAAGCTGTGCCAAGAGATACTACGCAGAAATAATGATGCCGTTTCGCCCGATGTGCAAAAAATATGTTAAATTGATTGATGAAATAAAGCCTGAAATTATTTGCCCAAGCCATGGGCCTTTGCATGACAGGCCTGAATTCATTCTTGATTTATACAGGGATTGGGCTTCGGATGAACCGAAAAATCTTGTTTTAATCCCTTATGTTTCAATGTATAAGAGTGTTGAAGAAATGGCTGTTTATCTTAAAGAGAAGCTTGAATCAAAAGGCGTTAAAACACTTTGTTTTGATATTATTGAAAGCGATTTAGGGGATATTGCGATGAATCTTGTGGACGCTGCCACGATTATTATCGGTGTTTCTATGGTGCTTGCTTCTCCTCATCCTGCTGCTGCAAATGTTGCATATATTGCAAACCTTTTAAAACCGAAAGCTAAATTTGCCTCATTCATAGGTTCATACGGTTGGGGCGGAGATTTGTTCGGTAAGCTTGGCGGCATGCTCTCAAATTTAAAAGTAGAGGTAATAGAGCCCGTTCTTGTTAAAGGGAAACCCAAAGAGGAAGATTACAAAGCTCTTGATGTGCTTGTAGATTCCGTTGTTGAGGCTCATAAAAAAGCTAATCTTTTATAAGAAAAGAAATACTTGTTTAATAACATTTTTTTTGATAATATTTGTGCTGCACATTAAAATATGATTGTGTTTTAAATGTGCAGCACAATTTTTGTGTAAATGAATTAAAGAGAGAAAACAAGACTAATGCTCTTGTCTTATACATTTATTTCTTATTTTGTGCGAATAGGTGTGTACAGTTTAAATATTGCGAAAGTTTAAGTAAATTTATAAAAATTTACATTGATTTAGCAACTTAATTCTTTTACAAGTTTTGTGTATATAGTTTTGTACGTGTTGTGTAGGTAATGTTTATGAAAATTAATCAAATTCAAAATCAGGCTTATTTGGCTGTGCCCAAAAGAAACACCGTTTCAAATTCCGTAGGAAATGCTTCAAACATTTCTTCCTTTAACGTGAATGCTGCAAATAATGTGCATTCTGTGATTTCATTCAGTGGGCTAAAAGATAAGGGCCATGTTCTCCATATTTTGGCTGAATTACCGCCGTGGATGAAGGTTGGCGGTGTTGCAACCGTTGGTAAAGACTATATGAATATGGCGAATTGGCTTGATCAACTGAAAACTGCTAATCCTGATATCGCTGCAGCACTTGGTGACGGTAAATCAAAAGTAAGTTTGATTATTCCCTATTATAACGGTGTTATCGGGCAAAACAATACCGTTTCTGTACGTACAATTGCGGGGCAGCCTGTTTGGGTGAATGATGTTAATGCTAAAAAGTATGCTTATAATCAAGCAGGTCTTGAAGCTGATGCGGGTGCTTTTACGCGCTTAAAAGAAGTGGTTTCAACCGATATACAATGGGGTGCCACAAAGTCATCTCCTGTTAAGTTATTTCAAATTGTAGATCACCCTGCGCTTGAAGGCAAAGAAAACGTGGATGTTTATATGCTCTTTACTGAAGGCACAGCTCGTATGCCGAAAGCTTACGGTGGTCAGGCATATTGCAGTGAGCCGCAAGCTGCCGAACTTGCCAAGAGAGTAACTGCTGCGGACGGTTTCCGCGCTATGGCTCCCGATGATAAAATAAAAGCTTTAACTGGTGCTTATACGAGCGGACAGCCTTATCACCAATTTTCCAAAGGTGTTGTAGAAGCAATTGAAAAAGCAGGACTGAATGCTGAAACGATTATATGCTCAGACTCTCAAACAATGCTTGTTCCTGAATTTATTGCTCATAAATATCAGGCCGGGGATAAATTCTTTGAGGGCGCCAAAACAACGGGAATTTTCCATAATACTGGTACAGTATATTGTGGTGAGTGTTCCGCAAGAGATTTATTCCTTGCTGAAGCAACTCCTGAACAGATTGAGATGGTAAGAAAAAGCCCTGAATATATCCTTGCAAAAGAAATAGGCAGAGAAGAAGATTATTTTAAACGTTTTGTTGCAGGCTATATTGATGATAACGGTAATGTGAATCCGAATATGGGCATGCTCCGCCATGTACAAAACGGTTTTGGACGCGTTGATACCGTTTCGCAGGAATATGCAAAATCAATGGCGTTAAATCCCGATGTTACACCCGTACAGTCACTATGGAGTGAACTATATACCGAAGGTAAAGTCGGCGGGATTATAAACGGTTTTGAAGATTCAAGTGTTTCGGGACTCAAAAAACTTGGTCTTGGTGGATATACAACAAGAATTTTTGCCAATTCCGATGCTTTGGGAGACGGTCGCAGTATCAGCCTTCAGCCGTATATTTCATACAGTATTGATGATATGAAACTTGCGATTGAGCCTCCTGCTGTGCCTTTAGAGATTGCAAAAGAAGCTCCGTTTGAAGAAATAAAAGCTAAAATTTCGGATTTATTCAAACAGGGCGAGCTTGGGAAAGCTATTTTCCATCTTGAAGGCGCAGACGGTTCTGAAGAGATTAAGACTATTGATTTTCATTCCCAAGCCGAGCTTGATAAAATTGCAGGCAGAAAAATTTTGGGTGTGGACATTCAGGACAGAACTCTTTTGCAGGTAAGCGATACTGAAAAAGCGTTAATTAAAAATGCAACCGAGCCGACCCTTGAAACCGTTAGAATTGCAAGAAGACACAATAAAGCAAGCTTTTTAAAACGTTTTACCGAAGAATTCAGAGATAAATTCGGTGAAAAAGAAGTGAAACTTGCGGAAACGGGCTTACCTGGAAGAAATTGTTCCGTTATGGGACATATCGACAGCAAATATATTGCAGACATTAATGCGGGTAAAGATGTTCCGTTGTTTGTTTCCTGGGGCAGGGGTGATTTCCAGAAAGGGCACCCGATTACCCTTGAAGCATTCATAAAATTTGCAAAATCAAAAGAAGGCAGTAATGCACTTCTTGTTATGGGCGGAGAACTTCCAAAAGGCGCAAATGAAACAAGACGTATTCTTGAATTAATGGAAAGAGTAAATGCAGACTCTTCTCTTAAAGGTCGTATAGCTTTTATTGATGGTTTTGCTCCCGGGTATGCAATGTCAAGTGCAGCTGAATTTGCAAGCTTTTCTTCAAGATTTGAACCTTGCGGCTTGACTCCTCCTGAAGCGGAAAAATATTTCTGTACTCCTTTTGTTGTAAATACGCAAGGGCTTTCCCAGCAGATTTTTGACCCGAGAACGGCGGCTGAAGGTGACATGGCAAACGGCTATAAAACCGTAAATGAATTTTATATGCCAAAAAAGAAAGTTGACAGCATTATTGAGCTCTTTGCAACCAAAACAAGAGAATTGGATGATGCTGCAAAAGCTCAATTGAAGGTTGATTTCCCGTATTCCTGTGATGATATGTCATTGTTCGAACAGTTTGGGGAAGAATATCAAAAATTACTCAAAGCTGCTAAAGACAAAGTCTATGGCACAGTTCCGCAAGCCGGGCTTGATGAGCGGGCTATGGACGAACTTAAGAAAATGCCGGAGTATCCCGATTTAATCAACAGGCTAAAAGAAGGTATTTTAAGGGATGAATTGGCTGCTTCAATGAAACAGGGTGTAATTGATGCTGCTGACCCCGTTAAGGCAGAAGAAATTTTCAGAAATCACCTTAATTTGGATACAAGCTGGATGGGCAATGCCAAGCTTAATGGAGTTGACCCTCAAACAGGAAGAGAGCTTTCAAGCGCTGAACTTTATTGCAGGCGTCACATACTTCCCGACGCTCCTGCATCGGCTCCAAAACCAATATTCCAATTTAGAGAAGATTTGGTTAATGCGAAACTTGATCTGGGTGATTTTCACGTTCCAAACGGTGAAATCAAGGCTATTCCTGTTGCAGCAGAGACTAAAACTGTTGTTACCGGCATTGATCCAAAAGCTATAGAAAAATTGAATGATGGACTTAGCTTGATTTCAGACAAAATTGATGATGCATGTGCAGGTATAAGAACCGTTGGTTCTAAGGTAGATAGCGTTTCCGATACAATCAAGAGCATGCCTGCTCCTCCTTCAGTTAAAGATATTACTGCTGCAGTAAGTTCGGATGCTCCAAGCTTTGGCAAAGGTATACTGGCAAATCTCGGTAATGTTATAACCGATAAAAGAGTTCTTGCAGGCTTGGGTGCGTTGGCTGCTGTTGGTACGGTTGCGGCTCTTGTAACAGGCAAGGCTAAGACTAAAAAAGATGCAAACGCTGTTAGTGCGTCTCAAAGCGTTGCGCTGCCTTTAAACACAACGCAGGCAGTTGTTGCACCTGTAATCCCACAAGTACAGCCTCAGGCTGCAGTTCAACCTGCTGCACCTGTATCTCCGGCTAAAAGTAATAAGTTTATCAAACACTTTACAAAAATGGCATAATGCCTGTTTTAACCTTGCTAATCTAGGCTTGTGGGTTTTATAAACGGTTAAGCGGTACAGAAAATGTTCTCTGTACCGCTTTAATCAGTAAAATTTCGCAAACAACTTTTCGGGTGCTGATTGTAACCGTTTTCTTATGTATAAATTGCGGAAATTGGTTTTCTGTCAAAATCATACAAGGTAATTATGTGACTCTATTATCCGCGATTTTAAACAAAAGAAAAATCGTCGCAAAATTTTTGTTATTAAAACAAAAACTGCGTTTTGTAACCTTAAAAAATATTATAAATGTGTTTTAAGTTTTTGCCAAGAAAATTTAAAATTGAAATAAAATTATTTTTGAAAAATACAATATATAAAATTATTTTATCGATATATTACTATTAGATACATATCGATAAAATTTATGTAGTCATTACAAAGCTTATCAATACATATCTATTAGATACGTATTGATAAAACAATAAGGCTATTTTTTATACGAGATTCTATACAAGACCTTCTTTTATTGCTTTTACGGCGGCTTGGGTTCTGTCATCAACCACTAATTTTTGAATTATATTACAAACGTGTGCTTTTGATGTATGTTCACTGATATTTAATATTTTTGCTATTTCAAGGTTAGATTTGCCATCAACAACAAGTTTTAAAACCTCATATTCTCTTTCGGTCAAGTTTGAATGCTGTGCTTTGAAATTTGCCCTGGTATATGTTTTTTGCGGAATTACCCCGCCTGTATGCGTATTTCTTAGAATGGAAACAGCCTTAGGGTCTATCCACATAGCTCCCTCATTTATTGTGCGCACAATCATAACAAGGGTTTCGCTGTTTATATCCTTTAGCACATAAGCATTTACACCTGCTTTTAGAGACTCCGTTACATCAGAATCTTTTATATGTGAAGTTAAAATTATTATTTTGGTTTTTGTGTTTTCATCAGTTATTTTTTTTACAACATCTATGCCTGATATATCTCCTAATACCAAATCAAGTATTGCAACATCAGGGTGCTGGGTTTTTATTTTTTCTACCGCATCCTTTCCGTTTTCTGCCTCGGAAACCACAGTCATATCTTCATGCTTTGTAAAAAGGCTTTTTAGCCCAACTCTTATGAGTTTGTGGTCGTCTGCAAGCAGTATCCTTATTTTTTGACCGTTTTGTGCAATGCTTTTGTCTTGCGTTTTATTTTGAATGCTGTTATACATAGTTTTCTCCTAAAAACATAGCCATTTTATGAAACTGATATTAAAAATTCATTCGACAGTGCAGTTTAAAGGGATGTATTATTATCTTCCTTACTATTTATATGTTCTTTGCATATTAATCCGCCTTTTTACATAATATATATTATAGATACATAGCTAAACGATATAATATAGGTCTGAAATGCCTTTATTTTGGTTTTTTCATATTTTTTCACACAATCAAAAAAATGAAAAAATAAATAATGTGACAATGCTATTGACACATTTTCTAAAAAGCTCTATTTTTTTCTTAACATTGCCGCATTATTTATAAACAAATGCTAAAATATTTGCCATGGATGATATTATTTCTAGTTGTGAAAAATATGACGTTACGGTCTTTGGAGGCGGGCCTGCGGGTATTTCCTGTGCTTATACTTCGGCAAAGCTCGGTCTTAAAACTTTGCTTATTGAGAAGGGCAATTCTCTGGGAGGACAGATTACAGGTGCGCTTGTTGTTCCAATGATGCAGAGTGATACCGAAGATATTAATACTGATTTTTATAAAAAACTTATTGAATATTCTAAAAAAATCGGTGCGCAAATAACATATTCGGATGGAAATGACGGTTGGTTTAATCCTGTTCTTTTGAAAATCGTTTTTGAGAGAATGTTAAAAGATGCAGGTGCGGATATTTTGTTTGAAGCCGAGCTTAAAGACTTTGAAATTGAATTGTCTAAAGAAAATCAAAATGAAGATTTTGTGAAATCTGTCACGATTCAAACGGTTTTTTCATCAAAAACATTATCGATACCTATCTATTCGAAATATTATGTAGATGCAACAGGCAATTCAAATCTTTGCAAACTTTTAAATTGCAATTTTATTGATGATAATGAAAAATTTCAACCTGATTCTTTGCGTTTTATTGTTTCAAATATAAATTTAGAGAAATTTGCCAAACAAATTTTGGATTTAGATAAAGACAGAAATGTCACAACGGCTACAAGGCTCGATAAGGCCGTTCATTTATCAACTGCTTATACTTTTGATACAAATAAGGTCTGGGGGCTTTCAGGGCTCTTTGAAGGGGCAATAGGCGCAGGTGATTTAAAACCCTCTGATGCTGCGTATTTTCAGGTGTTTACAATAGCAAATATGCCCAATAGTCTTGCGTTTAATTGCCCGAGACTTCATGAATACTCTTCAAATAAGCCTTTTAGCCATTCAAATGCTTTAATTGAGGCCAGAGAGTGTATTTTAAGATTACATGGTTTTGTGAAAAAATATTTTAACGGTTTTGAGGATTCCTTTATATCTCAAATAGCTGATATGACGGGCACCAGAGTTTCCATGAGGCCTAAGACCAGATATATTTATAAACTTGACGATTTAATTTTGGGTAAAACTTTTGAAACCCCTGTTCTTGCAGGAAATTATCCTGTTGATATACATTCAAACAATAAAAATACTTCAGTATTACAAACCGTGAAAAAATATTACCTTCCTGTTGAATGTTTAATTTGTGACGATTGGGGGAATGTATTTGTTGCAGGGCGAAATCTTGGAGCAGAATTTGAAGCACAAGCGGCGCTTCGAATTCAAAAAAGCTGCCTCTCTATGGGCGAAGGACTTGCAAAATACTTAAAAAATAAAATAAGGCTATAAAAATACTTAAAAATTATTAAATTTTTATGTAAAGTTTTGTAAAATTATGAGTTACCATGCTCAAAAAAATATCAAAATTTTTTATTTATGACCTTTAATTTTAGTATCAAAAAGAATTTTTATACCAGCTATATATTTTTAGGAGAAAATAATGGACACCAACTTTCACATTAACCCACAGGGAAATTCGAACAAATTCCTTAATAAAACAGATAAGAATGCTACATCTTATATGCCTGCAAAAAATAACGGTTTACAAAAAGACACCGTAAGTTTTAGCGGCAAACATATACATCACGGTGGTCATCACAGTGGTGCAGGCAATTGGAAAAGAGCACTTTTTTCTTTGCTGGGTCTTGCGTCTGTTGCAACTCCTATGGCGACTACGCTAACCGGTTGCAGCCCGAAAGATGCACAAGCTATAGATAAATCAAGTGAAGTTTCACCAATGCCAAGTCAGCCCGAAACCGGTGCAATTCAAGTACCTGGCAGTTATCTTGCCGTTTTGCCCGAAATTGCGGAAGATTACAGCAGCGTGCAGCATTTGTATCTTGATAAAAATGCAACTTTCAGAGAAGTTATCTTTGCTCCGACAAACCTTCCTAAGGGTGTGATTCAGACTATTGTTTCTCCGGAAAAAGATGATGAAAATAATGCTCTTGTAGGTTCAACTTTAAGGACTTTAATTGATAAAGCAACCCCTGTTGAAGCTATTGCTGAGGCTAACGGCATTGAAGATGTTGGCGGCGCTTGGCATAATGCAATCCATGAATATTTACAGGCTAACCCTGACCTGGCTGTTCATATTGCAACTTTAAATGGTGTAGAAGATGTTGAAGAGCTGACAGATGATGTTATTGCCGACACTGTTTTATACAAAGAGGGCGACAAGCCTCTAACGCTTCTTGGAGTTATTGCTCCTACATTTAAAATGCCTGTTCCGGGGTTTGGAAATGAAGATAAGGTAGACACTGTTCTTGTTCAAACTCAATATTCACCAAAGTATGCTGTTGACGGTCGTGTTGATGTTCATCCTAAAGATGCTGAAGAAAAGAATTGGTACACAAGTGTTGCGGAAGCAATTTGTGATGAATATGATGTTCCTGAAGGCTACAATGACCCTGCTTTTATGGTTATAGCTCATCAAATTGCAAATCATCCTAACAACAGAGAAATCATAGAAACATACATTCAAGATTTAAACATTGCAACTGCTGTTGATGATGTAACTTCTCCTGAAGACAACAAAAGAACTCAGGCATTACTCGCTATGGAAAAAGTTAGCAATTTATATCTTCCCGATAATATTCTGGTAAATTCCATTCAACATAATACAGGCGACAAAGAATATAAATATACTGCAGGAAAAACAGTTTATCAGCTTTCTGCACGCTCTCCAATTAATGGTGAAAATGTTCATTCGGTAATTTTGGAAAGCGAAATCGATCCTGATGCTGATCCGACACCAAATGGTATTCAAAAGCTTGAAGATGTCTTAAAATTCTACTTTGACCCGAGAACAGGCGCGCCTCTTGCTGAAATCGTGAAAGATTCTAAGGGCAAAGCCACTGTTCAATCAAATATTAAGGACCAGCTCGGAGCTGACCTTGCAGTAAACTATATGGCAAATGTTATTAAAGATAATCTTGGCATATTTGCCGCAACGCAAGAAATCGGAGACAAACTGAATATCTTTGGCGCATACGATATTAAAGATGAAGAAGTAGTTAAATTTATCAATGAGCAGATACATAGCGCAATGTCTGACAGCAATGTTACCAATGATATGGAAGCTGCATTAATTGCTCGCGATGCTGCTGTTGAAAAATTTGCGGACGGCAGTATTGAAGATTTCCTTGAACAGTTCACTGTTTTAAATCTTGATAAAGCGAAAATGATTGAGTTGTATGATGAAGATGGTGAAATCCGCTTTAAAAATGCTGACGGTTCACCTGTTGAATTTAAGCTTTCAGACGCTTATGTAACATTTGGCAAGGCAACTGAAGTTAAAGCTTCAACTCCAAACAACTCTGGCACACCGGGAAAAAGTGACACTCCAACAAGTTCAACTCCTGGACCTACAAGCTCAACTCCCGGACCCTCTAGTTCTACGCCAGGTCCCTCAAGTAGTACGCCAGGACCATCAAGTAGTACCCCAGGACCATCAAGTTCAACTCCAGG
>CAJTPW010000007.1:302-62387 GCA_910578465.1 uncultured Vampirovibrio sp. | reverse complement strand
GGAAATGCCCCAATTGCCTCCGGTAATTTTTGCGGTTTCATATTTTCAGGTGGTGGAGGTGGAGGGGGAAGTATATATCAGGGTGGGGGCGGTGGGGGAGCAGGTGGAGGCTCAGGCGGCGGAGGGGGAGGAATAACAGGTTTTATGATACATCTGGGGCATGGTGATTTAATTGCCTCAGGTGGTGGAGGTGGAGGGGGAAGTATGGGAAGCGTTTGTAGTATAGACATAAATGCAATTACTGTAAATCAAGGTGGCGGCGGCGGAGGGGGTGGCGGAATCGGTGGCGGAGACGGAGGAAATGGCGGGGGCAGACCGTTTGATTCTCTTGACGGATACCCCGGAAAAGGCGGTAACGGAGGAAATCCTGGATCAGGATATAATGGAGGACAAATTCCTACAATATTTGGAAACAATTATTGCAATGGCGGAGATGGAGCTAATGACGGGATATATGCAAGTGGTAATAACGGCAAATCAGGTGCCATGCGCATAACCTATCTGTCCTACGGTCCCGGCGGAGGAGGTGGGGGCGGTGCTGCCGTCGTACCCATACAAAAAATATCAACCTCGCCTCAGGAAGTTTTCAGTATAAAGGTTGGAAGCGGTGTTATAGGATACCATGCAGGTAAAATTGAAAGCAATACCGGCATTACAAAGCCTCTTGAAGGAAATATAGGTATGACAGGCATATATGACCATAGCGCTACCATAACTTCTGTTTCAAAAAATAATAATATAATTATAGCTACAGATACACTTGAAGGCGGACACAGAGCTGTGTCCGGATGTCCAAGCGGTGTCATAAGAACTGATGGAGGATATTTTTGCGGAAATTCAGGTTGGTTGCATAACGGACAACTTTATAACGGTAATTTTATATCTTATCCATCAGATGATAACTTTAGTATTGGTTACGGACATTCTGCAAATAATGGTACACGAACTTACATTGAAGGAGCAACTTCATTCCCCAACGGTTCAACAGGAGGAGACGGAGGAAAAGTAACCACTCCATGGTTTAGCTGCACTCCGGGAAAGGGCGGGACCTTATCCAATCCTAAAGGAGGAGATGCAATCGGTTACGGCTGCGGAGGCGGAGGCGGATATGGTTTAGCTGACGGGGGAAAAGGTTCCGGAGGATATGCAAGGATAAGCTGGAATAAGTATTGGAATACAGAAAAAGGAAATAGGGGTGAATATGAACTGAATAATGCCGGAGCAGGGGGTGGAGGAGCTTCGGGGAATATTATGAAGTTTAATGTAACGGTGAAGAGCGGAGATAAGATAAAGTACAGGATAGGAAAAGGAGGAGAGGGAGCATATATTGTTGCAACATCCAATGCAAGTATAGTTGAAGCAACCAGCGGGGGAGATACCGTATTTGCATACGGTACAAATACAGCAGTTAAAGCAGGGGGAGGACACGGAGGAAAAAGTCCTTTTGTATCGGAGGATAACAGTGTTGTAATAAACGGGGCAGGGGGAAGCGTTTCTAATATATGTCATTTTAATAATACATCAAAGATCGATACATCCGATTGTAAAAAAGGAAGTATCGGAGGACATCCCGTAGAGAATAAAGGAGGAGACGGAAGTTCCCGCAGCGGATTTAGCAGCGGAAACAACAGCAGCGATAACTACGGCACGGGAGGAAAGGCTAAAGCTGCGGGCAGAGGCGATACAAACGGAGAAGACGCCAAGGGATACGGTGCAGGAGGTGCAGGTGCTTCTCTTCGTGATATGGATTATGTAACACCGTCAGAATCCGTTTCAAACCCGACAAGAGGAGGTAACGGCAGCAACGGTGTTATAGAGCTGAGGTGGGAGGAGTAGAAATAAGAAGGCTTAAGGCTCCTGAGGAAATCAAAAGATTTCCACGTCGCCATCGTATGGTTTTAGGCACTTCACAAATGCTGAACGTATTTGCTTTAGTGCCTGACACACACGGCTCACACTAATTTTAGAACGATAAACAATTTCTCGGGGCACGTTTTGTAACCTTCGTGCCCCTTTTCCTATGCGTAAATTTATGATGTCGGGCATAATCGTATAGGTAACCCAACCTGCAGCTTTTTTAAAACGGATTTATTGCGCCAATAGCCTGTTACCACAATGCTTTTGGCATATGACGGGTGTAAAACCAAACAGGAACGTCATCGTATTCGCCCTCAGGAAATTCATTTAAAAATTTCTCATCAGCACCGATTGCAACAATCGGAATGCCCGTTTCTTTTGACACTTCTTTGAGCTTGTCATAACCTCTTATAATGTCTTCTTTTGTTGTTTCATCGGAAAGATGGGTGTTTGATATAAAGCCTGAAAACTTTTTCCATGGCTGTTTATTCAGGCCTGAAGAAAATTCAATATATTCTAAAATACTTGCCTTATCGCGTGTTTCAAATTTTGATGTATTTACAACAAGATAAATTCTTAAATCTTTTTCCTGCTCGATATTATTTAAAATATCTAAAATATCAAGTCCTGAAGCACCATAGCCCACATCAATTATCATATCGCCGTTTTTTGAAAGACAGTTGATTTGTTCTGCCGTAACATAGCTTCCCGCTTCACCGAGGCCAAAATAATCGGTTTGCGCAATGATTGAAATACCTTTTTCCTTCAATTCCTCAATAATCGGACGGAGACAATAGGCAGGCTCCACCGTATCCAAATCCACAAGGGTGATGTCTTTACCGCGTTTTGCATATTGAAGTGCACGATTTAGGGCACTTTCGCTTTTGCCGCTTGCGTATGCACCTGTAAAAACTTCAACTGTTCTTTTTAAATTATCTTCGCTCAAAATATTTTTCCTCTTATATCCCCTGTGTACAGTGTCTTCCGCCAAGTTAAAGAGCGCCCTGCGCCTTGTGTGCATCCGCTTTCAGGCTTTGTTGTTCTTCATATTCCGTAATTTCTGCCGATGCCGCAGGAAGAATGGATTTAAAAACATTGATTAATTCAGGGTCAAACTGCGTTCCCGCGCGCTCTTCAATAAGCTTCAAGGCTTCATCATGACTTAAACCCTGCCTGTAAGCCCTGTCTGACACCATACTGTCAAAAGCGTCCGCAATTGCAATAATTCTTGAGCCAAGCGGTATTTCTTCGCCCTTTTTGCCGAAAGGATAACCGTTTCCGTCATAATATTCATGGTGATATTTAATTACTTCGATAACATCGTACAATTGTTTAATGTCTTCAAGAATTTTCACCGAATGATGGACGTGCTTTTTGATTTCCTCAAACTCTTCAGGCGTAAGCTTTTGGGATTTATTTAAAATATCCTCTGCAACACCTATCATTCCAATATCATGCAAAAGGCCTGCAAGCTCTATAATTCCTGCCTGAGATTTATCCAAATTCAAAAATTCAACCATTTTGGCCGAATAAAAGGCAACACGGCGCGAACGTCCGAGAGTAAAAGAATCTTTGGCATCAAGCGCTTCTATAATTGCTTTTATGGTGCCTGAGAAAAGCTCTTTTAAATCTTTGATTAAAAGTTCATTATCCACCTTCAACTGGTAATATTCAAGGCTTGCTTCAACAATATGCAAAAGCTCGTCAGGCACATAAGGTTTTTTTATGTAGCGGTAAATTTTTGCATAATTTATGGCATCAATCAAAATTTTAACATCAGAATATGCAGTCACAAGAAGCCTCATGGCATTCGGATGAGATTCAGAAGATAATTTCAAAAACTCAACCCCGTCCATGCCGGGCATTTTGTGGTCCGAAATTATACACTGAAAATCTCCGTCTTTTAAACATTCCAGTGCTTCCTGCGGACTGTTCGCTTTTATAATTTCATACTTTCCGCGGAGCGTTCTGTATAAAAGCTGGAGGTTATCGGGCTCATCATCTACTATTAAAATTCTGTACTTTGCCATTTTATTTTCCCTTTAAGCCCTGTTTTAAGCCTCTGCCTGTGTATTTTGTTCACCGTTTGAAATTAAAGATACAGAATCTTCCTTTGCCGCAGGATGATTTATAGGGAGGCTGATTTTAAATGTTGCGCCCTGTCCGAGTTCGGATTCAACAGAAATTGAACCGAAATGATTTTGAATAACACGGTAGCTTATAGACATCCCGAGGCCCGTTCCCTGCCCCACGGGCTTTGTTGTAAAGAACGGATCGAATACTTTTGAAAGATTTTCTTTTTTTATACCTTTCCCTGTGTCTTTAAATTCAATTTCAACATTTTCGCCTGCGCGTTTAACATTGATGTAAACATCACCGTTTCCTTCAATCGCAGCAGCCGCGTTATCCAGAATGTTCATAAACACCTGATTAATCTGCCCGCCATAGGCTTCGATTTTCGGTAACCCTTCTTCATAGTTTTTGTGAACCGTAATTCTGTTTTTGTATTTATTGTTTAAGATATTTAAAGTTGTATCAATTTCTTTTGGAATATCAAACTGAGTCATAACCATCTCTTCCATTCTTGAGAAATTCTTTAAATCAAGAATGATGTTTTTGGTTCTTTCCGTTCCTTCAATACAGGAGCGGATTAACTCTTTAATATCGTCTTTTAAAAATTCTATGTCGATTTCTTCCTTCATCTTTTCGATTTCAACCCTCTTTTCGGGCGAAAGCACATCTTCATTTTCAGAATATTTTTCAATTAAATCAAACATATCTTTATTGTATTTGTCTAAAATCATAATATTCCCGTAGATGAAATTTATCGGGTTATTGATTTCATGGGCAATACCTGCAACAAGTTCGCCCAGAGAGCGCATTTTTTCCGAATGCACCATCATAGCCTGCGCTTCTTTGAGTTCATCGTTTGCTTTTTCAAGTTCGAGCGTTCTTTCCTGAACCTTTTGTTCCAATGAAGAATAAAGTTCTAAAAGCTGAGAGGCCATATTGTTATATGCCCGAACAAGCTCATTTATTTCACCAAACCTTGTTTTTTTCAATCTGTAGTTAAAATTTCCGCCCGCAAACTCTTTAACACCCTGAGTAAGGCGAATAAGAGGACTGTTAATTATCCTGCTCATCATAGCACTTGCAAGAAGGCCGAAAAATAAAAGTACGAGCACAAAAATCTTCATATTATCAAGCATTATATGAATATTGTTGTTTTGAAGCTTGCCCTGCGTAAGGCCGATTGTCATATTGTAATGGTCTGTTGCACCTTGAATTTCCTGCACTTCATCCACATTTTTAATTTCATTGTGCAAAATTCTTCCTGCTTCGTATGCGTGTTTTCCCGTAAGGTTTTTTTCGGTTGACCATATAATTCTGTTTCTGTTTGAATCATTATCAACATTATAAGCATACGCATAAGCAAGCATTCCGTTTGCCTTTAGAACACCCGTTACTTTATCCACCCTTGCATAATCTCTTCCTGAATCATAAGAATCGGAGAAAAACTGAAAAACAAGAGAGGATACAACATAGTTAAAATTTCTTACACTGCTGCTGTAATCTGTTGAAATATTCTTAACAAACTTCAATACATATCCGACAGTTAAAATTACAATACCTGCAATTAAAACACTTGTTAAAAATGCAAAATATGAACTTATCTTAATTTCCTTCGCAGCCGGCTTAAACTTTCCGAGCCCGTGAGATTTATTCATTCTTCACTCCGCAGTATAAATTTACTATCCTTTATTCTCCATATTTTCAGCCTCTGTCATACTTCTGAAAGAATACTGTACAAGGGCAATTCTGTCTATGCTTTCTATATTTTTAAACTTGCCTGAAATTGACCAGACATTTTTACCGTCATATTCGACCTGTTGAATACGTATGGGCTGCATAGCGCATTTAACGGTCAAATTATTGGATAAACCAATATTGATATTATACTCTAAATGCTCTTCAAGCGGTACATTTGAAATAAATTTCAACCCTCCGGCGGAGATATCTTCCGTTTGAATAACAACATCATTCATATCAACAAAAGAAAGGGTCCCATGGAAATCCACCCTCGAATATTCCCTTCTTTGAATGTTTTTATAGCTCTCGGGCATTTTAACCGTTATGTTTGCGCCCTCTTTGTCCGTTATTTCGGTTGTAAAATAAATAAGCCCGTCATTATTTGAACCGAAAATTTCAACTTCATTCCCTTTTATATAGTCTTTTAATTCTTCAACACTTGCAATGGGAAGGTTCAGCCCTACGGTTTCTTCCGTTGAAGATACGATATTACAGATTGTGGAACTTTCAAATTTTTCGGGGATAATCCTGAAATCTTTGCCGTTTTTAATTACGTTTTGCATTGTTATTCCTTAAATTTTAAATTTCTGCGGGACTGTATACCATAAGACTTTTATCCCGTTTTGACAATAATAGACTGTTTTTTACTCTGCAAAAACACCCATACGGCGGAATTTTGAATATCTGTCTTCTTTTAATTCGGCACTGCTCATATCTTTATATTCCGCAAGCGCCTTTACAAGACTTGCTTTGAGGTTTTTTGCCATAAGTTCAATATCATAGTGAGCACCGCCCACAGGTTCTTTTACAACCTCATCCACAATATCAAATTTCAAAAGGTCATCGCCCGTAATTTTTAAAGCCTGCGCCGCAGTTTTTGCTTCTGCAGCGTCACGCCATAGGATAGAAGCGCAGCCTTCAGGAGAAATTACGGTGTAGTAAGCATGTTCTAAGATTAAGACTTTATTTGCAACTGCAAGACCAAGGGCACCGCCCGAGCAGCCTTCGCCTGTTATAACAGCAATAACAGGTACATCAAGTTTTGCCATTTCTTTTAAATTAACTGCAATTGCAATTCCCTGCCCCGTTTCTTCAGCTTTAATCCCCGGATATGCGCCCATAGTGTCCACAAGAGTTATAATCGGCAAATTAAACCTGGAAGCATGTTCAAAAAGCCTTAAAGCCTTTCTGTAGCCTTGCGGCTGGGGCATACCGAAATTGTATTCAAGGTTTTCTTTTGTTGTCTTACCTTTTTGCGTACCGATTATCATAACGGGATTTCCGTCAATTTTTGCGATACCGCCTATGATTGCACGATCATCAGACCCTTCTCTATCCCCGTGAAGTTCTATAAAATCTTCGGTCATAAGATTTATGTAGTCAAGAAAATTCGGTCTTTGCGGATGTCTTGCAATTTGAAGTTTTTGATAAGCTTCAAGATTTTCGTACAATTCTTTTTTATACTCTTCGGTTTGTTTTTGAAGAGTATCAATTTCTTTATCATAATTCATATTTGTATCCATGCTAATCTTTTTCAATTCTTCAATTTTTTCCTGCATTGTATATATCGGTTTTTCAAAGTCTAGTATTTGCATGCTTTTTTATTTTCCTTTTAGCTCATTCCTGCCTGAAATTTGCCTTTTTCAGGTCTTAATATTATTTTGATGCACCCGCCACCACAGCTTTTGAAGCTTTTGAATTTGAAGCAGCATTGTGCATCGCGATAATCTTTGACAATTTCTCTTTCATCTCGCTTCTTGAAACAATTAAGTCAATCTGGCCGTATTTAAGAAGATACTCGGCAGTTTGGAAATCCGCAGGAAGTTTTTCCTTGATGGTTTGCTCGATTACTCTTCTTCCTGCAAAACCAATTCTCGCGCCTTTTTCTGCTATCATAATATCGCCTAAGGTTCCAAAACTTGCGGTAACACCGCCGAATGTGGGCTCTGTCAGCACCGTTATGTATAAAATTTTAGCTTCGTTTAATTTTGCAACGGCACAGCTTGTTTTTGCCATCTGCATAAGACTTAAAGCCGATTCTTGCATTCTGGCGCCGCCTGAGGCCGTGAAAACAATAACGGGGATTTTTTCTTTCAGGGCGTCTTCCATAATTCTTGTAACTTTTTCACCCACAACAGAACCCATAGAGCCGCCCATATAATCAAAATCCATAACGGCAACGGCAACTCTTTGCCCGTCAATTTCACCGACTCCCGTTATAACCGCTTCATCAAGGTCTGATTTTTCTTTTGCGGCTTTTTGTCTTTTTGAATAAGCCTGTGTATCCACAAAATTTAGGGGGTCTTTCCCTGTTATGTTTTTATATCTTTCTTCAAAAGTATCCGTATCCAAAACAAGCTTAATTCTTGCCCTTGCGCCTATTCTAAAGTGATAATCGCAATTGGGGCAAACCATATTGTTGTTTTCCAGATCTTTCTTTGGAAGCTGAGAATTGCAATTGTAGCAAAGGCTCCAGAGCTTTCCTACAGAATCATCAATTACAACATCATTTTCACGAAGAGCCTGCTGCTGCAGTTCTTTCCTTTTATTAAACCAATCTGTAAGACTCATATTTAATTTAACCTTCCCCAAGCTAAAATTTATATATCTACCTAAACATTATAATATAATAGAAAATAATTGCAAAAAGGGCGCTGTTTGTCTATTATTTTAATAAATATGATAGGTACGGTTTATAAAATTCATTCAGATTTTTACTATGTAATGCCAAGCGGAAAAAACGGCGATACTGCGCTTGTTGAGTGCAAATTAAGGGAAATTTTAAAAAAGAAAAAAGAAAAAATCACGGTCGGAGATTTTGTTGAGGTTGAAGACAATAATGCAATTGTAAAAATTTTGGACAGGAAAAATTCCTGCAAAAGGCCTGCTGTTTCAAACTTAGACCTTATGCTTGTGGTTTGTGCGCTTATGGAGCCCGATTTAGACTTTATTCAGCTAAACAGATATTTAACATTTCTTAAATATCATAAAATCCCCGTCCTTTTGTGCTTTAACAAAGACGATTTAGCGGATGAACCGGAGCTTTCTTTTATGAGAGAAAAAATTTCAAATATTTATAAACCTCTCGGATATGAAATTATCTTCACATCGGCTTTGAATAAAGACGGGCTTGAAGAATTAAAAAAACTGATAAAAGGAAAAACAATAGCTTTAACAGGGCAGTCGGGCGTCGGAAAAAGCTCTATTTTAAACGCTTTGAATCCAAAATTCAACCTGAGGACAAAAAATGTCAGCGACAAATTAAAAAGGGGCGTACATACAACAAGACACTGTGAAATTTTAGAATTTGACGATTTTAAAATAATTGATACACCCGGGTTTTCAAGGCTCACATTTGATTTTATCCTTCCAAAAGACTTAGGGGATTACTTTGATGAAATTAAAGAACTGAAACAGGGCTGCAGATATTCAGACTGCCTTCATATTTTAGGGGAAGATGAAGGGTGTAATGTTATAGAAAACCTTGATAAAATTGACATTTCAAGGTATGAAAGTTATACGGAATTTTTGGAAGAGGCAAAAAAGTTTAAAGAAAAAGTAACATATGAGGGAACAAAGGAAGAGACTTCATCAAAAACCACAAATAATAAGAATTTTGCAAAGATAAGCACAAAAAAACGTGTCCATTCAAGACGAAAAACAAATCAGACAACAAAAAACCTGCTTTTGGAACACAATACTTTTGAAGATGATTTTGGAGAAGAAGAATGATAAATGAATATAAAAGAATAATTGAAGAAAACCTTGAAAAATATTTTGATGAAAGACTTCAAAACCCTGAATATGGGTTATTCAAAGATGTTATAGAATCCATGAAATACACAACATGTCTTGGCGGAAAGCGTTTAAGGGCTGTTTTTTGTCTTGAAGCCTGCAGAATATTTTCAGGAGATTATAAGGCTGCAATCCCCACAGCATGCGCAATTGAAATGCTCCACGCCCAAAGTTTAATTCACGATGACCTTCCCTGCATGGATAACGATGATTTAAGACGCGGAAAACCGTCTAATCATAAGGTCTACGGTGAAGCAACAGCAACCCTTGCAGGGGATGCGCTCATCTCCTTCGGCCCGCAGATTATAATTGAAAAAACCCAAAAAACCGTTACCCCGGAAAAAATTGTGAAACTTTTATATGAATATTCAATCGCAGCAGGCGCTTTTGGAATTGTAGGCGGGCAAACGGCTGATATTGAGGCGGAAAACAGAAAGGAAAAAATTCCTGTCGAACATTTGAATTTTATCCATAAATATAAAACGGGGGCTCTTTTTAAATTTTCCCTTGCTGCAGGTGCAATTTTAGGCGGTGCGGATGAAAAACAAATTGAGGCAATTAAAAACTTCGGCGAAAAATTCGGCCTTGCGTTCCAGATAAAAGACGATATTCTGGATGTCACAAGCACAACCGATATTATGGGAAAAACATTGGGCAAGGATGAAAATGCCAATAAATCTACCTATGTGACAATTTTCGGACTTAAGAGCGCAAAGGAAAAATTAAAAGATGTAATTCAGGAATGTTATGATATACTTGAAAAAGACAATATGAAAACGGAAGTTTTGGAAAAAATTACAGACACACTAAAATAATTTGTTGAGGCATAGAAAAAATTGTTTTACAACACTGGATACGAGGTTTTATTTACAGGAATTGCAAGCGCTTGTTTTGCGCAGATTTTAAAGGTAATTTTTTATTTTTTAACCCATAAAAAAATGAATTTTAAAATTTTTACAACAACAGGCGGTATGCCGAGCTCTCATTCGGCAGGCGTTATCAGCCTTTCTGTTTCGGTTGGCCTTGTTGAAGGTTTTTCTTCCGTGTCTTTTGCAATAGCAATGGGTTTTGCCCTTATTGTGCTTCAGGACGCTGCGGGCCTTAGACGTGCCGCAGGAAAAACAGCAGCCACATTAAACAGACTTGTCGGGGAAATTGTCGAACACACAAACCAGACAAAGCCTTATGAAGTTTTAAAAGAACTTCTGGGGCATACCCCTTTTGAAGTCTTTATGGGTTCTTTACTCGGGGTAGTTTGTGCCGTTTGGATACATTTCACCATGCCGACTTTAGGCTTTCTTTCATTCTTGAAATAAGTTTTTATTTTATATAAAAATCCGTTTACAAAAAGGGATAGAGTTTTAAAGCTCTATCCCTTTTATCTTTGATATTATGGCTTCCTTTTGAAGGATTAATTTCCACTCATCAATGGCGTTTACTTATTGTTGCCAAAGGCGATGGTCATTTTATCTTTCGGGTTCACTCTTGTGATTCTGTTGCCTGCACCGTCTACAACATAAGCGATTTCATCAACAGTGTTGTTGAATAAACCTGCTGTACCTACAGCTGCAGTTCTTACGATATCCACAGGAGCTTTAACTGTTGTCTTAATACCGTCGATGTAGCTTCTTCCGCCGGCTTTAAACTGTCCTGAAAGGATTTCGCCCGTACCTGTACCAACCTGATCAAATAAGCCTTCAACAGCGTTGCTCAAGCCTATTGCGGCACCGCCAACCGTACGTCCTGCAAGACCTAATGTAGAACCTACAAATGTAAACGGCATTTGGATTAATCTTACAACAGGGTTTACGTCTTTACATTTTTCAACTTTAGCGGTTAAAACCTGTTTTGGAAGGATTTGCTTACATCCGTCGCAGCCAACGATTTCTGTGAATGAAAGTTTGATTGCGCCGGGGTTGCATTTTGACGGTCTTATAACTTCGGTGATTTTACCGTTTACGCGGCTTCCTGCAGGGTAAGTTACACCGTTAATTGTGATTTCATGGATAGTTTCAGCTGCAAATTGTTCACCAACGTTAGCATTCTTAGCGTTCACCTGGTCTTTCATTGAAAGTTCAAGGGTCGGAATGCAAACAGGTGTTTCTTTTTCAACATAAGTTGTTTTTGCAGGACCCATTGCTGTCATTTCAGGAGCGTTTTTGTCATATCCGCCTGCAATTCTTGTGTTTTGAAGCATTGTAGCGATTTCTGCTCTTGTTGCATTATCATTCGGTCTGATTAAATCAGATGTTTTTGAATCTTTTAGAGCACCAACGTCAATTGCTTTTGCAACACATTCTCTTGCCCAGTTAGGAACTTGTCCGCCGTCTCTGAATTTAGCAAGGATTTCTTCAGCTTTGCAATTGTCCATAGGGCATTTTAAACCTTTAGACATAATTGTTAAAGCTTCTGCTCTTGTAATGTGGTTTTCAGGTAAGAATTTATTTGAAGAGTGACCTGCAAGCATATCAGCGCTTACGCCTTTGTTAATGAAATCATGAGCCCAGTGGCTGTAAGGAACGTCAGCAAAGTTTCCTGCATCGGTCATTTGGGTAGATTCAAGGTTGAAACCTTTTACAACCATTGCTGCCATTTCAGCTCTGGTTACGTTTCTGTTCGGTTTGAATAAATCATCGGGATAACCTACAACAACACATTGATCCGTTAAACGGTTAATGTCTGCTGAAGCCCAGTATCTGTCTGAAACATCGGGATAGCTCTGGCCAAGGTGGCTTGCACCGCCTGTTGCACATCCGCAGTCTTTCTTAGATGTCATGCAAGGGTCACATTTTTCCATTTCTTTGTAGATAGCCTGCATAGAATTTGGAGATTGTACATCAGCACCCGGGCAGCAATCTTCCTTGGGCGGAAGTAATGCAGGGTCAATGATAGGTGCTGCAGCGCCTGTTACGCATTCATCAGAAAGACGAACACCCGGAACTACAGGAATTTCAGCAATTGTTTGGTCTGAAACTACTGAGTTGTTTGCAGATTCACCTGTTACGGCAATGTTTGCAGGTGAGTAGATAGCACCCGGATATGCATAAACCTGCATATTTGAGTGTGTTCTTTGATTTAGACAGCTTGAGCCTAAGCCTGTAGAGCATTTGTCGCATTTAGGCTTATTGCAGGGGTCCTTTTTGCAAGGGTCGCAATCATTTTTTTTCACTTTGCAAGGATCGCACGGTGCTGCTGCTCCCGTTTCGCAGGGGTTGCATTTGTTTCTTTTGAAAAAATTGAAACTTCTCTTTTTTTTACATTTGCAAGCATCCATTGAAGATTTGCATTTTGAACATGTTGCAGTTGAAGGATTAACTTTCTGCAAAGAATCTATAGGACAAGCAGCCCCTGTAGAACATGCTGCAAAGCTTACGGGCACCGTAAATGCAAACACCGTTGCCACAGCTGTTGCGGTTAATACGAATTTTTTAATAGTCATCTTTCCTCCTTTAAATTAAAGATTAACTTTTTTACTTTTTAAAAATGCAAAAAGTGCATATTTCAATTATCTTTTGATTGAATTATGCACTTTTGTTAAGTTATCTTCATTGCCAAAAATGACTATTTATTTGGCTTATTTTAATTTTCTTTATTAGACGAAAAGACAACGGGTTTTATTGGTCTTCACCTCTTAAACCCTTTTATGAAGCCTATCTTCCGGAAATTTCCCTGATTAAATAATTTGCAATCCACTGAAAACTCATATCTTTAATTGCAACATCTTTTAAGGGTTTAATTGAATCTTCGCCTATTCTGATTAAGCTCATCGCAGCAACGCCTCTTTGCGCACCTTTTGCGGTTCTAACCTTATTTACAAGAAAATCTACAGCACTTGCGCCAAATTTTACAATGTCATTCTCAATGGCATTTTTTGTCATATTATCTGCCGTATCCAAATCACCGAACAATCTTTCAAGGGTTTGGTCCAAATTATACTCGGATTGAACATTAACATTGTTTGTAAGTACCGCTTGCATTTTTTCTCCTTTTTAAAGGTATCCTTCTCTTCTTGTTTAAGATTATAAGGTAAAAAAATTCAAAATCTGTTTTTTTTAATACAATCTTTATATCTTATGTTAAATTATGTTTCATCCGCAAAAATAGGGTCCAAATAGGCTTTTAGGGCGCCCTTTTGTTCCTTTGCAACAGAATACGGGGATTCGTATAAATCATTTTTTGCGCTCATAAACTTTTTAAATTCCTTGGCGGAAAGTCCTTCTTGAAGTGCCTTCGCCTTTTTCACATCATCATTTTGCGCGATGTTGAAAAACACTGTTCTATTATCATCCCATATTCTTTGAGTTAAAATTTTCTTCAGGGCAGCTCTGTCATTCAGCTTTTTTACAAGCTTTTTGGTTGCAGCAGCATCCGTATAAAAGAAAATGTTGGTTTCCATATTACCCCTGCCCCTTGGAACCGTAACAGGAGCGGTTATAAGCGCCCTGAATTTATCATAGTCCTTAATTTCCAAAAGGAAATTAATATCGTCCGTTGAAAGGGACGGCTCTTTGGTTTCGGCTTTTATCATGGCCATATCAGCATCTTTTATGAGTTCTCTATATTTTTTTGTATAGTTATCTTCCCTTTTTAAAAATGTGTCCTGCTCTTGAACAATTTCATCGGGCGTAAATGTTCTTACTCTTTGTCTTCCTTCAAATGAAAAGCTTGAAGAGCCTGTTACATTTAAACCTAACGGCGCTATTCTCATAAAATCAATCCTCACTAAAATTAAATGTTTAATGTTTAAAATCATGCAAAAGAATATTTTTGCGTCAGGAACCGTATATGCTTCAAAAAAATTAACACATATTATCCGAAAACTTCTTTAATTAAACGAACCAATCCGAAAGACCGTGTCCCCCGCAAGGATATACCCTATTATGCTTATTGTGAAAACCGCATAACAATGTAATACTTTTTAAAAACTAAAGGAAGGACGAAAAATGTCAGAATATATTGAAAACATTAAAGCAAGACAAATTATGGATTCAAGAGGAAACCCGACAATTGAAGCGGATGTCACCCTCTCATCAGGAATTATGGGGCGGGCTGCCGTACCGTCCGGTGCATCAACGGGAACACTTGAAGCACTGGAACTTCGTGATAACGAAAAATCCATGTATCTGGGCAAAGGTGTACTTCAAGCAGTCGATAACGTAAATTCAATAATAGCTCCCGAATTAACAGGTGAACATCCTTATAATCAAAGAGAAATCGATAACTTGCTTATTTCGCTGGATGGAACGGAAAATAAGTCAAAACTTGGCGCTAATGCAATTTTGGCCGTTTCTCTTGCCGTTGCAAAAGCAGCATCTTTATCGCTCAACTTACCGCTTTTTCAATATATCGGGGGCATAAACGCACTCACGCTTCCAACCCCTATGATGAATATAATTAACGGCGGCGCGCACGCAGACAATAACATAGATTTTCAGGAATTTATGATAGTCCCCGCAGGTGCCGTAAATTTTCAGGAGGCCGTAAGAATAGGCTCTGAGGTTTTTCACACCTTGAAGAGCATTTTAAAAGAAAAAGGCCTCGCAACATCTGTGGGCGATGAAGGCGGTTTTGCACCAAATTTAGGTTCAAATGAAGAAGCACTTAAGGTCATTTTAGATGCAATTAAAAAGGCGGGATATTCGACAGATACAGTAAAAATAGCTCTGGATGTTGCATCCAGCGAATTTTACAAAGAAGGCAGATATGAACTGAAAGGAGAAAATAAAACCCTTTCAAGACCCGAAATGGTACAGTTTTTAGCCGAATTAACGGAAAAATATCCGATAATTTCCATTGAAGACGGCATGGCAGAAAACGATTATGAAGGCTGGCAAATGCTCACGGAAAGGCTTTCAGGACGGTGCCAGCTTGTCGGGGATGATTTGTTTGTAACAAACACATATCTTCTAAATAGAGGTATACAAAGGGGTTTAGCCAATTCAATATTAATTAAGCCAAACCAGATAGGAACACTTTCTGAAACTCTGGATGCCATAAATATGGCAAAAGAGGCGGGGTATTCAACCGTAATCTCCCACAGATCGGGCGAAACGGAAGATACTTTCATTGCGGATTTAGCCGTAGGCACAAATTCAGGACAGATTAAAACAGGCTCTATGAGCCGTTCCGAGCGTATTGCAAAATATAACAGACTGATAAGAATTGAAGAAATGCTTGGTCTTGGGGCAAAATACCCGGGTCTTCGGGCATTTAAGGGGCAAAAAGTAACGGGCGGCTGTTCTATGGGCTCCTGCGAGCGCGGCTGCAACGGAAATTGCGGATAAGTTTAAGACGCCTTTCGGTTTAACCTGAGGCGTCAATTTTTAAAATTTTAACAATATTATTTGTAATTTCGTTTAATGCCTTTGCAATATAAAATGATTCATACCTGTCATCCTCTGTTGACCAGGCATTCAGCAAATTTTTAATGCCGATAAGTTTGTAAATCTCACCTTCCAAATCAAATTCCTTTTTGTTTGATATCATTTATTTTTCTCCATACTCATAGCTCAGCTATTAGTATAACATAAAAAATATACTTAGAATAAAACTATGGCAGTGGATTTTAATGAAATTAAAAAACTTATCGGTAAAAACATAAAAAAATACAGAAAGCAGGCGGGTCTAACCCAGACAGAGCTCGGTATTCAGGCAGATTTGACAGATGCCAGAATTACGCAACTTGAAAGAGGCCTTGGTGCGCCCAGTATGCTGAAACTTTTTATGATTGCTCAAGCCCTAAAAATCCCAGCTTCAAAGCTTTTGGAGTGATTTTAGCCGTATTTATACAGATATACTTGATTAAATGCCAAAACCTGTTCCGTTTGGGTTTGGTAAAGATTTTGGAGCACAGAAGGTTTGAAATAAGAACACTGTTGCGAAGCATGACATATTAATCTCTCTAATAACAAGTTGATGTGCAACAGACCGCCCTGTGTTCGTTTTCAAACCTTTGAAACAAGAAAATCGACAATACATAAGATTGTTTAAAAAATAAATGAAATCCTTCCATTTCAAGGGTTTTAGTTTCAGGGAGCGGATTTTGCGGGATGTGAAACATCCTTTGCGAACAGGTTGACCAAAACCTGTGAGCTCGCAATAATCCAAGACGGACGGTCCCGTCTATGATTTGCAATTGAAATCTTGAACCTTCGCATTCAAACTCAGCTCTGCATACAGGCTCATTGGTTTCGCCCCAGCTCAACCAATTCCCTTTGCATCTTTTACGGTCCATTCAACCAAAATCCTCTCTATTTCAGGATTTAAGTGTTTACTGGTTAAAACAAGATTTTGATTAAATTTCAACACTTCCTTGCCTCAAAACAACAGGGCTATCGCCCGTACAAAGCACAACAGTGGATGAAACCCCTGAAAGACAAGGTTTTTCAGGTTTTATAACATTAACGGCTCCGCCAAATTCAACCCCGAATTCCCGCACCGCCTCATCGTAATTTGCAGCAGGCTTCTCGTTTGAGCGGTTTAAGGAAGTTGTTGCAAGCACCCCGCCTTGAATTTTTGAGCATAAATTTTGAAAACCGCTATGCGCAGGAATCCTTATCCCTACAGTGTTTTTACCAGACGTTATAAAAGCGGGTGCAAGGTCGGTTTTTTCGAATATTAAAGTTAGAGCCCCGGGGAAATGTTTCTCCATAAGGTTTTTAGCATATTGAGATACATTTTTAACATAAGGCAAAAGATTTTCAGCCCTGTTGCTCATTAAAATCAGAGGCTTAGAGCGGTCTCTGCCTTTTATTTCATAAATCTTGCCAACAGCAGCTTCATCATCGGGCAGACACCCCAAACCCCAAACAGTGTCTGTTTCAAAGCCTAAAATTTCCCCGCTTGAAATTTTACCGTCAAAATCCGCTAAATTCACGCCTGTGTCTCCACTTTCCCGTGATTTTTAATGCGCTCTATCAAATCGTTCAGATATTCAATCTTTGTTAAATACGCGCAAATTGCATATACAACAAGCATTACAGCCCCTATAAGCATAAGTTTTAGAGCCCCTGTCATAAAATTCCACTCGATAAATTTATCAAAAATTTCACTTATAATATAGCCTGTTAAAAACGCCGAAACACCCGATATTAATATCTTATAGACATTTTTCAAAAGCCTCGTATACCCTATTTTAATTTTTTTGCGCAGCAAAATTCCTAAAGTTGTAGCATTAAAAAGGGTTACAAGGGTCGTAGCAAGCGCAATACCGTTGATACCAAAGGGTTTAACCAGAATTATATTCAAAATACATTTCAAAACAATACACGCTATTGCTATTAAAAACGGGGTTTTAGAGTCATTAAAGGAATAGAAAAGCCTTGTGGCACTGTCTCTAAAGACATATGGAATAATTGAAAGCGTGATATAAAAAAGGATTTCAGATACAACAATCGTCGCTTCATTATCAAACGCACCCCTTTGAAGCGCCAGGCGGATTGCATCCGTTCGAACAACGAAAATCACTGTCATCAGGTAGGTTCCGACAAATATTAATGTCCCGACTCCTTTTTGGAAATAATGTCTGACACCATCCTCGTCCTTTTTGGCTACAAGCCTTGAAAACAGTGGGAAAAGCGGCACTAAAATTGCCGTCAGAAGCATTCCCACAGGGAATTGAAAAATTCTGTTTGCATACCCGTATGCAGTCCAGCTTCCTTCCCTTAGTCCCGATGAGAAAAACATATCAACGTAAACACCCAGCTGGCCTATTGTTGAGCTTAAAAATGCGGGAAATAAAAGTTCTAAAATTTCATTAAAATTTTTATTTTTGAAAAAGTCAAAAGCAGGCCTAAAGCTGTATCCAAGCTTCAAAACAGCAGGCATCTGCACCATAAGCTGCAACAGAGCCCCTATTGTGGTACCCAAAGCAAGTAAATAGCCTGTTTTATCCCCTTTTGTAATCAATAAAACCGCTATAATGCCCAAAGAAAGCATTGAAGGAGAAATATTTGGCAGCAAAAACCGCTTATATGTAACCAAAATCCCGTAATAAAGACCCATAACAGACCCTATAAAAACAATCGGGGACATAATTTTCAGGTGGAATGCCGCTAAATTCACAAGTTCAGCCGAGCCGTCATTTATAATAACCCGCATAATTTGCTCGGGAAAGAAAAAACAGAGAAGCGCACCCGCCGCAAATAGTATCATAGTAAAGGTTTCAAAGGTATTAAAAAGTCTCTTTACATCTTCTGCAGGTTTTGCCTTAAAATCCGTTATGAGTTTTGAAAAAACAGCTACAGTTGCACTGTGGAAAGGACCTCCGACCCCGCCCAAAATTACAAGCACAAGAGCGGGGATTTGATAGGCATAAAAATACGCATCGGACACAACGCCCGCCCCGTAATAGTTTGCAACAACAATATCCCTTAAAAAACCTGCCACTTTCGATAAAAGAATAATTACCGCAATCCACCATGCAGCTTTAAAAAGCCCTGTACCTTCATTTGCGTTCTCGGCTTTTTTGCCCGCGCCTGTATCAGAACCCGTACCCGTCAATGCAGCACTGTTTGTATCTTTTAAGATATCTGATTTCTCATTTTCCATACTATTTCTCGATTTCAACCCAGAAGGATGTTGTTTTTTCTTTGTCAGCAGCCTTTAGAGGCATAAATGTTATTGTATTTTTTCCTTTTTTTAAATATTTGGTTATATCCATTTTTAAAATTTTGCCGTAAAACCCTTTCATAGACTGGTTAAAATGAAGCTCGTTTATGTAAAATTCAATCTCTGCAGGGTTTTTAGAATTATCAATATTTAAAACATACTTTGCAGAAGACTTTGAAGCATTATAAAGCTCCGTAATTTCTTCTTTAAGCGGATTTTCGGAAATCCCGTTTGCCAGAACCCCTGCCGTTGTTGAATTTATATTGTCAACATAGAGATTTTGAACATAATTTTGATTATAGTTATTGTAGGCAACCTCTCTAGGCATTGTCCCAAGCGTAATTCCCGTATAATAATGTTTTAAAATTACGTCATAACCCACGCCCTGAGAGGCTAAATACCCTGCTCCATATTGGCTCATCCCGACACCGTGGCCAAATCCTGCGCCAAAAAACGTAAAGCCCAGAGGCAGCGGGCTTCCGAGCCTGTTTTTATATACAATCTTTTTCCCGTCTTCAACTTTAATTTCAGGGTTTCCTATTGAAGGCTCTTTGTTTTCAGGTTTTAAAAACGTGAAAATAGCCTCAGGCTCTGCTTTTTTGGGCTCATTATTTTCTAAAATACCTGCAGTTCCTGTGTTTTCTTTGTTATATAGCGAGTTATGATTATTTTCTTGTATTTTCTTATCATTTAATAACATATCATCCGTTTTAGGATTTAGAATTTTTTCCTCTCCGCTTTCAGAAACATTTTGAGGCATATTTTTTTTAACCACAAAATTTCCCGACCACAAAATCGATTTTCCTTTTTTAAACACACGGCGAATTCCAAGCTCTTTTTTAACACGCCAAGTCCCGCCCATAGAACGAATTTCAACCTCTATTGCTTTGCCCGAATCGCCTCTTTTTGAAACCCAGATATCTTCAAGCCCCCAAACTTCATCATTTTCCCCAAAAATAGGATAGACAAGGCCTTTGACTGATTGTTCGCGAAGTGTTTTTGTTAAAATTTCTTCAAGCTCAAAACGGCTAAAATTAACTTCCCATCTATGTTTTGGAGATTTCATGTCAAATGACGGTACATTTTTTGTGTAAAATTCTTTGAGCTCCTCTTCGGTTTTTGGGATTTTTACGCTATTGTTGTCTTTTACGGATTTTAAAAAAGGTTTCGGGTTATATCTGCTGTTTCCTGAACCGTAAACACACTCATAGTCTTCGGTTATGCCTCCTCCTGTGGAGGAATACAGCGCCAGTACGGGCTCTTTGTTATAGAGGGCAAAAATCCCCTGTGTTTCCTCTACAGCCTTGTCAGATAGAGGGTTTTCGCTGTTTGCACCGTAGTAAACCTGACATGCGGTAGAATCGCAAATATCATAGTTTTTATACACATTTTGCGGCCTGTTTGCATAGTTTCTTGCAGCCACAGCCTGCGCTTTCAGGGCATTTAAGCCGAATGATACAGGCATTTCATTCGGTACGACGCCTTTTAAGTAAGTTTGAGTATCTAAAACATTGATTATATTGAACTTTCCCTTATTCCCGGGGTGCGCCGCCTGCAGCTCTATCATTCCTCTGTAATATGCGGGGTTTCCTTTCCTGTTCAGATTTTTCACCCCAAGCTTACCGTTAGAAACAATGAGGATAGGGCCTTTGGCGTTTTTAACAACTTCTTTACCGTTAATAATGATAAAAAAAACGTTTCCGACCATTTTTGCCAAAATTTCTGTATTTCTTGGAATATCTTTGATTTGCGCCCCGTTTGACATATCGGAAAGTGTGCTTATATCGCTTGTAATTATTGTAGTTTCACTAAATTCAAAGGTTGAAAATCCTGAATTTGACAACCCCACTCTTATAATATCTCTTTCGGATGTAACCTCTTGTGCCCCAAGGGATACGGGTATATTTAAAAAAATAGCCGTAATTAATAATAAATTCACTAAAAATTTCATAAATCAATTTTACTACAAACAATTTTTATGGTAGATTATTTTGTGCGCAGTGTTTCTGCGGACAGTTTTTGAAAAATTGAGTGAGGTAAATATGTGCCGTATCGGGGCAATTAAATCAAGCGAGTATTTCCATCCGGCTAAAACCCTTGAGCTGATGCGCTCTCAGCAAAAAGGCCACGATAATTCGGGTTTTGCTTTTGTAATGCAGGATTTGGGCGGAATATTTGAGCCCTATAAGGATTTGCCCGTACTTTCAATGGCTTGCACCGATATGGGAATAAGAATAGCCGAGGATATCCTGCACCAGGCGGGCTTTGTAAGACTTATGCAGTGGACGCCCGATATCAATAAAACCGCAAAAAATCTGAATATTTGCCCAATGCCAAACTACGTTTTCGAGGTGTTTAATTACCCGAAAATGTATAAATACGCCACAAAAGAGGAAAAAGAAGAATTATTGCTTGAAACAAGGCTGAGACTGAGAGAAGCCCTTGAAGACGGCGATAACGGCTATGTTTACTCTTTTTGGCCCGATACTTTGATGTTAAAAGAAATCGGAAACCCTAAAGATATCGGGACCTATTTCAATCTGGACAAGGAAAACAGCGATTTTGTCTCTAAAATTATAACAGTTCAATGCCGCCAGAATACAAATTACGACATTGTCCGCTATGCCGCACACCCGTTCTTTTTACAGGGGTATACGGTTCTTGCAAACGGTGAAAACACTTTCTATGAAAAGAATAAGCTCTTTCAAAAAAATCTTTTTAAGGGCTATATCGGCTTTGAATCAGATTCACAATGCTTTTTATACACCCTCCATTATGTAAATAAAATATTAAAATGGCCCTTAAAATATTATAAGCACGTAATTACGCCCCTTGAATACGAAGAAATTTTAAAAAGGGATGACAGGGAAATTTTGCTTCGTATAAAAGCTTCCCTTGCGCATTTAGAGATAAACGGCCCGAATACAATAATAGGCGTGGTTCCTGACGGTACAATGCTTGTAACCTGTGATTCCAAAAAACTTCGCCCCGTTGTAATAGGAAGAGACGACAAAACCGTAATTGTAACAAGCGAGGTCTGCGGTATAAACGAAGTTCTGCCAAACAGAGACACCACAAGCGACATATACCCGGATGAAAGAGAAACCGTCATCATTGATAACAATTTAAGGATTGAAAGATGGAAACAGTAGATATAACAGGTATTTCAAAATCTGATTTAAAATGGCAGATTGAACATAATCAGGATAAATGCACTCTGTGCGGTAAATGCCTTGCAGTATGCACGATGGGAGCAATTAAGGCCGATGTTCAAAAAAGAAGAAAAGTAGTATCCCGTGGAGACTGCCCGACGCCTGAAGTCACTGAAACGACCGTCCCTGTTATAAAACAGATTGTAACCAATTCCAAAAACTGTGTAGGGTGTGAACTTTGCGCAAAGGTTTGCCCGAATGAGGCGATAAAACCTGTTTTTAATGATAAAAACAGAGTAAATGTTAAATACAGAGCCCTGAATGCCGAATCCCCGAAAAGAGGCGGCAGAACAAACCTTCACACGGAGGGCAGAACCCTTGATAAAATTAAAATCGGAAGAATTTCCCAAATGACAGACCCTTCTTTAGATGCTCTGCGCCATACTTTTGAGCTTTTGGCGCCTTTCGGACGGGTGCTTCCACCCGAAAATCTGCCTTTTAGTGTGGATGAGACGGGAAATTTAAAGATTGATAAGAAAATTCCTTCAACACGCTGGATTTACCCGATTATTATAGGTGATATGTCAATAGGGGCGCTGTCTCCAAGGCTTTGGGAGGCTATTTGTATAGCAGTAGCCTATTTAAACGAAGTTCATAACCTGCCTATCCGTATGTGCACAGGGGAAGGCGGCGTTCCTGAAAAGCTTTTGAAATCAAAGTATTTAAAATATATGATTTTACAGATAGCTTCAGGACATTTCGGCTGGAACAGGATTATAAATTCAATGCCTGATATGGTTGAAGACCCTGCAGGAATTTTAATTAAAATTGGTCAGGGCGCAAAACCGGGGGATGGCGGACTTCTTCTCTCTAAAAAGGTTGAAAAGCATATTCAGGAAATCAGAGGCGTTCCAAAGTCCGATTTACTTTCTCCGCCTAATCATCAGGGGCTTTATTCGATTGAAGAATCCGTTCAGAAGATGTTCCTTTCAATGAACGCTGCTTTTAAATTTAAAGTGCCCGTTGCAATCAAGGTGGCAGCTTCCGTTACAAGCGTTTCGGTGTATAACAATCTTTTAAGAGACCCGTATGACATCGTTGGCGGCTTTTTCTTAGACGGTATTGCAGGCGGCACGGGAGCTGCACACGAAACATCGCTTGACCATACGGGCCACCCGATAGTTTCCCGTCTTCGCGATTGTTATAATGCCGCAGTACATCAGGGAAAACAGGGGCAGATACCTCTCTGGGCAGCAGGAGGCTTAGGTATGAACGGAAACCTTGCGGCAGATGCGTTTAAGATGATATGTCTCGGCGCAAACGGCGTATTTACAGGTCGTTTAATGCTTCAAATTGCAGGGTGTCTCGGAAATGATTGGGGTAAATGCAACGCCTGCAATACGGGCTTATGCCCCGCAGGACTTACCACACAGCACCCGATACTTATGAAAAGGCTTGATGTGGATAAGGTTGCACAGAATATCGTAAATTACTTCCTTGCAACCCACACGGAATTGAAAAAGCTTATGGCGCCCATCGGCAACTCCAGCCTTCCTGTCGGAAGGTCCGACGCACTTGTCACGGTGGATAAAAATGTGGCAGACAGGCTTGGAATTCAGCACGTTTGCTAGGATTTAGCGGCTAAATCAAGCTCCTGAATTTCAGGACAAGAATGTTCAAAAAGAAAACTTAGGAAAAAAATATGAACGTAACCATAATTGACAGTTTACAGGACGATAAAAGGCTCTCCACAAGAGAACTTCTGGATATGGTTCAGGAGAAAATCAACCTCGGGTTTAATGAATTTAAAATCCTCGCTTCAGGTCAGCACGATATAGGCGGCCCCCTCTGGATTAAAAATAAGGACGGAGACAACATTCCGCTCGTATTTCATATAACAAACCCCGGGCAAAGGGTCGGTTCTATGGGAATGAGCGGCACAAAAATTATCGTTCACGGCTCTGCTCCCGCGGATGTAGGCTGGCTGAATGCAGGAGCCGAAATTGTGGTTCTTGGAGACGGAGGAGACACAACCGCACACTGCTGCGCAGGCGGAAAAATTTATGTTGCAGGTCGTGTCGGTACACGTTCGGGCGCTTTAATGAAGCATGACCCCAAATTTGAAGAACCTGAATTCTGGGTATTAAAGAATACAGGCTCATTCAGTTTCGAATTTATGGGCGGAGGAAAGGCCGTTGTCTGCGGATACGGCTGTGAAGATTTAAAGTCCGTACTTTCAAACCGCTCCTGCTGCGGTATGGTAGGCGGAACGGTGTATGTCAGAGGAAATGTCGAAGGACTCACGGCAGATGTTGATATTTACCCGTTGAATGAAGAAGATAAAAGCTTTTTAACATCAGGCTTGAAGAGGTTTTTAGCCGAAATCGAAAAGCCTGAAATATATGATGAACTAACTGATTTTTCAAAATGGCAAAAAATCCTTGCTAAGCCTTATGATAAGAAAAAATTTGTGCCCGAGCTTTCAATCACGGAATTTAGAAAGCAAAGATGGGTAAAAGACGGCATATTCTCTGAATTTTTCGGTTCCGAAAATGAAATAACAGGGCTTATAAATACGGGCGAAAACAGGCTCAAAATTCCAAGCTGGGACAATAATACAAAAACACCTCCCTGCGAATTTGACTGCCCCGTTTCAATCCCGACTCAAAAACGCATTGCGCTTTTAAGGGAGGGAAAACAATTCGAGGCTCTTAATTTAATATATAAATATTCGCCGTTCCCTGGGTCCGTTTGCGGACAGGTTTGCCCGAACCTTTGTATGCAGGCTTGCTCAAGGCGCGCTGTGGATGAACAGATTAAAGTAGCGGAGCTTGGCGTTAAATCTTTTGAAAATATTGACCTTGGCGAATTTAAGCAAACCAGAGATAAAACAGTTGCGATAATAGGCGGAGGCGTTTCAGGGCTTTCTGCCGCTTGGCAATTGCTTCGTTTGGGATACAGAATTGAAATCTTTGAAAAAGATGTTGAAATCGGCGGAAAATTAAGACAGGTTATTCCTGAAGAAAGACTCAATCAGGATATTTTAAATATTGAGCTTGAAATTTTAAAGAGCGCAATCGAAGATTCAAACGGAAAGATACATACATCATACAACATTGATAAGGATGAATTTGAGCGCATCACGGATGATTACGATGCGGTTATTGTTGCGGTCGGAGCTCAGAATCCTTTTGTAATACCGATTGAGGGTAAAGAAAGGATTATAAAAGGGCTTGATTTTCTAAAGGAAATTAACAGAGGAAATAAATTCTCCGTTGGTGATAACGTTGTTGTAATAGGTGCCGGAAATGCCGCTATGGATGTAGTTTTAGGGGCATATAAGGTCGGCGCAAAACAGGTCACCGCAATTGATATTCAAAAACCTGCCGCCTTTGAAAAAGAGCTTGAAGCAGCAAAAGCACTCGGGGCAAAGATTATGTACCCCTGTTTCAGTGAAAAAGTAACCAAAGAAGGCGTCTATTTAACGGACGGAAGGCTTTTAAAGGCAGACAGCGTCATTATTGCAATCGGTGATAGAACGGATTTAAGCTTTATGGATGAAGGATACTTAAACGAGCGTAAACAGCCTCTTTTAAATGAATTCAACCAGAGTATAAAAGCGGCAAATGTTTTCTTTGCGGGAGATTCAATCAGGCAGGGGCTTTTCTGTGACGGCATAGGTCAGGGCAGAGGCGCTGCGCTTAATATAAACAGATTTTTGGAAGGAAAACCGCTAAGAGTTGAAGCAAGTACAAACAAAATTCAACCGCACGAAGTAAAAGACGCATATTATAAAACTTTAAGAAAAAGTGAAATCTGCGCTATGGATACACTGGATGAAAAGGACAGGTGTTTAAGCTGTGCGGGTTGCCGTGATTGTAAAATGTGCCTCACATCCTGCCCGAGGGGTGCAATCGAGAGGGTAGAATTTACAAACCCTGACGGTACAACCGCATTTGCATATGTTTCGGATGAGAAAAAATGTATCGGTTGCGGCATTTGCGCAGGGGTCTGCCCTTGCGGTATCTGGACTATGAAAAGCCAATTGGAAGGATAATATAAAATTTAACAGCTCCTTAGAACTATGTGAACAATATGACTTTTTGCACAATTTAATGTACAATAAGTACAATGTTTTGTTAGGAGGATTTAATGGCAAACGAAGAAATGAAAAAATTCACGACAGCACAGCTTCTGAATTTTTGTTTAGGATTTTTCGGGCTTCAATTTGCTTGGCAGATGAGAATAATTCTCTCAGGCCCCGTAACCGAAGCTCTCGGCGCAAGCCCTCTGATTTTCGGGCTTATCTGGCTTGCAGGCCCCGTAACAGGGATTGTTGTACAGCCAATAATAGGCGCCCTTTCTGATGTAACGCAAACACCTTTTGGAAGAAGAATTCCATACCTTATGGGAGGAGCAATTTTAGCTGCAATAGGCTTATTCCTGCTTCCTCGAAGCGGCGATATTGCAGGACTTTTCGGAGAAAGTGCCCCTGTTTGGCTCGGGCTTTTAATTGCAGCGATTATGATATGGATAATCGATGCCTGTGTAAATGCGGCGCAAGGTCCGTATAGAGCGCTTATCCCTGATAATATTCCAAAAGAACAACACGCCCTTGCAAATTCATATCTGAGCTTTGCAATAGGCCTTGGTTCCGTTATCGCAGCAGGAACGGCACCGTTCTTAAAGTTTGCATTCGGATATGATATGTCCGTAAATGCTCAATTCACGATGGCAGGACTAGCTTTCTTCCTTGCTATGACCTGGACATGTCTTACTATTAAAGAAAGAAAAATAAAGGCAGAAGCCGCAAAAGAAAACATTGAAAAAGAAGAAAAATCTTCATTTATTCAAAATGTTAAAGATTTCTTTAAAATATCGCCTGAAGTTGGAAAAATCTGCACAATGCAGTTCTTCAGCTGGATCGGTCTTATGAGCATGATGATTTTCTTTACGCAATATGCCGTACATACCGTGTTTGGAGTACCTGATTTAAACGCAGCAGCAAACGTAAAAGATGTTTATGCAAGTGAAATGGTTGCAGGACAATATTTTTCATCAGTTTGTTTTGCCGTGTTTAACCTTGTATGCTTCGTTGTTGCCATTCCAATCGGTAAATGGGCCGAAAGAAGAGGGAACAAATTCGTTCACATTATTGCATTATCAAGCATGGCTCTTGCATATATTTTAATGGCGTTTCTGCCCAACAAGGCTTCCGTGATGAGCGCTATGGCTCTTGCCGGTATCGGCTGGGCAAGCACACTGGCTCTTCCTTTTGCAATGCTTTCAAAATATATTAAAGAAGGCACGGAAGGCTCTGTTATGGGTATTTTCAACATATTCATCGCAGCTCCGCAGGTTCTTGTATGCACACTTTTAGCCTGGTACATAGATAAGGCAAAGTTTACGGCAGATAACGGCATGCTGAATAACCATTGGGAACATGCTTTCCTTGTGGGTGCTTTAATGCTTATTCTTGCTGCAATTACGGCAAGTTTTGTAAACGAAAAAAAGCCTGAAAATAACTAAATTTTAGGTTTAAATTTAAAAACTCCGCTGTTAAATCGGCGGAGTTTTTTGTTTGGCTTGCACTTGAAGCCGCAGAACTTGAAACCACAGCTTTTTATAAAGAGGTTTCTTGGTTTGCTTTTCTCACAAATTCAATTGCCTGCTTTCCTGTCATATGCTCAATTTTAATCTCTACCATACAAAGCCTTTTAAAATCTTTGTTAATTTCCGATTGAATTGCACCTTCGGAAGCTTTCGGACAATATTTCTTTGTAAACTTTTGAATAGCAGACATTATTTCATCTTCCGCTAAAAACCTTGCTCTGCCAAAAACGATAACGCTTCTGAAATCTGTCCCGAAAACTTCGGGCACAACCTCATCTTTTTCAACAACACAAAATGAAACTTTATCGTTTTTCTTTATTGAATCAATTTTATGGCCTTCTTTTGCACAGTGAAAATAAATTTTGTCATCTAGATAAATATAGTTCAAGGGCACGGCATAAGGATAATCTTCATCCCCGACAACTGCAAGAGTGCCTGTTTTTCCTTTTAATAAAATTTCATCACATTCGCTTTTTAAAAGCTCCTGGTTTTTCCTTCGCATTTGCCTAAACATAAAACTCTTTTCTAAGGATTTGCTGTGCATTTTCTTTGAACATCAGATTTTAATGCTGTTACAAGCCTGACATTAAAATATCCGGTTAATAAAATCTATATACCTGAAAATTTAACATTCCTACTTTCCTGCCGCAGGAGCAAGCACCATTACGACATTTCTTCCCTCAAGAGCAGGTTTTTTTTCAATTGAAACAGAGCCTTCTTCAATGTCTGTGAGAAATTTGTTTGCAAGGTCAATTGCAAGCTTATTATGCTGCATTTCGCGGCCGCGAAGCATTACAACAACCTTTACCTTGTTTCCCTGTGTTATGAATTTTTTTGCGCTCTTAAGACGCACTTCATAGTCGTGTGTGTCGATTTTATAGCGCATTTTCACTTCTTTAATATCAACCGTATGCTGCTTTTTCTTTGCTTCTTTAGCACGTTTTTCGGTTTCGTATTTATATTTGCCCCAATCTAAAATTTTTGCAACTGGCGGAGCCTGGTTCGGGGATACAACAACTAAATCCAAATCTTTTTCTTTTGCCATCTCAAGAGCTTTTGCAGTGGGAACCGCCCCATGGTTTGTGCCCTCGTCATCTATCAGCATTACCTCTCTTGCGCGGATTTTTTCATTAACCAATTCTTTGGTCTTCATATCATTTTTACTAATTGTTGTATCTCCTTTTTTAATATTACACGATAATTTTATCATAAAGTGCTTTAAATGTATATATAATAAGGGTTTATATAATGCAAAAGGACCAATCTCAAAAAGACGGGTCCTTTTATTCATATTAACTTGCAGTTAATTAAAATTGCTATTTTACAAGTTCTTTGAATTTTTTGCCTGCAGAAAATGCAGGAACTGTTTTAGCTGCGATTTTGATTTCTTTACCTGTTTGAGGGTTGCGGCCAACTCTTGCAGCTCTTTTTCTTGATTCAAAAGTACCGAAACCAACTAAAGTAACTTTTTTGCCTTTAGCAACAGTTTTTTCAACTGTATCTAAAAGAGCAGCAATTACTTCTGTTGTTTGTTTTTGTGATAATTTAGCTTGTGCGCTAACTTCTTTTACTAATTCTTCTTTGTTCATCCTCTGAACCCCTTTCTATCATTAGTTACCCCTTTATTATATCGTGTAATCCTTTATTTGCAAGGAGTTTACACAATTTTACATTTAAAATCCCCTGAGTGTATGGTTTTGTGGAGGTTATTAAACTCTATTCAAAAGAATAACCGTCCGAATAAGTAATTTTAGTATCGTTAGCATAAGAACATTAGAGATGTTTAGCGAATATATAAAGCGAGTATGTTTAAGCTTGTGCCTCCTTAACTTGAGGCACAAGTGAGTTTGCGAGCAATAAAATATGAGCCTAACAGCTCTTTGTTCGTTGCAGGCCCGATACTAAAATTACTTATTCGGACAGCCGTAATAAACTGCAACTGTATTAATACTCGTTCTTTGTAACTGAAAATCTTATATTTTTATAAAAATAATTTAAAATCTGATAAGCATTATATCCCTTGTTTGCAAGGTTATTGGCACCATGCTGGCTCATTCCGACCCCATGTCCGTTTTTCCTTATGCCATCATCATACCCGGGAACAGATTTAATATACGGTAAATCTTTTGCCCAAACAGCACCCGATACAACGGTTTTTCCGCCTGAAGCGGCATGGTAGTATGCAGGAATAATTTTTCCGTTATGAGTTAAAACAATACCTCTTGTTTCAAGCACGGCGCGGGTTGTTTGTTTTGTCTCGGATGAAGCTCCGCCGTAAGTTTGATCTAAAGGCGTATCTTTAAGGTCATAGCCCATTGATTTCCTTTTTCCTAGGTTTGCAATGGCATAACTTCTTGCAGCAATTGCCTGTGCCTTATGCGCCTCGATATTCCAAACCGAAGGCATTTCGGAAGGCACAACCCCCATTAAATATTCTTCCAATGGTACATTATTTACAACGATTAATTTTTTGTTGTAGTTGTAAATTATCATATCGCCTCTGTACCATTTTTTCTTTGTGGCTAAAAAGCCCTTGGGCTCTTTATTTTGGATAACAACGTAGTTTGTGCCGAGGCTGTAATATTTTCCGTTTATTTTAATTACAATAATATCGTTATGGGCCTTAATCGTATATGGTACAAGCGCTTTTGTGTAATACAAAGGCTTTTTTGTTCTCCCGTCCAAAATCTGTCCTGCTTTGGATGTTCCGACGTATGTTTGCTTAATGTTTTCATCCAAGCCTATTCTTATTGCATGAGACGGTGCCGTATTAAAAAATATGGTCAATAGTGTGATTATTAATGTGATGCAATACTTTTTCATATATTAATTTTATTAAGACCCGCCTTTGTAGTCATCAAGCAAATACAGTATTTATAATTGTGTAGTATTTTTATCTTTAAATGCGGCAATTATCTTAAACGATAATTCTCTCCCCGCCTCTTTTTCCATGGCCTTTAAATATTCAAGAGCCATAAAATATTTTTCGTTTTCATCCTGCCTTTTATGCCAAAAACAGTCAAAAACACCTTTTGCTATTTCTACACCCAGGTTTTGTGCCTCTTTTATTATAAAATCCGCCATCAGATTTTTCTTTTGATTATTTGAATTTTGAAACAAATTTACAGCGTTTTTTACAACAACATCGGCATCGTACCAACGCTTGTTCATATACATTATTCAGCATAAAAAAATCTTATAAAAAAGTCAATTATGTAATGATTTTTTAAGAAAATCTGCAATAAGCTCTAAATGCTGCTGTTTGGGCTATTTTGCATTAAATCAGGACGGCGGATTTTTGTTCTTAAAATTCTTTCATTATGCCTGAATTTTTCAATTTCGGCATGGTTCCCGTCAAGCAATACATCAGGCACCTTCATTCCGCGATATTCTCTTGGCCTTGTATATTGAGGATGTTCAAGCAAACCGTTTAAGCCTTCGGAAAAACTGTCATTAACTGACGAATCCTCTTTATTTAAAAAGCCTTCCAAATGCCTTGAAACGCTGTCCATAATACAAAGTGCGCCAAGCTCTCCTCCAGTTAAAACATAATCCCCGAGAGAAATCTCTCTCGGTTTCAGCCCGAGCCTTATTCTTTCATCAAACCCTTCATATCTTCCGCAAAGAAGGATTATCTGTTCTTCTTTAGCCAGTTCAACACTTATTTTTTGATTATACGGTTCTCCCTGCGGGGTAAGCATGATAAATTCGGAATTTTCACACCTTTCAATGCTTTCATACGCTTCAAAAACAGGCGGTGCCATCAGCACCATGCCTGATGAACCCCCGTACGGCATATCATCCACGCGCCTGTGTTTATCGTGGGTGAAATCTCTCGGATTAACGGTTTCAACGGATATTATCCCTTTTTCAATCCCTCTTTTCATTATGGAATAAGAGCAGTAATCTTTTATTATATCGGGAAAAAGCGTTATGACATCGTAGCGCACGGTTAAAAGCCCCCAAACATTATAAAAGCCCTTCAATCGGCTTTATTACAACCTTTTTCTTTTTTATATCCACAATCGGAACAAGTTCTTTTGCAAAAGGGACAAGGATTTCACCTTTTGATTCATCCTCAGGCTTGATACAAAGAATATCATTCCCCGAAGATGTTTTCACATCCGCTATTACCCCTATAAAATCATCGTTGTTATCAAAAGCATTCAAACCGATTAAATCTTCAATTAAAAATTCATCTTCTTCCAGTGCTTCTTTCGCCTCATCTTTTTGAATATAAATATTCGAACCCTTATAGGGAAGGAGTTCATCAATTGAGTTTATTTCTTTAAATTTTATAAGAGCATAGTTTTTGTGAAATTTAACGCTTTGAACGGTTAAAATTTCTTTAAGGATTCCGTTTTTGTCATCTTTTTTGATAAAAACTTTTTTAAGGCGTGAAACAGTATCAGCATTAGAGTATCCGACTTTTGCAATACCTAAAATGCCATGGAAATTCAGTATTTTTCCTACAGAAATAATCCCTTCCATAATGAAAGGGATTATAACATAAAATTTATTTCAAAACATTATTAAAAATATGTTCTGCCGTTCATTTTAAGCATCAGTGCGCCCATGGGGCTTGAAGCACTGAAATAATGACGGTCTTCTAGCGGATTTTCAACATTTTCCATATCAGTTCCATAGTCTGATGAATGTACCAGGCTTCCGTCCTCATTATCATATACGGCATCATGCTGCGGCGCGCCGTCTTTTATAAATGTTCTGCAAACAGGAATGTTTGTTGTGTCGTTTTCATAATATGCAATTGATACAACAGCCCCATTATCATCTTTTACAAATTCAATAACGGCATCATCTTTTGTCTGATATCTTTCGAGATTTTTCTTGAACGGAGCCACATGAACCAGCTCACCTGTTTTATTTGCATATTCAAGATCGCCTTTTTCAATGTGTCCGTGCTCATCCATAAACAATTCAATGCTGTCTGATCCGGATGTCAGTATATCAAGTTTCTGGATTTTCTTTTCCTGATCCAAAAGCATTTCATAAATTTTGCCTTTGTTTGAATAAGGATTCAAAAGAGCTACTCTGTATACATCATTTTCATCTCTTGAAATTTCTTTAACAGATTCGCTTTCGTAGTATTTTCCTTTCCAGATATTGCCATGGAATGTTTTTACGTTGTATGTTTCATTAAAGCTTGTGTATCCTTGAATATCCCGCGGGAAATCGGATTTCTTGATTTCTCTTGGCGCTTCTTTTGCCTCGGGTTTCTTTTCAACGGGTTTAACGCTATATTTTGCATTAAATATAACTTTTCCGTCCTCGTTATAGAAAGTATCCTGTACGGGGGTTCCATGGTCAAACGTTGTGATAAATTCAGGATACATTGTTTCTTCATCAGCATAATTTGCAATTGATGTTATATAGCCTTTTTTATCCTTCTCAACCTCAAGAACCGTGCCATCCGCTTTTTTATAAACATCTGTTTCTTCATCCGAACAATCAAGCTTTTCAAGTGTCGGAAGATTATATACAAGATCAAACTGACGAAGCACCAATTTGCTTGTCTTGCCGTCAGGTGACAAACTTGATTTATGCATACTGTAATCAGCCGTTACCTGTTCTCCATAATCATAAAATTTTTCTACGACAGGTGCGTCTTCTCTTGCATAAAATTCAACTTTTTTAACATAATTACTGCTCATATGATTTGTCACAACAACAGTTGCACCGTCTTTGGATTCAAAATATCTGGTTGTTATACTTGGAACATCTGATTCTTTTTCTCCTTCTTCAGGCTTTCTCACAGGTGTTTCCTCCGTTCTTGTAAGCCTGAAATTCTCATATTCCATTATGGTTTTATCTTGCAAATTGCCTGAAAAATAAGGGTCTGTTGTTGCAGAGACAACTCTGCCGTCTTCAATATTCAAGTATCCGTCTTTTGGATTATCAGATACAACATACCATCTAACTTTTCTGTCATTATCAAGCATAATCATGCCTGCGGGCTTTCCATCGTTACCCATAAGCTGAATATTCTTGGTGCCGTCAGGGTTTGCGATACTTGTTCTTACATGTATGCGCTCTCCATCATCATATGTATAGAATTTTCTGCTTTCAATGCTGCCTTCATTCTTTACTGTTGTACCAAGAACAGGAATCGGCGCACCTTTGATATTGCCCTGCTCATCAAGATTATTCTTGAATAGTTTTGTATATTTACCGCCTTTTTTGGTTTTTACTTCTTTTGTCTGTAACATTGAATCCGAAGCGCGGTATGTATATGTTGTTTTTGCATTATATGCACCGTCTTTAAAAGTTATATCCGTAAGTTTTTGATGAATTTTGCCGTCTTTATATGTTTTTATTTCCTCGGGTGCCTCATCTGCCGCATTTTTAAATATAACGGATTTTTTAAGCACACCGTCTTCATACTGAAGCACTGCAGCCTTGCCTGATTCAAAGGTAACGGTAAGTTTTCCCGTCAAAGGTTCGACTTCTTCATCATATGCCATACCGTCGTCAAACATGCCTTCAAATTCTTTACCGTTTATTTTGATACCTGTAATTTTATCGGATTTTACAGGCTTCTGCTCGGATTTCTCTGCTTTCTCTGCTATACCGGGCCCTTTTACGGACACTTTTTCTTCAACCGACTCGGATGCCGTTATTCCCGGAGTTTCGGAAGTTTCCCCCTTAAAGCTTACAGGAGCAGTTTCAGCACCGGCTTCAGCATTTTTGGCCTCCTTGGTTTCATTAACATCAATAACACCTTTTGCAGCTCCGCCAACACTTGCCAAAAGAACACTTGCACCTATACCCGCAAATGCAGCATCCGCAATTTTACTTACGGCAGATTGCGCTACATTGTTATAGCCCGCTTTTTCAGGCAATGCCAATATTTCTTTGGGTGCAGGAAGTGCAAGTTGTTTACTTTGCGGTATATAACCATCAACGGATTTTACAGGAATATCCAAGACTGCCTGTCCGTCATTTTTATATATTAAACCGTTCAAATACTCCTGCATGGTATCATACGCGCCCTCAGTTCTCTCGGGAAGCGCCAGAGGTGTTTTAATATCTTTGTAACCTGCAGGCTTTTCAATAATCACGATATCATCATAACTGTTTCTTTTGGACATAAAAGAATTTACGGTATTGCGCAGATTTTCTCCTATGTTTGCAATTTTATCTTTAACAGGCACATCTTTTTCTTTTAAAGGTGCCAGAATATCGTTATTTAAAATATTTACAAACTTTTGAACGACAGGGGTTTTCCTGTTTGCATACAATGCCGCAGCACCAACCGCAACACCTGCAACAGCGGCCGCTTTTGCAAAACGTTTTACGGTAGATTTTTTCTTAACCTCAGGCTTATCGGAATGATTTATACTTTGAAATGAACCGTTAACTTTCATATATAATTATGCCCTATTTACATGTATATCTTTAAAAACACGTGAGTATGAAAATAATTGCGCATAAAATTTATACATGTAAAGAAGTGTAAATTATTTTATTTTTGTAAGGTTTGCTTTTCTAATCCTTACATTTTCAGGAGTTACTTCAACCAGTTCATCCTCTGCAATGTATTCAAGACAATCTTCCAGAGACATAAGTCTTGGAGATTGAAGCGTCACCATAACATCTGCCGTTGCACTTCTCATATTTGTAAGTTTTTTGGTCTTACAGATATTCACGGCAATATCCTGCGGCCTGTTACATTCGCCTATTATCATCCCTTTGTATACTTTTGTTTTAGGCGTTACAAAGAAAACACCTCTGTCTTCAAACTGATGAAGCGCATAGGGGATGGCTTCGCCTTCTTCAAACGCAATCAAGGAGCCGTTTCTCGGGCGGGTCATTTCCCCTGCATAAGGCCCGTATTTTTCAAACGTATGATACATAATGCCTTCGCCCTTTGTCATCCTTATAAATTCGGACCTGAACCCTATAAGGCCTCTGGCGGGGATTATAAAATCAATATTATTTCTCTTCGGCCCTGATTCCATATTTTGCATTTGGGCTTTTCTTTGAGAAAGTTTTTCAATGACAGAACCCGTAAATTCTTCGGGAACATCCACAATTAAATTTTCATAAGGCTCTAAAGTTTCGCCGCTGTCATCCTTTTTAAAGATAACCTCAGGCTTTGAAACCTGAAATTCATATCCTTCCCGCCTCATCGTTTCAATTAAGATACCGAGGTGAAGTTCGCCTCTGCCTGATACTCTGAAAACATCAGTGGAATCGGTATCTTCAACCCTTAAAGAAACATTTTTTTCAAGTTCGTAATATAATCGTTTTCTAATTTGGCGCGAAGTTACAAACTTTCCTTCCTGTCCTGCAAAAGGGGAATTATTAACGCTGAAATTCATTTGTAAAGTAGGTTCATCCACCTTAATCAAAGGCAGTGCGGCAGGATTTACAACGGATGATAAAGTTTCACCAATTTGAATATCTGAAAAACCTGCAACACCAACGATATCACCGGATTCTGCCGTTTGAGCTTCTACACGTCCAAGGTCTTTAAATTCAAACAGTTTAACGATTTTACCCTTTTCAAAAGACCCGTCTGTTTTAATAAGCGTAACGTTCTCGCCCGATGTCATTTTGCCGTTTATAATGCGGCCGATTGCAATACGCCCCACATAATCATTGTAATCAAGCGTTGTAGCCTGAAATTGAAGAGTTGCTTCATCATCCCCGACAGGAGGTTTGATATTTTCCAAAATACAATCAAGCAAGGGGATTATGTCTTTATTTTCATCGGTCAGCTCTTTTTTTGCAAATTTATGAAGAGAGCTTGCATAAATTATCGGAAAATCTATTAATTCTTCATTGTCGGTTAATTCGGTAAAAAGGTCGAAAACTTTATCAATTGTACCGTTTGGATCTGCACCCTGTTTATCAATTTTATTTACGACAACAATAATTTTTAAGCCCAATTCAAGTGCCTTTGAAAGCACAAATCTTGTCTGGGGCATAGGGCCTTCCTGCGCATCCACAATAAGTAAAGCGCCATCCACCATGCCAAGAACACGTTCGACTTCTCCGCCAAAATCCGCGTGCCCCGGGGTATCTACAACATTTATCTTCACGCCCTTGTAATCAACCGAAATATTCTTTGAAAGGATTGTAATTCCTCTCTCTTTTTCAATATCGTTGTTATCCAAAACACGAACACCTGCTTCCTGATGTTCTTTAAAAACACCTGTTTGCTGCAAGATACAATCTACAAGGGTTGTTTTTCCGTGGTCAACGTGGGCAATAATTGCTATATTTCTGATATTCTTTTTTCTCATTGTTGTTAATTTTCCGCCTAATCTAAATGATACGAAAGTAATATTACAACAAAAAGAAAAACATTAAAATATTTTTTTGCGCCTTGCAGATATTTAAGGTAAAATGCTTTAAAGAAAGTTTATTTTTTGAGGAGGGCTGTACCAATGGAATTTGAAAGAATAAAAAAAGCTGACCCCGAAGTTAGTGAATATATTAAAAAAGAACTCGAAAGACAGCAAAATACAATTGAGCTTATTGCATCCGAAAACTTTACATCAGAGGCTGTTATGGCCGCACAGGGAAGCGTTCTGACAAATAAATATGCCGAAGGCAAACCTTACAAAAGATTTTATAACGGCTGCGAAAACGTTGATAAAATTGAAGAAATTGCTCAAAAAAGATGCTGCGAACTGTTTGGCTGCAATCATGCAAATGTGCAGCCGCACTCAGGCGCACAGGCAAATATGGCCGTATTTTTATACGCTCTAAAACACGGTGATACCGTTATGGGAATGGATTTATCAAACGGCGGGCACTTGTCTCACGGCTCTCCTGTTAATTTTTCAGGGATTTATTTTAACATCGTAAGCTACGGTATTGACGGTAACGGTGAGATAAACTATGATGAAGTGGAAAAGCTTGCTCTTGAGCACAAACCGAAACTTATAATTGCCGGTGCTTCAAACTATTCTAAAATTATCGATTTTAAAAGATTCAAAGAAATTACGGATAAAGTAAGTGCCCTTCGCCCTGAAGGTGATCGTGCATATTTAATGGCAGATATAGCACACATTGCAGCGCTTGTTGCCGCAGGAGAACATCCAAGCCCCGTTCCTTATGCGGATTTTGTAACCACAACAACCCATAAAACCTTAAGAGGCCCGAGAGGCGGTATTATTATGTGCAAAGAAGAGCACGCTCAGGGCGTTGATAAAGCCGTGTTCCCGGGTATTCAAGGCGGACCTTTGGAACATGTGATTGCGGCAAAAGCAATTGCACTGAAAGAGGCCTTAAGCCCCGAATTTAAAGAATATGCAAAACAGATAATAAAAAATGCCAAAACATTATGCAAAACCCTTATGGCAGAAGGAATTGATATCGTAGGCTCAGACACGGAAAACCACCTTATGACGGTAGATTTAAGACGTCTTGATAAAACAGGCAAGGATATTGCAAACGAATTAGAGGAAATAGGCATTACTGCAAACAAAAATACTGTTCCGAATGACCCGAAAAGTCCGTTTGTAACATCCGGGGTAAGAATTGGAGTTCCTGCCGCAACAACACGCGGTTTTAAGGAAAATGAGATGATTGAAATCGGCAAAATTATCGCAAACGCAATTAAGGGCACGGATACCAAGGAAAACTTAAGAGAAAAAACGCTTGAACTTTGCAAAAAATTTCCGTTGTATCCTGATATTTTGTGCTAAAATTGTGCGTGTTGCACAAAGTCTTTAAAAGCGAAAAATATTTACATAAGAAGACTGTCGCGAAGCACTCCGCTTCAATTTCTCTAACAACAGTTTGATGTGCAACAGACCACCCTGTCTTCGTTGTAAATATTCAAAGCGAAAACAATAAAGTAATTCCAAAAAGAAAGTTATTTTATGATAAAACTTACTCAAGCACAAATCTTAGGAGCAATCATAGCATACCTTTTAGGGGTATTCATTGTTCCTATGGTGATATATTTTTCAGATAAAGCAGGGCTTGTAGATGTTCCGAACGAAAGAAAAATCCACCACGGAAAGATTTCACGCCTCGGCGGCGTTGCAATTTGGATATCCATAATGCTTACTTTCTTATCTCTTGTGCTTTTGAGCTATTACCCGACAGGACAAGGGCTTTCTGGAATTATTGCAGGCGGCTCCCTGATGTTTCTTCTGGGACTTATTGACGATATATACTGTCTTAATGCAAAATTCAAGCTTTTTATACAGGTTGCAATCGCAACAACGGTAATACTTTTAGGTGTTCGAATCGAAAGCATTTATCTTCCGTTCTCAAGCCCCGTAGAGCTCGGATTCTGGTCTTATCCCATAACCCTTCTTTGGATAGTCGGGATTTCCAATGCTATTAATTTTATAGACGGCATAGACGGCTTAGCGGGAAGCGTTGTCACTATAGGTTCCTTTGCAATCGGTATAATTTCAATGGTTGTATCCCCCGCCTCACCTATTTCGGCACTCGTAGCCTTTATTTTACTTGGAGCAATGTTGTCGTTTTTAACCTACAACTACAACCCCGCAAAAATCTTTATGGGCGATTCGGGCGCACTATATGCAGGCTTTTTACTTGCAACCCTCTCAATCACGGGTGTTGCAAAAACTTCAGGACATTTAATGTATCTTCCGCTGCTCATTTTGGCAGTCCCCATGCTTGATGTAGCCTATTCAAGCATAAGGCGAATTATGAAAGGGCAAAGTCCCTTTGTTGCAGACTCTGAACACATTCACCACAAATTACTCCACGCGGGGCTTTCACAGGATGTTGCCGTTTTAATTCTGGCCTCAATTTCTTTCGCTTGTGCCATCGTCGCAATCCTTATTGCAGGCTCACTAAGCAAATACTACATTTTTGCAGTAGTTGTTGTTATCATACTTTTTATTTTAAACCTTGTTTCAAAATCAATTAAGAAAAAGGCATAGCTTTTTATACAGAGATTTTGCACACAAGTATACAGCCTGAAGTTTGCAGTATATTCCTAACAAAACAAAGTTTATTTTTGAGAATATTTTTTGTTTTGGCTTGTATATTTATACGTGCAAAAACCAAACATAAATAAAAGCCAAGCTATTACATAAATTTCTTTAAAAGATTGAAAATCCATTATTTCTTATCTCCAGTATTATTTACAATTCTTAATGTTTCTTCGCGCCTGATAAAATAGGCATAAGCAAATATCATAGCAATAATAGTACCTATCGCACCTGCCAAAAATTCCTTAAATGTCGAGCCGTTTAATATCAAAGAAAACGAGCCGCCGCCAATAATAAATACAGAACCCCAAAGGTGGGTCATCTCGTTTCTGATACAGTTTAATTTTTCGCTAAGTTGTTTTTCTTCTTCCATAGGTTTTAATTATACCATTTTTAAGCATTGCAGGCCAATTTAGAAAAAAAAGAGGGCGTAAAGGTTACAAATACGCCCCAGAAAAGTTGTTCATCTAAAAATTGCGTGGGCCAGTGTGGCACCGGACTGCGTGCGTGAGCCGCCGCACTCCCTACTCCAGCTTGTCCCAATAAATACAGACATATCCTCCTTGCCCGTTTCCGCCGCGCCCGGGGTTTTTGCCAACATACCATGCTCCCCCGCCTCCGCCTGCACCCGCTTTCCCGTATTTTGGCGTTGCACTGACAACTCCTTCTTTTGTTGGCGGGGTTACATCCCCTGAGGTTGAACCCTGCCCGTTCAAATCTTCTTGATTTGGAGTGGGAATATCATTATTACTGTCTGCATTTACGCTTGCACAAACCCCTGTTTCGTTGTAAATCCCGCCGCACTTGCCTTTTTCGCCCGTACCTGATGTACCGCCTCTGCCGCCTGCGCTTCGAACGTTTTCTTTATAGTTTGCAGAATCTCCGCTTGCGGCCTGTTTTCCGTCAAGACCTGTCCCCTGTCTGAAATTTCCCTGGCTGAAAAGCCTTGTAAAGATGTTTCCTGTATCATCATAAGTACCTGCTTCCCCGCCAAGGCCGCCTGCTGTTGAGCTTCCAAGCTCTCCGCCCTTGCCCCCGAATATTCTGTAGGTCACAGTCGGGGCGTTTGAGCACACGATACTTGAATCTCCGCCATCGTATCCTTTAACACCCGCAGCACCGCCCGCACCGCCGTATCCTACCTTGATTTCACAGGTTGCGCTTTTTCCGACACTAATGTTATTTATATGGGCGACATATCCGCCACCGCCCCCTCCGCCGCCTGCTGCGGCATATCTTTTCTTATAATTTATCTTAATGTAACCTGCGGCGCCGTTTCCACCTTTGCCGAAAGCAAGTACTGCAGAAGAGCCGTAGCCTGTTTTTGTGGCGCTTCCTCCGCCTCCGCCTGCGCCGTAGTTTGAAGATGAGGCACTAACACCGTCTTTTACCGCGGTTCCTCCTGCCTGAGCCGAATTTAACACGCTCGCTGCACCCTTCCCGCCTGCCGTCGGATTGCTTGTGCTTGCACCGCCCGCACCGCCTGCTTTTCCTGCCATAGTACAGTCAAATTCGGTACGCACGCCTGCCGTGTTTGTTGTGTAATCTATTGCATAACAGGCTTTATCCACCGCGGTTGCAAGCCCTGCAGCGCCAAAGCCTTTTGTTGAAGCATCCGCCCTTGCAGCATCCGCTGCTCCTCCGCCTTTTCCCCCTGAAACGCAGAGTTTGTATTTATCGGAGCGCGCCGCGTTTTTAATTGTGATACAGGTATCACCGCCATTGTAGCCGTTTCCCGCTTTTTGATTTTTGTTTGCGCTTGCGGAACCGCCGTTTCCACCGCTTCCTCTTTCAAAAACAAGCCATCCGCCCGTGTTTTCTTTAATCTTTTGTCTGAACATGTTTAGAATATTTGAATCAAAACCATTATCCGCTATTGCAGGCGCACCTCCGCCCCCGCCGCCCGATAGGGAATAAAAGCTTTCACCTACAACATCCGCAGAATCAGAATATACGCAGTAGGTGGAGCGGGAACCCGTGTTTGACGTTGCATAGCTTTGAGACCAAGAAGAACCTGAGAGTTGGTAGAAGTAGTAGTTGGTGTAGTTTGATGAGCACCCAACATACGAAGAAGCTGTACTAGAGCATGAGTCCTTTGCCGTACCACCACAGTAAGTATTACAACTACTTGTGCAACTATTTACATCCGATGAACAGGGAGAATAAAGACCTTGTCGACAATAACTATTGCTACCATTTGGATTGGCAGCACATACGCAATACCCTTTAGTGCTATTGCCACAAGTGCTACTTGCAAAACCTTTGCAACCACTTACGCCATTATAACCACCATCAGTACACACATTATTCCAATAACTTGGCGCACTCATTCCCCAGTATCTATAAGAATTACTTGAATTAGAAAGTCCATAACTACACCCAGAACAACAACTGCTCGAGCTTGAATAGCCGCTCCTATAAGTTCCATTGCAATAACAGCTGTATTGCGTGGCTTGAGATATACATGCCCCTTGTCCGCTTGTTTGGCTCCACACCGTATTTCCACTTGCAATATTGAGCGCTGTTCTTAAGTTTGTGTCCCATCTTGAAAGCTGGGTTGTTGTGGGTAGTGTCCATTTGTTGCTCGGTGTAACTTTTGAGCATGCACTCGTTGCATTTGTTAAGTTTTTTGAGCCTAAATTTGAAGAGACGCAAACATTGTTCCCGCTATCATAGGTTGAGCCCATACATTCACACTTATCAGCAGACGGCGCACCTTTACAGGTAGAACCCGAAAACACGGCGGCACCTCCGCCTCCGCCTGCACCCCCTCCAATCATTGAAACAATGTTCACTTCATCCATTTCGGGCTCTATTTTTAATTCGCCCGTGCTGTCGTATTCATGGAATGTTTCATTCGGAATGGTGGCTCCTGCTCCACCACCGCCGCCTGAAGCCAAAATAAAATTAATATTCCAAGCATCATCCACAGGATATGGGGTTGGAAGCACTTTATAGCTTGAACCATCTCCTGCAAGCTGCAATTCTGGATTGTCATAATCCCAGCACTTAAAAACGGCAGGTGCGCGTCCGCCGCCTGAAACACCTGCTACATTTATATTTTCTTTCATCTTTTTTGTCATAACGGGGGCTAGAGCCGCCATAAGCAGAGAAGCAACCAGAAGCGCCATAAGCATTTCAACGAGAGAAAATGCGCAAAGTCTTATATTACTAAAAAGGTTTACCTGTTTTACTTCCGATTGAAAAACTACCCGATATGGCGATTTAAAAGTTTCAAACATTGAACTATCCTTAACTATTGTAATACTTTTATATAATATGTCTACTATAAGATAACAATATTTACCATGTTTGTCAAACAGGAAAAAAATACTTACGATAAAAATATGTTAGAAACTACCGATATAAAAGAACTGATAACCATTCTTCTCTTTAGAAAAGGATATTCTATGAGACGACTTGTCAAAAAAATGAATGAAGCAGGATACCCTGAGATGACAATCGGCGGTTTTTCAAAAATGCTGAATACAAAATCAATAAAATTTACAAGGGTTCAGGAAATTTTGGATTTTCTGGGATATGGTCTCAAAGTTGTTGAAAAACCTTCGCAAAAATAAAATAAATATATAAATATAAACAGCCCCGTTAAATACCGCCTTTGGTGAAAGCCCTTGCCATTAAGTATTTTTATGTGAGAATAGAATGTAGATAAGTATTATTCATATAAAAGATAAGGAAAATAAAAATGGCAAGAAAAACTCCTTTGGAAAAGATAAGGAACATTGGTATTGCAGCCCACATCGACGCCGGCAAAACCACCACCACGGAACGTATTTTGTTCTATACCGGTAAAACCCATAAAATCGGCGAAGTGCACGACGGTGCTGCCGTAACAGACTTTATGGACCAGGAAAGAGAAAGAGGTATCACAATCCAATCAGCCGCAGTTACTGCTGAATGGAAAGGCCACCAGATTAATATTATCGACACCCCCGGGCACGTTGACTTCACAATCGAAGTTGAACGTTCACTCCGTGTATTAGACGGTGTTGTTGCTGTTTTCTGTGCTGTAGGCGGTGTTCAATCACAGTCTGAAACAGTTTGGAGACAGGCAAACAGATACGAAGTTCCCCGTATGGTTTTTGTAAACAAAATGGACAGAACTGGGGCTGATTTCTATCGTGTAGTTGACCAGATTCAAAACAGATTAGGCGCTAATGCCGTGCCTATCCAGCTTCCTATCGGTGCGGAAGATAAATTTACAGGTCTTGTTGACTTGATGACAATGAAGGCTGAAATTTATACAAACGACCTTGGAACAGACATTAAAGAAGAAGATATTCCTGCCGATCTGGCTGATAAAGCAAAAGAATACCGTGATGCAATGGTTGAAGCTATCGCATCTGAAGACGACAGCTTAATGGAAAAATTCTTTGAAGATCCTGATTCAATCACAGTTGAAGAATTAAAAGCAGGTCTTAGAAAAGCAGTTTGCAACAACAAAATCGTTCCTGTTTGCTGCGGTACCGCTTTCAAAAACAAAGGTGTTCAGCTTCTTCTTAACAACGTTGTTGACTATATGCCGTCTCCTGTTGATGTTAAAGCTATTGAAGGCGAACTTGAAGACGGAAGCAAGGTTGAACGTACATCTTCAGATGACGAACCGTTTGCAGCTCTTGCATTCAAAGTTATGACAGACCCGTTTGTAGGCCGTTTAACGTTTATGAGAGTTTATTCAGGTAAGTTGACCTCAGGTTCTTACGTATTAAACTCTACAAGCGGCAAAAAAGAACGTATTTCAAGATTGGTTCAAATGTATGCAGACCAAAGAAGCGAAATTTCAGAAGTTTGCGCGGGAGATATTTGTGCAGCTGTTGGTCTTAAAGATACAACAACAGGGGATACTCTTTGCGATGAAAAATCTCCTATCATCTTAGAAAGAATGAGCTTCCCGACACCTGTAATTTCAGTTGCAATCGAACCTAAAACAAAAGCTGACCAGGATAAAATGGGTATCGCTCTTCAAAAACTTGCAGAAGAAGATCCGTCATTCCAGGTTAAAACCGATACCGAAACAGGTCAAACGATTATTTCAGGTATGGGCGAACTTCACCTTGATATCATTGTTGACCGTATGCTTCGTGAATTTAAGGTTGAAGCAAACGTTGGTAAACCGCAGGTTGCATACCGTGAAACAATCAGAGGTACAGCCGATCAGGATTCTAAATTCATCCGTCAGTCAGGCGGTAAAGGTCAATACGGCCATGTTAAAGTTAGAATTGCTCCTGCTGAAGAAAACGCCGGATTTGTATTTGAAAACAAAATCGTCGGCGGTGCTGTTCCGAAAGAATATATCGAACCTGCAAGAAAAGGTATGGAAGAAGCTCTTGAAGGCGGTATCTTAGCGGGCTTCCCGATGATTGACGTTAAAGTTGAATTATACGACGGTTCTTACCACGAAGTTGACTCATCCGAAATGGCATTCAAAATTGCAGGTTCTATGGCAATTAAAGACGGCTGTAAAAAAGCTAAACCCTGCATTTTGGAACCTATGATGAAGGTTGAAATTGAAATTCCTGATGAATTCACAGGTACAATCATCGGTGACATTTCAAGAAGAAGAGGCCGTATCGAAGGTCAAGAACCGCAAGGAAACACAGGAAACGTTATCGTTCGTGCGATTGTTCCTCTTGCAAACATGTTCGGTTATGCAACAGACTTGAGATCAAATACTCAAGGCCGCGGCACATTCTCTATGGAATTTGCTAAATACGAACAGGTTCCATCAAACGTTGAATCTGAAATCGTTGCAAAAGCAGGCGCAAACGCTTAGTTTAGACCCTGTAAAAAATATTAAAGAGGCACAAAATCAAAATGTGCCTCTTTTATTTTAAAACCATAACCTTATTGCCAAAGCCTTATATTTGGTCTTTGGGTGCAAATGTTCTTTTAAGCCCCTTTTTGACCATAATTTACGGGCTTAAAGTTTGCAATTATACTTCTTCGGGAATGAATTCTTCATTTGTGGTAAAAATTTTACCGATGAATTCAATAAATTCTCCCAAAGAATCTTTGATGTCAACCATTGCATCTTTTAAATCGTCGATGCTCCCTCTCATATCGCTGATGCCGTCTTTAATAGCATCTGTGGTAACTTTTTTTAGTGATTGGCGGTCAATATGATCAAACGCCAATTCAACAGGGTCTTTTGCCTGTTTAAATATTGTTCTTATATTTCTATCGTCAATTGCATTTAAAGTTTCAAGAAGTCCTTCGGTGTTTAAATTTTCAAATGTTCCGTTTAAAGCACCTGTTCTTTTTAATGGCATATATCTTCCGTTTCCGCTTCTGTTGTTTTGTGAGTTTGTTGCTGCCATTATTGTCATTTGTTAGTTCCTCTTTGAATATCTCTTATATATCTCGTACTTATATAAAAAATATATACAAAGAAAAATTGCCTTTTTGTATTTTGTTTGTAACATTTTTGTTACAAATACCTTAAAGCACTGTACTGCAGGGTTTTTAATATATGAAGTACTCTACAGGAAGAACATGTTTTTTATAAAGCCAACAATTTCACTTTGGAAAAATATTGCAAGAAGACCTGCCAGAACAAGTGCCGGACCGAAGGGAAGATAGAGAAAATTATCGGTTTCTTTTTTATTTTTCATATCCTTCAATATGGTGCAAAGTGCCCAGAGAAGCATTATACACACCATCAAGAGCAAAATTAAAATCAGAGGAAATATTGTATAAACATCAAATATTCTGAAAAGATAAACAAAAACCACACACAAAACAAGCATGGAATATGCTGCAGCACTTTTATAAGCCTTTTCTTTTATTGATTTATGAAACAGCACAGGAAGCGTTAAAACAGCTTGCAAAATAACGCTCATAAAGATAATAACAAAAAGCATTTTCCAGCCAAAAAACGCACCGATACCCATCGCAATCAGTGTATCTCCTTCGCCAAAGGCGCGTGTGCCCGCAAAAAGATATCCCGTGCGTGCTGCTGCTTCAAAAAAGAGGGCCCCCGCTAAAATTCCCAAAATACTCTGTAAAATTCCCGCTTCACCAAAGGGTGCGCCAAAAGGCACAGCGTTATACAAAAGCCCGAGAGCTATAATTATATATGTATGTGCGTCAATTACAACACTTTCTTTAAAATCAGTTATTGCAATAACTATAAAAAGCGACGCTAAAATACATAAAAACAGGGTTTTTGCCGTATATCCGAATTCAAGAAAGCAAAACAACCAAAGAAGAGCATTTAAAAACTCAACAACAGGATACTGTATTGAGATATGCTCTTTGCAAAATTGACATTTACCGCCGAGAAAACAGTATGAAATAATCGGAATATTTGTATACCAGTTTAATTTATTGTTGCATTTGGGGCATTTTGAAGGCGGAAAAACAATGCTTTCCCCTGAAAGGCCGCGAAGCGCCACAACATTTAAAAAGCTTCCGATACAGGCCCCTATTACAAAAACAAATACTGCAACAAGCGTGTTTAAATCAATCATAGTGCGTAACGCCTTTTTTAGTGATAAGTTCAAAAAGTTTGTTTAAAGATTTTTTTAATTTCCTTGAAACCTGCATTTGAGAAATATTCAGCTTTTCCGAAATTTCCCGCTGATTCAGCCCTTCAAAGAAATTCATCGTAATAATTCGTCTGTCTTCTTCCGATAATTTTTTAATTGCATCTTCTAAAATCATCTTATTTTCAAAGGCATTGGCAAGATTTCTGTCCTTTTCGTCGGCAATTTTATCCATTAAAGGAGTTTGCCCGTTTTCTTCAGAACCTATAATCTGGTCAATTGAAACAGTGGTTGTCCTGCGTTCAAGCTCTATTACTTCTTCAATCTTTTTTGCAGGCATTTGAAGCGCCTGTGCTATCTGTTCGTCTGTCGGCTGGCAACCAAGCCTTTCGGTTAATTCAAGAGTTAATTTATGCACACGGTAAGAAAGCTCTTTTATCTCTCTGGGCGCCCTTATTATGGCAGTTTTGTCTCGCAGATAGTGCCTGATTTCACCTGTAATTAAATAAGTTGCATAGGTTTTAAAATTGGAACTTATATCTGATTTGAATAAATCTATGGCCTTAATCAGCCCCATAGAGCCGACTTGAGTAATATCTTCAACAGGGTCCGTTGAACGCCTTGCAAAACCCCTTGCCACCTTTTTTACAAGCGGCATATATGCAAGCACAATCAAACCCCGAAGCTTTTTCTTTGTACTTTCATCTTTGGTCTCTTTATATTCTCTAAGCCATATATTGGCTTCTTCAATAGTATCAGCGGTAAAGTTCTCTGTTTGCATTATTCCGATAAAATTTATTCTGCTATAACTCTCATTAAGATTATATCATTTTATCTTTACTTTAGACAATCGTGCTTATGGAGGGCTTAAAGACAGATAGTATTTTGAAAATTTAAAACAGCTGATTTTAGGGGCTAAACTTAATATTGCTTTACAAGAAGACCTGTTTTATAATTTTTTTTACCAATTCTATACAAATATTAATATTATTATCATAATATTAATCATTTAAAACAATATTTTAATTAAGATAATATATATTATAATAATACAAAAGCTAAAGACGATTTTCGTGCAAAACCCGCACATTTACTAAAAAAACGGGCGAAAAGAAAAACGCCCGCGCTGAATTATATTTAGTTTGAAACTTAATTTTTCAATAAATGGTGCTTATTTAGCACTGTTGCTCATTAAGTATAATATATAATCTTAATTTATGCAAGACAAAACTGTATATGTAAAAATAGGTAAAAATATACGGAAATACAGATTGCTAAAAGGATTATCTCAGGAGAGACTGTCGGAAATTATCTCTGCAAATGACAAATTTATAGGGCATGTGGAAAGAGTTGAAAGGACGCCCAGTTTGAAGAAATTAATCAAAATCGCACAGATACTAGGCACAGATATAAAAAATCTGTTCGATTAACTGTCCGGTACAAAACCGTTTATCTGGAATTAATTATTTTTTGTTGGCAGCAAACTCGCTGTCCAGTCTTAAAAAGACCGGAGTTATTTCATCTTTTGAAATTAACTTACCTGAATTAATCATATTTGGCATTAGCTCTGAATATTTCAAATTTATGTCAACCTTAATTTGGTCTGCCATCAGTTTTGCTATCGTCGGACAGTAAGGCTCAATTAAAAGCGTAATTTTTGCCATTAAATTTAAAACATTATATAAAACCTTGCCGCATTCTGTCATTTGTTCATTTTTTGCAAGCGCCCAGGGTGCAGTATCATTTACATATTTGTTTGCTTCATCCACAAGCCCTATAATACAGCTTGCAGCCGATGCTATATCGCACCTGTCGAAATATTCCATAACCTGTTTTAAAACTTTTTCGGCCTTTGAATTCAATTCATTGTCGGCAATAAATTCAGGCTTAATTTCACCGTCAAAATATTTAACAAGCATATTTAAAGTACGGTTTAAAAGATTTCCCATATTGTTTGCAAGGTCTGCATTTACTTTTTCTTTAAAATCAACATCGGAATAATTGCCGTCTTTACCGTTTGCCGCAGCTGTTGCCATAAAATAGCGCAGCGCATCGGGGTTTTTAAGTTCATATTCATCTATAACGGTTTTTGGAGCAATTACATTTCCCGTAGATTTTGACATCTTGTTTTGATCAATCGTAATCCAGCCATGGGCATAAATTCCCTGCGGAAGTTCAACTTCAAGCGCCATCAATATTGCAATCCAATAAATCGAATGGAATTTTAAAATATCTTTGCCGATTATATGGAAATTAACGGGCCAGAATTTTTTAAATTCTTCGCTGTGATTTCCGTTTACATCATATCCAAGCGCCGTTATATAGTTTGAAAGCGCATCAATCCAAACATAAATCACCTGGCTCGGGTCTGATTTTACTTCTATTCCCCACTCAACATTTGCTTTAGCACGGGAAACAGAGATATCTTCAATATTTTCAAGCTGGTTTAAAACTTCGTTTGCCCTAAATTCAGGCAAAATAAAGCCGGGATTTTTCTTTATATGTTCAATAATTCTTTCTTTATACTTTGTAAGCTTAAAGAAATAATTTTCCTCGGACACTTCTTCGGGTTTTTTACCGTGTATCGGACAGTTTCCGTTTTCATCCAAATCTTTTGGATTTAAAAAGGTTTCACAACCGCTGCAATAAAGGCCTTTATAGCTGTTTTTGTAAATATCCCCCTGCTTGAGAAGTTTTTCAAAAATATCCTGAACAATTTTCTCATGCTCATGGTCTGTCGTTCTGATAAACTTTGAATACTCAATATCCAAGAGCTTCCAGGCCTCCTTAAACTGTGCGGCATTAGCATCGCAAAGTTCTTTCGGTGTTATGCCCGCATTTTTTGCGGTCTTTTGTATTTTGATACCGTGCTCATCAGTTCCTGTCAAAAAGAATGTTTCTTTTGCACGTTTTTTAAAGTGTCTGAATAAAATATCAGTATAAATTTTTTCATACGCATGCCCGATATGCGGAGCACCGTTTACATAATCAATAGCCGTTGTAATATAAAATTTTTCCATAACCGAATTATACTTTAAATATAAAGAACTGTAAACGACTGTTTCCCATCTAAAACATTGGTGTATTATTTAGAAAGAAAAAGTTTACGGAGATTTTATGAAAAAAGAAAGTGCAAACGCCTTATATAAGGTTTTATATTCAATTATCATATTTTTGGGCGCATTTTTAACATTTATGTTTCAGCCTGTAACGGGAAAAATTTTAACCCCTCAATATGGAGGCGGGGCTGATATTTGGGCCTCCTGTCTTTTATTTTTCCAGTTTGTTCTTTTTGCAGGATACCTTCTTGCACTATTCTTAAACAAGCTTAAACCAAAAGTAAATGCGGTAGTTTATATAATTCTTTTTACGATTTCTCTGTGCCTTTTTAATATGCCTACAAAATTTGGAAGCTGGCTTATAAATATAGCAGGTTTTGAACAAAGTCCGCTTATATCTTTGTTTGCATCATTGTTTAAATACGCAATGCTTCCGGTTTTAGTGCTTTCTACAATTAGTGTTTCCATGCAAAACTGGTATACAAAACAAACGGGCGAATCTCCATACATTTTATATTCAATATCAAACATAGGCTCATTTCTTGCACTCTTTTTGTATCCTTTAATTTATGAGCCTTTAATGACATTAACCGATACGGTAAAACTCTGGCACAACATTTTCGGGCTTTTGGTTCTTTTAATTGCAGCTGCCTCCGTTTTATATTTTATTAATTCAAAAAACGATAATGAAAATAAGAAGAATACAGGCGAAAAAATTCAGCCTAAAAACCTTTTATACTGGATTTTGCTAAGTGCAGCAGGCACAATTCTTCTTGCCTCATATACAACCTATGTAACGGTAAAAATCCTTCCACTGCCAATGCTCTGGACATTGTTTCTCGGATTATATCTTTTAACATTTGTCTTATGTTTTGGTTCTGAAAAATTTTATAAGAAAAATACTTTGCTTGTTTTAGTGCCCGTTATTGCACTGGTAAATATAATAAGCGGAAATTTATCAGGAAATTTAAACAATCACCCGATATTTTCCGTTCTGATTACTGCAGCAATGTTTTTTGTATTCCTTATGATATGTAACGGTGAAATATATAAAACAAGGCCCGAAGCTTCAAAACTGAGTGAGTTCTATCTTGCCATTGCATTTGGAGGTGTTCTTGGCGGATTTTTCGTAAATATCATCGCACCTTTAATTTTTAATAATTATATAGAACTGCCCCTTATAAATATCATTATGTATGTTTTTGCCATTTATCTTTTTGTACAAAGCATTTTAAGTAAAAAACCGCTTAAAATATCTTCTTGGGTAAAACTTTCCGCTGCAGGCATTTTAACAATAATAATCTGCATGCTGAGCTATAGTGAGGTTTTCTTTTTTGAAAAAGGTGTAGAGTATAAATTTAAAAGAAATTTTTACGGCACAATACTTATTAAAACAAAGGAAAAACACAATATAAAAACCATCACAAGCGGAAATACACTCCACGGTGCTCAAATTTATGACAGCAAAACAGGTAAATTTGAAATGATTCCGCTCACATACTATAGCGACACAAGCGCTCTTGCTTATGTCGTTGAAGGTATGAAAAATTTCCAGAGCGCTAAACAAAGACCTTTAAATATTGGAGTTATAGGGCTTGGTGCAGGAGCGGCAGCGGCATACACAGAGGAGAACGATAAAATAACATTCTATGAAATTGACCCGAAAATGTATGAGGCAGCCATGCAGGATTTTGCTTTCCTTAAAGAGGCAAAGGGAAGCGTGGATGTAAAAATGGGTGATGCAAGAATTGTACTTGATAAAAGTGAGCCGCAAAATTTTGATATCCTGCTTGTTGACGCTTTTTCTTCAGATTCAATTCCCGTGCACTTAATTACAAAAGAAGCTTTTAATATATATAAAAAACACACAAAAAATGACGGCATTATTCTTTTTCATATAAGCAACAGATACCTTGATTTAGCAAGAATGCTCAAAAAAATTACGGAAGAAGACAACCTGAAAAATATCGTTGTTTCATCAAGTTTTATGTTATCAAGCGAACAAAAAGAAAAAGAACGCGGCTATTATAAAATGGAAAATACTTATTTTGTGGTATTTATGCCAAAAAATAAACTGTATGATAATTTCAAAGGCTTTAATTATAAGGCGGCAAATAAATATGAAGCAGTTTTTGTAACCACGGGATATGCCGAAGACGATAAATTCCTTAAACCTTTTACGGATGATTACTCAAGTTTGGTTAGAATATTCAGAATATGGAGTATGCCTGAATATAACAAACAACAATAAATAAAAACTTTAAAAAGCCCTCTTTTATTGGGGGCTTTTTAATAACATCTTAAACCCGTTTAAAATCTGCAATCCTCTTTATATATAAGCGGACTCGTTTTTGGCTTTATGGCCGAATATTCATAAGCATTTTGAGCACATTCTTTTGCTTCTTCAACCTTTTCATCGGATATATTGTTCCAATAAAGGGTAAGAAGGGTTTCACCCGTTTTCACTTCATCCCCCGTTTTTTTATTCAAAATGCAGCCTGCGCCAAAATCTATACTGTCACTTTTTTTATCCCTTCCTGCACCAAGAAGTTTACAGGCTTTTGCAATCATCAGAGCATCAAGTTTTGAAACATATCCGCTGCTTGAAGCCTTTAATTCAAATTTATTTTTCCCCACATTAAACAGGTTGTAATCTTCTACACAAGCTTCATTTCCGCCCTGCGCCCGTATAATTTCTCTGAGTTTTTGAAGTGCTCTGCCTGATTTTATTGCCTCATCAGCCATTTTCTTTGCCTCATTATAATCTTTTGCAAGACAAGCTGAAACAAGAGTGTATGAAGTAATTTCAAACACAATTTCGTATAAATCTTTGTTGCAATTTCCCTTTAAAAACTCAATTGATTCGATTATTTCTAGCGAATTTCCGATATGGGTTCCTAAGGGCTGCTCCATAGAGCTTATTACGGCAGATATTTTTCTGTTTAATTTTGCTCCGATTTTAATCATAAGATCTGCAAGGCTTTTGGCGTCTTCTTTTGTTTTAATAAAAGCACCTGCGCCGTATTTAACATCCAAAACTATAACATTTGCACCGCTTGCAATCTTTTTTGACACAACGGAAGCACAAATTAACGCCTTATTATCAACCGTTGCAGTCACATCTCGAAGGGCATAAATTTTCCCGTCCGCAGGAGTTAAATTAGGCGTTTGAGCTGAAATTGCAGCACCGATTTTTTTGATTTGAGCTTTAAAGTCGTCATCTTTTAAGGCGCAGACAAAATTTGGAACGGATTCAAGTTTATCAACCGTCCCTCCAGTATAGCCGAGGCCCCTGCCGCTAAGCTTTGCACAGGGAACACCAAGAGATGCAAGCAGCGGTATCAATGCAATCGTTACCTTATCTCCGACGCCGCCCGTAGAATGCTTGTCTGCAACAATGTTAGAGATATCCGAAAAATCCAAAATATCGCCCGAATTTATAAAAGCTTCGGTTAAATATGCGGTCTCATCCTCGTTCAAATCGTTAAAACAAACTGCCATAAGCCATGCAGCCATTTGATAGTCTTCGACAGTGCCGTTCATAAGGCCGTTTACAAGAAAATCTATTTCTTCTTTTGTATGGGTTTTTCCTTCTTTTTTCTTTTGAATAATATCAACCGCGCGCATATTCACCTCAATTTGAATTTATTTATGATACGTTTCATTATTTAAGATTTTATAAGCTCTGTAAATTTGTTCCGTTAATATCAAAACCGCTTCCTGATGTAAGAATGTGAGTTTTGACATTGAAAATTTAAAATTGCTTTTGTCCCGAACTTCCTGCAAAAGCCCGTCTGAGCCGCCTATTAAAAATATTATCTCGTTATAGGCGCCATCTGTTTCTATTTCCTTTATTTTTTGTGCAAATTCGGGGCTGGATAGACTTTTTCCTTCAATTTCAAGAGTTATAACATATGAACTTATTCTGACATTATTTTTTACAAAATCTAAAATCGACGATACTTCAATGATTTTTAAAGACGTATAGCCCGTAAGCCTTTTTTTAAATTCTTCAACACCAAGTTTAAAATAAGGCTCTTTTATTTTTCCTTCAAGTACGATTTTAATATTCATAGCTTGCTCAAGACACCTCTTTTCGGGTGTTTTTAAACTATATCTTTATAAGAATCGTTATTTAAAAGTTCATAGTTTATCTCATTTTCATTATCCGCAATAATAGCAGCAACTACCGCATCAGATGCAACGTTTACGGTCGTGCGCATCATATCGACAAGTCTTTCAAGCGCAAACAAGAAACTAAAGCCGATTACAAGCTGTTCAGGCGTTAAACCTATACCGTTCAATACAAGAGCAATTGTAATTAACCCCGCACCGGGAATTCCTGCACAGGTAGATGAAGCTATCATAGCAAGCAATGCAATTTGCAATATAATTATCCAGGATAATTCAATGCTGTATGTTTGAGCAAGGAATATAACCGCAACGGTCTGCATAAGGGCAGTCCCGTCCATATTTAATGTTGCCCCCAGAGGAAGAACAAACGAACAGATTTTGCTTGAAATACCGCGTTTTTCACAGCAGGTTATGGTCAAAGGCAAAGTAGCAGAGCTTGAAGCCGTACCAAATGCCACCATTATGGCTTCCGTTATTGCCGTATAAAGCTTTCCGACAGGAACCTTTGAAAATATCTTGAGCATTAACGGATATACAAAGAAAAACTGGATTAAAAACCCTAATGCAAGAACGAGTAAATATTTCCAAACCCCTTCAAACATTGAAACACCGAAGTTTGAAACAGAAGCAGCGGTAAGTGCAAAAACACCGGGAGCCGCAAGATACATAATCCAATCCGTAACTTTCATTGTGGCTGCAAAAATACTTTCAAAGAAAGAAACAACGGGACGGTTAATTTCCCCGATTTTTGCAAGAGCGATTGAAAATACAAGTACAAATATAATAATAGGAACCATATCCCCTGCGGCAAGAGAATGGAACGGGTTTTTCGGGATTAATCCAAGGAACATGCCTGTCATATTAGACTGTTGTTCTGCAATAGCGGTTGAAACATATCCCTGCATTTCACGTGCTATATCGGGGCTGATAAAGCTTTGAGCACCAACACCCGGCTTCATAACAAGAGCTAAAACAGCACCGATTGAAACGGCTGCAAAAGTGATTATTGCATAGTAAAAAATCATCTTTTTACCGAATTTTGCAAGCTGCTTGTTATCGCCAATACTTGAAATACCTATGACAATTGCGCTTATTACAAGCGGAATAACAACCATTTGAATAATGTTTATAAAAGACTGGCCTATAATATCAAGAATTTTATGCGCCACAGGATAATTTGCCGCAGGGAAAAGAATCCCTACAATTATACCTGCTATAAGACCGAAAAATATATGCCAGTTTCTTTTAATCCCAAGTAAAACAGCTATTAATATCTGCATATGTATGCCCATAAATAACCCTCTTTAATTCTTTAATTGCTAATGTTGTTTTCTTTTTAACCATACTAATAATACAACTATTTTTCCGTGATGGCAACGCTTCATAGGGCTTTACTCAATTAAACGGATGATTTTTAAGAAAACCCTTAATCAAATTACATACTTTTTGCGATAATAAAAGTAATTTATTTTAAAGGTAAATTATAGGATTTAAAAACTGTAAATGTTTACGCAAAAAAGTCCGCAAGATGTTTTAAATATTGAGTTTAACGAGCTGTCACCCGAGAGAGAATCAAATGATTTAATATCTCAGGCAACTGCTGCACATCAACAATACATCCTGAGGGCAAATAATGAAGATTTAATAAATGCCATCAATCTATATATTAAGGCAATAAAAGTTAACCCCGACATCCCGAGCGCCTATTACAGGCTTGCAAGCCTTATGCACGAAAGCGGACAGATAGGACTTGACGGTGCGCTTGAACAATGCAGAAGAGCAGTGGAACTGGACCCTAAAAATGCAAGTGCAAGAATGTATCTGGGGTATTTTTTATCTCAAAACGGAGAATACGAAAAAGCAACCGAGCAATTTAAAGCGGCAATGAAGCTGAAACCCACATCTTCACACAGGGCAAGGCTTGCAATGGCGCTGGCATTTTTGGAAAACAGAAAGAAAAACCATGGCTCTGCCGACTTTATTTCTTTTTCAAAAGCAATGTTTTATATATTTTCAGGCTCTGTTTTTTTCCTTTTTGATAAAGCAGGAATAAAAATGTTCTGCAAAAACATAATTAATGACCTGAACTTTGCAAAATACAGAGCTGTCGGAAAAATTTTAGAAAAAACAAATCTTGATAAAAACGCATACGAGCTTTATTCCGATGCACTTGACAACACAAAAAACGCTCCGCTTTTCTATGAAAAAATGGCAGGCATTGCAATTAAAAAAGAAAGGCCCGAAGTTGCGCTTCAGTGTTATCAAAACGCTGTTCAATTATCAAACCACAACCCTGAAACCGTTGTAGATTTAATTGAATTTATTGAAGCAAACTTCCCTGAAAAAGTTGATGATTTAATTGACAACTATACAATCTTAATCAAAAAACTTCCCGACTTTTCAAGAGGATATTACGAGCTTGGAAACCTTTATTTAAAGAAAGAAGAGAAAATAAACGCAGTCAGTGCCTTTAAACTTGCACTCGAAGGAGAACCCGATAATCCTTTCTATCAAAATTCTCTTGCTTTTGCATATGTTCAATTGGAACAGTATGACAGCGCTATCGAACTTTACAAAAAAGCTCTTGAAAACAACCCCGATAATGAATGGACAGCAGTCGTGGCACAGGCTTTGGCCGCAATTTATCATAGAATTAAGGGAAATTTTGACGCAGCAATTTCAATGCTTCAAAACGCTTTGATTTTAACCAAAAATAAAACCGAAATTTATCTTTCTCTGGCAGATATTTATTATGATATCGATGATATGGATGAAGCCATAAAATATTACACCCTTGCAATCGAGGGCGGGTATAAAGATGCAAAAGTATTTTCAAGGCTTGCTATGGCGTTTTGGGAAAGAGATTATGTTGAAAATGCCATAGAATTTTACAACAGAGCAATTGATATCGAGCCTGATTATGAAATAGCATACAATAACCTTGGTGTTGTATATTTTGACGGGCTAAACGATGCGGAACGGGCAAAACCCTGTTTTGAAGCAGCATTGAAGCTTAATGATAACTATACAATGGCACATTTTAATATGGCAAGATATTATGAAACCAAAGGAAATAAGGTTTCTGCGGCAAATGAATATCAATATGCACTTGATTTAAACAAGGTTTATCCTGAAATTGATGATGAAATAATTGAAGAAAGATTATTCAAGCTTTTTGAAACATAAAAAACCTGCAACGCCTTATAAAACAATTCTGTCACCCTTTGCAAAAAGCCACACAAACAACCGGTTATATATAATAATATGAAAAGATTTCTAAGAGTTTTTAAAAATACAACAGTGAAAATATTCAGCTTTGTGCTGTTTATTGCTTTCATTGCAAGTATTTTCATCTTTAAAGATTTCTATTTAAGCCAGTGGCATAAAACTTTAAGTTTTTATTACGTTTATCTTGGAGACAATTATTACAAAAAACACAAACCCCAGAAAGCAATAAATTCTTATGTTAAAGCCCTCAACCTTTACCCGAAACACTACAGGGCTCAATATAACCTTGCAAATTTGTATGTAGTTTATGAAGATTATTATTCGGCACTTGACGCATATTCAAAAGCACTGAGCTTAAGACCCGATTTTACCGTCGCAAGAATCGACTATGCAATTGTCCTATCGGAAGCCACTTTTAATTATGACCGTGCCATTGAAGAATACAATCTTGCAATCGAAAAAATCCCGAAATGGGTTTACATCCCTTTCATTGTAGATAATAAACATTCATACAAACACAATAAAGGCGTTGCCTATTATAATCAGGGGCTTGCATGGCGCGGAAAATCCCTTCTAAACGGAGAAGACTTATTCCTCTCCCGTCGTTTTTTGGAAAATGCCGTAGATTCTTATGAAAAAGCACTTAAATCTTTAAAAACTTATGATGTATACTACAACCTTGCAATTGCACACCATCTTTTAAAAAACCCCGAACATGCGGGCTACTATTACTGTAAAGCAATTGAAAAAGAACCGATGAAATATGAAGCACACTATAACCTTGCAATTTTACTAAAAGGAATGAAAAGGTACGCCGATTCAATTGAAGAATTTAAAAAAGCGGGCCTCATTCTTGATACCAAAGGAAACAGCAATAAAACACGGTATATTTACGACGTTTTAAACGAAGTAAACCAAAAGTATGCGGTATCCGAAGAATATGAAAACCTCAGAGAAAGGCTTGATGAAGAAGAAAAAGCAGGTAAAAAAGAAGTGACCTATGTTAAAGGCAAAATGCTTGTTGTGGATGAATTTGATGGCGCAATGATTAAAAACTTTAAAACCTGTGCAAATAAGCAATATTTTGAGGCAGGTATAAAAGATTAAAACACAATGATTTTTAATATCCGCCATCTTCAAAACAAAAAATAAAGGAAAAAATTTGAAAAATACTGAAAAAACAATTTACAATTTTCTCTTAAGCCTCACAAATGTCTTTGAAATTTCAAAGACAGAAATTCAGCTTGCTGAAAATCTGAAAGAAGCCTTTAAAATTTTTGGCGATATTCAGGAATTTAAAATTTTTCTTTTTGATGATGTCTTAAATTCTCTAAAAGATTTTACAAAACCGTGGGAAACCTTGAAAAAAGACTATCTTTCAAACATTCTGAACAGTTATTTTTGTTCATTCAAATATAACACGGCAGATTTTATCAAAGAAAAAGATGTAATTGCTTTCCCCGTCTATGATAACGGAAATCTTACAGGCATTGTATATATTAAAGGAAACATTAAAAACAAAATTCTTTTTGAAATTTTAGCGCTTATTTCAAAACAAATTTCTTTTGCGCTTTCAAATCTTAAAAATTCAGAAGAAATGATGACACAGCAAAAATTTCACAAAACCATAAGAAATATTGCAAAAATTATTGAAACCCAATATGAACTCGGCTACATCATGCCTGTTCTTGGTGAGATGATAGACAGTTTCATAACGGAACATTTGATTTATGTTTTCTTAAAAAACCCGAAGAAAAAAACATATAAACTTGTCTGGCCAAATAATTGCTCCGATGAGAGAATTTTTGATTACCTGAGTGTTATAAACCCAAAAAGCACAGCCATTCTTGAAGACGGCGGTAAAATAGGAATTTTTCCTCTTTTTTGTGAAGGAAAAATTTTCGGCGCAATTGTTGCAAAAAGCGGCCTTGAAAAATTAAATAATAAAGACACGGATTATCTGATTGAAATCTCAAAACAGGCTTCCACAACGGTAGAGCGGGCTTGCAGCTATATGAAAATACTGGAGCACGCTACTTTAGACGCCCTAACGGGGCTTAACAACAGACACCAGTTCCACACAAGGCTTCATTCCGAAATTGCGAATGCAAAAAGGCAAAAAACGAGCCTCTGCTGCATTATGACCGACATTGATTTCTTTAAATCCGTAAATGACACATACGGTCATGCTGTAGGCGATTGCGTTCTTAAAACCGTCGCAAAAGCCATTAAAAAAGAGCTTAGAGAATACGACATCCCCTCTCGCTATGGCGGAGAAGAATTTACAATCCTTTTGCCAAATACTTCACTTGAAGAGGCAACAGTTGTTGCGGAGCGTTTAAGATCTCAAATTGAGAAGAAGAAAATAAACATTGAAGACTATAGAATAGAGGGCGTATCCTCAATTTCCGTGACAATTTCTGTTGGTGTGTCCCAATACAAAAACACAATGAAAGAGCCTGATGAACTTTATCAAAGTGCGGACGGAGCGCTTTATGAAGCAAAAGAAACTGGCCGCAACCGCGTAATCATTGCAAAGTAGCACTTGCTCACCCGACCATGCACACCGCAAAAATCCCCTTAACCTGTAACCTCTACGATATTAAAACAACTTTAAAATCTTAAGTTCAAACCTCAATTGCCTTCACAATCTTGTATAAAACCCGCTTCTTTTCTACATCAAAAGCTTTTACAGAATTTACTATCTCCTCTTCAAGATTTTGCGCACTTTTAACATAATCAATATCAAAATCAAAAATATCGTTCGGAGAAACGTCAAATTGTTGCTGAATGTTAAGGATTGTCTGCGTTGAAGGCAGGCTCTTGCCGTTTTCAATGTTTGAAAGGCTCGAAGGCTCAATCCCGATTTTTTCGGAAAACGCTTCCTGTGTCATATTTTTACTCCAGCGAATTCTTCTGATGTTTTCGCCCAATAATTTTCTTGTGTCTTTTTCGTCCATCTTCATCCCGTAATTCTTAAATTCCGTATAACATCAGCTTATTATGTATTTCCATCTGTTTTCATAATGTATACAACAAGTTTTTATTGATTTTTAATGTAAACATTATTATAATATATTGTGTAGTAGAAAATTTTACTAAAAAGTTGTTCTAAAGATTAAATTTTCGGTTAATACTTTAAAAAGTGAGAAATTGTTTATGTTTAAAAAAGTTGTTCAAAGCTCCCGCAGAGGAGCGCAAAATCGCACCCGCGCATTTTCTCTTGTGGAAATGTTGATGGCGCTATTGGTAGCGTCATTGCTTCTTGCGGCGTTGGCACCTGTGATGACCAAACGCATGGATGAAGCAAAGATAAATATCAGTGGCGTTGGGTCAGCACAGTATGATAAAGACTCAATTATTTCGATTTTCACGGGTGCAGAAGGCGAAGACACGGAATTCAACGTCCCTTCTGATGTTAATATGGTAAAAGTAACCATGATAGGAGGCGGAGGTGCTGGCGGCAACGCCTTTTACGGCAAACAGGAAGTAACAACAAGCAGGGCATGGCAAGTTCCCGAAGGCGTTACAAAACTCCGCTTCTTTATGGTTGGCGGTGGAGGTGGCGGCGCATCAGGCGGTTTAGGCACAGGCACCGCAACAATTCCTGCTGGCGGTGACGGAAATACGTATAAAGATTTCTTAACAGAAGGTGAACATACTTTTACAATTCCTTCAACTGCAACAAAAGTTCCTAATTTAGATCCCGCCTGCGCTGCCAGCGGAAAAACCGCATGGACGGGGGTATCTGATGGTAAAGAATATATCCCCGGGAAAGTTGCAGTCTCTGTCACGGCCTGCGGCGGTGGCGGCGGCGGAGGAGGAGGGGGATCTGCTTTCGCTGGTGGTAATGGAGGTTATGCCGAAAAAGCGCAATTGATTGATGAGTTGCCAGCAACAATCTATATAAAAGTTGGTGGAGGTGGCGGTGTGGGCGGTAGCCATGCTCAAGCCGGCGGGGCTGGTGGTTATGGTGCTGGTGGAGGTGGCGGTGGGGCGTCTTATGGTACGTCATATAGTGGAGGTAATGCTGGAACTTATGGCGGCAAAGGAAGTCGAGGAACCCCGACGCCAAGTGGACAAGCCAATTCCGCGGCTACCGGTATTCCAGCATCTAATGCTACAACCGGCACTCTGGCTGCTCATGGTGGTGGTGGAGGTGTATTTTATAATACTTATGGCAGCGCTTATCAAAGAGGCGGTTCAGCCGGTAGAGGTACTTATTATGGTGGCGGAGGCGGTGGTGGAGCTGGTGGAGGAATATGCGGAGGTGGCGGAGGCGGCGGGGGCCCTACTATAGTCAGTACAAAATCTGGAACCAGTGGTTTGATATTGTTCTCAGCTAGTGGCGGTGGTGGTGGCGGGGGGTACACTG
>CAJTPW010000007.1:0-249 GCA_910578465.1 uncultured Vampirovibrio sp. | reverse complement strand
GGGGGCGGAGGCGGATTAGGTGGCTCCGACTACCATGTAAATAACACTGCTGGCAGTGGTGGAACCGCTAGCGGAACTGGAATTTCTGCGCTAACCCCTTTGTTTACTAACAACAATGGTGGAAATAATGTTACACGACAAGGAACTGGTGGTAATGGCGGAACAAGTACTGGGTATAGAGCATATACTAGCACAATCTTTGGTTCAGATTTTTGCTTAGGCGGCACTGCTGGCAACTCCGGTAAGCCT
>CAJTPW010000006.1 GCA_910578465.1 uncultured Vampirovibrio sp. | reverse complement strand
CAAAACGAGCCGCAGAGCTATGACGATGCGCGCGAGCTTGTATGCAAAGCTGATTGTCTCACATTTATTTAGCCTACTATGCGAATAATCTGCGGCTTCGCCCCGTGTCCGAAAACCTGAAACCTCTGGAGCGGAGAGAAATACAGACCAACTGCCCGGGCGCGAACAATAACAACTGCTACCCTGTAAGCATATGTTCAAGCAGCTCAAGTATATATGGCTGGTTAGAAAGCGGAAATGTCACAATATTCACAAATGGCAGTTCTCTGAGCGCCCGCAGTGTGCGCTGTGTCCCGGATTTGAGACACAAAAAGACGGATGTAAAAACACCCGCCTTTTAAATTTATCATTTAGGAAATGATTACATCATTCCGCCCATACCGCCCATGCCTGACATATCAGGCATTGCAGGTTTAGATTCTTCAGGAATGTCCACAACCGCAGCTTCTGTTGTAAGCAGCATTGAAGCAACACTTGCCGCATTCTCTAAAGCAGAACGTGTAACCTTTGCAGGGTCTACAATTCCTGCCTTGAACATATCAACAAACTGGTTGTTCAGGGCATCATAACCGTATGCGCCTGCTTCTTTTCTAACCGCATCAACGATTACATCACCTTTTGCACCTGCATTGTTTGCAATCAGGTTCAAAGGAATATCAAGAGCAGCCGTTAATATTTTGTAGCCGATTTTTTCATCATCTGAAGAGAAATTCTTGTTAGCAATTTCTTTTTCAAGGTGTTGTTGAACACGAACAAGCGCAACGCCGCCGCCAGGAACAATACCTTCTTCCTGCGCAGCACGTGTAGCATTCAGAGCATCTTCAATTCTTAATTTTGATTCTTTTAATTCAACTTCAGAAGCTGCACCAACTTCGATAACAGCAACGCCTCCTGAAAGTTTTGCAATTCTTTCTTGAAGTTTTTCTTTATCATATTCTGAATCTGAAGCTTCCATTTGTTTTTTAAGAAGTTTAACTCTTTCTTCAACAGCAGCTTTTGTTTCAGAACCTACAACGATTGTTGTTTCATCTTTTGTAACAGCAACTCTTCTTGCCTTACCAAGCATTTGAACGGTGATGTTTTCAAGCTTAATACCGAGTTCTTCGGTGAACATTTGTCCGCCGGTTAATACTGCAATATCTTCAAGCATTGCTTTTCTTCTGTCACCAAAGCCTGGAGCCTTAACAGCAACTGCTCTTAATACTTTTCTCATTGTGTTTACAACAAGCGTTGCAAGAGCTTCACCTTCAATGTCTTCTGCGATGATTAAAAGTGATTTACCATCACGTGCAACCTGTTCCAATATCGGTACAAGATCAGCAATAAGGTTGATTTTTTTGTTCACACAAAGAACATAAGCGTCTTCTAAAACCGCTTCCATTCTTTCAGGGTCTGTGATGAAGTAAGGTGAAATGTAACCTTTGTCAAACTGCATGCCTTCAACAATTTTCTTATCGGTGCCGAAAGTTTTAGACTCTTCAACAGTTATAACACCGTCTGTACCAACAGCTTCCATACAATCTGCAATCAAGTTTCCGATAAATTCATTGTTCCCTGCAGAAATTGAAGCAACCTGTGCTCTCATTTCTTTTGAATCAACAGGTTTTGACATATTTTTAATTTCAGAAATTGCTTCTTCAACCGCTTTATTAATACCTTTTTTGATACCCATCGGGTTTGCGCCTGCAGTTAAGTTCTTTAAGCCTTCTTTAAAGATGGCTTGAGCCAAAACTGAAGCGGTTGTTGTACCGTCCCCTGCAACATCGTTTGTTTTTGAAGATACATCTTTTAAAAGCTGTGCGCCTGCATTTTCAAGCGGACATTGAAGTTCAATTTCTTTTGCAATGGTCACACCGTCGTTTACAATTTGCGGTGAACCGTATTTTTTACCGATAATAACGTTTCTGCCTTTAGGCCCGAGAGTTACTTTAACGGCGTTTGCCACTTCGTTTACGCCCTTTAAAAGGCTTTCTCTGGCGTCTGTATCAAATATAATTTTCTTTGCCATAATATTTTGTCTCCTATTTCCTTTGTAAGTTTATTTTTACTCAATACCGGCGCTTTATAGTTTTATGCCTCAAGGACGCGATCCCGTTTTTGAGAAGGTCCAAACATCCTGATAGTTCCTACACGAGCCTCTCTTACGGTCCTTTCACCATAAAACTTCGCACCTGACTTATTTATTCAATAACAGCTAATACGTCTTTTACTGAAAGGATTTTATATTCAACGTTTTCAACCTTTACATCGGTTCCTGAATATTTTGCATATAAAACTCTATCGCCGATTTTTACTTCCATTTCTTCCTTGCTGCCTGAATCTAAAGTTTTACCGGGGCCGACAGCAACAACTTCGCCCTTTTGCGGTTTTTCTTTTGCAGAATCTGGAATGAAAATTCCGCCCTGTGTTTTTTCGGCATCGTCTATCACTTTGATTACGATTCTATCGCCTAACGGTTTAAGTGTCATAATAATATCCTCCTAATTTCCTGAATTACATGTTTTATAGCACTATATTACATTCAAATTAAAATTCCAAGAGAATTATTAACAAAAAATTAATTATTTGAGTTGCAATATACTGTCGTCCGTCGCTTGACAAGCGACAAAATGATGATATAATAAAATATATTATGATAAAATCCTTCAGGCACAAAGGCTTAAAGAAATTCTTCCAAAACGGCGACGCTTCGGGAATAATGCCCGAACATTGCGCAAAAATTTCAAGGCTCCTTTTTGCAATTGACTCTGCCCCAAATGTTAAAGCCTTGAATTTGCCGGGTTTCGGACTTCACCCGCTAAAAGGTGATTTAAAAGACCATTGGTCAGTATCTGTAAACGGAAACTGGCGAATAACATTTAAGTTTGAAGACAAAGACGCCTATGTGCTTGATTATCAGGATTATCATTAAATCTTGACTTGGTATTGAAAACAGAACGGAAAGAAAAACTTAATATGAATATGTTTAACCCGCCGCACCCGGGGATTATCCTTGGTGAAGACTGCATTAAACCTCTCGGGCTCACAATTAAAGAAGCTGCCTTTAAAATGGGAATAACAAGGCAGAATTTATCCGATATTGTAAACGGAAAAACCGCGATATCACCCGTTATGGCGTTAAAAATTGCAAAAGCGTTTAATTCGAATGCTGAATTTTGGCTTAATATGCAAATGAAATACGATTTATGGCAGGCCATGCAAAAAACATCTCTAGATGATGTACAAGTAATTGCTATGTAGCTTATTGATACCGGTTATTTCCTGTGTTTGCAATGGTGTCGGCGGTTTCGTCGGAGGTTTCGTTTACGACAATGGCGTTTGAAATGGCAATGCCTTCTCTGTATGCGGGCGTATTTTCAATTTTGCCTTTTACATAAATCACGCTGGAGCCGCCCCCATCAAGGTTCATAGCGTATTTGCAGCCTAAATCCTTCATCAGCTTTGAAATTTCCCAAAGCGTCATCCCGACAGAGGTTTCCTCCCTGCCATCCACCGTCACAATTATGAGCTCGTTATTTTCCGTGTAACCTATTGCAGTACGCGGGTTTTTACCGTTTATGGCACCGAATTTTTGTTCTTTAATATCAACATACATCTGCCCGTTTTTCACCAGATACGGGCCTCCACCTATAATATGATCGCTGTTTGCAAAAGTTTCGGACATTTTTATATCAATTTTGATATTTTTAGCACTTAAAAGCGGCTCCAGCTTTTGTTTCGGTCCAACAACCGCATAGCCCCCTTTCGGGATTTCAACACTACCAAAACCGTGCTCCAAAATTTTCCCGTCTTGTATCGCAATTGCTATACCATATTTTGGCGCAGGCGGGCTCATTTTGCCCCATTTTTCGGTATAAACAAGGGTATAGGTTGAAAGCATTCGCGGCTGGTTGATGTTATCAGCTTTGATTTCAAGCTTTTTAGCCTTTAATGTAATATCAATCGTACTTTTATCCATTGAAAACGTGTTGTCGGAATTAATTCCAAGGGCAACCCTATTGTAGATGGGTCCTGTTAAAACATTTTTATCGATAACCAAAGTGCCAAGCGGAACGCCTGTCTGCGGCTTAAAATATCCGCCGTTTATTGCAAGGATAGAGTTTTCAGTCTTTGCAATATTTCTTATCGTGGCGCGCCTGTTTAAAACATCTTCTGATGCGGTTTTTGGCTTTATTTGAAGCTTTGAATTTGCTTTTTGGTTAATCTCCACAATGTTGATTTTAACAGGCCTGTTGTTCACCCATTTTGTCATTTTTATATGGGCCACACCTTTTGCAGGACGGGAAATCAGCTGGCCTCTGTATTTATAGTTTGTGCGGCTGTTCCATTCTTCAAGCTCTCTTTGCTCGATTTCAGCTTTGGTTAAAATTTCGGCTTTGCTTCTAAAAGCTGTGTAACTGTCTTCATATGCAAAAATCGGATGTGCCTGACCTAAAGTCAAATAGCATACACCCGATGTTACAGTTATACCTATGATAGCCAAAAGTAAAGATAATATATCCTTTGGCAGCCAACAAGAGAGCCGAAGCGGCAGTTTCAGCCGCAGGGCTACAGCTTCGCCCGCAAGATGAGGGCTTATGAAGGCTGTTTTCAAGGGAAACATCTTTCTTCTCCGTTGCTTTTCAAAAGTAGTGTAATTAATTCAGACAATTTTAACAGGGGGTTCGGTTTGCTCAGCACATCCTTCAATCATAAAAACGATTTTATTTCAGATGTCATCTTCTCTACTACTATTGTAACATACTTTATAAAACTCCGCAACCTCTTTATTTATAGTACTTTTCACACTTAATAAGGTAAAACCGATACGGAAATTTATTTAAACAATAGGTGGGGATATCAGAAATAAAAAGTTTAAAAGACAAAATTAATTTTAGAAATGTTGGGCAAGTATTCCCAACCTACGCCTACAAACTATTTCAAAAGTTCATACGGTTCTATTTTAAAAACATCCGCAAGTCTGCATATTACATCAAGTTTCGGTATTCTTCTCCCCGCTTCAATATCATAAATATAATCTTTTGAAACATCAGCCTGAATGCTTAATTGAAGACGCGTGAGCCCCAGTTTTTTCCTGTGTTTTTGCACATTTAATTGAAGTTTTTCTGCGGTTTTTTTCGTGCTGCTTGTCATATTTTTATTGTAGTGCTAAAATTAAAATGTTAATCGTGCACACAGCCATATTAATAAAACAAAAGGAGAAGAAAATGAATGCAAAAGAAAATGAAGCAATAAATAAATTGATAAAAATTGATGATAAATTTGCAGAAATTGAAATATTAATAAAGACAATAAATTTTTGGATAAAAGAAAGAGATTACGAGCTTATTCCGATTTTAGAAATGTTAAATTCAAAAATTTGTGCTATGGCTGAAATTATAAGGAAATAAGTAGGTTGGCCCCTACATATAATTGTGCCCAACATCATTAAATAGACAGACAAATTAAATTAATGCCATATAAAATTTAAATTTTATATCTTTTCCTCTTTAAATCATCAACAAAATAATGTATAATTAGAAAGTTACCTTCGGCTGTTAAAAAATTGAGGCTCAAAATGAGGTTAAAAAGCCTGTGAAACAAGGAAGGCAAGGGTAACTTTAAGACGAGAAGACAAGTCTAGAAACGGAGAAACAAAAAACTATGCACATCCACGTAAACGGACGCAACCTTGAAGTGACAGATGCGATTAAAGCCTACGTTAAAGAAAAAGTAGGAAAAGTTGCTGCGCATTATGACCAAATACAAGGTATAGACGTCGTTTTAACCGTTATTAAAAACCCCTCTGTATCAGATTCACACATTGCGGAAGTAAACTGCAAAATGCTAGGCGACACCGTTAGGGTTGAAGAAAAGGCCGAAACAATGTATGCAAGTATTGACCTTGTATCAGACAAACTGGACCGTCAGGTTCGCAAATTTAAAGAAAAAAATTCAAAATCAAAAGTGGGTGCAGAATCTATCAGGCTCAATACAGCCGAAGAAACAGCCGAATAAAAATTCGGATTAAAGTTTTTAAAACGGGCTTCTTTCGCGGAGCCCGTTTTAAAATGCTTAAAAAGCATACTTTAAGCCAAACTTACAACTCTTTTAAATAAATAACGTACTGTCTGTGTCTTCTGCCGTCCGGATTTGTAACGATTTCAAACCCCTTTTTCAAGACTTCAAATTTCTGAGTTGCTCCATAAATCACTTCGTCTGAACCATATTTACCTTCGCCGATATCAAACGCTTGTGTCAGCTTTGATTTTGGAGTTACAACCATTTTTATATTTTTATCAACATTTGAATCCGAAAAATTGTTGCCGCGATGAACCTCTGCACCATTTAAAGTTTTTGCAAAAGATTGAATTCTCAAGGGAGCATACGTTTCTCCTACTTCGGGAAAATCTTGTATATATTTATACATATCGTCCCTGTACATCCATCTGCCAAGCTGCCCGCCATCTTCTGCTTCAAACCTCGGAAGGCTTCTTTCTAAAAAAGCATCAATGCAGGAAGGAGAATATCCGCCATCGAGCCAGCCGCCTTCCACATACTTTATTTTCCAAAGTCTTGCAATATCTTCAATTGCACAATCGGATTTTAAAACCTCATAACCAAACTGTGAATTAATTTCATCAATAATTCTTGCTTTAATTTCGGGATTTTCTAAATCTTCAATGTTTACACCGACAGGTACAGTTTTATACTGTTTTAAAAATTCTTCACAGGCTGCCCTGTCTGAAAGATTCACGGAAGCTAAAACCTTATCCTTATCTGCACCTTTATTCAAAAGATACTGAAAATTCTTAAATTCCTCATCTCCAATATCTCTGACACGCCAATTCGGAACTCCTGTCTGCATTTTTTCCAAAACCTTTTGAAATTCTTCATCGGAAAGTTTTGCAATATCTGAAGCTCCGCTTGTAACACCATACTTTTCACAAAGCATTAATGCTCTTTTATAGGCTTTATCGTCCAATTTTGCACACTCAAGCATGTCAAAAGGAAGTACAACGCAGCCTTTGTCACTAAATTCAAGAATGCGCTTAAATTGCTTGTCATTAAGGCTTTCAATGGCTGCTCTTTCATTACCATGGACAACAAGCCCGAATAAACCCCTGTCTGTCAGAGCAGAAGCTCTTTCAAACATCGAATCTTCGCATTTTGAAATCTCAATAACGTCTGCAAGCATTATCCCTTTATCTTTTGAAACAATTTGAAATATCTTTTGAAGCCGACCATTATCGTTAATTGAAGCCAAGCCTTCAGCATTATAGTCATACAGATGTCCTATCAGCAATTCGGGTTTCCCTCCGTAATATCTGCCAAGCCCTTTTGTTTTCGATTTTAATAGAGCTTCGGCAATTTCAAACTGCTCATCACTATAAGACATAATAGTTTTTATATGCCTGTCGTTTTCACCGTTCCAATTAGATATCTTCCCATTTAAAACGCGAGTCCTTCTTATTGTTTCAGATTCGGTTTTTTCAGCCAAAATCCTTGCAAGTTCTGTTTTCTGTCCTTCGGTTTTACCTTGAATTAATTCTGCAAGCTTTTTAAATCTTGTCGGGGTGAGGCTGTCCTTCTTTGCCAATAAATCGTTAAATTCATCCGCAGACTTTGAAAACAATTCCACAGTTTCCTCTGTCTGTTTTAAGACAGCCGTTGCTGCACCATCAGAAACAATTTCCTGCAATTTTTCCGAAGAAACAACTTGCGGCGGCTCACTTTTTTGGAAAGCCTGAACCGTTTGTCCCGCCTGCTGTGCAACTTTGTCCTTAGTCTTTGAAGCAAGATTATTTAAGTCTTCCGTGTTTAGTTTACCTCTGTATATCATAATTCCTGCGGCAGCTGCCATACCAAGCACACCAAGCCCTGCAAGTGCAAACTTTAAGGATTTCGGGTTGTTTACAATCTTCTTTTTAACATCTTTTTTTGGCGCTATAGCCTTATTTTCAACACCGGGCAGCCCGAGAGATATATTATGCACTTTAAATTCACTCATTGCAGACAAAAATTTCCTTTTCACCAAACACAAGAATATATCTATATAAAAACAATAAAACTTAAAATGTTGCCTTTATAGAAAACATATAAGTAAATTATTCACCCAACGCAGATTTCAATTCTTCCGGCATATCACCTTCCGATACATCGGGTGCTGCAGCCCAGATAATTGAGCTCATATACCTTTTTATCGTAACCGTTTTAAACCCTTTTTTCTTTAAAAAACGGTTTATAAGGTGCGCAATTGTGGAGCTTTTTTCACCATCCACAAGTCTTTCATACTTTTTAACGCCCATAATTTTTGCAATTTCAGATACTTTTACCCAGCGATTTAAGGCTTCAAGAATTTGTGCCACCTTATCCGCCGCATCCAAAAGCGCTTCTCTGCCTTCTTTTTGAATACCCGATTTTACCAGCACGCCTTCTTTGCCCGTGCTTGGCTCATAAGTTATAATTTCAGCACCTTTTATAATTTCATCCGTGTTTTCAATATCTAAGTTTTTATAAAAATCTACAACCTTATCGTCTGCAAGCACACGCTCTTTTGAAAAATTCTCTAAATAAAGCCCCGATAAGGTTTTTACCCTGCTCATTGCAACATAAGCCTGACCGCGCTCAAAAATGCGTCTGCAATCCACATAAAGTTTATCGAGGGTCATCCCTTGAGATTTATGGATCGTAATTGCCCAGGCGAGCCGCAAAGGATACTGGTGCCTTATTGCCATAACTTTATCATTATAATAATATTCAAATGTTTCGGGCTCAATCTCTTTTATGACACCATTTTCAAACTCTACCGTTATAGAGCCGTCGTTAAATTCAACAATTGTGCCACAGGAGCCGTTTATAAGCCCCGTTTTAAAATCCGAATTTATTAAAAGCATAACCTTTGCACCGAGTTTCAATCGGATATTTTTTTCCGCCCTGCAGTTTTTGTTAAAAATCTCCAAAATCATATTCTCGCGCTCTGTCAGGTTTTCAGAGACATAATCTTTACCCCTTAACACTTCATCAAGTGCCGTAAATTCAACAACAGGAGTTTGAAGTACATTAAACATTTTTTGGTTGTAATTGTCTGCTTCTTCGTTTGTTGAAAAAATATGCAAAATATCGGGTTCCCTGCCTTCATAGTTTGAATTTCTCGAATTCAAGAGCTCCGTATCTTCTATCGTCAGAGAATTTGTCCGCATATTGGAAAGAGCATTTATAAAATTTTCTTCATTTTGGCGATGGTTTTCTTTAAGCAGAATATTTTTTAAATTTAATTCTCTCCAAACAGGTGATTCAAAACAATAATGCAGTTCTTCGGCTTCTTTTTCAACAGGAGGAAGCTGGAAAAAATCCCCGAAAAGAATAAGCTGAATACCGCCAAAGGGCAAATCTTCTTCTCTAACAAGCCTTAAAACCTTATCAATATATTCAAAAACCCTGATATTCAACATTGAAATTTCATCAATTGCAAGGATTTCGCACTTTAAAATCTGATTTCTTATGGTCGGTTTGTTTAAAATATTTTTTACAACAGTTTCAACAGGGTATCTGCAAATCCCGACCCCTGCCCACGAGTGAATCGTCTGCCCTTTAACATTCACGGCGGCAATACCTGTTGTGCTTGTTACGACAAGTTTTTTGAATTTGCTTTTGAGCATATTTAAAATATAGCTTTTGCCTGTTCCCGCATGGCCTGTTATAAAAAGATTTTCGCCCGATTTTACAAGGTGTACGATGTTGCTTAATAAAATATCGCCTCTGTTTACGTTTTTAATATCAGCGGTTTTTGCAGGCTTTTCAACAGCAGCAGTCTTGCTATTCGCCTCTTTTGGGATTATAAGCTGATCTTCATTATAAATTTTATACGGAACGTATTCTCCGCTTGCAATCTGCCTTTCAAAGGCAAGAGGCTTTTCACCCTCTTTTATTTCATACTTTAAATTTTGGGCAGAGGCCCAGCGCACGGATTTAAAGCCGTAAATTCTTTTATAGCATTCAAAGATGCACTGCGACACGTTTGCAAACTTTTTACCTTGCAAATTTGTGTGCTTTTCTTTAATATCATTTGCTAAAATGCGTGCTATATCTATAATTTCATCGTATGCGATTAATTCCGAGAGCAAAATTTGTAAAAGTTTTTTGGGGTTTGAAAAATTGTACCCTCTTGGAGTTTCAGCATTTGCCGCCTCGTTTTTGGCACCGTTTAAAACATTTTCATACTTTTTTGTTTTAAAATTCAAACTCTTCTCCCAAAAAGACAGCAAAATACTTTATTTTATTTATTATACCAAAAAAGAAGAAGCAGGGTTTAATGTATTAAAAAATACTGCCCTGCTTTAACTTTGACCCTTTTCGACCCTGATATATTTTAGTCACCATAAAATATCAGGTGCATCAAAGTTTTTAAGATGAGGAAATGCAAAATTCGTTTTGACGCTATATTTCGCCTTTTAGTTCTTCATTAAAAATAGTTTGACCTTTGATTTTAATCCTAAGCTGAATTTAAACTGATGGCTTTTGTTTAATTCCAGTTATTCATTGCCCGAGCTATATTTAAAGCCTGCAACAAATTCACCATTTAGAAGTTTATTGTAAACACAAACTTTTTAAAGCCCCTTTTGTCAAATTATTTACAAAAATTTACAAAAACACAATTCTTCCGCTCGCGGCTTGCAATAGTTATTAAAAATGAACAAAACAATGCAAAAATCGTTATATAATATGTAGTAAGGATTTTAATTTATGAAAAAAATATTTATTTTATTTTTATTATTTATGATTTCCGCTCCTGTATTTTCTGCTCCGGGGTATGAAGAAGCTATGGCAAGAATTGGCGGCAAACCGCGTATTTACGATATTTCTGAAAGCCAGGCATATTTTCAAGAACCGGAAAGAAAATATTTTGAAAAATATAAAGGAAAAGACCATAGTGGAGCAGATTACGACAAAGAAGTCACTGTCCCTATGATGGATTTCTATGCAGAAGAACAGAGACAATGCAAACCAGGCTATGATTACAATTTAATAAAGAATTCTCCATGTAGAAAAAAATAATATGTTGTTTTAATCCAAAGCTCCCGTAAACTTTTCTATTTTTATGGTTACTGTTTCTTTTGAATCAGATATTGTATGATCTGAAGATTTAATTAAATATTTATCATTTAGGTTTAAATCTTCTCTTTTTAACGGAATAATAACCCCTCTGTGCATTTGATAATCACCCAATAATGTTAAAGACAAGGTATCCGTTATTTTGTTTAATTCTTCAAGCTTTCTATTTGCAATTTTGATATATTCTTCATCCGTTTTTGCTTCAACTTCTTCAATGTGGTTTAAAATACCGTATTTATCAATATTCGTTTTATTTTCTTCGTATGGTGTTGTATAACATCTTGGAGGCTTAACATTTTTATTATCAACCTTTTTAAATATCTGCACCCTTGTTTTCATATTTTCTATAGAAGTCCGTAGATTGGGCATACTTGCCCAACATCATTAATTTAACTTGCCTAACGACATTAAATAAACATACAATTTATTGCACCAAAATAAACGCAGCATAGGCCGTTAGTTGGCAATGCCTGCCCGAAATCACAATCCGTAACAGACTCCTTTTTTTCGCTCTTTCTCCCTCTTTCTTGTTCCAGAAAATATGTGTGGTATAATTTTTCTCATAAAGTGTATCTTAAATTTTTTGAGGAATTAACAACAATGGAAAACACCGCAATTGATTTTAAAAACCATTTTAATAACTACGTTCAAAACCTTGAAACATACATTATGTTTCAAATTAAACAAAGAACGCTTGAACTGACGGATGAACTCACCAAAAAAGGCAGAAAACCGATTGCTCTTTCTATGGGCGCACCCGTTGATATGGTGCCTGAATTTGCGGTAGAAACGTTAAAAAATTGCCTCGATGACCCTTCAATTCATACGTATTCAACCCCTAAGGGCGAAAAATATTTCCTTGATGCCGTATCAAGAAGGATGAAAAAAAGATTTAACGTGGATGTTGACCCGAATACGGAAGTTTTCTCTCTGATAGGCTCAAAAGAAGGTATTGCAAACCTTATAAGAGAGCTTATTAACCCGACAACGGATATTAAAAACAAAGATATTATCCTCGTTCCGGACCCCGGGTATGCCTCATACGGCGAGATGATAAAGGTTTCAGGCGGCCTTGGCTACGGCCTTCCTTTAACAAAAGAAAACAACTACATGCCTGATTTAGAGCTTGTTTTGGAACAAATCAAAAAAGACGGTTTGAACCCTGAAAAAATTAAAGCGCTTGTAATTAACTACCCGAACAACCCGCTCGGAGCAACGGCAACAAAAGAATATCTTCAATCTTGCGTGGATTTTTGTACAAAACATCGCATAATGTTAATTTCAGACAATGCATACTCTGAAATTTATTTCGATGAAAACGACAAACCTTTAAGTATATTGGAATTAAAGGGCGCCAAAGATGTTGCGGTTGAATTTCACAGTTTTTCAAAACCGTATGCAATGACAGGCTGGCGTATGGGCTGGGTTTGCGGAAACAGACAGATTGTTTCAATGTTCGGCAAATTAAAATCCACAATTGATACAGGGATTTTCAAAGCAATGCAATTAACAGGTGCAAAACTTCTGGATTCAAAAGAAGGCGATGAATATATCCAAAGCGCAAACAGAAAACTTAAAAGAAAGATTGACAATTTCGTCCGCGGGCTTAAAGAGCTTGGCTGGAAAGACGTTGAAACACCTAAGGCAACTTTTTACCTTTGGGTATCCGTTCCGCCAAAGTATAACTTAAACGCTAAAAAATTCTGCGATGATTTACTTGAAAAATCAGGTATTGTGGCAGTCCCCGGAGATGCTTTCGGAGCCATGGGAAAAGGCTATGTAAGGCTTTCAATTGTGGCCGCGGAAGAAAGTCTGGAAGCTGTTATAGGCAGAATGAAACAGGACGGACACACGTTTAATTAAGAATTTACCCTTAAAGGCATATAATGCCATATTAGGGTAAATTCAGGTAAAATTTATGGAAAAGAAGCCAAAAGTTGCAATAATTGATTACGGCGCAGGAAACGTGAGAAGCCTTGGTAATATGCTCACTTTCCTTGATATTCCGTATGAGATTACAAGCGATAAGACAAAAATTAAAAATGCCGACAGGATAATTTTCCCGGGGCAGGGGCATTTTGCACAGGCTATGGAAAAGCTCAACTCAAGTAATATGGTATCTTTTGTGCAGGATGTTGTATCGGATGGGAAAATATTCCTTGGCGTGTGTCTTGGCCTTCAGGTTTTATTTGAAACTTCGGAGGAAGCGCCGAACATACAAGGCTTAGGCATATTCAAGGGAAACGTTAAAAAATTCGAAATTGGAAAAACCCCGCAGATTGGCTGGAACAAGATTAAAACGACAGAAAATAACAGCTATCTGGGCGATGATTATTTTTACTTTGTAAATTCATACTACGTTTGCCCTGAAAATAAAGATATAATAAGCTCATACGCCAATTATCATATTGATTTTTGCGCAAGTGTCGAGTATAAAAACATAACCGCAGTGCAATTTCACCCTGAAAAAAGCTCTAATGCAGGAATTGAGTTTTTCAGAAAGTGGATAGGAAAATAAATCTGCAATTTATTTACCAAGTTTAATACTCTTATAACCAAAGCGGTATGTTTAATACTGTTTGGGCTGGTATACCCGACCTACGGACTTATAATCATCCTCATTTATTGTGGCGCAATAAATTACACCCTGCCTGCTGGTTTAATTTTTGCAAATAAGCCTTAACGATATAAGCAAATTTAATCATTTATATGTTTTATACTTGTATGTTGTTACAAATAAGAGATAAAAGGTGTAAAAATGGTTTCAGGAATTTCGTTTGGTTCAATGTTTAATCCGGAAAGAAGCATACATCCAAGGCATGTTGAAGGAAAATTAATTAATCCTGAAGATAATCTTGAGCGATTAAATGCTCATCAAAGTTCCCGTTTTGGTAAACTTAGTCCTGAAGAAATTGAAGAATATAAATCTGCTATTGATGCTGACAAACCGTTAAGTAAAAGCAGCAGTGGAATGACTTATCCTGCAAGTTATTATATAGGACATTCAGGTGTAAATAAAAATTCTTGCGGTACGTTCGGAAAAGATGCGGATGTTACAAAATTATTTACTCAAAAAGAAATCAGAAAAATTTTAAAAGAAGTTAATGCACCGTTAGATGGTGGTTTGTCTCCGATCGGAGTTAGTTTGGGTGATTCTGATAAGACGGAATACAGTATAGGAATATATGATGGCATAGGTATAGTTATAAACAATGAAACAACGACAAACGACACAACCGTAATCAGAAAAGACGGAAGCGTTATTAATAATGGAAGCTGGCATCATAGAGAACTTGCATCTAAAGGTGAATATACCGATTTATATGAAAGATTATCCAAAGAGATAGAAAAACGCCGCGATGCAGCTAATGATTAATTTTGACCTTATTTAATAAATTACTGTTTTTATTAAAAAATGTCTGCAAATATAAACTGTTTGCAGACATTTGTAGTCTGTAGGGTGCAATTTATTGCACCCTACTTGCTGTTGTTTAAATATACAAAAACCCGATGTCATAAACAACATCGGGTTTTTATTTGTTTTAAATTTGTTTACTTTTTCGATTCGATAACCGCTTGTGCTGCGGCGAGTTTTGCCTGCGGAATTCTGAAAGGTGAGCAGGAAACGTAATTCAAGCCGATTTTGTGGCAGAATTTAACGCTGTCAGGGTCCCCGCCGTGTTCGCCGCAAACACCGCCAACAAGCGAAGGATTAACCTTTTTACCTTTTTCCATAGACATTTCGATTAATTGTCCCACACCTTTTGTATCAAGACTTTCAAACGGGTTTCTCGGCAAGATTTTATCTTCAACATATTTATTCAAGAACTTACCTTCGGCATCATCCCTTGAATACCCGAATGTCATCTGTGTCAGGTCATTTGTACCGAATGAGAAGAATTCTGCGTATTCCGCAATTTCATCCGCAGTTAAAGCAGCACGCGGGATTTCAATCATAGTACCAAATTTGTACTCAACTTCAATTCCTTTTTCTGCCATAACCTCTTTTGCAGTTTTTACAAGGATTTCTTCTACAACCTTAAGCTCATTAACATGGCCTATTAAAGGTACCATTACCCACGGTTTCACTGCAACGCCTTCTTTTTTAAGGTCACAGCAGGCTTCAAAGATTGCTCTAACCTGCATAACGTTGATTTCAGGGTAAGTTAAGCCCAAACGACAGCCGCGAAGCCCCATCATCGGGTTAGATTCCGATAACCCTTCAACAATATGAAGCATTTCTTCTTTTTCTTTTGCATCCTTATTTAAAGCTTTAAGGGTTGCAACTTCTTTAATTAATTCTTCTTTTGAAGGAAGGAATTCATGCAACGGCGGGTCTAAAAGCCTTACTGTTAAAGGTTTATCTCCAAGCGCTTTAAACATTGCATAAAAGTCTGAATATTGCATTGGAAGCAATTTTGCAAGCGCTTCTTTTCTTGCTTCGGGCGTTCCTGCAATAATCATTTTTTGAACCCAGGGTAAACGATCAGGATCCATAAACATATGTTCCGTTCTGCAGAGGCCAACCCCTTCGGCTCCGAATTTCAATGAGTTTTCAATGTCTTTTGGCGTATCAGCGTTTGATTCAACCTTCATTGTTCTAATTTCATCAACCCAGGAGAAGAATGTATTCCAGTTGTCATCAATCTTTGCTTCAACAAGCTGAACCGCACCTTCCATAACAACGCCTCTTCCGCCATCAAGCGAAATTACATCGTTCTTATGATAAACGGTGCCGTCTGAACCTATGAGGGTTTCATTATTCAAGTCAATCTTTAAATCTTCGCAGCCTGAAACGCAGGGTTTTCCCATGCCTTTTGCAACAACCGCAGCGTGGCTTGTTGCGCCGCCTCTAAGAGTTAAAACACCTTGAGACACTGCCATACCGTGAATATCATCAGGACAGGTTTCAATTCTTACCAATATAACTTTTTCGCCGGCTTCGCCTCTTTGAGCCGCTTCTTCGGTATCAAACACAATTTTACCGACAGCAGCACCCGGGGAAGCATTTACACCCGTGCAAATTTTATGAGCTGCATCCAGTGCCTTGGGATCAAAACAGGGAAGAAGGATTTGATTAACGGAATACGGGTCAACAAGTTCAACCGCTCTCTCCTTTGTAATAATTCCTTCTTTTTCCATTTCAACAGCAATTCTTATCGCAGCAGCAGCAGTTCTTTTACCGTTTCTTGTCTGCAAAATCCAGAGTTTGCCTTTTTCAATGGTAAATTCCATATCCTGAACATCTTTGTAGCGAAGTTCAAGTTTCTTTGCAATATCAACATATTGACGGTACAAATCAGGCATTTCGGTTTCAAGCTCTGAAATCGGCTTCGGTGTTCTTATACCTGCAACAACATCTTCCCCTTGTGCATTTGTTAAATATTCGCCGTAGAAAGAGTTTTCGCCAGTTGCAGGGTTTCTTGTAAATGAAACACCTGTAGCACAATCGTCACCCATATTCCCGAATACCATTGTTTGAACGTTTACGGCCGTACCAAAGTTGTGATCGATTTTGTTCATATTTCTGTATGCAACGGCACGGGGAATATTCCAAGACCTGAACACGGCTTCAATTGCTTCTTGAAGCTGCACATAAGGATCTTGCGGGAATTCTTTACCCGTCACTTCTTTAATAACGTTTTTATAAACGGGAATTAAAGATTTCCAGCCTTCGGCAGAAATTTTAGTGTCTTCTTTAACGCCTTCACGTTCTTTTACCTTTTCAACTTCGGATTCAAAATATTTTTGTCTGTCCATATCCCAGGCAACAGAACCGAACATTGTTAAAAATCTTCTGTAGCTGTCATAGCAAAAACGGGGGTTATTTGTTAATTTAACCATAGCTTCAACCGTTTCATCGTTTAAGCCGAGGTTTAAAATGGTTTCCATCATCCCGGGCATAGAAAGCCTTGCACCTGAGCGCACCGAAACCAATAAAGGATTTTGTGTATCGCCGAACTTTTTGCCTGTCTGTTTTTCAACATCTGCCAGTGCTGCCCTAACTTCATCCATAAGGCCGTCAGGCATTTTATTTCCGTTATTAATATAGTCCATACAAGTTTCTGTTGTAATGGTTAAGCCCGGAGGAACAGGAAGCCCTGCATTTGTCATCTCTGCAAGGTTTGCGCCCTTTCCGCCAAGCAGATTTCTCATATTCGCATTTCCTTCACGAAAAAGCCAAACACGCTTTTCATTTGCCATAATTGAATTTTCTCCTTAGTTTTTTATGCACGTAAAATGATACCAAATTTTTGATAAAAGTTAAGGCGATTTTATCATAAAAAAGTGTGCAAATAAAGAAAAAATTTGGCAAATTATTATATGTTCAAGTTTTAAATGTAAGAATGACAATATATCATAAAAATTTATTACCCGTTGAGGTAATACACATTTATTTCCCCTTGTTATATTTTCTAATCATAAGAAAGATTTAAAACAGTTAGACATAGATAGTTTTTTGGAGCATCAGCAAAATGGAAAAGATTAAAATCTGTATTGTAGAAGATTACTTTTTATTGAGATCCGCTTACAAAAATTCTTTAAACAAAATTAAAGATTTTGAAATTACAGGAGATTTCGAAACAGCGGAAGAATGTCTTGAGATGATGGAAAGCAATCCTGCAGATATCATTCTTATGGATTTAGGACTTCCTTGCCCTTATATGAATGGTCTTGAGGCAACAAAAATTTTAAGCGAAAAATACCCGAGCGCAAAGGTTATAATCTTAACTTCTCACGAAACCGAACATGAATTTTTAGCTTGCGCGGCTTCAGGAGCGTCAGCTTATGTTTTAAAAGATTCGGGCGACGAAATTTTAATTCACGCAATACGTGCCGTAAACTACGGTGCCGTTTGGTTTGATCCGCAATTTGCAAAAGTTGCAAAATCAGCATTTCCAAAACCGATTTCTACGGATTTTGAAAACCTTTATCCGACAAATGAAATTCAAACCGTTTTAACTTCAAGAGAACTTGAAACATTGAAACTTGTTTCGGAAGGTAAATCAAACGTAGAAATTGCAGAAATTATGATGGTGAGCAAAAATACGGCAAAAGCTCATGTCGGAAACATATTAAGCAAATTATCAGTAACAGACAGAGTTCAAGCTGCGGTTATGGCCGTGAAGGCTCACTTGTTTTAATTAAAAAGGGTTACACTTAAAAATTGTCAAAAAGGTTGTTTTATCATTTTATTTTAACAATTATGACTGAATAAACAAAAAGGGATGAAATATGTTAAATACGCGAATGGATTGCCGAAAGACCATTTTGGACAGTCTGCCGTTTGCTGCTTACGTTAAAGATTTAAACGGCAAAATTATTGAAGGAAATTCAAAACTTACCGAATACATTTCAAGCAAAAATCAGGCAAGAGAATTTTTACCTTATGAAAAAACCGAAATTTATTTGGAAGACACCTGCGTCATAAAATTCAAAAAGCCTCTAATCTTTGAAAGAAAGCTTGTTTTGAACGGACAAAACTGCGGATGGCACAGAATTACAAAACTGCCCGTATTTAATGAAAGACAAGAAGTAACAGGAATTATCGTATTTCTGGAAGATATTAACGAAAGAAAAGAAGCAGAACAAAGCAAAGAAACTTACGTCGCAACTTTGACACATGATCTTAAAACACCAACTATCGCACAAATCAGAATGCTCGAACTTTTATTAAATGATACTTGCGGCGAATTAAACCCCGAACAGAGAGAAATAATGGAACAGATGTTAAAATCCGCAAAATATATGCTCGGAATGATATCAAGAGTTTTAGCGGTTTATAAATTTGAAAACGGCAACATAAAGCTCGAATACAAAGATTTCGATTTAAAAGAGCTTATGCTTGAATGCTGCAACGAGCTTTTGCCGCTTGCAGAGGAAAGAAACTTAAAGCTTGAATTTCAGACAAACTCAAACGATTGTTTAATATCTGCGGATAAAATGCAAATAAGACGCGTCTTAATTAATTTGATATCAAATTCGATATCTTATGCTTTAAAAAACACCGTAATTAAAATAATACTCGAAAATGAAGGCGGGGAGCTTGTTTTCAAAACAACAAATTCAAGCCCTTATATTCCGCCCGATATTTTAAACACCTTGTTTGACAAATACGTTTCAAACCCCGCACACTCAAAATTCGACGGAATAGGAACAGGGCTCGGGCTTTATTTAACAAAAAAGATTATTGCTGCACATAACGGTACAATGATTGCAAAAAGCAGCAAAGAAAATGAAAATACATTCGGTTTTAAAATTCCGAAGAATCCTGCCTGTTCTCAAAATTCAGCTCTCTAAAGCTTATTTCTTTCAGATTTAAACCTTTCAGATAAACGGTTTCAAGTCTGCTTTCGGTGAGCACGTAAACTTTTTCCTTGGCACGGGTCATAGCAACATAGAAAAGCCTTTTTTCCTCATCCGTAATATTACTAAAGCCTTGTTCAAGGTTTTCACTTAGTGCGGCTGCAATCTCAAAATCAGGATGGATGAACGGAATAACACCGTTTATTGCCCTTAAGATTATCACAACATCCGCTTCAAGACCTTTTGATTTATGTATGGTCATAACCTTCACTTTTGTTCTGTCAACGGTTTTCATCCTTAAAAGCTTTACAGAAAACTCATTTTCCAGATTTGACCCTGAAATTTTGTTCAGTCTTGATAAAATCAAAAAACTTTTATTCGGATTAAGCCTTATAAGCCTGTGCACGGTTTTTAAATATTTTGCTTTAACAAGCCCTGCGTCTTTCTTAAACGAGTAGATTAAATCAGAATTATTTTCTTTATTTACAAAGGTTTTGTCGATATTTATTTTTAAAACTTCCCCGCTGTCTGATTTTGTCGGCCTTGATGGCACCCCTTCAAGCGTCATAAGTGTGTTTGATGCTTCTATAATGTTTTTATAAGAGCGATAGTTATTGGCAAGAGTATAAACTTCGGAATTATTGAAAAGTTTTTTAAAATTTTTAAAATAATGTACGTTAGAGCCCGCAAATCCGTTTATTGCCTGCCAGTCATCCCCCGTTGCAAAGACTTGAAGTTTAGGGTTAAAACATTTTATTGCAAGAATTAAATCAAAAAAGAGCTTTGAAAAATCCTGATATTCGTCTATCAAAATATATTTCAGCCTGTTGATTTTCATCTTCTCACTGCCATATATTCTAAATTCGCAATTTCCCCTTGTTTGCATAATGATTTTAGTCGCATTAATTATTAAATCGTCAAAATCACTTAATGCTTCTTTGGCTAAAAGTCTTTGATATTCAAGATATACCTTATACCCGAGCTCTAAAAATATTTTTGTTCTGTCGGAAAGATTTTTATCCCTGAGCCTTTTGTCAATCAGAAAGCTGTCATACTTTGATTTTTTAACGGTTGATATAAATCCTTCAACCGTTTTGTAGAAGCTTTTTATATTAAGTTCAAAAACCCTGTTAAAAAGCTCCGCTTCATTTTGCCTGACAGGTTTTATTCCAAATTTTTGAAGTATATTTTCTAAAGTTATTTCAAAATTTTCCCTGATTTGTGAATGCTTTGCCCATGTTTCAATCAAAGGTATGTTTTTCTTCCTGAAATACCGCCTTTTTATGTGTATATTTTTTACATACTTTGAAACATCGTCTATGACACTGTTTTTGCGCATATAAGAAGGTTCAAGCACATCTTCATCCACACCCCAGTGTTCCAGATAAAATTCCCTGCCGCCATAATTTATACAAAAATCAGGTCTGTAGACATTCCAGGAATCATCTATATTCAGCGCCTCTTTTTCCTCTTTTGTAAAAATTATACACTTTTCATATTCATAATCTATCCCGTTTTCAAACAGAAAATCGGCTATGTATTTTTCCCCGCGGGATTTTACAAGCTCTCCTCGAAGAGTCGTTTGAGATAAACCTTTTATGAAAGAAATATCCGAATCTTTTGAAAGCTTTATATCCGTTTTAAACGGAACATCCAAAGAAATTTTATAAAAATCGTAGAAGACTTTTTTGTTTTCACAATTTAAAAGAACATTTTCAATTGCTTTAATTATCAGGGTTTTTCGTTTTCTGTCATCCGCAATCTTTGGTGTTGCAAGCCCTTCAATGCCAGCGTTTTCAACATCGCATATGCTTTTTGCAAAACTGTGAAAAGTTTTTGCATTTTCAAAACCGGAGGCATTTTTGTAATTAAGATAGTTATTCAGGCCGTATTTTTCCCCTAAATCCTTTCTAAGCTTTACTTTTGCCTCTTTGTTAAATGCCAGAATTAAAATTTCATCAGGATCTGCCCCGTATTTTTCCATCAAAAAAAGTGTTTTAAGACAAATGGTGTTCGTCTTCCCGCTTCCTGCGCGTGCCTTTAAAAGAACGTTCGAGCTTATCGAAGAAATCGCCAGAGCTTTTTCTTCATCTATATTTTCATTCGAAAAATATTTAAGAACATACTGTTTCTTTAGATTTTCATATTCATCCTTTTTTATAATTTTTTTCTTATAGAAAAAAGTATCGGCATCTTTAAATTTAAAATCAGAAAGCAGGCAAAGAAGGTCTTCAACATCTTCCATAAAAAGCCCGAGGTGCTCTTTTTCATTTTCAGGCAGGTTTTTAACCTTTGCATAGAAAAAAGCTGTGGCCTTTTTAAAATCCCCGGTGCTGAAATTTATAATATCCGATCTTAAATTCTTAATATATTTTTCAAGATTTTGCACACAGGTTTTTTGCAGACCTGATAAAAGATTTTTATTTTCAAAATAAAGCTTTTCAAAAGCCAAAAAATTATCGTTCAAAAGAAAATTTTCAGCCTGCGCTAAAACATCCGCATTGTGCGTTTCTTTTTGAATGGAATTAATCGTACTCAAAAAAAGGCTTTTAAAGTTTTTCCATTCACTTTTTTTAAAATTTGTTCTGATTTCATTTAAAAGCTCGACTTCGCTTTTTGTAAAATTTGCAAAATCCTCTGAAATTATTAAAGGGATTAAAGTGTTGATATAAGTTTCTTTGTTTTGCAAAAAATCATTGAGCCATATTTTTGCAAGCTTTCTTAAAGGAGCATATCTCTCCTTTAGAGGTTTAATTTTTGTTTTCATAAGTTTAATTCAGCTTTTTATCTTTTCAGCAATAAATAAAAAGTAGCATATTTTAAAGATTTTTGCAAACCCTTATAATGGCATTTTTAAAACACAAAAAAGACAGGCTTTATAAAATTCATAAACAAAGGGGCCCTGCACATTTGTTTTGTTTTTGCGCACAGACCCCTTTCAATATATTTAAAGGAGGAAAATTTTAGAGTTTTTTATATATGCCGTGTATTTTTATTTATGCACCGCAGGTTAAAACATGGACTAAACCTGACATATCAGACTTTTATGCAACATTTTTATCATCTTCAGGCATTATTTCTTCATATTCTTCTCTAATGATTATATCTTCTTCATCAATCATATCGGGGTCTCTTTTACAAAAACAAGCATCCGCCCCATCTTCACCAATACGATCTTCAAGACCTTCACAAACCTGTTCGCTCAAGCGCTCACCCGTATTTTGTATTTTATCTGCGGCATTATCCTTCATATCGTTCAGTTTTTCAGCGCCGTCTTTAATTTTTTCTTTTACATTTTCCGTAGTGTCATGGACAAAGTTTTTCGCTTTTTCAAAGCCTTCTTTCATCATTTCACCCGTTTTTTCAAAACCGTCTTTCATTTTTTCCGTAAATTTTTCGTCATTATGCATTTTTACATCCCTTTCCATTAATAACATCTAATGGCATATTTCACTCGTTACAGCCATTTTGACATATTGCCGTCATATTGAATTTCAGAATTCCAAAACTTGACAATATTATAATAACCAACAAGGCTAGCTCTTTCATTGCCTTTTTCGGCAATTTTTGGGAATAAAAACAAGAATTAAAATTTGAAAAATAAATCGAGAAAAAAATTTTAAAAAAGATATTGATTATTTTTTTTGTGTCTGGTAGGATAATTAATGTTCAAAGGAAGCACTTCAACCAATGTGACATTTATTTGAGCAATTGATAATTAAATATATAGATTTGAACAATCTGTAAATGGGGGATTAGCTCAGTTGGTAGAGCACCTGCTTTGCACGCAGGGGGTCAGGAGTTCGAGCCTCCTATCCTCCACCAATAATTTAAGAGGCTTTTATATAGCCTCTTTTTTAATGCAAAATTTCAAACAGAGTGTGAGTTTTAGACATTTATTTCCCAAAGAGAACTTCTCTTTGGGAAATTTGGTAAATTTTTATAAAAAAATCTGTACAAATTCTCTTTTTATAAAATCATTACCCTCTAAATGTTTTCTAATAATACTATTTCTTGCTATAATTTTTAAATGGAAAATATTGAAATATTTTTTATCGTCATAATCTCTGTAGTAATAAGTGCCTTTCTGATATACGATTTCATGCAAAGAAAAAAGTTGTATGAAAGTGGTTCATATTACCAAATTACAAAAACTCCGTTCTTTTTAATTGGAAGAAACCCTGGTGCTCATGGAGAATATTTAATATACGAATCCTTAAAAAGTTTTGAATTAGAAAATGCAAAATTTCTCTTTAACTTGTATATTCCAACATACAACGGTAAGACAACTGAAATTGATGCGATTATGATATCTCAATCAGGAATATTTGTATTTGAAAGCAAAAATTACAGTGGCTGGATATTTGGAGATGAAAATCAGAAAAAATGGACACAAACCTTATGTGCAAGATATGGTGCGCAAAAAGAGCATTTCTTTAACCCAATAATGCAAAATCAATATCATATTGATTATTTAAAAAAATTGATTAATAAAAATGTAAAAATACACTCTATTATTGTATTTTCAGACAGATGTGAATTTAAAAATATAAAAAGAAAACAAAATTCAAAAACTTATTTAATACATAGATGTAATTTGTATAATACAATCAATAATATAAGCATTGAAACCAATATTTGTCTAACTGCTAAAGGAATTAAAGATATTTATAATCTATTATATAAATTTAGCCAAGTAGATGGACAAGCAAAAATAAAACATATTGCAAATATTAATAAACGTTTTTAATTCTATTTAACATCTCAACATACCTCTCCCTCAACCCTTTAGGTGAAAGGATTTCTACATTTGCACCCCACCTAAATATATTCCAGAGGATGGATTTGGCACCGGATGATGTGAAAGATACTATAACAGCGCCGTTTTTCAACTGTTCAACCTTTTGTGTCGGATGAAAGTTATATCTTAAAACATCGTCCGCTATCTCTTTTTTAAACTTGAGCTTAACCTGCATTTTTTCATCGTGGAAAATTCCAAATGAAGAATCTACCCATTTTCTTAAATCAAAAGAAGAATCAGGATCAAAATAATCATCCAAAATCTTTAAATCTGAAATCCTATGAAGTAAATATTGTTTAACCTTGCCCTCATTCTTTTTATCATCACTTTTTCCAACAAGGTAATGTCTTTCGCCATATAAAATTCCATAAGGCTCAACAACAACGGTCTTTTTTGGTTTCAAACCTTTCTGTATCCTAAACCCTGCAAGATTCTTTTCCTCTAAATCATAATATTCCTTAGCCTGATAAGAAAATTCAAGCATCTTTATAGATTTTAATGCTTCCCGTATCATTAAAAGTACATTGCTATCAATATTAAACCTTGCACCTTGCCTAACCGCAAATCCTTCCGATTCCATCAATGCTTCAACATCATTTTCAAAGGATGTAAGATTTGGATTATTTGCAGCCTTGATACCATCAATCACCTTGTCTAACACAGGGATTTTATCGCCCAGATTATTTGATTTGCATAATTCTTTAATGTTTTCTAAATCTGCAACATCATCCGCAGAAAAATTATGCAGGTTTACAGGTTTTCCCTTAAAACCCCACCTTTTAACCTTACCATTGGTTTGCAGTTCTGCCGCTTGAGGAAACAGTGATAAAACAATATCCTTCATCCTCTGTGCAGTACGCCTTGAAACATTATACATTGTTTCAATATCCTTAAGGCTCACACCATAGGTCTTTGATTGCATCGTCATAACTAAATCTATAATGTTTAATATCCGCTCATATCTTAAATCGCCGTCCATATTGTCCATAGAATTTACTATCCTTATTAAATATAGACAATTCCATCATCAAAATCAAATTTGTTATCAATGTTGCCGCAATGGCAGTAGTTAAAGCTTTTTGCTAGATGTTTTAACCCAATCTTCTTTAACCATTTAACAAGATCTGAATAATCGTTCTGCACATCCTCATCCATAAGAAAAATTTCAGGCAGCGGCACAATCCCAAAGATTGAATCGGTAATTTTTTCAAGATGTTTTGTGATGTCATAGTTGAACCCAACCTCAGCATAAAACCCTCTTAATGACAAGCTCTTTGATAAATATTCTACCGCCCTATAATATCTTCCAAAGCCGGCATAAAGGTTTGCAACTTCTCTTGAAAGATTATAATCATTGTGATTATTTTGAAGTTCTTGTTCTTTTGAGATGAGTTTTTCATAAGTATTTTTTATGTCGTCAAAATTTTCCAGTTTTTTATCAAAAGGTTTCCACTCCAAAAAATCACAAAGTTCGTCAAATTCAGGATTTAGTTCTAGTGCCTTATCGCATAAGGTTTTTGCCATAAATGCAATGTGTAGATTTTATTTATATGTTTCGCATAAATCCATCCCTAAGCATCCTAAAACATAAGCATCATCAGGGTTTATTTTTATGAGCTGCTCATAAAGCCTAATCTTATCCTCAATTTCTATGCCATGATCTACTCTCCAAAATGGATCTTTGCTGTTGAGTGACGTGTTAATAACATCCCAAAACAATTCTTCATAAGGTTTTCCCGTCCTAAAATCATTGATTATGTTGGTACAGTTTGCTTCCCACCCATCTCCTCTGCCATATCTCTCTTTAAAAGAATGTTTCTCTGGTTCTATGTCATAAATCGGTGTTTCATTATCCTTAAAGAAATCATCTAACTTTAAACATTCGTCATCTTTTCTGTCAAATGTGCACAATAATACAAATTTGCGCAATAATTCTTTGAAATGATCCCATATATTCTTTTCAAATAAATTCTTTCGTATAATAATTCCATCCTTAGGGTTTTTAGGTAATGATTTATAATTCTTGATAAGCACGTCTGTGCCTTCATTCTTTGGCGGCTTTTTCCTAACCTCAATTCCTGCCTTTTCAAGAAGCACCTTTGCCCTGTGCTTTCTTCCAAAATACAAGTTGAATTTCGCTGCCCTGATAATCAGCTTTTTATCATCAGGATTTTTCCTTAAAAGATCCTCAGTTATTGCATATTGTTTATACAAGTCAATGTCTGATACTTCTTTTGAAAGTTTTTTCTCAAGCATTTTATCTTTGAGGCGCTTCTGGGTTTCATCAAATACTTCCTTAACCCCAAAGTTCCTAGGGTCAATTTTTAACAATTTTCTGCACAAATATTTAAAAAGCACGTCACTTTTGGCATCGTCCTTTATCGTAAATATGAAATTATCCAAAGTACTACTGTCATTGGGTTGTTCCACAATTAGTTCTTCATACTCCTGTCTTGTTGTGTCCCTTACATATCGAATAATTTTTACCATTATGCTATCCTTACTCCGTCTTCGTTAAATAGTGCTTGCTTGCCGTCTAATTCTGCGATAAAGAAAAGGGATTTAAGATCTTGAGAGCACGCTTCATAGACTTCATCATAAATAAAATCCAATACAACCTCCTGTTCCATGCTTATAACGCCATATTTTTTACCGAACTTTTCTGCAATAAAAAAATATTTGCCGGGTATAGAAAAAATATCCATATTCTTATATATAAAGTCTATAATCTTTTCTCCATCTATATCTATAACTCCCCATTTGTCGCCTTTATTAGCAATAAAATATCCATCTTGTGAAGACGACTTAATCCAATCATATTCGGCAAGTGTAACCAGTCTTCCATTAAAGTCTATCAGTCCGTATTTGTCATCCAGACCATAAATAAATCTGTTTGCATTAATTTCCATACAATCATAAAATGTTTTAACCACAACATTGCCTAATCCATCAGCTACGCCGTATTTACCTTGTTTTTCTATGATTACAAATGGAACAGAGTGATTCCATAAAGCATGATGAAAAGAATCAAACTTATCAAAGTTACCCACATATTTAATTTCACCATTTGTTTTATCGATATGAAATATTTGCTTATCCTTGCAGGCATGTATTATTTTTTCATCTTCATCCCAATCATTTATGTCATCATAGATGCATTCTTGAACAAATGCGCCAGCCTTGTTGATTATACCCCATTTATCATTAACTTTTACATTTGCAAGGTCATATTCATTAAAGGGGCTTGCCTCATCATAGATAAAATCAATAATTATTTTGTCATCTTTGTCTACATAGCCATATTTATTATTAATTTTTACTGAAAATAAATCGTCACAAGCTTTATCGATAAGATCATAATCATTTTTTAAGATTGGTTTTAGATCTTTATCCATTACCCTCGTTTTGCCATTAGCATAAACATAAATGTATTCTTCATGATCCAACATTTCAATTTCATTGTCGTAAATAAAATCATAGACAACGTTTCCCTTATCATCCAATACTCCCCATTTGTCATTTAAACGCATTGTGCAATATTTTCCCATTATCAACCAGATGTTACATTCATCCTCATCATCACAATATTCTCTTAAATCATCATAAATAAATTCTGTTAAAGAAGTTCCGTTTAAATCGATTAATCCCGCTTTGCCATTTAATATTGCAACCGTATAATTAGTACCACAGAATGGCATAATATCATCATATTTGAAATTTCCAAATATTAATTCTGTCATTTTGGTTTTAGTTTTTCCTGTCATGAATTCCCTTCCTTTTAAAAGTTTTCTGTATCCTTGGCACCTTGTCATCAATATTGAACCCCCTGCGCTTTACTTAACCACAAATTAATATTAAAATCGTTTTTAAAAGATGCTAAATCAGGATTGTCTACTGTCTTAATATTATCTGATATTACGCTACCCTCACTCCATCTTCGTTAAATAGTGCTTGCTTGCCATCTAACATGGTAACAAAATTGATGCATAGATTTTTACTAGGACAAAGCTTTATATTATCGTATATAAACTCTATGACAATCTTTTTATTTTTTATATCTATTACGCCCCACTTATTATTTTTATCTTCCGCTACGATACATGTACTTAAATCTGATGAATAACGATATATAAAAGTAGAATCTAGCATAGCTTTTCCTTTAATATTTATAATTTTTATTTCATTTTTATCTTTTACAACAAACATTTGATCCTTTATTTCATAACTTATTTCATCATACTTAGCCTTTATGATAATTTTTCCCGCAGGATCCATTAAGCCATAGAGATTATCTTTTTCATATACAAGAACGGTATTCAGTTGATATGGAATAATTGCATCATATTCCTTTTCATTTCCAACCTTATTCCAATCTTTATTAAACAGTACATCCATTTTATCTGCGTGTACAAGTCGTAGAGAGAACTCATCAGATTCATAAACAGAAATTTTTCTTTTACATTGAAAATCTATTATAATTTCGCCTTTATTGTTTAATAGCCCCCACTTACTATTTAAGCGCATTAAACAGTAATCTTTCTCAATGAACCAAGAATCAAGTTTTTCATCGTCAAAATCATAGTCCTGCGCACCTATAAAGTAATCAGTTAAATCGTCATATATAAATTCAGTTAACGGATTACCATCTAAGTCAATCAATCCGGCTTTACCATTTAATAGGGCAACAGTATAATCTGTTTCATAAAATGATACAATCTTATCGTATTTAAACCCCTGAACAGTCTGCTTTTTTGAGTTTGTTTTTGTGTTTTTCACGTTCTTTTCTCCTTCTTCTCTTCCTTTAAAAGCATAATTCATCTATGTGTCAAAATCGGACACATATCAAGCAAAATTACAAAATGAGGACACAAAACTTATCCATAAAGCAGGGTTAAAATATTTATTCCTATTATTTCAGCAGATTAATCCGATTGTAGGTATTATTTTATAAATCGGATTCCGCAGAATCAAATTCAGCCTGCGTTTGCGGGTATGAATTATTGTCATCATATTGTTGTTCTGACACTGGTGGGTTTAATTTAGCCCCTATGACGTTAAAAAACATCCTATAAACCTTCAAGCCCGCAAATCCAATTGCTGCAAGCATTAATATGGATAATAGTATATTTGAAATGCTGATTTGAAAACCATCTATGTCACAATGCACGTCATATTCTTTTAATAATGTCTTACCAAACTTTATGGTTCCGTTCTTATTTATCAGCAAACATAGCGGGGTTCCTATGAACAAAGTAAAAAGTTGTCCAATCACAGGACAAACTCCGGATAGTCTTAATAACAATTTTACGATGATACCGGCTGCACCATGGTTTTTTGCACTCCTAATCAATGTATCCAGAAAATTATCGCCTGAGAGCGGGTAATCATTTACAATCGCCAATTTTACCATCAAATTTATGTTGTATCTTGTTAGGAACATTTGCTCGATTGGTATAGCGCCGAAAGAGGCTACTGATTCCAACATCGGAATTACAGCAGGCAAACACATAAAGGCACCGACTTGCCCTGATTTATTTGCATAATCTTTTATAAGTTTCTTACTCACCCTTTTCTTTAATTCATATTCATCCATGTTTGGAAATGCTCTTTTATATCTTTGAAACTCAACCATAGCTTCTTTTTTGCTTGTTTCAAAATCAAAGAATGGAATTCTTGCAAGCGCCCTTTTTATAATATTGTCATCTTGTGTTTCAGTTAGATTATATTGCCTATCTTCGGTAATTTCTTCAAGCATTTTGACTGTCCCTATTTTTTATTAACACAACTACTCTCGCCAGTTTGCAACAGGAAATACCGAATATTTAATCTTATGCAAACGCAACAATTCACTTTCTTTGGCTTTTGCGCAATCAAACTCATAGTAATAAAGTATCAGCTTGTCCCAATCCTTAATTTGCCACAAAGCACGACCCCTCTATGGATTTTATTCTTGCCCAGGGCAAAATCTAAAAGTTGCTTAATCCTCTTTTGAAGTCCACCCTTTTTACATTCAGCCTTTCCTATGTATAAAACCTTTTTGTTGCCCTTGCTGTGTTTTTCAGCAAGTTTGGCTTTATCGTACAATAAATTTCTTTCTTTGTATTCGTTAATTGCGGTTGTTGTGTCAAGAAATTCTACATTCTCATCTTCTTCGGTTGTCACAATATAAATACCGCTTGATTTTGGAAGATTAGAGTAATTATTTAAAAGCTCATTAATCCTTTTTCCGTTCTTTAGATATTTTTTAATCTCATCATTAAAATTCATTTCAAATCCTCTTCTTAGATAAACTTTGTACCGGTTTTTCTGCCCTTTTCATCATAAAGGGTTAAGGTTCTGCCATTTTTAATCATAATCTTTTCGGCACAGCCGTAAACTTCGCCACCATTCAGTGAAATGTTTGCAACCTGGCGTTTTTTATCATCATATATGGTCAGTCTGCTGCCTTTTTCTATGCAGACATATTTAGAACCAAATCCTGCAAGCCTTCCACCGCCAAGGATTATGCTCCCTAAACCTCTGTTATTTTCATCAAATATCTGGACGATTCCATTTCGCTCAATAACTGCGCCTATCATAATTTTCCTTTGTTAGTATTACTGTGTTTAATCAAAGTGTGTAAACTCAAATGTATCCGTTTCTTTGTTGTATTCTCCTATTGGCAATGGATCCTGTACACTTTGCGGAGGAAGGTTTGTATAGGTTTCAAAACATTGCCATTTGGCTTGAGTCCATTTGTCCGCTTTTTCATCTTTGCCTTGCTTAAAGGCTTCCCAGCTCTTATCTTCAGTAAGTATAATGCACTTCATTAACTGATCTCTGTTATATTCCGTATAATCGTATAATGGTAATCCTTCTTCGGTTTTGCCTATACATTTTATTAACGGATCCGTTGATTGTGAGGCTTTGGCTTGGAGTAACATTAAATTATTGATCAAGAATGCCATTCCAATAGCCAGACCTAAAATAATTGTGGATAGTAACATTATTTTTATGTTATGCTTTGTCATTTTCCCTCCTGATATCGCCTCTTTGCGATATTTATATTCATTAAAATTCGAATATAATATAAGTCTGTGTCAAATCCGGCACATGCTTTTTATTATTCTTTTGGTAATAGTATACCACAAAATGATTAATATAATAACTATTTGCATATTATAGAGGCTGGAAAACCACTGTTTACATAAATACAATTATGTAATGAAGAATATTGACACCGTTAAAAAACTTGGTCATAAGGTTCGAATCTTAAGAACAGACAGGGGCTTTTCACAAGAAACACTTGCAGAAAAAGCCGGCTTAAACCGCTCATTTGTCGGGTTATTAGAGCGCGGAAGGACAAACATTACCATCAAAAATCTGGAACAGATTGCAAATGCTCTTGATATTGATATAAAGAACCTTTTTGAATTTGTATTGTAGGTTACAAATTTAAAATACAAATTTAAGAATTAAAAATATTCATAAATAATATGATTATATAATTATTTAATTAAATAATTTTTGTTATGACAATGATATGTGGAGCAAGCAGCAAGTAAAACAAGCCTTATACCATTTTGCTGCATACCTTATAAGCAAAAAGAGTGCTATTGTAAAAATTATTGTTTTGCCAAAAGGTGAGGCAAAGGGTTTAGATGATTTTCTGATAAAGTATGGCAGGACAAAATTTCAAAACCTAATGAACACTGTTCCTACATTGACTCTTAAAGATATTCAAGAAACCCTTTCAGGTAATTCTAAAAAAGAAATTAAATTTCCACTTGATATTTTTCAGGCTCAATAAGCCAATTAATTTTAGATTTGCACAAAAGACTTGACGCTCCGATAGAATATATCGCCTGCACGTTCCTAGTTACAGCAAGCATAATTATGGATGGTCATTTTGCCATTAACATAAATCCTGCAAGCAATTGGATTGAATATCCTATTTTGTGGTGTGCTTTAGTGGGCACTCCTTCACAAAAGAAAACACCATGCTTGAAAATAGGTAAAACCATTCTTGATGAGTTTGAAAAAATCCTTTCTCGCATTTTTGAGTCAAATATGCAAGAATACAATAAAAATTTAAGCATATATAAGTATCAATTAAACCAATACAAAAAAAATTTAAAAAACGGTGAACATACAGAAATCCCACAAGAACCAGAAAAACCATTAAAACCACGTTTAACAACGCAGGATGCAACTGTTGAAGCCTTATCTTATGTAATACATGCAAATGAAACCTTAGGCTTTGGTGTTGGAATTTATACGGATGAGCTAGCACATTTTTATAAAGGGATGAATCAATATAAACGTGGCGGCAATGACACAGAATATTTTTTACAGTCTTGGAATAAAAACAGACAGAATATTATTCGCAAAAGTAACAGCACTGATTTTACCGTTGAAGCAAGTCACAATATTATAGGCTCAATCCAACCAAAAGTACTCAATGACACTTTGCTTTCAAGTGGAATTGAAAGTTATAACGGAATGGTTGAAAGGTGGCTTTTTTGCTGTACTGAATATCTTGAAACCGGAAAATTGCCATTGATGATAGCTGGTTATGATTTATCTGAATTTCAAAACCGTTGTGAAAAAATATTTACAAAAGGATTTGATTTAGGCTGTAAAGTTAAAACATATTATTTAGAAAAATCAGCCCAAGAAGCATTCCATTGCTTTTTTCAAAAAGTATCAAACATAAAGAAAAGTGACAGACAAAGCGATTTATTCAAAACCTACATTCAAAAACAAACTAATTATGTTGCACGTTTTGCATTAATTTTACATGGTCTTAAACATTTGGAAGAGGATAAGGTTTCTGCTGATACAGTGAAAAATGCTATCAAACTTTGTTACTATTTTTTAAATTGCTTTATAAAAATTACTAATGAGTATACAAATTTAAACTCTTTAGAAAGCCTTGCCCTTAATTATCTAAGAACAAAAAACAAGAAAAGTATCTCTCCAACGGAGTTGTATAAAAGTAATTATAGTAAATACAAATCAATAAATTACGTTAAAATAATTTTGGAAAATTTGTCAAGCAAGGGTTTTGGAAGATTAGTAAAAGTTAGGAACGGTGGGTTAACTTTTATAACTTATGGGATTTAGCAACACTAAATCCCTAGGCTCTCCTCCCCTCCAACCAAAACTCAGAAAATATGAGCAAGTTTTTAAAAAGTTGGTAATAATTTAAAAAGAAAGGCGGTAAAAAGCAGATTATGGCGTATTATGAAAAAGTTTCAAAAAATTCATACAGATTGATTGTTGCTATGGGCTATGATTCAAAAGGCAAGAAACTTCGCAAAAGAAAAACGATTAAAGTTTCTGAAACATTGACCCCGAAACAACTTGAAAAAGAATTAAATACCCAAATGACCCTTTTTGAAGAAGAAGTTTTGGGCGGTAATTATCTTGACGGTGAAAAGATTACCTTTCAAGAGTTTGTTCAAAGGTGGCTGAAAGATTATGCTGAAATTAACCTTACCCCGGGGACTTTGGTTTCATATAATACAAAACTTGAAAAACGCATTTTGCCTGCAATTGGGCACATTAAACTTGCAAAATTACAGCCCACGCACTTAATACAGTTTTATCAAAACCTGAATGACGACAACATTAGGCTTGATGGGAAATATTATCCAAAAGCAAAGCTCACAGAGTTTCTGAAATCTTATTCGGCTTCTGAAATTGAAAAAGTGACAGGAATTACCTTTAAAACCTGCCAGAGGTTAAAAGCCGGAAAATGCACAGATTATAAAACGGCATACAAACTTTGTGAATTTTACAACTTAAACATAAATAAAATGTTTGAACACAAGGAAGGTAGGAAACTTTCAGATAAAACAATCCGCTGTCATATCGGGGTAATCCATACAATTTTATCAACTGCCGTAAAATGGAATATCATTAAAGACAATCCTGCAAAAAGGATTGATATTAAGAAGGCAAAAAAGCCAAAGGCTAAGTATTATAATGATAGTCAGCTTTCATATATGTTAAATGCCTTGAAAGATGAGCCTTTGATGTATATGGCTATGATTTATCTTTCAATTGATATAGGTTTAAGGAAAGGTGAATTGACAGGTTTAACCTGGCAGGATATTAATTGTGAAAAATCAACGGTAGATATAAATAAGCAAAGGCGATATGTTACAGGCTATGGCACTTTTGAATGTGCCCCAAAAACGGAAGCCGGAACAAGAACTGTGACAGCCTCAAGAACGGTTATGAATTTATTAAGGCAATATAGGAATTTTCAGCTTGAACAAAGGCTGAAACTGGGTACAGCTTGGAAAAATGACCCCTATGTATTTTTAAATGAAGAAGGTGCGGCCATAAGCCCGAATTTACCGTATAAGTGGTTTACACGCTTCTTAGAAAGGCATAATCTGCCAAAAATCACGTTCCATCAGCTAAGACACACAAACGCAAGCCTTTTAATTTCATCCGGCGAAGATATTGTAACCCTGAGCGGCAGATTAGGACACGCAGATAAAAACATCACCTTAAACACTTACTCCCACATCATCAAATCCAAAGAAGCCCAATCAGCAAATAGGATGGAGGAGGTGTATGAGAGGATGAGGGCAGGCATAAAATAATTGATGATTATTCAAATTATTAATAAAATGTTAATTTTGTATTAAATATCTTAGCAATCCATTATAATTACTCATGTTTGAGAAAGCTATTTACAGGAGTATGTTTTGCGTTTACGAGATTACCAAAAGTTGTTGGAAGATAATATTCCTCTTTTAGATGTTAATATTACATCAGTACAGTATAATTCATCGGTCAGACAGCTAAATGATTATATTAATGCAATGAAGGCAGTACATATCTTTGAAAACAATAATTTATTTATGGATTCAGTTGAAATCATAAAGCAATATGAACAAGTATATAATAACGACCAAGAACCATTTATTGTTTCTACAGATATTGCCAATAGCATTAAAAAAACAGTAGATAACTTGTGCCAAAGTGCTAAAACACTTAAAAATACATTGGAAACCATAATAACATCCGAAGACAATAATTGTATGTATTTTAAACTGCCCAATTATACCAATATTGAAGAATTATCTGACTTTTTTGATGCTTTAAAAACAATACTGTATGTATTTAAATACGCAGGTAGTGAACCTGAATTCAGAGGATTTGATGTAGGTAGCGAATATGTGGTATTTTATTTCGGAGCAGTAAATCTGCTAATTTTACTTTATCAAATTTTAGATAAATCCATAGCATTAAGAAACAAGAAACTGGAGGGCGATAAAACTCTTGCAGAGATAGAGAAATTAAAAAGTGAGAAAAGAAATTTAGACATTAATTCATTTGAAACCGTAATAAAAGCCTTACATGATACAAACACAGAAGAATATAATTCATTAAGAAATGCTATAGTTGAGGAAATTACTTCTACTACAAAAATAAACATAAATAAAAAGGATGAAAACGAATTTAAAAATCATATAGGCAAGGCTCTTGAAAAAGCTGGATTACTTCTTGAAAAAGGTATGAAACTTATTCCCGCTCTGTCTGCTACACAAGAAATTACACAAGCTACAATCAATTTAAATAAACATATAACCACTTATCAAAATGCATACATAGGCATCAACGAGATAAGATTACTTTCGGATAAAAACGAACATTTAAAAATAAATAATGAAAATGAAGTATAATGATTTTTATTTAATTTGTTCAAAACCCCATCTTTATTAAATCAATTCTGTCGTAACAATTAAACAATTTTTTTAATTCTGCCTCAAAATTGCTACAAGGGTGGTTCTCAAGCAATAATGCAAGCACAAAACAAACTGCGCAAACCTTATCATTTATAATATTCTTATTTTTCCATTCGGGAATTTTTTGTGGTTCTGCAAATTTAATCTTTAATTGCCTGTTCCAAAGCCTTGAATGATGAGCACAAATATTTCTTACAGTGGCTAATACGTGAATCCAGTTTGTTAAAACCGGCGCTATATAATATTTTTCGGTCATAGACCCTGCAATCACTTTTACATCTTTAAAATTTATTCCGCTTAATATTTTGGATAAATCGCCCATTGATAAAACTTCAGACATCATCCAAAACGGTGGTAATTCAGGCTCTGAATACTTTTTGAAATAATAACTGATGAAGGTATCCTTTTTTAAACCTTTTTCATTTTCTAAAATATTAAGGGTTTTTTTGTAGTCTTCTTCCATTTTAAAACAACCAACATCATAAAACCAATGAGAACCGTAGTTTGAGCACATGTGAAGACAAATTTTGGCTCTAAGAGAAATTTCGACAAGCCTGATATTTTCAAAGATTAAAGATTTTAATTCCTTGTCAAAATTGTATAAATAAACAATATCTTCAAATGTTGTATCGGGTTTGAATTTATCTGAATTTTGAAAAAACTTCATATATGAAGACAGGCGATAATAGGTTATATTGCTTAAAATATCCTGTGCAAAATCTTCATCATTAATAATCAAACCTCTTGATTTTAATAATTCAATCTGCTTTTCCACGCACAATGCAGGTTTATTGTATTTAATCTCTTCCAAAATTTCCTCATTTAAATTAAAAGACCTGCTGATTTGAGCATTGTTAAGAGGCTTAGCAGGTACTATTGATATAATTATATCATGATTTGATAAAATATACAATTTAGTTATTGTTTTGTATTGGCTCCTCGCTATTAAGTAACCCAAATGGCAGACAGAATGAAAGAAGTGCATAAGAGAATGAGAATTAACTATTAAATAATCAATTTAAAGTTGGGCTTTAAAAGCATGGAAACATGTATTAAAATGATGAAGGATTATAAAAGTATTTGAAATTTTAATAATTTTTTCAATACTTTTAGTTAAAAGACATATTGCCATAACAACGAGGGATTAACTTATAGATGAATAATGGAAAATTAAAAGATGAACTAATAAAAGAAGCTTGTAGAATTGAAGAGTGTTGTGAATATTCTGCAAAATCCCACTATAACACAAGCAAGGAATGGAATATTAGGAATGTTTGTTTAAGTATACCTATAGCTATAATTGCAGCAATTGTGGCTTTTGTGCCAGAGGAATACAAAAGCATACCTTCAATTATTACGGCAATATTAGCGGCGATACAAGTATGTATCAAACCAACAGATTGCTCAAAAGTCCATAAAATGGCTGGAGATGGATATTTAGAGTTAAAAAATAAGGTAAGAAGATTTAGAAATATTGAAATTGAGCTTTATACAGATGAGGAATCAGTGAGGGAGCTTAATAAACTTGCAAGTATTTTAGATGGATACAATTCGGTAAATCCTCAACCATCAACATCTGGATATCAACTTGCAAGAAAAGGTGTACAAAATGGAGAATCGGATTATAAAATAGACAAGAAGGAGGAATGAATGAGTGTATTAAAATATTTAGAAGATTTGAGCAGTAATGCAATTTTGAGTGATGATGAAAAATCATCTATTGAAACATCTATTTCAACTCTAAAAATTAGACTGGGCAATTATTTTGATAATAATGAACTAAAGGAACATTTTAAATTTGGTTCATCAACTAGAGGTACTATATTGCCACGTAGTATGGATAGCTGTTCAGATATTGATTATATGATTGTTTTTGATGATGATTCTTATAAGCCACAGACATATTTAGATAAATTAAAAAGATTTGTTGAAACAAAATATAGTACTTCCGAAATCTATCAATCTAATCCTACAATAGTTTTAAATCTAAATCATATAAAATTTGAATTGGTTCCAGCAATAGACAAAGGTTTTGGCTCTTATCATGATTACCGCATACCTGCAAAGGCGTCAGATAAAAACGATTGGATACCTACAGACCCCAATGGTTTTAATGACAAATTGACAAATAAAAATAAAGATAATGATTATTTAATAAAACCTTTAATTAGACTGGTGAAGTATTGGAATGCAGATAATGGACATATGTTTTATTCTTTTTTGCTTGAACAAGATATTGTAAACAAAACTTACTTTTTTTGTAATAATTTAAAGGAGTATTTTTACAGTTACATGGAAAATTTTAGTACGAGTTACTCATATTCTAATTCTACAAATGAAAAAATAGAAAAAATGCATAAAATAATAAAAGAAACTAAAAATCTAGAGAATGATGGATATTCAAGTTCAGCAGAAAACAAAATTAAAGAATTATTACCTGCTGTTGGAGCTTTAGCATAGTTATTTAAATAAACTTCTGGGACCAAAAAGGGACTGAAGTTACAAAAAGTTCTGGTAAAATGCTGAACGATATCAAACATTGAAGTATTCAAGATTAAACGATAGTGTACATTTCAACACATTACTAAGCATCACAAAAAATCATTTTAAATTTTCGAGCCTCCTATCCTCCAAAATTATTTAAAGAGCCGCCAAGGCTCTTTTTTAATGCGTTTCAACCCATTTTAAATTTGCCCGCCATTTTTAAAATTCACCATTTTTTCATCAATTCCCCTCCCTTGTTGCAAATTTGTTGCAAGAATTTAAATGCATCATTCGTATGATTTACATAAATTTCATAATGTGATATTATTGTCTATGTGCTTGTTGGCGAGCCAGTTCGTTCGTACAAAGATTCTTTAATCAGCCATCAAATGATAATACACTTTATACTGAGTTTATTATCTAAGCAAATGATTACGAACGCAAAATGTATTTAGATAATAACTTGGACAGTATGAAAGGATGTATTATGAATTACATTGATTACTTCAAACGTCAAGCAAAAAATTTGTTTAAGGATTACAAAACAAAAAAGCTATGTACTGATGGTGATTTAACCTATTATGAGTATGACCCAAAATATTTTGACATTGACGCAATTTTTTGCAGTTTTGGAAATATTGCAAGTGTTTTTTGTGACTGTGGCAAGTATATTGATGAAGAAAATTTTACTTTAATGAACGCACAGCATATTATTGCACTTATGGTAGGTTTTGAAAAATGGGGTGAATTGATAAAAGCCTCAGAACTTAAACTAAGAACAGCAAAACTTTTACTTGAAAATCAGGATAAAATTTCTATTGAAAATTGGAAATTGTATCTAGAAGATGTTAAGCAAAATATACCTGAAGATTGTGAAATTGATGATAAAGGTGAATTGTCTCTTTTAAATCAATTTTTGTTTAGTGAACCGTTTAATCAAGTTTATAAAATTCCAAATACTAAAGAAAATAAACGGTCAGAAAACATAATCTCAGAGGAAATACTGGAAAAATCTCAAAATAATAATGACGAACCGGAAAATATTCTTTGTTTGCATTGTGGAAATATTTGTTCTTCATTTGATGATTTTATACATAAAGCTGATTGTGATGGTGAAATTTGGGATTTAGTACCAACAGATGAAGCCGTAAATGTTTAATAAAATACAGCATGGGTCAATAATTGACCCATGCTGTATTAATAAAAGCTTAAAGATAATTGAGGACACAAATGCAAACGGCTGTTTTATTGAAATATGGACAAAAAGAACATTTGCGGGAAATTACAAGATTGAATGATAATACATTCGACACATTACTAAACATTACAAAAAATCATTTTAAACTTTCGAGCCTCCTATCCTCCACCATATTAAATGCCTTGAAACAATTGAGTTTCGGGCTTTTTTGTTTTTTAGGCATGTCCACTATGTGTCCGTTATGTGTCCATCCTGCGTCCGCTCCGCACCTGTTTGCGATTTTAAATTTTAAACATTATCCCATATTCCACAATCAATATTTGTGTTATCTTAAAATCAAAAAGGAGATTTCAATGAAATTATTCGGGTTGGATGTTGATGGAAATGAAAAAGAGTTTGACTTAAAAAATTTTACGGGACAAAAAGTCATCCTTTATTTTTACCCGAAAGATAATACCTCGGGCTGTACTCAGGAAGCCTGCGATTTTCGGGATAATTTAAACCGTTTAAATAAATATGGCACAGTAATTGGCGTCAGCCCGAATGATATAAAAAGCCACAAAAAATTTAAAGAAGGGCAAAATTTGAATTTCATTCTTCTATCGGACATCGAACACAAACTTGCCGAAAGCTTTAATGTTTGGAAAGAAAAATCAATGTATGGAAGAAAATATATGGGAATTGAGCGCTCCACCTTTGTTTTAGACGAAAACGGCAACATCGAAAAAGAATGGCGCAAAATCAAGGTTAAAGGACATGTTTGCGAGGTTATTGAATACCTAACAAGTAAATAGACTGCTTCAAATGCCTATTACAGGCCGTTTTGCCACTCTTCAACCAAATCATCCAATCTGTAGCGGGCATTTGCAGGACTTGTAGAAGGACATTTGACGCATTTATACTCTTCAAGCAATTTTGGAAAATATTTTTTAAAAGACCCATAAGCCTTATTACCGTTTAGAAAAACAGTTTTTATTTTCGGATAACTTTTAAGCAAACCCTTGATATCATTGGGTTTTTCATCCGTTATATCAGAATCAAGACTGCCTTCGCGTTTGCAAAATTTTATAACATCCCAGAGCGCAAATCCGTTATTTAAAAGTATTTCAATCCTTTTTTCATAAGAAAATTCCACAAGAGAAGGTTCGCTGCAAAGCTTCCCCATAACTTTCCAAAATCTGTTTTGAGGATGTGCATAATATTCCTGCAGCTCAAGCGATTTTACCCCGGGCATTGACCCCAAAATCAAGACTCTGCTGTTTTTATCCGCCCTCGGTTGAAAACTTCTGCACTCTGCCATAAAATCACTTTTTGCCCTTGCCCCTAATTAAGCTTAAAACCCCGTTGATAAAGGTCAGCGGATGAACGGGGCAGCCGGGGATGTATAAATCTGCAGGATGTTTTTCGGGAAATTCACGGTCAAGCTCGCTGCTGTCTTGAAAAACTCCGCCCGATACAGCACAAGCGCCGCACAAAATAATAATTTTAGGATCAGGAGTTGCTTTGTAGCAATCTTCAAGCGCATAAGCCATATTTTTCGTCACAGGGCCCGTAATCACAAGCCCGTCTGCGTGTCTTGGCGAAGCTACAAAATCTATTCCAAACCTTCCCATATCAAAATTCACGTTAGAACAGGCATTTAATTCCATCTCACAGCCGTTGCAGCCTCCTGCCGAAACCTGTCTCAGCTTTAAAGACCTTGAAAAAAGGCTTGTAATCTCTTTTTTAACCTGTATTGCAGTTTTTTCATAAAACTCTTTTGTTGACCTTTCATCAACAATAAGTGTGTTTCTGTCGTCTGCTGCAAGCTTATAAAAGTTTGAAAAGTTAATCGCATTTTTAGTACAGATATTTTTACAATCCCCGCAAAAAGTACATTTTCCCATATCGATTTTTAAAGGATTGAGGCTCAAAGCTCCCGTAGGACAAATATTTAAACACTTTGCGCAGCTGTCGCAATTTGAATTTTTTAAAACGGGAAGGCCTCGAAATTGCTCTCTCATCGGCGCATTTTCAATATCTTTTATAAATTGATTTCCTTGAAATATTCTTGATTTTAATGTGTCGAACATTCTAAATTCCTTAATTTATAGGTCACAACCGCAATATGAAAGATTAAAGCTCTTGTTGCACAACGGAAAATCAGACACTCCGTTATTTCGAACCGCAAGCGCAAGCCCGTACCAATTGTTAAAAGAAGGGTCCTTAATTTTATACCTGCTCAAACGCCCCGCTCCATCTGTCATTGCTATATGAATAATTTCACCTCTCCAGCCTTCAATAGCGGATATTGCAAAAACATCTTTTGCATTTTCTTTGTTTAAAACCTCATAGCCTGAATTTACAGGCTCATGCGCGAAGTCTTCCAGTTTTTCAAAAGCTTTCCTTATAATTGAAAAAGACTGCAAAATCTCTTTATAACGAATTTTAAACCTTGCATTCACATCTCCCGTACCTTTCGGGTGAATTCTTTGAATACCAAGAGAATCCGCACCCGAAGCCGCATACCATTTATCGGGAAAATCAAATCTTGAATCGATATTAATTCCCGATGCCCTTGCTGCAAGCCCGCTCATACCGATTTCAAGAGCTCTTTCCATATTAACGGTTCCAGTTTTTTCAAGCCTTGATACTACACTTGAATTTTTCAGCATAGTTTTTACCATGCGTTTAACATCGCGTTCCACCTTGTCAAATGTCTTTTTTGCGCGCTCAACCTTTTCCTTTTCTATATCAAAATTCACACCGCCAATGGTTATAAGTCCTCTTCCAAAGCGGCTTCCCGAAAATTCAAGCATTGTGTTTATAACTAAAGTTCTTGTCGCCCCGAAAACGGAAGCGCCCATAAGATAGGCTATATCGCCCGCTATTGCCCCTAAATCTCCTATATGGATTGCGGCACGTTCCATTTCAAGTGCTAAAAGCCTTATAAGCTGCGCTTTTGAAGACACGGAAACGCCTTTAACGCTTTCCATAAGCTTCGAATAGGCAAGATTATACGCTATAACACTGTCCCCGCAAACAGATTCGGCCAACCTGTTTGAAGGCATTCGCACCATCATATCTTCAACACCCCTGTGCTGATACCCGAGCGCTATTTCAAGATGATAAACAGTCTCTCCGTTACACATAAACCTGAAATGCCCGGGTTCAATAACGCCTGCATGGATAGGCCCGACGGCCACCCTGTGCACTTCTTCCCCATCCATTTCAAAAAACTGATAATTATCCGTATTTTTCCTTACAGGCTTTAACCATGGATGCCCAACGGGTTTTATATTAAATTCTTCGAAAAATTCTCTCTCAAACATATGAAAAGCGGGAACTTCACTTGTAAAAGAATCATACTCCCTTATCCCTGCTTTAAAAAGAGCGGATGAAACATAGAAAACCCCTTTGCTATCATCAGCAAGAACAACAAAAAGTCTTGCATCCCCTCTGCCCCAATCTTTTCCAAAAAAACCGACAGGTCTTAAACGATGCAAAAAAGGCTTTGAAAATGTCTCTTTTGAACCCCCGAAAGCATCCGAACACCCGCCGCAAAGAGAAATTGTTTCTATCCTTAAATCCGAAATATCCAAAACAGGAATATCCAAAAGGCTTATTTTTGAATTATTATTTATCTTTATCCAGTTTAAATTCATATTCTTATCCTTAAAATGCCCCGAAAGCCGCCTGTATAATATCATTTAAAAAGTTTGGAATATAAACGCCCAAAACAAACACAACAGCAAGCATTACAACCTGCGGCAAATACATGGAAAGCGTGATTTTATTTCTATTTTTCTCGATTATATCCTGCTTTTCACCACTTATTTCTCTGTATGTCATTTTAATTACGGCACGTGCCATACCGTAAATTATAACGGTTAACAAAAGCGCAAACACGGAACAAGCAAGATAATGCCCCTTTAAAATCAACGTTTTTATTATCAGAAATTCACTTATAAAAAGAACGGATGTCGGAAAAGCGCAAATTGCAAGAAAAGATAAAAGCCACAGCCACCCTGTCTTTTTATCTGCTCTCATAAGCCCTTTAACGGATTTTATATTCTTTGTTTCGTAAAGTTCAAGAATATTCCCCGATGCAAGAAAAAAGGAAGCCTTTGCAAGGGAGTGTCCGATAAGATGCAAGATAACAGCCAGATATCCGACCCCGCCAAGCGCTGTTCCGATTGCAAGTATGCCCATATTTTCAATTGAAGAATAGGCAAGCATTCTCTTGTAATTTTTAATATGATAAATAAATACTGCCGTTACAAAAAGAGATAAAAACCCTGTAACAGCAAGCATTATCCTGCCATAGCCGCTGCAATTTGCAGCGTTTAAAATATTAAACACCCTTAAAATTACTAAAAATGCAGAATTTAAAAGCGTGGCCGATAAAAGCGCGGAAACAGGCGAAGGAGACTCCGAGTGTGCATCCGGAAGCCAGAAATGCATAGGCGCAAGCCCCATCTTTGCCCCAAAACCAAAGAGTATAAAAACAAATGCAAATTTCAGCCAGAAAGTATCAAACACTCCTGCCTGTGCGGCCTCTGTAAGCTTTGTATAATTTAAAGTATTAACATCCAAAGATGCAATATTTAAAAATATAATCCCGACAAATGCAAGAGCAATCCCGATAGAGCACATAAATACATATTTCCAGGCTGCTTCAATTGAATTTTTTGTTCTGTTAAAATAGATTAAATATGCGCTCGAAAGAGTCGTTGCTTCAACCAAAACCCAGGCTATGCCAAGGTCTGTACAAAAAATAGCACCTGTCATTGCCCAAACAAAAACTATAATCATAAGTTCATAGAGACAAAGATTTTTATTATTAACCTTAATGTTCAACCTGTCCATATGTCTTGAATAGCCAATGTTATAGATTGTTACCGCCAAAAATACGAACGATAAAATTATTAAAAATATCTTGTTCAAAGAATCAACTGCAAAATACTGCCCCGATAAAACCTGCTTCGCCCCTGTTTTTTCAGCAAAAAACACAAGATATGAGGACAATATAAAATGCAAAATTGAATAGAAGATAAGTGCAAATTTATCAAATGCTCTTTTGCGCACCATAAGCATTAAAACACACAAAACGAGCGGAAATATCATTAAAATTTTTATAACATTGTCAATCATTCCGTATAATCCTTTAACCCTGAAAGGTTTGAAACTTCAAGGTCTTTAAACTCTTTTTTAATCTCTTTTACAAAAAGCCCCAAAATATAAACTGCGATAAATACATCCAAAAGCACACCCAGATTCACCAACACGGGCATTTCTTTTGCAACGGATAATGACATTAAAAATATGCCGTTTTCCATTGTGATAAATTCTATAACATTTGAAACTATTTTATGTTTTATTGTAATCAGCCAGAGGCTTATTATGATTGTAGCTGCAGCTATCCCAAAATAAATATGGGAAATATTTTTTACGGATGAAATGTAATAATTTGAAGCCAAAAAACACCCCAAAAGAATAATGCTTGATATCACAAGACAGTAAAAATGGGGAATATTTGCCTCTTCGTCCCTGTTTTCACGGGTTTTTCTTAAAATCTTATATAAAAACCAGGGGATTATAATTGCCTTAACAACAAGGGTTTCAACCGTAAGAAAGGTTAAGCTTAAAAGAGGTGCTTCCCTGTGCCCCAAGAAGCATATAAGAAAAAGCAGTATCCCTTGTACCGCAAGCACCCTGATATGAGAGATTATCCTGCTTGTTGAGGCAAGATAGAGCATTGTGAGCCCGAATAAAATTATAAATCCATGTTCCATACCGACATCCATTAAATTTTTCTAACCCCCGAACATCCTTGCTACAGTAAGAGAAAGGATTATAAGCGCAAAAGAGCTCATAACAAAAATAAATTCAAATATATGGGTCATTCGAAGCCTTGCCGTTGAAGATTCGATTGTGCCTGTAATCACGGATATCGCAAAGACTACAAGTAGGTAAAACCCTAAATATTCAACCGCAGAAACTGTTTCAGGGATTATAAGCTTTGCAATTAAAGATGATATCAAAAGCATTTTTAAAGAGGCTGAATAGCTTATAACCGCAAGGTCAAAGGCTGAATTATCAAGTATCATAACTTCATGAATCATTGTAAGTTCAAGGTGTGTTGCAGGATCATCCACAGGCACTCTGCACCCTTCAATAAGAAGCATTAAAAAGAGTGCAAGCACAGCAAAGATTACAATCAAAACACCATACCCGCCCGCATTTACAAGAATTTTAGACAGGGAATCAAAAGTCAAATTACCGCTTAGCGCCATAGCAGAGGCAATTATCATAAAAAATGCAGGCTCTACAATTGATGTAAAGCAGGCTTCACGCGAAGCGCCCATACCTTCAAAGCTTGAACCTGTATCCATTGCACCAATCAGTGTAAAAAACTTTGAAAGCCCTAAAATATAGGCAAAAATTATAAGTCCCGCCTCAATATTTATTACCGCACTGCCCGTTCCAAGAGGAATAAAAAGCGCCGCAAACAAAGTGCAGGCAAGGATTACAAGGGGAGCAAGCGAAAACACAAAAGATACGGTCTTACTTATTACAAAGTCCTTCTTAATTAATTTTATAAAATCAAATAAAGGCTGAAACACAGGTGCGCCTTTTCTTCCGCCCCAAAAAGCCTTTGTTTTTTTGATAACCCCTATCATCAAAAACGGAAGAATTAAAACGATTATTAAATTTAAAATTTTAGTCAACATTTCCATATTTTTTTTATCCGATTAAAAAACTCCCGATTATAAGCAAAATCAAAAATGCAAGTCCGTATTTTATATAAGTCTGCAAATTTCCGCCCTGAATTTTTTCAAATTTTGATAAAAACCACTCGTCAAATTTGACCATAGGGCTTATTACATAAGCTTCTTCAATATCTTCAATATGAAGGCTGAAATGAGCAGATTTCGGGAAAATTTCTTTTGGTTTCTTTACGTCAAAAACCTTCTTAAACAAGGGTTTCAGCATTGCAAGAAAAGGACTGACATAGGAGGAGCCTGTATATTGGGCATTTAATAACGTCCGATTGTACCCGCAGCCCCATGTGGAGGCACTTTCCACCTTTCTGTTTAAAGCCTTTTTTAAAATTGCAAAAATTAAAATTAGAAGAACAAGCCCAAACGCAGTAAAACCCAGTGTCGACAAAATAGTTGACTGTTGAGAAAGCATATCCGACAGGGTTTCAGGTGTTAATGCGTGTTTAAAACCGATACCGTGCCAATTTCCGATAACCGTAATCACAGGCCATAAAAGGGTTTTGAAGATTATTTCAGGTAAAAGGCCTATTCCAAGGGCAAAAGCTGCCAACGCGCCCATCGGACAAAGCATTGTTAAGGGGGCGTCTTCTTTGACTGCACTTGCGTTTTCACCTCTCGGATTACCGAGGAAAATCACGCTAAACGCTTTGGTGAAGCACAATATAGCCATAGTCCCCACAAAAGCCAGAGATGAAACAGCAAAGATTAAAATCAGAAATGCAAAGAAACTCTTTATTGACAAGGCTTTCAGCATTCCAAAATAAATTAAAAATTCGCTTATTAAGCCGTTAAACGATGGAAGTGCACAAATAGCAAGGGAAGCAGCCAAAAATAACCCTGCTGTCTTTGGCATATTTTTCACAAGGCCGCCTAAAATTTCCATATCTCTTGTATGAGTTTTTAAATAAACACACCCTGCGCCAAAAAACAATAACAGCTTAAATATTGAGTGGTTTAAAATATGTAAAATGCCGCCTGCAAGCCCTAAAAGCGCTACTACAGGCTGATTATAGGCAATTCCTATTAACGAAACCCCGAGCCCTGAGCCGATTATCCCGATATTTTCAATCGAAGAATAGGCAAGCATTTTTTTTACATCATTCTGGCCGATTGCGTATAAAATTCCGTATAAAAATGTAATTATTGAAATTCCTAAAACCGCATAGCACAAGGCTTTTGAAGGACATCCCCCTAAAGATAAAATTCTTAAAATCCCGTAAATCCCTGTTTTTATCATCACTCCGGACATTATCGCGCTCACATGGCTCGGTGCCGCAGGGTGCGCTTCAGGAAGCCAATTGTGAAAAGGCACAAATCCTGCTTTAACCCCAAAACCAATCAGGGCAAGCAAAAATACCACATCGCGAAAATGCGGGTTGTTCGCTAAAACCATCGAAAATGTACTAAAATCATAGCTTCCCGCTTTTATGGACATCATCGCAAAAGCAATTATTATAAAAATCACCGAAATATGCATAAACACAAGGTATTTCACCCCGGCATTCAAAATTTCTTTTTTCTCATTCTCAAATATTACAAGAAAAAATGAAGAAAGGGACATAATTTCCCAGCAAATCAAGAACCCGAGCGCGTTTTGACAGGTCACAACGGCAAGCATTGAAAGCGCAAGAGTAACAAAAAACACAACATGGGAATTTATGCTTTTCCCCTTGTCCTGATAAGGCTTCAGGTATCCCTTAGCATAAATCAGTGCAAGAGGGCTCATGATTAAAATTATAACTGCAAAAAACGCGCTTAAGGGGTCCAAAACAAAGTCTACAGGCCCGAATAGAGGATTAAAATCAAAAACTTTTGTAATCGTACTTCCTGTTAATAAAACCTCAAAAGCCTGTGGCAACAGGGCAAATGCGGTTATTAAAAGTATTAAAATTCCAATAAAATATATCATATCAAAATCAGCTAAAATGCTTTTCTTGTGTACTTTTCCATTGCTTCCCGCCCGAAAAACTTTGGGCAAAACATTCTAATTTTCATCCTAACAAACTCCAAAGTCAAGGCTTAATCAGCTTTAATCGATACAACAGGGCTACATCGGCAAGGGGTGCAAAAATTCAAATTTATAATACAATTTTATATATAATTATATAGGACAAATTTATGAGCGGCGAAACATACAAAAAACACCTTGATCAGGGCATTTACGACATTCAAGACGGCAAATTCGAAAGTGCCATTGAAAATATCAATAAATCGATTGAAGAAAAAAACGATTGGGAAATCCCTTATTTTTACAGGGCTGTAGCCCATCAAACGCTTGAAAATTTTAATGAGGCAATGCTTGATTACACAAAAGCGCTTCAATTAAATTCCAAAATGACCGATGCCTACTACAACAGAGCCCGAATTACACTTTCAAGAAAAGATATTGAAAACCCCGATGTGGCAAGTGCTGTGGAAGATTTAAAACATGCGCTTGAATTGGATGAAAAGTTTATAGACGCGCTCTATGCAATGGCTGCAGCACAAAAAAAGCTTCAAAACTATTCTGCCGCAATAGAATATCTTGATAAACTTTTAGAGCTTGAACCTGACGCAATTAACGCAAAAGCCCTAAAAAAGCTTATTTTGCAGAAATATATGTAAACCCGCTTTTCCCCATGTTGAATTTTGTATAAAGCATAGTATAATAATAAAGGGCGAGGATGCTCGAACATCCTCTTTAAAAACCCTAATGTTTATGTTTGAGCGCTAAGATTATCAGCAAGATAAGAATTAGCGCTTTTTCAGTTATAAACATCTATGGCTTCACCTCCCTCCCAACTCAAGTTAACAACTGTGTTGTTTGGAACGGGGGTTATAGCCTTTAGGGTCTACCATATACAAATTTATAATAAAATTTCACTTTAAAAATCATTTATAAACTGTAAATAAAACTAAGGTTTTAAAAATTCATGCGGGTCAATCCCCAAAGCATCTGCCAGTTTGCAAACTGCACTTATGCTTGGAAAATTTTTTCCCTGTTCTATATGCGGAATATAATCTTCCCCAAGCCCCGCTTTAAGAGCAAGCCCTATCTGTGTTAAACCCGCGGCAGCCTTGTGTTTTTTCATATTACTGCTTAATCTTTTTAAAACTTCCCTACTTGAACTCAACCTTTATCTCCGCGCCGGTCAAACCCGCAATAACAGCGGCTTCCTCAAATTTCAACGTTTTCCTTCTGACTTTTGCATACAAAGAATTTCTTGTATATTTTCTGCCCGTTTTTTCGGTCAACAATTCCGCAAGCTGCCTATATGTCAGGCCTGAGTGAAATTGCACATATTTTACAAATTGGTTAACATCCATTGCTGCATTTTAAAATTTTGTTGACATATATGTAAACATGTGTACAATATTGTATATGATTATATACACATATGTTACATTTTGCTTGACAAATGATAAGAAAAAAAGGAAATGGTTTAGAAAAATTCAGCCCTAATTTTTAAAATTCTTGAGGGCATAGTCAATACACTGCACTATAAGTTCATTTCGGCTTATATCTGTCTGCGCCGAAACCTCATCAACAGCTTTAAGCAAGTTTGTATCAAGCCTTATACTTATTACGGTTTTTTCTTGTTTAATCGGTTTAAAATCGTTCATCTTAACACCCCCTGTATTATTGTATTTAATGCAGGGTGTATAATATATATTTAAAAATAGAATACAAATAGTATTCACTTTTTAACTACACTATGGTATGATTTCAAAAAATACACAATAGTGAGGTAGATTATGTATAAATTAGCCGACAGGGTAATAGCCATACGGGCAATAAAAGCCAAAACAAAGGCTTTTTCTCTCGTTGAAATGCTTATGGCATTGTTGGTTGCGTCGTTGCTGCTTGCAGCTTTAGCACCTGTTATGACAAAGAAGATTAATGAGAGTATAGGAATATCAGGATTAGGGGGAACGATAAATCCTCCGGGGGGTTCATATTGCTGGAGCACTACAACAGGCGGCGGAAGTGAGAATATGGAATATGATTCAAACGGAAACAGGGTTGTTAAATATACAACGGAAGCGGGTGTATATTATGTAAACTTTGCATTAGCTTCAGGCGGCGGCGGAGGTGGTGGAGCTTCGGAATTTAAAAGTGAAAATGCTCATTTGACGGGAGTAAATAATACATCACTTAAGATTGAAGCCAATATGGATGAATTTGATATTGTATCTGTTATAGGCGGCGGCGGAGGAGGCGGTGGAGGAGCTGCCGTTGATAAATCAACAACATGTACGGGTACAACATCTGCAGAAAAATGCGCCTGTATGGGATACAGTTATGACAGTAAGAATAATTTATGTGTTTCGAATAATTTAGGTTCAAAGAATTTAGCAAATGCAAAGACAGCATGCTCTTCCATGAGTCCGAGCGGAAAATGGCAGGTCCCAACAACAGGACAGCTTGCAAATTGGAATACATTGTATTCAACCTTTGGGATAACAAGCGGGCAGACGGTGTGGAGCCGAACAAGCGGGCAGGGGGCATGTTCTGCGAATGAAACAAGATATAGTTGCTATTGTAACGGAAGCTATAGAAACGGATATAGTTCAAGTTCAGCATGCTGTCCTTCTAGTTGTACATATGGGCAAACTGCTGGTTTTGGTGGCACTACCTGTCCTAATGGCGGGAATTATCAAGGATCACCTCCACACTGTGACTACCAGCTCAGTGGTTCGTCTTGCCCCAGCGGATATACAAAATATTACAGTGGAATGACTTGCTCAGGTGTAGAGATAAATTCTGGTCATTCTGGTTATTGTGTTATGTGCCGCAATAGTGGTGACACCTGCTCCTCAACAGTTTCTTCCTATCAAGACTGCTCCTCATATTACACAAACTTCTACTATTACCAACTATCAGGCTCATCCTGGACCCAAGGATACGCAACATCAAATACGGGTTCCCGTTCAACATATTGTGTGTATAACGATTCGGGAACGGTAGGCTCTGAAGCATTCTATTCTCTATCAGGAGGCGGGGGCGGGGCTTCTCCTTCATTAGAAAATAACAGTTTCGCTTCAAACATCCTTGCAACATTCAGACAGAGAATAAAAGAAAATATTGGAGGGTATATTGTTTTAGAAGTAGGTGAAGGAGGTTTGGGCGGTGCCGCAAGTACGGGGAAGGGACAAAAACCTGCTAACGGAAAAAACGGAGGGGCAAGTTGTGTTGTAATAACAGGGAGCAATAAAGCTGATGTTAAGTATAGAATTTGTGTGCCCGGAGGGAAATTTGGCTATAGCGGAGATGGTACAAAGGCAAATGCCGAGACAACGGGCTGGGGTGCTGCGGGTGGTGAAACACCTCTTGCAAATTCTTGTTATGCAATAGATTATACATTTAACCCTTCAGGTGTTAGAACAGAATTCAGCTGTACAAAGAAAGGAAATTCGGGAACGGCAGGAGGAGCAAGTACGAATAATCCTACCGCAGGAGGCAAGGGCGGAGCTTCCGTTATTAACAATATACAGGTTGGAGGAACAAATGTTGTAAATGGGGTGAATGCTGCAAGTTCAAACTATGGTGCAGGAGGGGGCGGGGGTTCTGCCTCTAAAGCTGGAACAGGGACAAACGGAAGTTTGAGTTTTGGTAAGGGAGGTAACGGTGCGGGGGGACATATTTACCTGAATTACAAGGTGCGATATGACGCAGCAGGAGGCGGAGGCGGAGGAGCAGGAAGTGTAGCAATAGTAAGAGAGTATAGAGTAAATCAGGGTGAGTGCACATTTACAATAGGTAAAGGAGGTGCGGGAGGTTCTGTTGCAACAGACGGTAAAAAAGGAGGAGATACAAGCGTTACCTGTACAAATTCAGGGGGTGAAGTATTTAGAGTATACGGAGGGGAAGGAGGAAAGAAAGGAACAACGGCAACAACATTAGGAGGATATTCAACGGGGGGTTTGGGAGGATTAAAAGGATTATACAGTGATGATGTAACGGGGTTGCCTCCTTCCAAGCTGACATCAAAGACGGGGCTTGATGGAACACAGGGAGGAGTAAACGATTCAACCTATACAAACTATGTTCCCGTTACATACAGTGCAGGAGGAAGAGGGGGAACGGGAGGAACAGGTAAAAAAGGAGGCTGCGGCGGACTTTTGAATGATGTTGTATGTACTTATGCAACCAATATTATTCCAAATACGGAAGCAATTAAAGGAATAAGTATGCAGTTAAGCGATGTTAAATTCCCCGATCTTACACAGGCAGAAAACTATGGTGAATCAGGCTCAGGCGGAGGCGGGGGAGGCTGGCATATGCAGACAGGCTCAGGACAAGGAGGAGACGGTCTTGGAGGTTTTGCATGCATATGGTGGGAAAAGCTTGAGTAGAGGGGTTGCTTTGGTGTTTGTGTACGGACTTATGCAGCACGGTGTCACCCTGTCCGCCAAGCTTATCGCATTTGTTCGGGGCTGTACACACGGCTTATGCAATCCAATGTCACCATCGTAATGCTTCAGCTCTTGGCTCAACGCCAAAGGGCTGTCAGCACCGGCTCACGCAAATTTTAGATGAACAACTTTTCGGGGCGCTTTTGTAACCTTGGCGCTCCTTTTTTTATGTGAACCGATTATGAATATTTGTCTATATATCCATTTCTTTTAAATCTTTGCTCACCCTGAATGGGGCGCCCGTGCAGGCCTTAATATCATTCACCGTAAATACGGGGTTGATTTCTTCCAGAATTAAACCGCGCGAATTGTGGTTTTCATCAAAATCTACCCTGAAAACACATCTTTCCGTAATGATTAAATTCACTTCACCCGAAGCGGTCAAAGGCAGGTCGCATTTTTCAACAATTTTTGTCTGCCCTTTGGATGTGTGCTCCATAACCACTATGACTTTCTTTGCGCCCACAACAAGGTCCATGGCACCGCCCATACCGGGGGTAAATTTCCCCGGGACCGACCAGTTTGCAAGATTTCCTTCGCTGTCTGCCTGCAGTGCGCCGAGCACGGTTGCGTCAATATGTCCGCCGCGCATCATAATAAAAGCCATTTGTGAATCATAAAAGCAAGCTCCATGGCGTGTTTCAACATATCCACCGCCCGCATTAATCACACGTGTATCGATATCATTGCCTTTCTGGTCTTTTCCGACACCCAGAAGCCCGTTTTCCGATTGAAACATAACATCAATATCTTCGGGAATATATTTTGTAACTTCCGTTGGCAGACCTATCCCGAGCGTAACGACATCACCGTCTTTAAATTCTTTTGCCGCACGTTTTGCAATTATTTCCCTGATTTTTTCTTTGGATAAAGCTTCTGCCATAATCCCTTCCTGTGCAATCATTATTTTTCAGCCTCCAAGACCTTATTTAAAGATTTTGCAGGGCTTTCGTCTCTTGCAACAATATAATCCACAAAAATCCCCGGGACAACGACCTCGTTTGGATCAAGACAATCCACAATTTCATCCGCCTGAACTATAACAACATCCGCAGCCGTCGCCATCACCGTATTACAGTTTCTTGTGGTGCCAAAGTATGAAATATTGCCGAATTTATCCGCTTTCGTCCCGTAAATCAGGGCAAAATCAGCACTAATGGGCTTTTCAAAAAGATATTTTTTATTATCAAGCTCATACACCTTTTTACCGTCCGCAATTGTTGTGCCGACACCTGTCGGAGTTAAGACTCCTCCAAGCCCCGCTCCTTTTGCACGGATACGTTCCATAAGGCTTCCCATAGGGGTAAGTTCCACCTCAAGCTCGCCTGCAGACATTTGGCGGCCCGTTTCGGGGTTTGTACCTATATGACTTGCAATAAGTTTTTTCACCTGTTTGTTTACAATTAATTTTCCCTTATCAACATCAGGAAAAGATGTGTCATTTGATATCACGGTGAGGTTTTTTGTTCCCCGGCAGGCAAGCTCGTCAATCAGTTTATCGGGCGTACCGCAGCTTAAAAACCCGCCAATCATCACGGTTGAAGAATCTTTTATTAAATTTATCGCTTCTTTTATTGAAATAAGCTTTGCCACTTTTGCTTTAAAATCCTTTTTTATATAAAAAATTCCGATATTAATTTTAGCACAAACACCTTCATCGGGCAAAACCGAAGCCCAATAAGCCTTACAGCCATTCGGGGCAATAGTGTATTGTAAAGGTTTTTCCCTGCTTAATTTTCACATGCCCGCCCATAATAAAATTTGTAAGCGACCCTGTCGGAGGAAGAATTGTAAGCGCCCATTTTAAAGGAAAAACAATAAGGCTTCTGTCCTGCCCGAAAACTTCAAGACTGTTTGAAATCTGTCCGCGGGACAAACCTGCAATTTCAAAATCTTCAAAAATAATGCTTGCGGGAATTCCGTTCATTCCGCTTGTGATAATGGTTCCAACCTTTGCCTTTATGGTATCGCCTTTTTTAATTTTTAATTTTCCTTTGTAAAATACATCATTTTCCGCCTCAAATTCAATCACTTGTCCCACATAGACATCATTTTCGGATTTTATTCTTTCTTTAGCGGAAATTCGAACAGGAATTTTTATTGTGCTTTTGTAGTTATAATTCAAATGGACATAAGGTTTTTGGACTGTTCTTTCTTTTAAAATGTTTTCAACAATTTCATCTTTGATAAGAGCTTGCTCTTTATTTAAAGACAAATCGGCGTTTTCTGCGCAAAATGCAAAAGAAGAGGTATTTAAAACAAAAATAATACAGCATAGAACAGCAATAAAATTGAAATTTTTATTCATAGTTCAGCTCTTTTCTTGACCTTGTTTTAAGCTTTTCTTCAAGCATTTTTCTGTTATTAACTGATGTTAAAAGAAAATTTTGATAGCTTTTATTCTTTTCATACTCGTTATTTACAAGATAATACGGATATTTTATACAGATATGTTCATACATCTTTGCAAGCCTTTTTGATGTCACATTATTTGTAAGGCTGTCCCCTCTTTTTTGCGGATGACTTTTATTTACAAGAGTAATCATCGCAACAGGGTTATATCCTGCGCGCACCATATAATCAAGCCCTATTTTATCAAAAATTATCTGGTATTTTTTCGGCGCAGCTTTGATTTTAAGAGAGTTCAATCTTCCTTTAAAAAGCCCGGGATATGATCTGTAACCTTCCGCTATACGCCTTGAAAGAAAGGCTGCAAGCTCGTTATCATCTTCCACAAATTTATAATCATACCCGTAAACCACAACTTCGCGGTCTAAAAGCGTTTTATCAAGTTTCAGCTTTTCTTTAACTTCGGTCTTATCATAGACAAACACAATTCTGCCGTCGATTTTATTTGAATTTAAAATCGAAATTCCAACATCATTAAGCCTTTTTTGAACAGCCGCTTCTTTTGTGCTGTCAACTTGAACCTCTTCAATTGCAAAAGATGCGGTCGGGAAAAACATAACCAAAGCTAACAAAAAAAACTTTTTGAACATCTCTAAAATACCCCAAGCTCTTCACATTATAAACATCAATTATCATATTAGCACAAAATGATGTTATACATATAGCTATAAAGCATTAAATGATAAATGCGGAGTGTAATCGGGAAAACCCCGCACACTCCGCATAATTTTTTATACAAGGAAACTTTCTATCCGATAACAGGAGGATTAAAAGTTCTTGCTGCAAGTTCTCTGTCTAATAATAAAAGCGCATGTTTATCGTCTTTTATCATTCTCAAGGTTTCAAGAACACCTGAAACACTTGCTTCTTCTTCAACCTGTTCTTTAATGTACCATTGAAGGAAAAGCCCTGCGGCCCTATCCTTTGTTTCATCCGCAACATCAGCCAATTTATTTATTAAAGATGTTACAAGCTGCTCATGTTTTAATACAGCTTCAAAAACTTCTAACGGAGAATTCCAGATTTGGTCAGGCTTTTTAATTGTATCAAGAACGATTTCACCGTCTCTTTCCTGAATGTAATCATAAAGACCTCTTGCATGGGCCATTTCTTCCTGAATCTGAATATTCATCCAGTTCACAAACCCGGTTAAGTTTAGTTTTTGAAAATATGCCTGCATTGAAAGGTAAAGGTAAGCCGAATACATTTCAGCATTCACCTGTTCGTTTAATGCAGCATTCATTCTTTCATTTAGCATATTAATCACTCCTTATTATCCGCTTCGTTATGCATATGTGCATATAAATTATACCACCGGAAAAATTTTATTGAGAAATTATTTTTGCACTAGAATATTGTTATGTTTAAAGCAATTTTACCCATAGTTTTACTTTTAATTTCAAACGTTTTTATGACGTTTGCATGGTACGGGCATTTGAAGTTTAAATCAAGCGCTTTAATTGCCGTTATTTTAATAAGCTGGGGCATAGCATTTTTTGAATACTGTTTTCAGGTTCCTGCCAACAGAATTGGCTACGAGGTTTATAATGCCTATCAGCTTAAAACCATTCAAGAAGTTATAACTTTAACCGTTTTTGTTGTGTTTTCAGCGCTTTATTTAAAAGAAGGATTCAAATGGAATTATTTAATCGGCTTTCTTTTCATCATCCTTGCGGTTTTCTTTATCTTTAAGAAATGGTAGCCTGCCAAATATTTTATAAGAAAGCTCTTTTAGCAGTTTAAAAAACATTTCTGCAGGATGAAGGTTATTTCTTTTTACCATATACGCTGCCATAATGGCAGTCAAAGGAACGCAGGCAAGAAGAGAAATGCTTCCCGTTAGTGCCGATAATATTTCACTTGAAACCTGATTAAGATTGAAAAATTTTTCCGTATCAATATTTGAAGCCAGAAGTACAAGGGGCATTGCACTTCCAAGATAGACCAGAATCAAAGTGTTTGCCATTGTTCCAATAATATCGCGCCCGACATTCATGCCTGATTTAAAAAGCGCCATCATGCCAAGGTTTTTATCCGTCAGATGAATTTCATTAATCGTACTTGCAATCGAAACGGCAACATCCATAAGAGCACCAAGGGCCGCGATAATAATAGAGGCGGCTAAAATCCCCGTAAAGCTTAAATCGGGTCTTTGTGTATATAAAAATACGCTTTCTTCACCCATAAAACCCGTTAAATGTCCCGTTTTAACGGCAAGCAGTGCAAGTGCGCTTGCAAAAACAAGGCTTAAAACTGTTCCCAAAACCGCCGCATTTGTCTTTGAATTGACCCCTGCAACAAGATACATCGTTGCAACGGTGGAAAGAACGGATATTATGAGCGCCGCTATAATGGGTGATATTCCCCAAAGAACAAAGGGCACAAAGATTAAAAATATTAAAAGAACGGTAATAATTATCGATATAAGGCTCATTAAGCCTTTTTTTCTTCCAATCAGGATTAGAAAGAGAACAAAAAGCCCCGTGTAAAGATAAACTGTCCCTATCCTTTTAATATCCGTTATAAAAATATCGACTTCATCAATGTTTTTTGGCGAAGAAGAAAACGATTCCATCATAAGAATAACCCTGTCTCCCTCTTTCAAAAAAACTTCATAGGCGGGGTTTCCCGTCATTAAATTTTCTGTTATCTTTTCCTTGCCCTTAAATTCGCCCTTTGTAATCTTTACTGTAACAATCTGTTTTGAAATTTCTTCAGGGTTATCCGTTTTTTCCGCATAGTCATAATCTATCCTTTTTACAATGCCTTCGCCTGATGTTGTATATGTGCTGACGGGCGCTTGAACTTCTTCTTTTGAATTGATTTCGTTTTGATTATTCGAAGTTTTTGCAGCGCATGGTGTGAAAATAAAAACTGCCATCAAAAAAAGAAAAATTAAAAATGTAAAAACTATAGAACGCTTTTTCATAAGCATATTTTAGCGCAAAAATTTTGGCAAGGATAATAAAATATGCTAAAATCAATTTATGCAAAGTTTCCTAAAAGACGGTATATTAAAAAAACCAAAGGTAAGCATTATTATTACCTGTTTTAACCTTGCAAAATACCTGCCCGATTTAATTAATTCAATTGAAAACCAGACATATAAAAATTTTGAAGTAATAATCGTAAACGATGCTTCATTTGATGAAACAAAAGAATTTTTGGACTCTTTAATTTCCGATAATTTTATAAATAAAATGTTTCGCTTTCTGGACAATACGGATAAAAAAGCAGGCACAATTAAGATTTCAAAGGAAAAATATAAGGTTATTCACAACTTAAAAAATCTGGGACAATTCGGATCCTTTTTGGAAGGATTAAAAATTGCAACAGGGGAATTTATCTGCCTTGTAGATGCAGACGATGTTTTAATGCCGGATTATTTAATGTGCCACCTGCAAACCCATATGGAAACTTCCGTAGCATTTACATCCTGTGCACAATTTGAAATTGATGAAAATTCGGTCGTGCATTCGCTTGTTTCCCTTGCTTCAAGCGGATATAAAAACTCCGATTTTACAACACATTTAAAAAATGAAGAAGAAATTTTCAACCTCAAAGAAAGTTCTGAAAATTTTGATGTTAAGGTATTGGACAATAAATCCTGTAAATTCGGAAATTGGGCCTGGGGGCCTACAACTTCCGCTATGATGAGAAAATCTGCCGCAGATTTTCTTTTAAAATATCCGACACCATCGGATTGGATAAAAGGCGCAGATAAAATTGCATTTACATTTTTGCACCTTATTGGAGGCTCTGCCTTAATTTCAGCACCATTATTCGCATACAGACGCCATAAAACAAATTTATCAAGTGCAAACCCTGTTATAGGAAACTTCAGATACTTAAAGCCTGATTGTATAAAGCTTTATGTCGGGTATAACAAAAGAATAAGGTTTGATATCTTAAGATTTATATTTAAAAATTACTCTTATTTTTGCGAAAAGTTTAACCCTCTAAATGTAAAAAAGATGATATTTTCAATCATCTTTTCCATCGATTTTTATACAATTAAAAGAGCCTTTAAATCTCTATTTGTAAAATAATATCCGCATAAAACCGCCATGTATCTTATGGATACTTTCGTAATTTCTGCCCTGAATTCATTTATAAATTACGCAAGTTTGTTCAGCATAGCGCCTGTGGTGCCGTCGCTTGTAAACTGCGCCTGAGTATTCACAACATCTTTTACTACAGTGTTGTAATCTTCTCTGGTATTTCTGCCGTCTAAAAGCATGCCGCCAGATGCAGCTGCATTTGCACCTTTAAAATTGGCCTCACTGCCTGTGAAATTCAATCTTCTCTTTCCTGAATTACAAGAAATCGGTTCTATCATAATGGCACTTCCCTTATTACACAATTATATAAACCCAAAATACAGATTTTCTTGCTACTATTATAACACTTTTTTACAAATTGTTAAATATTTTATTGCAAAAACCGCCCATCAGGATGAAATCGGGCATTTAGGGGGTTAATTTTAGTATCGTTTGAATTATTATTAAAACTATGCGGACAAATTGGAAAATTACACCGTATTTATTTTTACTGCCTGCACTGATACTTCTTGCAGTATTTTTTTTCATACCATTTTTCCAAACCATAATCTACAGTTTTCAGGATTATTCAAAAGATATCTATAACCCTGCGTTTGGAACACTTTCAAATTATAAAGCGCTTATATCTTCACCTCTTTTTATAAAATCAATCCTGAACACATTTTATTTTCTTTTGCTTACAACACCTTTTCTTGTTATATTTCCGCTGTTTCTTGCTATTTTAATAAACCAGAAAATCAGAGGTAAAACCTTATACAAGCTTATAATCTACCTTCCAGTTGTTGTTTCAATTGTTGTTGTTGCGATTGCTTTTAAGTGGCTCTATGCGCCAAACGGCCTTTTAAACTACTTTATGGAAGTTTTAAACCTCCCTGCAATAGACTGGCTTTCAAGCCCGAAAGTTGCAATGACATCTGTTGCAATGGTTACAATATTTAAGGGCGTTGGATATTATATGATGATATACCTTGCCTCGTTAATGAGCGTACCCAAAGAGCTTTATGAGGCGGCCGAAATTGACGGCGCAAACGAATTTCAAAAACATATGACAGTATCCGTCCCGCATTTAATGCCAACAATTGCTCTTGTTTCAACAATTTCAGCCATTTCTGCACTCAAGGTTTTTGTTGAAATATATGTTATGACAAAAGGCGGACCTTTGGATTCAACCAAAACAATGGTATATTATATCTATGAACGCGCTTTTGAAAACCTTGATATAGGGCTTGCTTCAGCTGCTTGTGTTGTCCTTTTGTTAATTGTTATGGTGTTTTCAATCATAAACATCCTTTGTTTCGAGCGGAAAAAATACGGATTGTAACGGGTTGGGAGAAGTTTATGCGACATTTTAAAGGTTTTTTAATTCATATAATTTTAATATCGGTTTGTTTTCTTTGTCTTTTGCCCTTTTTATGGTTAACATCAACCGCCCTAAAGGGCCCTATGGAAAACATTTTCCAGTATCCGCCCGTTTTTATCCCCGAGGATTTTACTTTTGAAAACTTTAAGCTTGTTCTGGCGCTCGTTCCAATAATCGGGTATGCCGTAAACAGCTTTATTGTGGCCTTTTTCACCGTTATTTTAAATTTAATATTCTCTGCCCTTGCCGCATACCCCCTGGCACGTATGAACTTTGGCGGCAAAAACCTTGTATTCTTTGGAATTTTGGCTACAATTATGGTGCCTTTTCAAGCCATTATGCTTCCCATATACATTATCACCCTGAAATTAAACCTTGTGGATTCTTACAGCAATTTTCAGGGGTATTTGGGACTCATTTTGCCGTTTGCCGTAAATGCTTTTGGAATTTTCCTTTTACGTCAAGCGTTCCTCGCCATCCCAAAGGAACTTGAAGAATCCGCAGTTATTGACGGGTGTAACTCGCTTCAAATATTCTTTAAGGTACTCTTACCCCTTATAAAACCTTCGCTTGCCGTACTTGCAATATTTACCTTCATTGGAAGCTGGGGCGAATTTTTATGGCCGAGCATTATCTTAACAAAAGACACCTTATACACTCTACCTGTCGGGATAAACGACCTTCAGGGAGCATTCAGCGCAAACTACAGGCTCATTGCAGCAGGTTCGATGATTTCAATCATTCCTATTGTCGTTTTCTTTGTCTCTTTGCAAAGATATTTCATTCAAGGCTCTACCGAAGGCGCCGTGAAGGGGTAAAATTCATCATAGCTTGCTTACGGATAATTTTAATTCATACCCGAGACCCAAAAAAATTTTATGCAAAATTTCAATGCTTGGAGTCATTTTTCTTGAAAATATTTTATAGAGCGTAATTCTGTGAATTCCAATAAATTTTGCAAATTCGCAAATCGTATAATTAGCTTCTATTAAAGGCTTTAGACTATAAACAAGTTCATTAACATCTTTTGTGTCGGAATAATCCTGTAATATGCTCTCAAGCCACATTGAAGCATATTCCTTATCTTCTTTTAACTGTTGCTTAAAACTGTCTTGATGTTTTGGAAATGTACTTAGTAAGGTTTCTTTTTTATTCGCCATTGGTTTTCATCCTTTTATTAAGCTCAACAATATAGTTTTGTGCCATCTCTATGTCTTTACTTTGTTTTGACTTATTCCCGCCATTTAAAAGTAAAATAATTACATCATTCTTTTCTGTGAAATAAATTCTTAACCCGTTAGAAAATTTAAGTTCATATAAATCTTCAGATAATCTTTTATAATCACCATACAGACCTCTTTCAACTTTTAAAATTCTTTTATCTATAATAATTCTTAAACTTTTATCTAGAGATTTATACCATTCAAAATAAGGAATTTTGCCATTTTCACACTGGTAATAAATAATTTCTTTCATAAAATAATTGTAGCATATGAGCTACAAAAATCAAGCTTCATAAAATTGAATTGCACGAGTGTTTATTGTATACCTTTGTTTATGGACGGCACTTTTTCAAGAAATGAATTATACTGGGGCAAAGATTTCCAAAAACACCTTTTCGGGCTTAAAATTGCTGTGTTTGGGCTTGGAGGAGTCGGCGGTTTTGCACTTGAGGCCTTAGCAAGAGCCGGGGTCGGTCATTTTTTAATTGTAGATTTTGATACAGTAAGTAAGTCTAATATCAATCGCCAGCTTATTGCCCTGAATTCAACCGCAGGCAAGAAAAAGACGGAAGTTTTTAAAGAAAGACTTCTTGATATTAACCCTGATATTCAGGTGCAAGTTTATGACGGGTTTTTCAGCAAAGAAGTCGCGCCAAAAGTCTTTAGCGGGAATTTTACACTTAACAGTGTGGATTTTATTGTTGATGCGATTGATACAGTTAAATCAAAGATTGAACTTATAAAGCTTGCAAAAGAAAACGGGATAAAAATCGTCTCTTCTCTCGGGGCAGGAAACAGAATGGATGCGACAAAACTATTTGTCGCGGATATTTCAGAAATTAAAGCTCTTGGAGGCGCAAAGGACAGTTTTGTGAAAAACGTTTTAAATAAGCTTAAAAAATACGCAGAAACAGAAGAAGGGCTTACGGTTGTTTCAAGCAGCGAAAAAGCACACAATGAAAGAAAAATAAGCACTCTGGAGACGGTTGATACGGGAAATGGAAAAAGTGTAGAATATACAAAATTTACCCCTGCTTCAACGCCCGTAGTTCCTGCGGTTGCGGGGTACTTAATGGCAAATCATATATTAAAAAGTTGTTACAATAATTTTTTAAATTTGAAATCTTAAGCGCGCTTCCAACAAGGGTTTTAAAGTAATACTTTAAGGCTAATTCTTTTATGCGATAAAAGCATGTGTAATATAGGTTAAGATAATAATGTGAGTCAGCAAAACCACCTGCCATCTTTATTCGGGGTTGCGATATAAAAATTTTGGGCGGGATAAAAAAGATTTTGAGGGCTCACATTTTTTATGCCAAATTTTTGAGAGATTGTTAGACTTAGCAGGCTTCATATGATAACACGACTCAGGGACACGATCCCGTTATTGGGTTAATTCGCAAATCCTAATAGTCCCTAAACAAGCCTCTTTTACGGTCCCTTCACCGTGTTATCATATTTCGCCCTGTACAATCTATGTATTTTTCTATCTTACCATAACAATCAAAAACCATAAAACAAAAAACCGCAATTTTTCAAAACTTCCATGGTACAATAAAAGCTATGAAAAAGAGTAAATTTGTGGCCGTTGTCGGAAGGCCAAATGTCGGAAAATCCACCCTGATAAACAGAATTTTGGGCGAAAGACGCTCTATTGTTGATGATATGCCTGGTGTCACGCGCGATAGAATTTATTTTGACGCCGTCTGGCAGTCTAAAGAGTTCGTTTTAATTGACACGGGCGGCATTGTGACAAATGATGAAGATGAATTTGTGACCAACATTTTTAATCAGGCAAAACTTGCCGTTGAAGAAGCTGACACCATTCTTTTTGTAGTGGATGCAAAAGCAGGACTTTCTCCGTACGATACGGACATCGCAAACATTTTAAGACAATCAGGCAAAGAGGTTATCCTTGTTGCAAATAAGGTTGATTCAATGTCTGAAATCGGCAACACCTCAGATTTTTACGCTCTTGGTATCGGCGAACCGCACGCAGTATCGGCACTCCACGGCTCAGGCGGCGTTGGTGACCTTTTGGATAAAATCACAAAAGATCTTGAAAAAAAACCTGATGAGGAAGAGGGTGACGGTGCAGTAAAAATTGCGATTGTGGGCAAGCCAAACGCAGGAAAAAGCTCTATTTTAAATAATTTATTAAATGAAAACCGTGCAATAGTGTCTCCTGTTTCAGGCACCACAAGGGATACAATAAATTCAGAGGTTATTTATAACGATAATGACTTTATTCTGGTTGATACCGCAGGAATAAGGAAAAAATCCAAAGTGGATTACGGCGTTGAAGCGTTTGCCGTAGACCGCGCCATAAGAGCAATTCGGGAAGCCGATGTTGCGCTTCTGGTTGTAGATGCAACCGAAGGCCTGACGGATCAAGATAAAAAAATAGCTCAAACCGTTGAAGAAGCAGGCTGCGGCCTTATTGTCGCTTTTAACAAATGGGATTTAATTAAAAATGTCCAGACTCATAAACTTGAAAAGCAGGTGGAAGAAGATGCTCCGTTTTTAAACTACGCAAAAAAAATCTTTATAAGTGCAAAAACAGGACAGCGCCTGAATCAAATTTTTGATACGGCTCTTGAGGTGGCGGAACAGAGAAACAAAAGAGTTCAAACAGGCCTTTTAAATAAGGTTATAAATGAGGCAATTGCCCTGAACCCGCCAAATTCAATTAAAGGCAAGTTTGCAAAAGTCTACTATTCAACTCAGGTTAAGGCAAAACCGCCGACATTCGTTCTTTTTGTAAACAACAAAGATTTAATTAAAGATTCATACAAACGATATCTCTTGAAGAAGCTCAGGGAGGCTTTCGGGTTCTTTGGCACACCGATTAGAATTTCATTCAGGGAAAAGAAAGAAAAGGATAATAAATAAAGATGATTGAAAACGTATTTATGATTACAATAACAATAATCTCAAAAGCCTTGATGATAGCGGCTTTTTCCTATTTAATAGGCTCAATTCCAACAGGATATTTAATTGTTAAATCAAAAACAGGACAAGATATAAGAGAAGTAGGTTCAGGTTCCACGGGCGCCACAAATGTTAAACGTGTGCTTGGCAAAAAATGGTTCTTTATTGTTATGCTGTTAGATGCCATCAAAGGTGCCATCCCTGTTATATTCTTCCGTTTTGCCGTGCAGCACGGGATAATATCTCCCGATTTATTCAACCTTTCTCCTGTAATTGCAGCTATTTTTGTCATCATCGGACATTCAAAATCCGTATTTTTAAATTTCAAGGGCGGAAAATCCGTTGCTTCGGGTGTCGGCACAATTATTGCGCTCAACTGGCAAGTAGGGCTTATCTTAGCCGTTATCTGGAGCATTATAACATTTGTAACACGCTACGTTTCTGTCGGCTCAATAATAGCCCTTTTATTATCGCCCTTCTTTATGTTTTGCTTTGACGCACCCGTGTCATACATTGCATACTGCGCAATTGCGGCAATTTATGTAATTTATTTGCACAGGGAAAACATTCAAAGACTCATTAAGGGAGAAGAGAACAAAGTTCGATAACCGTTACCTGTTTTAAGAGCACTTTAAACACAGCAAAAACTTTCACCGTGTTTTAAAAGGAAGAATATGAAAACTGTTGAAATAATACCGAAAATTAGAGTAGATAATAAAGAAAAGCTGGCACTTGTTTATACACCGGGGGTTGCAAAAAGTTCAACCGAAATCCATAAAGACTATGACAAGGTTTTCGACCTGACAAACAGGTCAAACTCCGTTGCAGTGCTTTCTTTTAATTACAACGAGAGCTTAAAACGTGCAGTATATTTAAAAGACACGTTTTTAGTCGACGCTTACCCGCTTGAAATTAAGGAAAAAGAACTGTCAAACGGCTCTGAAGAGCGCAAAAAAGAGCTCGATTTTGTAATTCAAAACATTATGCCAAACTTTATGGGCGTCGATACGGTTTTAATTGAAGGTAAGGCTTTTGATTTTGATTTTAATATCCCCACAAGAAGCAAAGGGTGTCTTTTTTCAAGTGACATAAAGGTTGAAAATATTGAACCCGTTGAATTGCGCCGTCTTTTTGGAGGTGTAATAGAGACCCGAACGGTTGAAACACCCGATGAAACCTTTAAAAAGCCTGTTGCTGTTGTATCTGACGGAAGCGCAGTTTTAGGACTCGGCAATATCGGTGCAGAAGCAGGATTGCCCGTCATGGAAGGAAAAGCTGTGCTTTTTAAGGAGCTGGGCGGGGTTGATGCAATGCCCTTGTGTCTTAAAACACAGGTACCGAGAGAAATAGAACGCATTGTATTTTTACTTGAAAATTCTTTTTCAGGGATAAACCTTGAAGATATAAGCGCACCGAGGTGTTTTGAAATTGAAGCAAACCTCATTGATTTACTTTCAATTCCTGTCTTCCATGATGACCAGCACGGAACAGCAATTGTAGTACTTGCAGGGCTATTAAATTCGATGAAAGTTGCAGGCAAAAATTTAGCCGACACAAAGATTGTTTTTTCAGGTGCAGGGGCCGCAGGACAAGCCATATGCAAGCTTTTAATTAAAATGAGAGAATTCTTAAACTCTGATGAAAACGGCAAAACCTCTGATAAAAAAGGAGGCGACGGAATTTTAATGTTTGATAAATTCGGCGCCGTTTACAAAGGACGAAAAGAAAACGATCCGTCTTTGGAAAAAATGGCCGAAATTACAAACCGTGAAAACTTTAAAGGCAGCTTAAAAGAAGGTATAAAAGGGGCTGATATATTTATCGGGGTGAGCACAAAAGGAATACTGTCACAGGATATGGTAAAATCTATGGCAAAAAATGCCGTTATATTTGCAATTGCAAACCCTGAACCGGAAATATTACCGAATCTGGCTCTTGAAGCCGGAGCATTAATCGCGGCCTCAGGCAGAAGCGATTTTAACAATCAGATAAACAATTCCCTTGTATTCCCCGGATTATTTTGCGGCATTATAAATTCAAATGTTAAAAAAGTTGATGACAGAATAAAAATCGAGGCAGCGCTTGCTTTAGCAGAAATTGTTCCGGAGGATAAATTAAGCAAAGAATATATAATTCCCGATGCTCTGGACAAAAAAATTCCCTCAGGCTTGCAAAAAATATTTCAGCATGTATGATTAAACTTGTCAGAAATAAAGCCTGAATCTCAAACAGGCAGCCCAACATCTCAAATATCAAAAATAACCTTATTTTAAGGTGTTTTGGTGTTTTTAAAATTTTAGGGTAAATAATATTACAAAAAATATACTTTAAGAAAGGTAAATAAACGTGAGCGAAGAAAAAGAAATTCAAGCTGAAGAAGTGAAAGTTGAAGAAACAACAGAAGTTGTTGAAACCGTTGAAACAGAAGAAACTGTTGAAGTTCAACAATTAAAACCCCAGAGAAAAGGGCAAAGAAGAAGAAAAATCGAAACGGTTGAACCCGTTGAATCCGAATGGAAAGAACAGGTTGTTCAAATCCGCCGTGTAACAAAGGTTGTAAAAGGCGGTAAAAAACTTTCTTTCCGTGCAATCGTTATTGTGGGAAATAAAAAAGGACAGGTTGGCATGGGCGTTGCAAAGGCAGCAGAAGTTATCGTTGCAATCCAAAAAGCTGTTGCTGACGGCAGAAAAAACCTTATATCAGTTCCTATCTTTAAAACAACCATCCCCCATATGATTACAGGCCGTTCAGGTGCGGGCAGTGTTGTTTTAAAACCTGCTTCACAAGGTACAGGTGTTATCGCAGGCGGCGCGGTTCGTGCGGTGCTTGAATTATCAGGTATTGAAAACATCTTATCAAAATCATTGGGTTCAAAATCTCCTCTAAATGCTGCTAATGCAACATTAAACGCTCTTAAATCTTTAAGAACATTTAAAGATGTTGCCGCACAAAGAGGCATTTCAATGAAACAGCTTTTAGGCTAAATTTAAAACCAAAGAAAGCAAAAAGCTTAATAAACAAACCGTTAAGATAAAAAAGAAAAAGGTAAAATAAAAATGGCAAAGACAGAAACAGTTAAAATAACTTTGAAAAAAAGCACAATCGGCGCTCCCGAAAAACATACAAAAATTGTTAAAGCGCTCGGCTTAACAAAGACAAATCAGGTTGTTGAACACAACAAAACAGACATCATTATGGGTATGGTAAATAAAATTCCTCACCTTGTAGAAGTTGTAAAATAAAACCTGAAAAACCTTGAGCACACAAAAAAGTGCCAAACAGTACAATAGCAAAAATATAAGGAATAAAATAAAATGATAACATTAGAAGATTTAAAGCCTGCCGAAGGATCAGTTAAAAAATCCAAAAGAGTAGGCAGAGGAAGATCATCAGGACACGGTAAAACATCTTGCCGCGGCCACAACGGTGAAGGCCAGAGAAGCGGAAGAACCGCAAAACGCGGATTTGAAGGCGGCCAAATGCCTGCTTTCAGACGCCTTCCGAAATTAAAGGGCTTTAATAATATCCACGCCCTTAATGCGGCTGAAATCAATGTTTCCTCTCTTGAAAAATTGAACGTTGAAGTTGTAGATTTAGCATTCTTAAAAGAAAATAAAATTGCGCACTCTTCAGCTGATGTTTTAAGAGTTTTAGGCAACGGCGAAATCACAAAAGCAATTACCGTAAAAGCTGCTTATGTTACCGAATCTGCTAAAGCAAAAATCGAAAAAGCAGGCGGAAAAGTAGAATTAGTTTAATAAATTAAACATTAAGATACTAAACCGCACCTTGAACAAAACTTTATTTGAACAGGTGTGGTTTGGTCTCTTTTAAAAATTCCTTCAAAAGGAAGAAAAACTAAAACGGATAAGAAAGGTCAAGTACTTTAAGATGCAACAAGCAAATAACGAACAAATGCTTCAAAGCTTAGTGAGCAATATTCAGGCAAGCGGACTGAAGCAAAAGTTAATCTTTACATTTATAATTATTGCCCTGTTCAGATTCGGCGCACAGCTTCCTATCTTTGGCATAAACAATGAAGTTTTTCAGGCACTTGCCGCAGGAAACAATATGATAGGCTTCCTTGATTTATTCTCGGGCGGTGCATTGGGTAAAGTTTCAATTTTTGCTCTTGGTATCGGACCTTACATCACTGCATCAATCATTATGCAGCTTTTAGCCGTAATCATTCCCTACCTTGAAAATCTGCAAAAAGAAGAAGGGGAAGCGGGAAGACGTAAAATCCAGCAATTAACACGACAATTCACCGTTATTTTAGCGTTCTTCCAATCTTTTGTTTTTGTAACGATTCTTTCAAAACTCCCCGGCTCCATTATGCACAGCGTTAATCCGTTTATGTTCTTTATGGGCTCAATGATTGCGCTCACGGCGGGTGCCGTTATGGTTATGTGGCTTGCAGAATTAATCACGGAAAAAGGAATAGGAAACGGCGGCTCATTATTAATTTTTGTCGGTATCATTTCAGGTATTCCTTTATATACCCAAAGAACCGCAACGCTTGTATCTCAAGACCCGAGGTTACAGCTTGGCATTATGGCTTTATTATTAATATTTGTTGCAACAATAATCTTTATAATTATCCTGCATGATGCAATAAGAAAAGTGCCTATAGTTTCAGCAAGGCGTCAGGTTGGAAACAAAGTTTACGGCGGACAAAATTCAAATATTCCGTTCAAATTAAACCCGGGCGGTGTAATGCCGATTATCTTTGCGGTCGCAATTCTTTTATTTCCTGCAACGATTTTAGGCTTTGTACACCAGATGAATGTTTCAAACCCTGCCCTAAAAAGCGTTCTGGAGTCAATGAATGCGTTTTTGAGCCCTTCAAGCATAAGCTATTATGTAATTTATTTCTTACTGATTGTAGCTTTAACATTCTTCTACGCTTCAATTATTCCTAATATGCAGCCTAAAGAAATTGCAAACAATCTTAAAAAATACGGTTCTGCAATCCCGGGGGTTAAACCGGGTAAACCGACTGCGGATAAACTTGATGAAATTTTATCAAGACTTATGTTCATTGGCGCTATAGCCCTTGGTATCATAGCATTAATACCCACTATTGCATCTAAAATCACCAATATTACAACATTGCAGGGTCTTGGTGCTACATCTTTAATCATTATGGTGGGCGTTGCCCTTGATTTCATCAATCAGATTAAAACCCATATGCTTGCAAAAAATTACGAAAGTTTCTTAAAACAAGAACAATAAAATGCTTTTAAAGAATTAAAAAGAAAGTGTGAAATTTGATGAAAAAAGTTTTTATTTTCTTAGGGCCTCCGGGGTGCGGAAAAGGTACTCAAACGGATACTTTATCAAAGGAATTAAATATTCCACACATTGATACGGGCTCACTTTTAAGGGAAAATATTAAAAACGAAACCGAATTCGGTAAGATTGCAAAAAGCTTTATAGACAAAGGCCGGCTTGTTCCGATTGAAGTTGTGGCTTCAGTTATAGGGGAAAGAATTTCAAGAGAAGACTGCAAAACAGGTTATATTCTGGACGGATTCCCAAGAAGCATAGAGCAGGCTGAATCGCTTAAAGCAATGTGGGAAAAATCTCCTTATAAATTTGAAAAAGAAGAAAAAGTTGCGGTATATTTTGATATTCCAACCGATGTTCTGGTTGAAAGACTTGTGAACAGGCGTTCTTGCCCTGTATGCGGAAAAATATACAACCTGAAAAGTTCCGCCCCAAAAGTTGAAGGCAAATGTGACATCTGTAATGTTGAACTCATTCAAAGAAAAGACGACACCGAAGAAACTGCTGTTTTAAGGTTTGAAACTTATAACAGAGAAACGAAGCCTCTTCTTGATTTTTATCAAAACGAAGGAATTTTGGTTCAAATTAATGCAAATCAGGGAATAGACGCAGTTTACAGCGAATTGAAGAAAGTCATAAATGATTAACCGAAAATCAAGAGAAGAAATAAAGCTTATGCGCCATGCAGGCGGCGTTGTTGCCCTTGTGCATAAGGCAATGAAAGAAGCCGTAAAACCCGGAATTTCAACACTGGAACTTGATGAGATTGCAGCACGTGTTATTAAAGAAAATAAATGCATACCGACATTTTTAGGCTATAACGGCTTTCCGGGGTGCATCTGCACATCAATTAACGAAGAAGTGGTCCATGGAATTCCATCCCGTGAGCGTATTTTAAAAGAAGGCGACATAGTTTCAATCGATGTCGGCGCTACATACAGAGGCCTTGTCGGAGATTCTGCATGGACTTATCCTGTAGGAAAAATTTCAAAAGAATATGAAGATTTATTGAAAATAACGGAGCTTGCGCTGTTTAACGGCATTTCAAAAATGAAAGACGGAAACATTCTTGATGATGTTTCAGGCGCAGTTGAAGATACGGCCACAGGCGCTGCGCAAAACATTCCAAACGAATTAAAAAACCCTGACGGTTCAGGCAAAAAATACGGCATTGTCCGTCAGTACGGCGGTCATGGCGTAGGCCGAAATATGCACGAAGACCCGTTTTTATTCAATTACAGAGTCAACAACAAAACAAAGTTAAAAACAGGCTTTGTAATTGCAATTGAACCTATGATAAATTTAGGGGCGGATGAAGTTGTGGTATCAGCCGCTGACAACTGGTGCGTTTCAACCGTGGACAACAAAGCTTCGGCACATTTTGAGCACACGGTTGCAGTAACGGATGATGAACCGTTGATTTTAACGGCGCTTGAATAATTTCTTCCGTTTGAACTTAAGTAACAGCGAGCTGTTTTACAGGTATTTACCCGTTATACTTTGCCTGTTTTGCTTAATTTCAAGCGGAGTCCCGATTGCAACAATCGTCCCGCCTTCATCTCCACCACCCGGGCCCATATCTATAATATAATCGGCATTATTTATAACATCAAGATCATGTTCAATAACAATAACGGTTGCACCATTTTCAACAAGCCTTTGAAACACAAGCAGAAGGGTTTGCACATCTGAAGGATGCAGCCCGATTGTAGGCTCATCAAAAATAAAAACTGATTCTTTCTGTGTTTTGCCCATCTCCGACGCAAGTTTCAGCCTCTGTGCCTCACCCCCCGAAAGATTCGGCGTTTCTTCCCCGAGCGTCAAATACCCGAGCCCCAAGTCTTCAAGCACCTGCAGTCTTCTTTTTATGACATTTAATTCACCACAAGCTTTAAGCGCACCTGTCACATCGGTTTCCATAAGCTCGGGCAGTGAATATGCCTTATTTTCCTTGTTTATATATTTAACGGAAGAAACCTCCTTTGTATATCTTGAACCGTGACATGCAGTGCATGGAATATCGACATCCGGTAAAAACTGTACATCAAGACTGATAACCCCTGTTCCATCACAAACAGGACAGCGGAGCTTCCCTGTATTATATGAAAAATCCGAAGCTTTCAGCCCGAGACGTTTTGCATCCGCCGTTTTTGCAAAAACCTTCCTTAATTCATCATGAACATTTGCATACGTTGCAACCGTTGAGCGTACATTTATGCCGATAGGTGCCGCATCAATCAGTTTTATATGCTCAATTCCTTCTGCCACAACGGTTTTTATATGAGAAGGCAGTTTTTTCCCTTCAATCATTGCCTCAAGCGCAGGGACAAGACTTTCTAAAACAAGGGTTGTTTTCCCTGAACCCGAAACCCCTGTCACAACAGTTAACCTGCCTTTTGGAATATCAATTTCAAGCGGTTTTACGGTGTGAATGGCTGATGTCGAAAGGTGAATCGTGCCAAATTCAAACATATCCTCCTTTTTTGCACGGTTTCTTATAAGAGTTTCGGCCTTTTTTGAAAGGAAGGGCCCGATTACCGATTTTTTATCCGCTGTTATATCCGAAACACTGCCCTCCGCTATAACATTTCCGCCAAGTGCCCCTGCCTTTGGTCCCATTTCAATAATCCAATCCGCCTCGGATAAAATTTGTATATCATGATCTACAAGAAGAACCGAATTGCCGTCTGAAACCAGATCATGCATAACACCTGTAAGCCCTTTTATATTCGAAGGGTGCAGACCGATTGAAGGCTCATCCAAGACATACAAAACACCCGTTGTACGGTTTCTGACCGCGCGGGCAAGCTGCATGCGCTGGCGCTCTCCCGTAGATAAGGTGGAAGCTGCCCTGTCAAGAGTTAAATACCCGAGCCCGAGCTCCATAAGGCGCTTTGCAACAGTTTCAAACGATTCGCATATACTCTCTGCCATAGGACGCATTTTAGCAGGCAGGGCAAAGGGAACCGAACGAACCCAATCGTTTAATTCGGAAAGTGTCATTTTGCAGGCTTCATCCAGCCCTATACCACAGAGTTTCGGCTCTCTTGCCTTTAAAGACAAGCGTGTGCCGCAGCATTCGGGGCAAATATCCTGCTTTAAAAACTTTTCAACACGCTTCATACCCTTTTCATCTTTTACTTTTGAAAGAGCATTTTCTACCGTATAAACGGCGTTATAATAAGTAAAATCAAGTTCCCCCGCCTGATTAGAGCTTTTAGCTTTATAAAAAATGTGTTTCTTCTCTGCAGGACCATAGTAAACAATATCTTTTTCCTTTTCCGTCAATTGATTAAAGGGGATATCGGTCCGAACGCCCATTGCACGACAAACATCCGTCATTAAAGACCACATTAGAGTATTCCACGGTGCAACGGCGCCCTCATCAATTGTAAGCGTCTCATCGGGCACAAGAGCAGATATATCAACGGTTCTAACCGTTCCCGTCCCGCCGCAGGTACGGCAGGCGCCCTGACTGTTAAAAGCAAGTTCTTCCGCAGACGGGGCATAAAATTTCTCTCCGCATTCAGGACACTCAAGCTCCATTTCGGCTGCAGGCAAAAGCGAAGGCTCAAGATAATGTCCGTTCGGGCATTTATGGTTTGCAAGCCTTGAAAACATCAGGCGCAGACTGTTTAAAAGTTCCGTTCCCGTACCGAATGTGCTTCGTATCCCTGGAATTGACGGTCTTTGGCGAAGAGCAAGAGCGGCAGGAACATATAGAACCTCATCCACCAAAGCCTTTGCCGCCTGAGTCATCCGTCTTCTTGTATAGGTAGAAAGGGAATCAAGATAGCGCCTTGAACCTTCAGAATATATAATTCCAAGTGCAAGGGAAGATTTTCCAGAACCTGAAACCCCTGCAACTCCGACAATTTTATTCAAAGGCACATTTACATCAATATTTTTCAGATTATGAACTCTTGCTCCCCTTATTTGTATCTCTTTTGGAGGGCCTGCGATTTTTTCAACATCTTTCATAGCTTGTATTATACATCCTTTTGAACAATTTCAAAAATCTTCTCTAAATAATCACACGCTCTATCAAAGCAAATTGTAGTGCTCTCATTTTTTGAAAGCGAAACATATGTAATGGAAACATTTTCTGTCCCGTAAAGTCTTGAAGCAGCATAAAGATATACAAGAGTTTGAACATCTTCCTTGGGGTCTTTAGGAAGATTTACCGTTTTCCAATCATAAATTTCAACCCCAAAACCCATTGTATCATCTGCAGCACCGCATACAGCACCTTCGTTAAGATAGCCACAGTCCCGTTTGTTGTAACGCAAAACCGCATCAAACCTTCCTGTTAAATAAAAGGTGTTTTTGCCGTCATTTTTTTTCAAATCGGATAAATTTGGTACACATTTTATTAAAAACAGTTGTTCGATATCTTTTTTTGCAGCGTTTTTCAAGGCTTTTACCACATCAAATTCTTTTATATTATCCAAAAATTCCCTGTCTTTTTTGGAAAAAGAATTTTCAATCTTTGAAATATCAAATCCCTTAAGATAAAAACATAAGAAACTGTGCAGGTTTTGCCCCGCCTTTGCACTTGAATTATCAGGGTTTAAAAAAAGCCCTTCTTTGTATTTAAGCCTAAAAGCTTCGGGGTCTTTATTCAGGAGTTTTAAAGAGTTTGCGCTGTATGTATCCATATTTTTACCCTGTCACCCCATTTTTTGTAATGTCAAACATGCCGTTAGGGGCCTTTTCTCTTACTTTGTTATAAATTTTATATTCCCTTGCAGATGAAAGATACAGTTTTCTTTTTGCACGTGTCACCCCGACATAAGCCAGCCTGAGGTTTTCTTCCATTATCTCCTTTTTAAGCTCCTCTTCATTTTTAGGCTCCGTTTTCACACTTTCAATAAATTTTGAATTTTCTTTAAGCTTAATATCGTTAATATCAAAAGTAAGATTATCCGTGTACATTTCAGGAATAAATACATAATCAAATTCATCTCCCTTGGATTTATGAAGGGTTAAAATTCGAATGGCGCTGCTATTGTTACTTTCAGCGTCGGATATAAGTTTAATCCCTGTTCTGTTCGCCTTTTTTGCCATATCATTTAATTTTTTCACGGTATCTTCAAATGTTTTATTCACACCGAACACTTTTGATACAATCCCCGAAACAAGCGAAATATTTGCCTGCTGTCCTGAAGTCCCGTCATTTTTCAAATTTTCTTTCGCAAAATAAAACTCCCCAACCTTATATGCAATCTCATATACAGGTAAATTCCACATCCCGATAAAATATTTTAAATCCCAAAATATGCTGAAATATTCGTTATTTCCAAGAATAAAGGGGATATTTAAGGTATCAAGAAAATTCAAAACCTCTGTGTCATCTCTATAAAAACCCAGCTCCATAAGGACTTTGGCACAATTTTTCACAACAGTGTTGTTTAAAGGGTTGTTTATGAAATTTAATACGGCTAAAACCGTTTTAAATACAGGGTTTAAATCCAAAGTTTCAGAGTTTGTCGCAAAATCAAAAGTCGAATTTTCAAAAAAGAAATTACTCCAGTCCAAAACTCCCTTATTGCTCCTTAAAAGTATTGCAATACTTGAATTTTTACCTCCCAAATTCAAACCTGCGCTTCCGTTTTCACAACGCTTTGTATCAAATTCCCTTATTTCATTTATCTTATTTAATATAAAACTCTTTTCATCACTCTCTTTTTCAAAAATGTATTCTTCAACACTGTTTTTATCTTCGATGTTTTTCCCTTTGACAGGCTTTGTTTCAACGGGTAAAAACGCCCCCGGAGCCGTTTTTTCACCGTATTTTATAAGCAGATTGGAAAAATCAATTATTCCTGTAGCATTTCTGTTTGAATGGTCCATTTTAACATTCAAATTTTCTTCAATAAACTTTTTAAATCCTTTCACATCGGCATTTGAAAAGGTAGTTGTAATTGCCTGATTAACATCCCCACAGCGAATTAAGTTTCCGTTCTTTGAAGATAAAATTTTAATCAATTCCTGCTGAATCTCGCTTGAATCCTGTGCTTCGTCCTCTATCACAAATTTCATCAGATTTTGGTAATATTCCCTAACCCCCTTATCGCTCCTTAAAAGCGTTAAAGATAGCGCCAGAAGATCATCATAATCAATATAGTTTGAACTTAAAAGGGTTGTTTTGTATGTTTCAAATATGCGTTTAAAAAGTGGAGAGAGTTTATCAGGCTGCCTGTGCTTCTGGTTTTTATAGGCCGAAATCGCCCGCTCATAAAGCTCTGCCTTTGATAAATCAAGCCCGAGTGTGCTTATAATATCCCGTATAATTTGCCCGCGCTTAATCTCGTCCAGAATTTCAAAATCCACATCCAAATTAAGCTTCGTGTGGTTATTATTTTCCCTTAAAATTCTGAGTGCAAGGCCATGGATTGTTGAAATATGCGGCAGCTCAACAAGGTGCGGAAAATTTTCCTTAATTCTCTCCTTGAAATTCCTTGCGGCAGATTCCATAAAGGTGAGGACAAAAATATTTTCGCTCGGCACATTTTCATTCAGCAGCTTTAAAATAAGCGCAAGCATTATGGTGGTTTTTCCTGCCCCTGCAACAGCGCTTACTGCCATTTTGCCGCCTTGATATTCTAAAACGGGGGCCTGATCAGGCCTTGGGATAATTTTAAACTCTTTTTTGGGCGCTAAAAGCGAATTTGAGGCTGCATTTTCGGATAATTCCGCCTCCATAGCAGGCTTTTCTATAAAGAAATGATTTATTCCCTTAAAATTTTCAGCCCCGAGAAAATCATAAATACTTGAATATATAAAGATTTCACCATCATTTAAAAGATAAATTTTCCTTATAAGTCTTGCCGTTTTATCAAGCGCACAGTTTATATTGTCTTCAAGCTCAAAACTTTTTTTCTTCCAGCTTTTTTGAAAAACCCATGCATTATAAAGCGGGCCTATATCTTGCTTTGTCCAGTTTGAACTTGTTGTATCCAATAAAAACGTGTATTTTGAACTTACGGCGTTATCTATAAGTTTTTGTGCCGTTGATACAACAACCGAGTCTTCATCCACACTCGCTCCCGAAAGCGGATTTTCCGATACTATTGTATTTTCAAGCTGAAGAATTAATTCTCTGTTTGAAACCTCTGTATCAAAAGAAGCTTCAGAGTTATTTTCCTCATTTGAAAAACCGTTAAGTCCTTCCGCGTTAAATATCTCTTCAAAATCTCTCACCTGCTTTAACAGCTGATTTATTTTATAGATTAAAGGCTTATTTTCAGGCTTCATCCCGACATATTCTTTTGCAAGAGCAAACAATTGAAAAGAAAGTTTTTGCCCCGAGATTTCTTTGCACAGTTCAACAAAACGGCTGATTTTTTCGTTGTCAGAAAAATTCATCAAACACTCAAAAACGTCACTGTCAAAAACTTCATAATTATCGGAAATTTTTAAAACAAGGTTAAAATCAACTCCTAAAATCTTTGCTAAAATTCCCCTAAAAATATATGGAGAAATTTTCAAATTTTTGTTGTTTAAAACCTTTAAAATCTCTAAAAGTGCTGCAATATACGGGTTTTTAGACAGTTTTTCACTCCCTGAAAGATATTGAACAGGTGCCTTGATTTTTTCCAATTGAAACTTTAGATAATCGTCAATATTTGGTGTCACAATTGCGATATCAGATGGTTTAAGCTTGTTTTTCGGGTCCGATAAAAGCTCGTTTATGCGCCTTACCGTCTCCGTTATCATTTCATCCTGCCTTATAAAGCTTTGTTTGGTCGAATTTTCAATTAAAACAGATTCGCCCTTTTTAACCGAATGAAAAATCTCATCCCCTTTTTTGGTTTTGACATCATCCGCCGTCACAAAAACGGGTGTTTCATCTAAAAAGCGTTCAAAATCAAATTCAAGCGCCCCTAAAAATCCTTTTCTTGTACAGCCGAATTCATCAAAAGCAATAAAAAACTCGTTAACATCCTTTTTTATAAACTTTAAATATTCAAACAAAGCAGGAGTAATTTCATCCGCGTCATCCAAAATCACGTATTTATAAGGATTTACGGTATTTTCATATACAAATTTAAAAATATCCGTTTGACGAAGATAATCAAAAGCCCGCAGATTAAGGGTTTTAAGTTTATATAAATTGAGCGCATTTTTAATATCCGAATAAAAAGGGTCGGATAGAATCTTCGCCTTTTCTTTGATTTCATCGGCCGTAAGTGCGTTTAAAACACAAAGGGAATACCGCCTTAAAAGCTGGTGCAGCAGGTTTCCTTTGGAATTATACCCCCTGAATTGCACTTCATCAATCGCTTTTCTAAAAATATACTGGCTCACCTCCAAACCGGATAAATTCGGCGAAATCTTTGCATTATTATTCTTTATTTTATTTTCAATAATGACCCAATTATCCAAAATGCTGTTATAGACAAGCCCGAAGAACGTATAAACATTAAAGCTCGTAAGGGCATCAAGCTTTAAAAGCGCCTTTGTTTTCTCGATAAATTCTGCTCTCTTTTTAAAATTTTGGACAATTACAAGAATTTCACCCGAAACAGCACCCCCGTTTAAAAGTTTTGCGTATTCTTGTACCAAAATATCTGTCTTATTTGATTTCAGGTGTCCTTTAATTAACATCTTATAAAATATCCATAGGATCAACATCCACAACCATTTTAATATCAGCAGGCAAAATTACTTTCCTTAAAAATGAGAGGATGATGTTGTGTCCTTTTTCATCAAGTTTGTTTTTCACAATTAAATTAAATCTGTATTCGCCTCTGATTTTTTCAAGAACACAGGGCGCAGGCCCCATAACAATGAGCCTTTCTGTCAATGACATCTTTTCAATCCAATCTTTAAGACGCATTGCTATTTCCATTGCGGATTTTTCCGCTCTGAAATTGTTGTCGGAGCTTAGAATTATCCTTATAATTTTGGCAAAAGGCGGATAATCAAAGGCTTCTCTGACTTCAATTTCATTTTCAAAAAAACTCTCATAATCTTGTTCGCGCGCTTTATCAAGAAAAATATTAGAATTGTTAAACGTTTGAAAAATTACCTTGCCCTCGTCTTTTCCACGGCCGGAGCGCCCCGCAACCTGACAGAGAAGAGAAAACCCTCTTTCAGAACTCCTAAAATCAGGCAGGTTAAAACTTAAATCAGCATTTATAACGCCCACAAGCGTTACATTCGGGTTATCAAGACCTTTTGCAATCATTTGTGTGCCGATTAAAATATCGATTTCACCGTTATTAAAAGCTTCCAAGATTTCAAAATGTTCGTTTTTCTTTGAAAGCACATCGGAATCAAGCCTTTGAATTTTAAAATCAGAGAAAATTTTTCCTGCAATCTCTTCCACTCTCTGGGTTCCCGTGCCAAAATTCTCTAAAGTGCCTTCTTCTTTACATTCGGGGCAGGTTGTTAAATTTTTAATTTCATAATTACAGTAATGACAACGATGAGATCCTGTTGCAGAGTGGTAAATCAATGGTATTGCACATTTTGGACATTCTATCACGGCAGAACAGCTCATACACTGTGTATAGCTTGAAAAACCGCGTCTGTTTATGAGCAAAATAACCTGATTGCCGTTTCCAACGGTCTTTTTCACTTCATCAACCAGATATTTTGAAAATATTCCGTTATTTCCAAACCCTCTCTCCATCCGCATATCAACGATTTTTACCTTTGGGAGTTCCGCATTATTGTATCTCTTATCCAACACAAAAAGGGAGTTTGAATTTTTTGCCTCGTAATAGCTTTTAATATCAGGTGTTGCGCTTCCTAAAATTATTTTTGCGCCGCCATCACCATTTGCATCCGCACCGAGTTCGGCCAGTTTTTTTGCAACCTCAATCGCAGAATATCTTGGTGCTGGCATAGTTTGCTTGTATGCAGGATCGTTTTCTTCATCGATTATAATCAAACCTAAATTCTTAACAGGCGCAAACACGGAAGAGCGGGCGCCAAAAAGGATTTTAATCTCATCGTTTCTGAGTTTTTGCCAAACCTTATATTTTTCGGCCTCTGAAATAGAACTGTGCCAAATACCTACGGCAGATTTCCCAAAACGTTTTATGGTTCTAGCCGTAAGCTGGGATACAAGAGCAATTTCAGGTGCCAGAAAAAGAACGTTTTTACCTTCATTTATAGTATCTTCAATAAGTTTAAAATAAATTTCCGTCTTGCCCGAGCCTGTAATACCATATAAAAGCGAGGTTTTTGCCCCGACTTTTTTAATATCATCATAAACTTTTTGCTGCTCAGCCGACAATGTATTTTGTTTTGAAGATTTTTTTGTGTTTAAAACCTTCAGCTCCTTATTCGGTTTTCTGTAATTTTTTAAATTCTTTTGAAAAAATTTTTCGGGCAGGGCCGTCTTTAAAACGGTCGGAAGGTCTGAAAAATAATAATTTGCAACCCATTCAAGCATTTTCAGATATTCAAGGCTGAACATTGGCTCGGTATCGAGAATTTCATCAATCTTTTTAGCGCGGATACCTGCTTCAAGATAATTTGAAAACCCTACAATATAAGCCTTTATCTTCCGTCCGCCGCCTCTTGCATTCCCGAAGGGCACAGTAACGGGCTGACCTATTTTTATTATCCCCTTCATCTCGTCAGGAATGAGATATGAGAAGGTTCTTGTCCCTAAAACCTTTATATCTACAAGGCACAGAGCATATTTATATTCATTTTGTACAGCAAGGCTCTCGGTTTCAGACATCCGTTTCACCCCTGCTTTTTCAATATGTTTAATTTATTCAGTTCAAGCGCTTCAAAAATTGTTTTTTGAACGGTGGAACCCGTTGAATATATACTGTTTGCAGGCATAATTTTTATCGCGGATGTAACGGGGGTTGTAGCTGAAACTGTCATAATATAATCTTTTGCACCTGTTCTAAAAAGAATATATCCGCTTGCAGACTGCATTTCAAGAATTTCATAGTTAAGTTCGTTTAAAACAGAGAGGGAAGTTAAGTACATATTATCTGCAGAAACGCCAAAATTTTTAATTGAATCATCAAGATAAGATTCCGCAAAAGCGGCTCCCTGAAAAGATAAATCGCAAAACGAAAAGGCGAAGAAAGGAAATAAAAACAAAACAAATGCCGAAAACTTTTTCATCTATTTACTGTCCTTCCACGTTTTCCCTATTTTCACATCCGCCTTCAAAGGCACAAGAAGCGGCTGCCCGAGCTCCATTGCTTCAATCACTGTTTCTTTCACAACATCGAGCATATCATTTCTGACTTCAAGCACAAGTTCATCGTGCACCTGTAAAAGCATTTTTGCGGGCAGACCTTTTTCATTTAAAGCCTTATAAAGCTCATTCATTGCCATTTTGATTAAATCTGCGGCAGAGCCCTGTAAAGGTGCATTCACTGCAGCACGCTCGGCAAATTCTCTGATTTTTGCATTCCTTGAATTTAATTCTTCCCCTAAATATCGCTTTCTTCCGTATATTGTTTCAACATATCCCGTCTCGTGGGCCTGTATAAGTGTGTTTGTAATATAGGTATTAATTTTCGGGTACTGTTTAAAATATTTATCAATAAAAACCTGTGCTTCATATGGCGTTATTCCAAGAGCAGAAGCCAGACCGTAGCGCGTTTGACCGTATATGAGCCCGAAATTTACAGCCTTTGCTTTTCTTCTCATCTCTTTTGTAACCGCATCGCTAGAGACATCAAAAATCTTTGCCGCAGTAACCGTATGAATGTCAACATCATCGCAAAACGCCTTCACAAGAGCTTCATCCTCCGAAACATGCGCTAAAAGGCGAAGTTCAATCTGGGAATAATCCGCAGCAAGAATTGAATGATTTTCATCACAGGGAATAAACGCAGCTCTTATCCTGTTTGAAAATTCGGTTCTTATCGGAATATTTTGCAAATTCGGATCAGAGCTTGACAGCCTTCCCGTTGTTGTAACAATCTGGTTAAAATGCGTATGGAGCTTATTGTCCGAGTGTAAAAGCTTTGGAAGATTATCCACATAAGTGGTTTTAAGCTTCATTAAAGTCCTGTGCTCCAAAATATCACTCGCAATTTTATGCTCTTGCGCCAGATCCTCCAAAATCTTGGCATTTGTTGAATATCCTGTCTTGTTTTTCTTGCCGGGCTTAATTTTTAAAACGTTAAAAAGTACGTCTCCTACTTGTTTTGGAGAATTTATATTAAATGTGGTTCCCGCAGCTTCGTAAATTTCTTTTTCAAAGCCAAGAATTTTCCCGTTAATTTCTTTTGATAATTCTTTTAAATAAGCTGTATCAAGGCATACCCCTTCGGTTTCCATCGAATGAAGAACATAACTTAAAGGCAGTTCAATATCTTTTACAAGATTTTTTTCCATAACAGAAAGTGTATCTTCATAATATTTATGAAGGCTGTAAATATACCCTGCAAGCTCTTTTTTATTTTCTGCATCAGGAACAATGCGCAGATAATTTTGCACAATGCTTGCAATATCATGCTTTCTTGATGAATCTTTCACATAGCTTGAAAGCATAACATCATCAATCACCCCTTGAATCTTTATCCCGCATTCAAGCGCACCTTTAATATCATAAGTAATTTTTTTCACATCGGGGTTTTCAAGGATTTCTTTCGCTTTAGTCAAGGAAGATGTGCAAAAATTTTTATCATCCGCAAAATGAACTTCGCTTCCGTTGTTATAATTAATTAAAAAAGCAATTTCACCCTTTATTTGGGCTTGAAACTCACTAAAATCAACCTCTTTAAGTTCAAGCGGAGTATTTGTATTTTGAACCACACCAAACAAACTCCCCTGAACAGCTCCTGTATCCTGCACCCCGAAAAGGCTTCCCTGCACGGGAGAATTGTCCTCTTTAAATTTTACTATGGCTTCATCATCCTCTCCCCCCGAAGACAGAGGGGGAGCAGTTAAAGAAGCGGAGGGTTGTAAAATGTTTCCGTCTTCATCCTTGCAGAGAAAAGGTTTTAATAAAATATCGATATTTTTTACAAAGCTGAAAAATTGGACCTTGTTAAAAAACGCGATAACATCTCCTTTTTTTTCAATTTCAAGGCAGGTATTTTCAAAATCAAAATCTATATCAACATCTCTTTTAATGGTTGCAAGAAACTGCGAAAGATAGGCAGTATCTTTATTTTCAATTAATTTTTCTTTAACGGATTTTTTTGAAATATCATCAATATGCTCGTAAATATTTTCCAGCGTTTTATACTCTTCTAAAAGACTGCAGGCTGTTTTTGGACCAATTCCCTTAACACCCGGGATATTATCGGATGTATCACCGCAGAGCGCCTTGTAATCTATTACCTGATTCGGGAAAACTCCAAGCTTTTCATAAACTTTGTCCCAGTCGTATGTTACAAGTTCACCCTTGCTTGGAATAAGGACACTGACACTTCCTTCTTTATCGATTAATTGAAGACTGTCTTTATCACCCGTCAGGATATAGGTTTTATGCTTAAGTTCACTTGCCCTTTTTGCAATGGTTCCTATAATATCATCCCCTTCAAACCCTTCTTTGGTATAAATCGGAATATTTAGAGCATTTAACCCTTCCATAATAAGCCCGAACTGCGGACGGAGGCTATCAGGCATAGTTTCCCTGTTTGCTTTGTAGCCTTCATATTTTTCAAGACGAAAAGTTTTTCTTGAAACATCGAAAGCAACGGCAATAGAATCGGGCTTTATATCATTGAGCCCGTTATTTTGTTTTAAAAGATCAAAGATTGCCTTAAAAAACCCGTAAACTGCCCAAGTCGGAGTATGTTCGGTTGTCTGCATATTCGTGCGCTCAAGCGCAAAAAACATTCTGAATGCAAGGGCATGACCGTCAATCAATAACAGTGTTTTTGATACAGCATTTTGCTTATTATCACTGTTTGTTTCCATAACATACCCCCCAAAAAAATCACATCTTAAATATATTTTACATCAAAATAACCTGAATTCCCGTTTAAAATTCGCTTCTTTTAATTAATTTTACCGAATTTAAAACCCGAACCTCGGGCGCCGTAAATGTTTCTCCACCCACTTTTATCCCGCTGTCAGGCACATCCTCGGGCGGGGTTAAATCATCGGAACAATCTGCCTTATAGATTTTTACATACTTTATAAAACCTATGGTCTTATCATCCGACTTTGAAAAATCAAATCCTCTGCCATCTTTATCTTTGCCGACACAACCGAGACTGTATGCCTCATCTCCTTCAAGGGTCAGTGTGATTTCTTTCTTAACATCTGCGGCATAGCTTAAATCACTCCAAAATATTTCGCCGTCATGCCCCTTTATGCCTGCAAAAATAAAATAATCCCCTTCATATTTTACATTTATATCATCTCCGTTTTTATCGGTGATTATATCGTCCGATTCAAAGGTATAAGAATTTGTATCGGAACCAATCAATGTCATATCAGAGGTTTGCGCCTTTGCATATGAAACCTGCATGATTTTTATGACCCCTATTCCTGCATACTTTAAAAAAATCGTCGGAATATTTGCTTCAACAGTTATTTTAAGCCTTGGCTCAACAGTTTCGTTCTTTAATTTAATATCGGTTATTTTAAAATTGTAATACCCGCTTAAAGTACCCGAATAAAGGCTTTCAAACCTTTCTTTCAACGGTTCGAGCACAGCTTCCGTTCTTTCTTCCGCAGGTTTTGAATTCAGATAAGATGTCATATAAAGAGCAAGGGTTTCCGTTATCTTTTGAACCTTGTATCGGGCTGTAACAGTATGCCCCGCATCAATTGCGCAGATACAAAAAACAAGAAAAGTGAGCATGAAAATGATTATCATAACAACCATATTCCCTTTAAGCTTTTTTGATAAAACCTTCTTCATTGCAAACTTACCTCGGGAATTTGAACATCAAACTCTTCTTTATCAGCTTCCGAAGGCTCCTGTGTGCTTTCATCCCCGCCTTCACTTTCAACATTATTATCTATATCTTTATCAGGATTTTTGCCTGTATCCGAATCTGCACTTTCTTCTCCGTTTTCACCTTCAATTGCCCCTTCGTTTTCCTTTGAAGTGTTATAATAAGCCTCCATAAGGTTTTCTACGGTTTCATTTGAAAGGTCAAAAGAATTTTTTCTTAGAATCGCACTGTTTATTGGAATTATGGTTAAAAAATTATACGAATCAGGCTTGTAGCCTGTCATATAATTAAACAGGGTGAAAGTTGATGTATATCTGTATTTACCGATTATAAAATCCAGATCGCCCGCTTGAACAAGCTCTGTATCCAGAGAATCCTTATATGGTACAAAACGGTGTTTTAAAAGAATTTTAGCATATTCTTTAATATTTTGGACGGTGTCTTCCTTATCGACACCAATCTTGTTATTCAGTGCCATAAAGCTTATGGCTTCATATAAAGAAGCGTTAAACTTATAGTTTGTCTGCACAATCATTGCAATTTCAAGAACAATCCCGATAAAAAATATGATAAAAGGTGCAATCAAAGCAAATTCCACAATATGCTGCGCCTTTTTAAATTCAGGTTTCGATTTATAAGGCTTTACATTATCAGGCATTAACTTTTTTGCACCTTTTATTAAACTTTATTACCAAGCATACCGTTTATTCGGTTTTTAAGCTATTTCTTTTCTGCACCGTTTTTCTTTTCAACCGTACCGAAAGACCATACCAAATCTTTGTATGAAATTTCAATCGGAAGCTGGGTCGGGTCTTTTAAGAATACATAGAAAAATTCGGACGCGCCGCTTTTAATAACACTTGCAGATGTTATTGTATGTTGGGATATGCCGCCCACAACCGAACCAATCTGGCTTGTTACGGCATTATGGGAATTATTCTTTGAAGCCGCCGTATTAACGTTGTTTACGTTATGATAGCTGTTTTGAATGTCTGCAAAAGCACCGAGTGTGGGAGCTATGTTTGAAAGCCCCGCATAGGTTCCTGTTTCATAGCTTTGATATGCTTCAAGATATGAAGAGGGCGCAATCGGCGTCAACTTTTCGTTCAAAACCTTTATTTCCATATCCTTAAGATAGAAAATATAGTCCGCTGCAGTGTTATTTTTAATATTTACATAAACAACAAGAGCATCAGGCAGGGGGGTTTTTGAAACCCCCACCTTCATGTCTATATTTTCTTCACTTGAAGTTTTATTGTATGTGGAAAAAGTGAACAATTCATTCGTTTGAACAGTGGCACTGTTTTTGGAATCAAAATCATCTCCGACATAGCTTAAAGAAGTACACCCTGACAATACTGCCATAGAGCCCGCTAAAACAAATGTCAGAAATAAATTTTTAATTAAATTGTGCTTTTTCTTCATCGGATACTCCCTTGATTGTAAGGTTTACTCTTCCTTTATCATCAATTTTCACAACTTTAACAACAACATTGTCACCTATGTTCAAACGTGATTCAACGGTGTCAATTCTTTCGTTGCAAACCTGTGAAATATGAACCATACCGTCTTTTCCGGGGGCTAATTCCACAAAGGCACCAATCGGGATTATTCTTACGACTTTACCTTTGTAAACACATCCGGGTTCAGGCTTGAAGGTTAAATCTTTAATCATCTTGATTGCAATATCCGCACCTTCTTTGTCATTTGATGTGATTGTAACGGTACCGTCATCTTTAATATCGATTTCAGCACCTGAAGCATCAATAATGCTTCTGATCATCTTTCCACCGGGCCCGATTACAGTTCCGATGTCTTCTGTCGGAATTGTCATAGAGTATAATCTCGGTGCGTAAGGTGAAAGGTCGCTGCTCGGTTCAGAGATTGCTTCTCTCATTTTGCTCATAATGTAAAGTCTGCCATCTTTTGCCTGATATAAAGCACGACGGAGCGTTTCGTTTGAAATACCCTTAATCTTCATATCCATCTGAAGGGCAGTAATTCCCGTATCGTTACCCGTTACCTTAAAGTCCATATCGCCGAGGAAGTCTTCAATTCCCTGAATATCGGTCAATACAACATCTGTATCTCCCTCTTTAATAAGGCCCATTGCAACGCCGCCAATCATACATTTAACGGGAACACCCGCATTCATCAGCGCCATAGAGCTTGCACAGGTTGAACCCATTGATGTTGAACCGTTTGATTCAAGAACATCGGATGTAACTCTTATTGTATAAGGGAAATCCTTTTCATCGGGAAGTGCAGGAATATTGGCACGTTCTGCAAGATTACCGTGGCCGATTTCACGTCTGCCGGGGCCTCTTAACGGTTTAACTTCACCAACGGAGAACCCTGGGAATATATATTTGTGCATATAGTGTTTTCTTGTCAGAGGGTCAACACCGTCCAATTCCTGAGCCATTGCAGGGCCCGCAAGAGTTGCGCAGGATAAAATCTGAGTTTGGCCTCTTGTAAATACGGCGCTTCCGTGTGCTCTTGGGATAACGCCAACTTCGCACCAAATCGGGCGAACTTCAAACGTTTTTCTACCGTCTGCACGAACACCTTCGTTTACAATCATTGCTCTCATAATTTTCTTTTCAAGAGCCTTGAATTCTTCCGCTACAAAATCAATTCCCGTTTCTTCCATCATAGCTTTAATGGGGTGTGTATCATCAAGAGCGGTTACTTTTTCTTTCACGATTTGTTTTGCTTCATCGAGCTTATTTTTTCTGTATTCGCGATCAAAATTGTGATAAGCATCAAATATCATATCGTAGCAATTGTCTTTAATTATTGCTGCAAGTTCTGAAGTATCGTAAGGATTTACAAAGTTTTCACGTTCAACACCGCATTCTTTTGCAAATTGAATCTGGGCTTCGCACTGTTTTTTGATTTCTCCTTGCGCAAATTCAACGGCAGCCATAATATCGTCTTCCGTTACAAATTTACATCCTGCTTCAACCATAATTACAGAATCCATAGTTCCTGCAACCACGATATCCATATCAGATTTTTCAGCTTCCTGATGGGTCGGATTTGCAATCATAGCCCCGTCAATTCTGCCAACGCGCACTGCACCAACGGGCCCTTCAAAAGGAGCTCCTGAAAGCATCAGGGCAGTTGAAGCGCCTAAAATTGCAAGTGTATCGGGCTGGTTTTTCTGGTCATAACTGAATAATTGAACAACAACCTGAACGTCGTTTCTGTAACCTTTTGGCCAAAGAGGACGAATAGGACGGTCAATTAATCTTGAAACCAATATTGCTTTTTCTGAAGATTTTCCTTCGGTTCTTGTAAAACCGCCGGGGATTCTTCCTATAGCTGACATTCTTTCTTCATAATCAATTAACAAGGGGAAGAAATCAATCCCTACTCTTGGTTCTTTGCTAACCGTTGAGTGGATAAAAAGCATAGTATCTTCACATCTCACGGTAACGGATGATGTTGCAGATTGTGCATACTTCCCAGTTTCAATTTCTACAGTCTTCCCGCCGACTGTAATTTGCATTTTTTTTGCTTCCGGTTTGTTTTCCATTTTTTTGTTCTTTCTTTTGTTTCTATACACTTCTTGTTTTCTTAAATTTTATAATAAATACGGCACAATGTACAGAAAATATATTTATAACCGTTAGCGAACCTTTAAAACTTTTTCATCAAGTGTCGGGGCATAATCTTCGGTCAATTTTTTCATTATTTCAGGGTCTTTTCTTTTAATCTTTTCCTTTAATGTGCCGTTTACGCGCTGCCAGCTTTCAAAGAGTTCAAGACAATCCCTGTAATATACTTCCCTGTTGATATCACCTGCAGATTCCGCTCTTTTTAAACATATTTTAAAGAAGTTTACGGTTTCATCCGTATATTCTTTCAATTGTTTCGGGTTAATTACACCTGTATCGCTAAATTGGCTTTGTTCATGCATAAAATGAGACATTTGTATCTTGCTTGCCTCGGCAAGAACAATGTCTGCAGGAACTTTACCGTCTGCATTTTTTCTTAAAAGGTTTGAGTGTGCAAGTTCATGGATTGAAATTTCATTTACAATATCTTCAAATTTGCTTTCTTTGGAAAAATCTCTGAAAAATTCATACATTCCTTTGTGATAGCGCCCTTTAATTGCAAGGTAATCGTTAAAAAGTTCGCTTACATCCCCTTTGGCGCCGTTTAAATAAGGGCAGAACGTATAAAATTCAAAGGACCTGAGACTGCTTGGAAGGGCGGATGTATCGGATTGGTGACAGTTTGCGCCCGTATCTTTTCTTACGATGGTTTTTTCAATCATATCATCGATGTTTTCCAGAACGGAATATTCAAAATCAAAAAGCCCCGCCTTACTTTCCGTAAGCTTTATATTGCCGCCGTTGAAATCATAATTCATAAAACGGACTCTGTCACTGTAGCCGTTTTTTGAAGAACCTTCAGATAACATTCCTTTATCCATCTGTGAAATAATTTCAATAAGAGATGTTAAATTTTCCTTTGTAAAGGGTGATAAAACACTGTCAGGCTCTTTCCCATCAACCTTTGTTGAAACAAGATAGGTAGAATCCCCATCCGTAAAAGCATACATCCCGAGCTGAGAATTTTTAAACCACAGACCGCTATCAAACAGGGAATCAAGCATATTAATCTCCCTTGAAGGGTCATCACTGAAAGCATCTTTGCCCTTATATTTTTTTACAACCAAATCTTCGCCAAGCCAAAAAGCATAGCCGTTATATCCTTCCATAACATCTTTTGCCGCTTTTGCCGTTTGTTCGGCTTTAATTGCCTTTTTAATATCCGCTTCCGTCGGATTCATTGCAATCGGCGTAATATTTCTTCCGTTTTTAACATAAGGAGGCCTGATTCCCGTAAAAGCAGGCATAAATTTTTGCAAATTTAACGCAATCATTTTAATATCTCATTATCCTAACAACACAAAATATTAAAACATGTGAAAAAAATTTTGCACATAAAACATCATCATTATGAAGAAAAATGAATATATGGTTTAATTTACACTTATACTACAGCTCTGATAACAATTCCCCGAGCCGTTTTATGCCTTCTTCAATGGTTTCACAGTCTGCATTTGTATAGTTTAAGCGCATTGTATTAACATCTTTTTTGTTGATATAAAAAGGGTCCCCGGGAACGAAGGCAACCTTTTTCTCAAGGGCTTTGGGGAAAAGCTTAAGAGAACTTACACCCTCGGGCAGCGTTACCCAGAGGAACATTCCACCTTTTGGCCTTGTGTATTTTATGCTTTTTGGGAAATATTTATCCATTGAATCAAGCATTGTCTGCGCCTGTTTTTGATAAAGCTCGGTTATTTTTGCAATATGTGCTTCAAGGTCATTTTTCATTAAATAATCCCAGATTAAATATTGAGAAAAAACATTTGTATGAAGGTCGCTTGCCTCTTTTGCAATTGATATATGTTTTATTAATTCCGCATTTTTTGAAATTATAAAACCTGTTCTCATACCGGGGGTTACAATTTTTGAGAATGAGCCTAAAACTATACTGTTTTTAAGCCTTCCTGCCCCGATATACGGAAGATGTTTTCCTTCAAAACGCAGTTCTCCGTAAGGATCATCTTCAACGAGGACAATATCTTTGTCTTTTAAAATTTCATAAATTTCTTCACGGTTTTGAGCAGAATATGTAAGCCCTGTCGGATTTTGAAACTCGGGGATTGCATACATCATTTTAATATCGTTTTTAAGAACATCCTTCAACTGTACCGTGTTCAGGCCGTCTTCCGCTAAATCTACCGTATAAAATTTTGGCTGATACTGTGAAAATACTTGAATCGCTCCAAGATAACTCGGCTTTTCAAGAATTACCCCGTCGTTTTTATTTAGAATTGTCTTTGAAATTAAATCCAGAGCCTGCTGAGAACCTGTTGTAATTAAAACATTATCCGCACTCAAACCGAGATTAAACTTTTTATTGTATCTGTCTGCGATATATTGTCTTAATTCGGGAATACCTGCAGTTATAGAATATTGAAAAACAGTGCTGCCAAAGGTTTTTACAATGCTGTCCATTGATTTCAGCAAGGCTTCCTGCGGAAATGAGACAGGATTTGGAAGACCACCAGCAAATGAAATAATTTCAGGGTCCATAGCGGTTTTAAGTATGCTTCTTACAAAAGAAGGCGGCGTGGATAAAATTCTTTCTGACAGAAGGTTTTCCATAACTATCTTTTTTCCTCTCGTTTAAAATCTTTTGCAAATCTTATACAAAAATCAGACATTGCACCAATATTGCTTCGGCTTCATAATTATACTACCTATGTAAAATTCAAACAAGGGGGAGAGAAGATTTTCTAAAATTACAAACGGTATGGTATAATCGGTTTTGGAAATTTTAGGATTTTTAAATTTATGAAAGATTTTTTTAATAAATACAAAAGCATAATTTTGCCGCTTATTTTGCTTTTGATTTTTGCAGTTTGCACGGCGCTTACCTGGGGAAAATGGGGCCACATAATTTACGATTGTTTCCGCGAAGCTGTTGTCCCGCAAGCACTTTTGGACGGTAAAGTCTTGTATCGTGACATTACAAATCTTTATCCGCCCTTAGCATATCAATTTAACGCACTTTTATTTTTAATCTTTGGAAACTCCTTAAATACGCTGTATTGGGCAGGAATTATAAATTCGCTTCTAATACTTTCGATAATTTATTATCTTATAAAAAAATATTCAACAGATTTAACGGCATTTATTACGGTATTTTCTATTATGGAAATATTTACGTTTAAAATGCCATACACCACAGCCTCATGGTTTTTCCCATATTCATATTCTTTTATTTATGCTTTTTCAGCCTGTCTTTTGGGTTTTTTATTCTACGTTTTATATAAAGAAAATTCAAAAAATAAGTATCTTTTTCTTTCATTTTTCTTTGCAGGATTATCTGTAGCATTTAAACTCGACTTTACGCTTTTTATTCTGCTGCCGCTATTTGAGGCTTTTAAAAGTAAAAACATAAAAACGGTTTTAAAAGGACTTAGCTGTTACCTTTTGCCTATATTCGCCTGCATTTCAACTTTTCTTTTAATGTCAGGATTTAAAACAGGGCTGGAAGCGCTTGTTTATGAGGCAAAATTTTTAAACAACTTTGCCCACGCACCATCTGTTGTTGTCTACAATAAAGTTGTAATGCCTCAATCGCTTAACTTTGAAATCTTAAAAGCAATCGCCTTGTCTTTTACAAACTTTGTATTAATTTCGTTAATTTTATTTACATACACATATTTTTCGCTGCATTTTTTATCCAAAATAAAAAATCTTATTTTAAAAGCATTATATTGTATAGTCGTATACATTTTCGGATACAGCTTTATTATCACTTGCATTGCACTGTATCAATTTAACAATTTCAGCATTGGCAAAGATTTCACCTTCTTATCACACTTTGTTTTAATTTCAGCAGTTTTAATATTTATTTCAAAGCTTATAAAAAACAAAGGGGTTAAAGGAATATGTTTTACAAACAGTGAAAAATTTTATCTGCTTGCATCCTTATTTGCCCTTTTGATATCATTCAGATGTTTTTGTGCCATCTATATCTCCTGTATCGGAAATTTTATTTTAACAATATGGTGGTGCAGTTTTATATATTTGTTTCTTGAAATCCTTCCTGCATATTTCCCCAGAGTATTTACAAAAGAACATGTTAAAAACACATTAAAGTTATTCTTTATAGCTTTTGGGCTTTATTTTACATTCATATTCTTTTTAAATACCTCCCGAACAACATATAAAATAGAAAGCCCAAAAGGCACTTTATACAGCACATTGGAGCAAAGCACCGTAATTAATGATACAATCAAATTCATAAAAGAAAATATTCCTGAGGACAAAACTCTTCTTATTTCCGAAGAAGGCCTTTTGTTTAACTATTTAACGGACAGAAAAACAAATTTAAAATATTATGCATTAATTCCGCATATGGTGGATGCATTTGGAGAAGAGAATATTATAAAAGATTTATCTGAAAATCCTCCTGACTATATTTTCATCACAAATAACAATTATATGACAGAAGCCGGCGGACTTTTCGGCATTAACTATGCCAAAAAAATTATGGAACATATATTAAAAAATTATGATTATATAACAACCATGCAAAACCCGAACGCAAATCCCGACTTTGTATTAAACCATGAGTTCAAAATTTACAAACTGAAAGAAAACTAGTTTTTACTGTTTCTTTTCCACAAAAATAAAAGTTTTAAAAATTGTAAAAGATACAACAGCCATAGGCAATACAAGGATTAACTGCGCCAGATATTTATTTAAATGCAGATTGTACATTAAAAAATTCAAAAAGAAATTATTCACGGAAAATGTAAAAACATAAGACAGGAAAAATTTGAAAATCAATCTGTTGTCTTTATTTCTAAAAACAATTGAGCCTGTTGTTTTAAAATTCCAGAAAACCCCTAAAATATATGAAATTAAAAGCGCATTTGAAGGGGAAAAAGAGAGTGTTACAAAAAGAGCATACATCGAATACCCGAACAGCGTATTTATTCCGCCAACAAAAAGAAATTTTACAAATCTTCTCTCGAGATTTTGCAAAACTCCCCAGCAAAATTTTGTATAAATCCAGTCAAAAATTTTAAAAAGCATAGAGCGCAAGGTTTTTTTCTTCCGCTCTATGCTTGTAAATACTGAATTTGTTATCTCACTGTTGTTCAATTGAGATTATCCGTTTTTTAAATTATCCAACGTATTCTTTAATTTCAGTTGCAATGTTTTTGGAATCAAGTTTAATTCCGGGGCCCATTGTAGTTGTTAAATAAGCTGATTTAATGTATGTACCCTTTGCAGCAGATGGTTTTGCTTTAATGATTGCATCCGCAAGAGTTGCAAAGTTTTTAATTAAATCTTCTTTTGCAAATTTAATTTTACCGATAGGCACGTGAACCATACCTTGCTTGTCTGCTCTGAATTCAACCTTACCTGCTTTAGCATCTTTAACTGCTTTTGCAACATCGGTTGTAACCGTTCCTGTTTTCGGGTTTGGCATTAAGCCTTTAGGACCGAGCACACGGCCCAATTTACCCAAAGGAGCCATCATATCAGGCGTTGCAATCAATGTATCAAATTCAAACCAGCCGCCTGCAATTTTATCGATGATATCTTCAGCACCTGCTTCATCAGCCCCTGCAGCTTTAGCGTCAGCAGCTTTATCAGCCTTTGCGATAACACATACGCGAACTGTTTTACCAAGCCCTGCAGGAAGAACCGTGGTAGAACGAATTTGCTGATCAGCGTGTTTAACATCGATACCTAATCTCATATGGCATTCAACGGTTTCATCAAATTTAGCCGTTTCAGCTGAAATTTTTTGAAGCATTTCAATTGCGCTCATTGCAGTTGACGGTTGTTCAAAGCCTTCGAGCATTTCTTTTATTTTAGTTTGTTTTTTGGTTAATTTTGACATTTAATTCTCCTTTCGTGGTAGTAACGGCAGCTTGTTTGCCCGTTTTGCCAATCAGACACCAGGACATCTGCCTCCCAACTCTAACTATTCAGCAACAGTAACGCCCATTGCTCTTGCTGTACCTTTAATCATTTCAACGGCAGCTTCCATTGAAGTTGCGTTTAAATCTTCCATTTTGGTTTTTGCAATTTCTTCCAATTGCGCTTTTGTAATTTGTGCAACCTTTGTTTTATTCGGTGCAGCAGAACCTTTTGGAAGGTTTAGCGCTTTTTTGATTAAAACTGCAGCCGGCGGTGATTTTGTAACGAATGAAAAGCTTCTGTCTTCATAAACATCAATAACTACAGGAATGATGTATCCTGCTTGAGACTGAGTTCTTTCATTGAATTGTTTACAAAAATCCATAATGTTTACGCCCTTTTGGCCTAATGCAGGACCAACCGGAGGCGACGGATTTGCTTTTCCGGCTTCAATTTGAAGCTTGATTTTACCGGTTACTTTCTTGTTGTTTGGTGCCATTTTGTTTTTCTCCTTTCGTGGTCTGACAGGCGCGGCTCGAAACCTTTTAAGAGGCTTTTTGGCGCCCTCCCACATTTATTTATACTTTCTGTATTTGCTTATATTCTAATTCCACAGGGGTTTCACGCCCGAATATGGAAACCATAGCTCTGAGTTTTGATTTATCAGGATAAACTTCCGTAATATCCCCGATAAATTCTGCAAAGGGTCCTGAAATAATTCTAACCTTATCCCCGACTTTAACATCCAATTCGATTTTAGGAGCCTGTGCCTGACCTCTGTGGATGATTTTTTTGATTTCGGAATCTTTTGCAGGGATTGGTTTTTTGGATGAACCGACAAATTTTGTAACCCCTGCAGTATGGCGGACAACATACCATGAATCATCATCCATAATCATCTCAACCAAAACATAACCGGGGAATATTTTTTCTTCTTTTTCGGATTTTTTCCCGCCCTTAACCTGTGTAATGGTTTTTTGCGGCACTTCGATTCTGAAAATCTTTTCGCCCATATTCATATATTCAACACGTTTTTCAAGGTTTACTTTTACCTTGTTTTCATGTCCTGAATATGTATGCACAACATACCATCTTTTCTTTGGCTCTTTATTGGATTTAAAATCAGGTTTCTCTTCCTTTTCAGGGCTGATTTCAACATCTTCAATTTCAGGGGTTAAATTATCTTTTTCATCAAACATTTCGTTATCTTTCATCTATTTTTAATCCTTTTTATTACCTTAGAGGAATCAACCCGAGTAATCCTTTAAAAATTATGTCCATTAAATAGACAATGACAGTAAAAGCTATTACAACAAAGAGCACAATGCCTGTTTCTACGATTATCTGGTGTTTTTCAGGCCAGGTAACTTTACCCCATTCAGCCTTTACACCTTTGAAATAATTTTTAAAACCGTCTACCATTGTGGCTTTATCATCTTTTTTTATTTTTGCACCTGGATTTGCCATTTGTCTTCCTTTATAAAGTTTTATGAGGTTTTACACAATTCGCGCCCTGAAGGACTCGAACCCTCGACATCCGGTTTTGGAGACCGACGTTCTACCAACTGAACTAAGGACGCTTATATTGTGTTTTTCAATGTACTTTGCTTTGCGTTTGTTTCAGTCGGTAGAACCCTTATCGTATTTAAAAACTCACCGTTTTCTCGAGCAACTGAACCAAGGACGCATTAACTGTGTTTTAAATGTACTGATATGCGCTTTTGCCACGCATTCGCCCGCCGCAGTGCTTTATGGTCTTTCTCATAGAAAGCCCTTTGGCACAGGCTTGCGCGCCGCTATTTTGTTTCTTTATGCACCGTGTGCTTGTTGCATCTCGGGCAGTGTTTTTTCATTTCCATTCTGTCTTTGTTTGTCTTTTTGTTCTTCGTGGTCGTGTAGTTTCTTTCTTTGCACTCTTCACATGCAAGAACAACCATTTTATCGTTTTTACCTTTAATTCCCATTGTTTCTCCTTGTCTTTTTTTAGGGAAATATTACCTGACTTACTTTTTGGATCGCATTTTAAAGCATTTTAGAATACTTTAAAAGGAAGTCCTACTAAAAAATGCCCCTCTTTGGACATTTTCCCTTGATTATATTCATTTATAGCTTAATTGTATCAGGAACAAAATATTTGTAAAGCCCAAAAAACCATGGTATCTAAAGGAAATCCCCCATAAAAAAGCCCCCTTAAAAAGTTTTAAAAGGGGGCATAAATCTTAAATTTTGTTTTATTGCTGTCCGTTAGGCATCTGAATTCCGTATACTTTGCCGACATCGGGCTTATTGCTTCGAACAAACGTATCGGGTCCCTGCGGGGGTGTTTGAATACCGTACACCGCATACATTTGAGGTTGGCTTGCCTGCGGTACAAACATATCCTGTGAAGGCTGCAAAATCCCGTATACCATTTGCGCCTGCGGCGCAACAAAATTCGCCTGCGGTGCAACATTTTGTTGAGGCTGCGGCTGTGGTTTTGCTATCCCGTATACTGCCATACATTCAGGTGCCATATTGTTTTGATTATTGTAGAAACCGCCGTTATATCCGATACTCATAATATATTTCTCCTATATATAAATTAAACCTTCAGCAAGGAATTTTTTGCCGTTTTACCCGATATACTGCATAAAAATGAAACAATATTTTACAATTGTTGATATAATAAAACAATGGAAATTGTGATTTTTTAATTGGAGGAAGCTATGATATACGCGCCTGAAACCGTCGTTTGGGAAATAACTTTTAAATGCAACGTAAACTGTATCCACTGCGGCTCTGATTGCACAAGCGTTGAAAAAGCTCACCAGCTCACAACGGGAGAATGTTTCGATATTATTGAAGATTTGGCTGAAATCGGCACAAAAACAGTGATATTGTCGGGCGGTGAACCGCTTATGAGAAAAGATATAGGGGCAATTGCAACAATGATAAGAAGCTTCGGGATGAACGTTGCTTTTATATCAAACGCATACCTTGTAAACGAAGACACCATAAAGGTTTTGGATGCTATAAGGCCTGTTGCATACGGTATCAGTATTGATGCAGCAGATGCCTATCTTCACGATTATATCAGGGGCAAAAAAGGCTGCTTTGAGCACGTTCAAAATGCCATAAATTTGCTCCATAAACACAATATAACCCCAAGTGTCGTAACCACAATCCATAAATTAAACTACAGCCAATTGCCAAAGCTTCGCGACTTTTTAATTAAAAATAAAGTACGCCTTTGGCAAATTCAATACGGCGACCATATCGGAAGAATGCCGAGAGAAACAATGATAACCGAAGCCCAGTTTATGGAAATTGCAAAATTTATCTTAGAGACCAGAGAAAAATATTCGGATAAATTTGACAAAGTTTCAGGCGCAGACGTGTTTGGCTACCTCGGAGACCTTGGCAAAAAAGTTCAGGGCGAATGGTGGGGCTGCCATGCAGGAATGAGAGGGCTTGGCCTGGGCTCTGACGGAACGGTTCGCGGATGTCTTTCTTTGCAGATGGATGAATTTATCGAAGGAAACGCAAGGGAGAGGTCTTTAAAAGATATTTGGAATGATAAAAATTCGTTTAAATATAACAGGCGCTTTGACTGCTCTATGCTTACAGGGTATTGCAAAGAATGCGTTTATGCGGCGGTTTGCAAGGGCGGTTGTTTAAGGGCAGCCTCTGTTAACGGCGGAAGGTGCAACCCGTATTGTCTTTACAAGTTTGAAAAAGAAGGTTTTTCAAGCGAAGAACAGGCACGAACTGATTTTTCAAAAGAAGAATTATTTATGCTCTATAACCCGATAAGACCTTTACCTGAAGAGTTTATAAAAGGAAAGTAAGGCGTTGGCAGCTTGCTAAACCTGCTGTCTTAGGTTTACAAGGGATATTAATAATGTTTTAGTCCGCAGGGCGGCCCTTATAATTTAAAAAACCTCCCGAATTGGGAGGTTTTTTGTAATTTATCTGTGGCGCAAATCCTACATACCGAAGGTTCTTGCGGCAGCGCCCGTTTGAATACCGAGCATTCTCTTTAATTCTTCGGGGTGTTGAGATTTTGCAATCGCATCCTGCTGATCGATTAAATTCATCTTGAACAAATCGCGAAGCGCCATATCAAGAGTCTGCATGCCTGCTCCTGCGCCTGTTTGAATAGCTGAATAAATCTGTGCGGATTTTTGTTCGCGGATTAAGTTTGCAATCGCATTGTTTACAACCATTATTTCCTGTGCCATTACACGGCCTTTTTTAGTAAAGCCGTCCTCAGAAAGCTTCGGCAGCAATGTTTGAGAAAATACCGCAACCAAACTTGTTGATAATTGCAGTCTTATCTGCTGCTGCTGGCCTTGCGGGAATACGTCTATGATACGGTCAATTGTCTGAGAAGCGGATGATGTATGCAATGTTCCCATAACCAAGTGGCCCGTTTCTGCCGCAGTAAGCGCAAGAGAGATAGTTTCAAGGTCTCTCATCTCACCAATCAGGATAATATCAGGGTCTTCACGAAGGGCTGATTTCAGGGCGTTTGCGGTCGAACGCGTATCCTGGCCTAATTCCCTTTGGTGTACGATAGATTTCTTTGAAGGGTGAATAAATTCTATCGGGTCTTCTATTGTAAGAATGTGTTCGGTTCTGGTTGAGTTAATATAGTCAATCATTGCAGCCAGTGTGGTTGATTTACCTGAACCTGTAGGTCCTGTAACCAAAATCAAACCTCTCGGTTTATTTGCAATTCTTTTAACGATATCAGGAAGCCCCAAATCCTCAAATGTCGGAGGTTCAGAGTTAATCGTTCTGAATGCGGCAGCATAGTTTCCTTTGTCTTTATAAACGTTTACCCTGAAACGACCTACACCGTGCAAACCGTAACCAAAGTCAAGCTCCCAGTGCTGTTCAAGGTGTCGTCTTTGTTCATTTGTTAAAATCGGGAAAACGATTGTTTCAATGTCATCGCCCGTTAAAACGGGGAGATTTGTCCTTATGAGCTCACCGTCTATACGCAAAACAGGCGGCAGGTCGGCAGAAATGTGCAAGTCTGATGCACCTTTTTGTACCGTAAGCTCTAAAACTTCTTCAATTAACATAAGATAAAATTGCTCCAAAATAACTTAATATACTAATAATATTACATTTTGACTTTAAAAAAGTAAATACCTTGAATTCAAATATCCTATAAATAAAGCACTTTTTTAAAGATTGGTGCAAAAACCTGCCATCTTAAAAACACACCTGAAACTGAAGGGTTAAAATATCCCCAAAAATTTCTTTTTCCGATAATTTGTAATCGTTTCGGAATTAAGTTTTGCGCCCTTATCATAGGTTTTAACGGCATTCAGGTATGCTTTTGCGGTATCAACACACGTAAAGCACGGAATACCATACATTTCGGCAATTGTTCTTATCTGAAAACCTGATGTCTGCGAATTTTTCCCTAAAGTCGGGGTATTTAAAACAAAGCTCAAACGTCCTTCTTTCATACGTTTTTGAAGCTTATCCACCATAAATTTTTCAATCATTTTGGATGGAACACCGTTCTTTTCAAGGAATTTATGCGTTCCCCAGGTTGCCATAATGAAAAATCCTTGCGAATAAAGCTTTTTCACAATTTTTAAGGCGGGTTTTTTATAGTGGTCATTCAAAGACACCAAAACCCTCTGTTTCCTTCGATTAAACTTGTATCCGCCCGCAATAAACGCCTTTAAAAGCGCCTTTTTGTAGGAATAATCAACCCCTAAAACTTCCCCTGTGGATTTCATCTCCGGAGCAAGCGCAGGGTCAATTCTGTTCAGTTTTTGGAAGCTGAACACAGGCATTTTCACACACACAAGCTTTGTTGTCTTATAAAGCCCCGTGCCGTACCCCTGGCTTTTTACGGATTTCCCTAAAATTGCATTAATCGCGATTTTTGTCATCGGAATGCCTGTAACCTTTGACATTATGGGCACGGTACGCGATGCCCTCGGGTTTACTTCAATCACATAAACAGTGTCGTCTTTTATGATGAACTGAATGTTCATAAGACCGATAATATTAACCTTTTTGGCGATTTTTTTAGCATATTCGACAAGTTTCTTTTCCTGCCTTTTTGTAATACTGCGAGAAGGGTAAATGCTCATAGAATCGCCCGAATGCACCCCTGCACGTTCTATATGCTCGCAAATCCCCGGGATTAGAACGTCCTTACCATCCGAAATAGCGTCCAGCTCTACTTCTAAGCCCTCAATATACTGGTCAATCAATACAGGGTGTTCCCCTGAAAATTTGAGCGCCTCGTTGATATAGGTTAAAAGCTCATCATCATTGTATACAACCTGCATGCCTCTGCCACCTATAACGTATGAAGGACGCACCAAAACAGGGTATCCGAGCTCTTTTGTGGCACTGAGGGCCTCTGCCGTGCTTTTTACGCCCCTTCCCTTCGGCTGCGGGATTTTAAGCTCCGAAAGCAATTTTTCAAAAACTTTCCTGTCTTCAACCGCATCAATGCTTTCTAAAGAGGTTCCTAAGATTTTCACGCCTTGTTTTGCAAGCTTTGGCGCAAGGTTAATTGCCGTCTGCCCGCCAAATTGAACCATTACGCCGTAGGGCTTTTCCTTTTTTACAATGTTCATCACATTTTCAGCGTTCATCGGTTCAAAATAGAGCCTTGAAGCTATGTCAAAATCGGTTGAAAGTGTCTCAGGGTTTGAATTTACCATAACGGATTCATACCCGTTTTCTAAAATCGCACGTGCGGCATGCACCGAACAATAGTCAAACTCAATTCCCTGACCTATTCTAATCGGTCCCGAGCCTAAAACAAGAATATTCTCTTTTTTTGTATCATTTGCGCCGCATTCCCTTGAAGCACCTGCAATATCGGCGTTTCCCTTATGCTCTTTTTTAAACTCTTCAAGCTCGCAAGCTTCGCCGTATGTTGAATAAAAATACGGTGTAGAAGCATGAAATTCCCCCGCACAAGTATCTACAATTCTAAACACCGCAGGATAATCGTATTTTTTGAGTTCTTCCTCTGAAACCTTTGAAATATCGGCAATTTCAGAATCCAAATACCCGAAATCCTTTGCTTTTTTATACAATTCCTCATTTAAAGGCGTTTTTTCAAGAGCAGTCTCTAATTCGACTATATCTTTTATCTGATTTATAAACCAGGGGTCAATTTTTGTAATTTCTCTTATTTTTTGAACATCAAAATTCCTTTTTAAGGCCTCCGATACCCTGAAAATCCTTCTGTCATCCTGAATATGAAGGTCTTGGAGCAAATCTTCATCAGACAGGTTTTCAAATTTGTAATGCAAAATCCCCGTATGCTTGTCCTCAAGAGACGCTACGGCCTTTTTAAAACTGTTTTTAAAAGTTCGCCCGATAGCCATAACTTCGCCCGTAGCCTTCATTTTGGTCCCGAGCATTCTGTCTCCGCTTGCAAATTTATCAAAAGGCCATTTCGGGATTTTTACAACAACATAATCAAGCGCAGGCTCAAACGCAGCAACGGTTTTACCTGTTATAGCATTTTTAATTTCAGATAATTCATACCCCACGGCAATTTTCGTTGTCACCTTTGCGATAGGATAGCCCGTTGCCTTTGAAGCTAGCGCTGAAGAGCGGCTCACACGCGGGTTTACCTCAATTACATAGTACTGGTTTGTCTTTGTATCCAAAGCATACTGCACATTACAGCCCCCTTCAATTTTCAAGGCGCGGATAATTTTAATCGCAGATGTCCTTAACATCTGATATTCATTGTTCGTAAGGGTCTGAGAAGGTGCCACAACAAAGCTGTCTCCCGTATGAATACCGATAGGGTCAATGTTTTCCATATTACAAATGATGATACAGGTGTCGTTTGCATCCCTCATCACCTCATATTCCACCTCTTTAAAGCCTGCAATGCTCTTTTCCACAAGCACTTGATTTATAGGAGATTGCTGGAGTCCCGAATGCACTATTTCCTCATATTCCGCTTCATTCTTTGCGATGCCGCCCCCTGAACCGCCCAGAGTAAAGGCAGGGCGGATGATTATAGGAAAACCGATTTTATCGGAGAATTTTTTAGCGTCCTCATAGCTTGAAACTATTTCACTGTCAGGAATAGGCTCCCCTATCTCATTCATCAGATTTTTGAACATTTCCCTATCTTCCGCCTTTTTGATGGATTCAATGTTTGTTCCCAAAAGACGTACGTTATATTCGGCTAAAACCCCAGCTTTATCAAGTTCACAAGCCAAATTTAACCCAGTTTGTCCGCCAAGAGAAGCGATTACACCGTTTGGACGCTCCTTTTTAATAATGGCAGCAAGACTTTCAAGCGTCAAAGGCTCCAGATAGACTTTATCTGCTATATCTTCATCGGTCATAATCGTTGCGGGGTTTGAATTTACAAGCACAACCTCAATATTTTCCTCTTTAAGCGCACGGCAAGCCTGCACGCCCGCATAGTCAAATTCAGCGGCTTGCCCGATTACAATCGGCCCTGAGCCTATCACTAAAACCTTTTTTATGCTTAAATCTTTTCCCATCATATCTTCCTTTTTAAGTCGGTGTCCCGTTTTTACCTTTTATTCAGGCTATATTGCTGCTTTTAAAGCCTCTTTGTTCTCTATAAGCTTGCCATTTCTTCCGCTTTCCTTACGGGCGCTTTTTTGTATTCTCTCATCTTTTCTATCCAGTCATCAAAAATCACCGCAGCATCGGTCGGTCCCGGGTTTGCCTCGGGGTGAAACTGAACAGCCTCTATTTTCAAGCTTTCAGACCTAAATCCTTCCATTGTATCATCGTTCAGATTCTTATAAGTTTGCTCCATAATCTGGGTTAAACTGCCTGTATCAACCGCATAGCCGTGATTTTGGGATGTCATCATAACCTTTTTATCAAGCATATTTATAACAGGGTGGTTTGCCCCTCTGTGCCCGTATTTCAGCTTGTAAGTCTTTGCGCCTAGAGCAATGGATAAAAGCTGATATCCAAGACAAATACCGAATATCGGGGTTTTTCCGATCAATTTTTCAATAGTTTGAAGCTCAATCTTGCAATCTGCAGGATCCCCGGGGCCATTTGATAAAAACACGCTGTCAAAATTGCCGCCTAAAATCGTCTCCGCATCAGTATTTGCAGGAAAAAGTGTAATTTTACAGCCGCGTTTAGCAAGACTGTCGGTTATCCCCGTTTTACAGCCGTAGTCTATCATTGCAAGGTTTATATCCCCGCTTTCGTTAATTACGTAAGATTTTTCGGGAGTTACTTCCAAAACTACATCCTTGTTTGGCATATAGCCCTTAAGCTGCGCCAACTTCTCCGAAAAATTGTTATCATCCGTGTTTTCGGTTGTAATAAGACAGTTCATCACCCCAAATTCCCTGATTTTTTTAGTTAAAAGGCGGGTATCAACCCCCTCAATCCCAATAATACCATTATTTTTCAGGTATGTTGAAATATTTTGCCTGCTTTTATAATGTGAATCGTTTTCACAGGAATTTTTAACTATAAAGCCCTTACACCTTGGCTTTTCGGATTCAAAATCATCATCATTCAGCCCGTAATTGCCAATCTCGGGATAGGTCATCACAATTATCTGGTTTGCATAGGAAGGATCGGTCAAAATCTCCTGATAGCCGACCATTGAGGTGTTAAAGACAATTTCTCCTACAGAAGTCCCTTGCGCCCCAAAGGATTCGCCTTTAAGCACCGTGCCATCTTCCAATATTAACGTTGCAAGCATTCTAATTCTCCAATTTCTTCATAAATTTTTTCCATAGCCTCAACCCTGTTCTCAGCTTGGGTTACAGCCCTTCCGATAACAAGATAGTCCGCCCCTTCATTAATTGCAAATTTCGGGGTCGCAATCCTTTTTTGATCATCCTTTGAGCTCCATTCAGGACGAATTCCGGGGCACAACACCTTGAAATCTGCTCCGCAGGCTTTTTTTATCTTCCTTGCTTCTAATGATGAAGCTACAACTCCCGTAAGCCCTGCTTTTTTAGCCAATTTAGCAAGACGGATTGCAAAATTTGAAACATCCGCTTCAATTTCAAATTCATCCTTCAAAACTTCCTGCGAAATGCTTGTAAGCATAGTCACAGCAAGGATTATAGGGGGTTTCTTATTCAGTTTTTCCGCAGCTTTTTTGGCCCCTCTTGCGGCGGCTTCCATCATCTTCAAACCGCCCGTGGCGTGGACATTAAAGAAGTTTGCACCCCTTAAAACCACATTCTCACTGGCTTTTTCCACGGTATTTGGAATATCATGCAATTTCACATCAAGAAAAAAATTTGAATTTTTGCCTGAAATATAGTCTACAACTTCATTTCCATACTTTGTATAAAGCTGGAGTCCAACTTTAAAAGTTCCGACATAAGGGAAAAGTTGATCTACCAAGGCTTTCGCTTCGTCTAATTCCTCAACATCAAGTGCCAGAACGATTTTATCCTTTATTTTTTCTTTTAAATCATTGTTCATTTGCATATTACTTTTCCTTTTAACTTCATATTTTCATAAGGCGAAATCTTACATTTAGACTTAAATTCAGCCGATTTTACAACCCATTCTTCTTCTAAATCCACGGTGATATCGCGCCTGTTTTCAATCCCTAAAATCTTTGCGGGGTTATGGCACATTTTTTCTACAACTTCATCCAAAGAAAGTACCGAAAGCGCAAGCGGAAATGCGGTTTCAAGCCCCACAATTCCGTTCGGGGATTTTTCATACGGCCTCAATTTCTCTTCCACGGTGTGCGGCGCGTGATCAGTTGCAATAACATCAATCGTTCCGTCTTTTAGTGCAGCCAAAACTGCCTCTCTGTCATTGTCAGAGCCCAACGGAGGATTCATTTTAAAAACCCCGTTTGATGTTACGTCATTTTTAGTAAACGCAAAATAGTGCGGAGCAGTTTCACAGGTAACCTCTAAGCCTTGCGCCTTGGCCTTTTTAATACTGCTTAAGGCGTCAGAAGTTGATATATGGCAAAAGTGCAGCCTTGGCTTTTTACAAAATCCTTGATTTGACTCGTTTTGAACCTCACGAAATACGTCAAGCTGCCATATAACCTCATTTTTCTCGTCTTCAAGGTGCGAAAGTATCAGCTCGCCTGATTTTAGAGCCTCTTTAAAGACGTTTTTATTCAAAATCGGAAGCCCGTCGTTTGAAAAGGCAACAGCCCCTGCCTTTTTCAGAGCTTCAAAGTCGGTAAGTTCTTCCGAAACAAGGTTTTTCGTGACTGCTCCAACAGGTAAAACAGTAACCATAGGGTTTTTGTCCGTAAATTCCCTTATAAACCTTATAGTTTCAGGGTTGTCGGCAACAGGCTTAGTGTTTGGCATTGCGCAAATCGTTCCAAAACCCCCAGTAATCGCAGCAGCCATCCCAGTTTCAAGCGTCTCCTTTTCCGTATACCCCGGCTCTCTAAGGTGTACGTGCATATCGACAAAAGCGGGCAATTTTACAATTTTAGACATTCGCCCCTCCGTTTTGACTTTGAAAAATCATTTCCAAAATCGCTATTCTCGTAAATACACCGTTATGAGCCTGCGTCAGTATTGTTTCGCCCCTTTTTGAGTCCAAAAGTCCTGAAGTTACCTCTATATCACGGTTTACGGGCCCGGGGTGCATTAAAATCGCATTTTTTGGGAGGTTTTCTTCCGTAATTTGATAATTTTTTATATAGTCCTCAAATTCAATTATACCTTGAATTCTCTCTTTTTGAATTCTTAAAGCCATTACTATATCGGCATTTTCAAAGGCTTCATCCATATTATCGCACCATTCGACGTTTTCAATAGTTTCATCCATAAAATACTTTGGTGCAACGCATTTTATCTTTACCCCAAACCTGTTTAAAAGCTCTATATTTGACTTTACCACCCTTGAATGACGTATATCCCCCACAATCACAAGGTTTAAGCCGTTTAAATCACTAAATTTTTCCTTAATTGTAACAAAATCAAGCAATGCCTGTGTCGGATGAGCTGAAGAACCTTCTCCCGCATTAATTAGAGCGATTTTTTTAAAAAATTTCCTGCCGTTTTGATTTTCTTCGATGGTTCTTTTTATAAGCCCTTCCTCGCTTGTACGGATTATACAAGCGTCAAATCCAATTGCTGCAAGGTTATTCACCGTATCAAAAAAATCTTCCCCCTTGGATAGAGAAGATTTGGATGTTTCAAAATTGTAAACGCTTGCACCAAGCTTATTTAAAGCCATTTCAAAAGAAAAATAGGTGCGGGTCGAGTTTTCAAAGAAAATCATAGCAGCGTGCTTTTCCTTGCAGGATAAGGGTTTCGCACCACATTTAATTTCAAGCGCCCTGTCTGCAATCGCTGAAATTTCTTCTGTTGAAAGACTTTTTATATCGATCAAATTTTCCAATTTAGCACTGCACATTATGTCCAAAATTCCTCTTTTTAAGCTCCCACTCTGCTTCCCGGCTTTACAACAGGTATATTTTCCTTGCACAGAGGGCAATCCGCAGGTTCAAACACAACAGGGTCAATCTTTAAGAGTGAATTAATTTTTAATTTATCATCCAGCTTTCCCTGCGTCCTGTCTACAATACAGCCTACTCCGACAATCTCGGGCTCATATTCTTTAATCGCATCAATCGTCTCAAATATAGTTCTTGCCGTGGTTATAACATCTTCAATAATCACAATCTTTTCGCCTTTTTTAAGCGTATAGCCGCGCCTTAACTGCATTTCGCCATCTTTTCTTTCAACAAAAAGATTGCGCTTTTTTGCCTGCTTTGCAACTTCATACCCGAAAATCACAGCGCCGATTGCAGGTGCAATAATTGTGTCAAATTCAAGCCCTGAAAGCTTTTCAGCTAACGCTTTCCCGATTTTTTCAACCAATTCAGGATATTGGTACAATTTGGCACATTGAAAATATGTGTCCGAATGAAGTCCTGATGTCAGGCAAAAATGTCCGTTTAAAAGCCCGTCAGCCTTTATTAACAACTCTTTTACATCTATCGTTTCAATCATTTTCTAAGTTCCTCTTTTAAATTGTTAAAACTTTTAAAGCCCTGTTTTTCAATGAATTCAGCCAATTCCACAGTAAGCCTTTCCGCTATATCAGGATTGGTAAAGTTTTCAGTCCCGATTTGCACCGCATCCGCACCAACCGCAACAAATTCCAGCAAATCTTTAAGGCAGGATATGCCGCCAAGACCGATTATAGGAAGGCTTACGGCTTCTTTAATTCTTTTTACCATAGAAAGCGCAACGGGTTTTACGCATTTTCCACTCAAACCGCCCTGTACGAAGCTTTTTGAGACTTTGGCACCGTTGAAATTCAACTCTACCCCAAGCCCTTTTAATGTATTAATCGCGCTGATACAGTCTGCGCCTGCTTTTTGGGCTGCAACGGCAAGTTTTTCGATTTCCGTCACATTCGGGGTTAATTTTACGATTAAAAAGCCGTTATAGACTTCTCTAATCCTTGAAATCAGCTCATACAAACACTTCTCATCGGTTCCAAATTCCAAACACCCTGATTTTACGTTCGGGCAGGAGACATTTGTCTCAATAGCCCCGATATTATTGACTTGTGAGATTTCTCCAAGTTTTACATAGTCCTCAATGCTGCTTCCTGCAATGTTTAAGACAAAATTTATCCCTTTTTCCTTTAATTTGGGTAATTTTTTGCTTATAAATTTTTCAATTCCGACATTTTCAAGCCCTATACGGTTTATCATGCCCGCTTCACATTCAAATATGCGTCTGCCTTCATTTCCGGGCCTTTCTTCAAGCGTAACTCCTTTTGTTACAATGGCTCCAAGGTTTTTAACATTTAAAAAAGCGTCAAATTCATCACAATATCCAAACGTCCCCGAGGCTGTCATAACAGGGTTTTGAAGCTTAAATTTACCGAAATCGACACTTAAATCTATATTTTTGGCATCTATTCCCATATAACCTCCGAACCGCTAAAAACAGGGCCATCCGCACATACGGAAGCATTTTTCACTGTCCTGCCGCCGCTTGCTTCATCCCTGAGCTTAATCACACACCCTCTGCAAACTCCTATTCCGCACGCCATAACCTTTTCCATTGCAATTTCAGCCGCAAGCCCGTTTCTCTCCGCAAGCTTACAAACCAATTCCAGCACGATTTTCGGCCCGCAGGAATAAATAATATCAGGTTTAAATTCATCAATCACATTTTGAATATTATCCATAACGCTGCCGCCTATAACCGTTCTATCAGAACCTTTTACAACTTCTTCTTCGTCTTTAAACCCCGAAATTAAAAGATTTTCCACTCCTTTACCCGTCAAAACCTTTTTTAAATAAAGCATTGGAGCAATCCCAATCCCTGCCCCTATAAGGAGAGCCCTTTTCCCTATTTCGGGCAATGTAAAACAATTCCCCAAAGGCGCCAGATAGTCAATATTATCGCCAATTTTCAGGGATTTTAAATAGCTTGTACCGTCTCCTTTTAGTTTAAATAAAACGGTGATAACTCCGCCTTCGCTGCCACGCACCGCAAAATCCGCTTCTTGGATTATTGCGGGTTCGGACTCTTCAACAGAGCCCTCACAATGTGCGTTCGCTTCGCTGCCACGCACCGCAAAATCCGCTACACTAAAGGGACGGCGCAGAGTTTTATTCGGAATTAAGATTGAAACAAACTGCCCCGCACAAATTTCCCGCAATGGCGTTGAAAACTGCAGTTTTACAGTGTCCTTTGCAACACATTCAATATTTAGAACTTTTCCTTTTAAATTTTTCTTCATCAATCTTTCCTGTTTGAAATCCGCCCGAAAACCTTCTTGCTCAACTGTTTATCCGTATAAAAAAAGAAAGGCAAAAACGCCTTTCTCTCTATCTTTTATATTTGAAAAATTTTTGTAAAAATTTCCTTTTCATAATATTAATTGTACTTTAAAAATAATATTCAAATATCCAAATGTAAATAAATATTAAGAATTTAGCCCAAAAACTGGATAAATTTGAAATACCATGGCAATAAAACTTTTGTTGGAGTATTATAAAAGATACCCCGTTAAAAAATGTGTTGTTAAAAATTTGTGTTGTTAAAACTAGAAAGTAAAAAATGAGTGTAAATTTTAATCCGACTATTTCGACAAAAGCCGCGTCCGCCGTTAATTTGAAGAAAACAGGAATTGAGCGTTCAAACGAAAGCCCGCAGAATCCAGGCGTGAACCCCCCTGAGGAAAATAACGACAGCATAAAAACTCCGCTGTTTTTAACCCCCGATCTTGCTACCGCAGCAGAACTTGCCGCAAGAGCAAGTATCATTATGGCGCAGGAGTACGGTGTACCTCCTGAAATTGCAAAAAGCGCGGAAACCGCAGAAGATTTTTACGAAAAAGCTCTGGATATTGCAGATAAAATTCAGAGTACTATCGATGAAATCAAGGCAGCTTATGAAAAAGGCAGCATAACAGCAGCCGACAATACACCGTTAACAGAAATTCTGCAAACAAATGACGGGAAAGAAATAATGCTTGAATACAGCCCCGATGGAACGGTTTTAAGAAAAAGCACATTCAAAGACGGCATGTTGAAAGAAGCCGAGGAGTTTCTTCCCGACGGCAAAAAAAATGTATTCACCTTACATAACGGCGAAATACAGACATATGAGGAAGAACTTGTTGAGTATGGCGAAGATACCGAAAAACCGGGCAAAACGATGAAAAAATATTTCACATTCAACGACGGTACGCCTTCTATGTATTTTGAAGACTACGCCGAATTTGAAGACGGAAGCTCCGAAAGCTCAAAGTGGCTGTGGTTTAATGCCAAAGGCAAAATGGATGCATATTACGAAGATATAGAAAGCGATGGAGAAGGAAACAGCACGGTAGGCCTGCATTTGAGGTATAACGACAGCAATGAGCTGTATTTGTATATTGAAAATATTCAAGGCGGCAAACCGCAAGGCAGGCACTTCGAGCTCATTGACGATAAATGGACGGATAAATCTTTATCTGCACCAAAAACTGCAGGAAAATAAAGCGGCACAAAAATTATACAGGGCGCCTTCTAATATGGAGGGCGCTTTTTTAATGCCTGCATTAAGCTTCGCTGCGCAACTCCAATTCAAAGCCCCGCAGCGCAACTTCAAAGCTCCGTACACAATCTTAAAACCCCTTGCTTTAAAGCTTTTACCGTATTGTAAATAAATGTAACAAATGTCTTTAAATTCCTAATGTTTTTGGTGGAGTCTGCCGATAAAAATAACATAAGGAACAATGGAGAAGACAATGAGCATCAATGGTTTAACAGCTAAATATAACGGAATTGACGTTGCTAACGTTGCAAAAGTTACATCCGATATTTTCACTTCTCTTGAAAACAAAACCGTTGATGTGGCAAAAGTTGACTTAACAAAGTTCACAAGAGCAACTCAGGGTGTTGATTTATACTCAAGCAAAGTTGATTTGGACGTTCAAAGACAAATCGCAATGACAAATGCAGGTTTAATGGATGTTACTTCAAACCTTTCTGCGGTACAGGCTTTAAACGCTCAGGCAGCAGCTCAAATTTACAATCCGAACACTGTTATGAAAAACGTTGAAGGCAAACTTCACGTAAACGCAAATGCTGAAATGGAAACAGTTCACGCTTTCGGCGAATTAAGCTCTTCAATCAACGTTTTCGAAACACAAAAAGATAAAAAAGGTTCAAACCCTTTCACATTCAACCAATCAAACGGTGAAGAAAAAGAAAATGAAAAACAACCCTTGAACCTTGTAGCATAATCTCTTGGGGTGCGCCCCGACGACACGGCAAATAATTCCTCTTATTTCATAAAAACTCCTCCCTATCCCCTCCTATTATTAAATTCAAAAACCGCTTCCAAAGGCGGTTTTTTTATTAGGGGACTTTAGATATGTTTTTTCTGTTTAGAATTTCCTGAATTTTTATAAGACTGTCCTTCCCTGCTTTTATAAAGCTTATAAGCATTTCCAAAGAAATATCCGTGTCTTTTTCGCCAAAAAACTTTGCATAAAGAAGTCTGCCCAAAACCTCCGCCTTTTCAAGGTTTTCAAAACAATTTCCAATTAATTTGTCCGTAACTTCCGACATACCGTTATCCTTTGTAATGTGTGATACTTAATAAGCTATACTGATTGTTTCACACTGAATTATAACAGATAATTTAAAAATGAACAAGGAATTTGTAGCCAAAGTTGCAAAAAATATAAAAGCTCTGCGCGAAAAAAAGGGTATATCACAATTAACACTTGCTCTTGAAATTGGCGTTACGCCCGGAGCAATCGGAAATTTAGAAATTGCAAAGAATGATACTTCATTGTCGCGCTTATACGATATCGCCCGCGTCCTTGGTGTTGAACCCTACGAACTTCTAAAATTCGACGAATAACCGATTAACACTTGCATTGAAACAAGAAAAGAAAAATGAACGTTCAAAAAAGAACGGAATTAATTTGCGATATGTTGAATAAATTAAACGATGAAGAAGTGACTTTTGTGCAAAAATTAATCATCGCCCTTCTTGCTTAAACAGGTTCAAACCCTTTCCCCACAATATTTTAAGGTTAATTTTAAAAAGTTTCAGGTGTGGTAAATATATACCTTTTTTTATTTCAAAAATGAATTATTATTTAAACATACATAAGGAAACGAAAAATTTCCGCATTGCTGAATTAAACTATCTATTTGCGTGTTTGCACCGATTTGCTATTTGCAGGTTGATGTGAACACGCAAAACTTTAGCGCATCTTTATATTTCGTATCAAGGTGCGCCCAGTCAAAAAGGATGACCCCGCTTGATTTCAGGCTTCTTGAAACATTTATCTGTTTTAATAAATCCTCGGCTTCACCTTCCATAAAACCTATAAAAAGCCCGGGGTAAACGATTGTATTTGACGGAACTTTTGCCTTAATTTCTTTGAACATAATTTCAAAAAGAGTATCGTCGGAAGTTAAAATTAAAGGCGTGAGTGCGTCTAATTTGCCGTCATTAGCCCATTTTGCCCAATCCTGCTGTTTTGTCTCAAGGGCAGTTTTATAATCGGGAAATATTACCGTGGAAACCGTAGCCTTGCCTTTTGCAGCCTTATATACCTTTGAAACAAAAGCGGTGATTTTATCCTGTCTGTATTGATTCCAAGTGTTCCAAAGCGGGTCTTTATATTTAATATTTGCAGGGTCTTTATCATAGAATTTTTTAAACTCTGCCCTAGCATATTCGGTGTAGCCCCAGTTTGAAGCGTCATAGCCCAATGATGTTGCTTTTTGAGCACTCGGATACCTGATATAATCAAGGTTTACACCATCGACATTATAATCTGAAATGATTTCTTTTATTAAAAGAACAAGGAAATTTTGTACTTCAGGGTTTGCAGGGTCGATAAAATATCCATTATGCTCCACAGGGTGGGACACATAACCTTCTTTATCATAATTTGCTTTATTTTTATTTCCCCAATCAGGCTTTATTGAAAGGATAGAATTCGGATCGTTTGAGGGGTGTTTATTTCCAACATAAAAACTTTCAAACCAAACATGAACTTTCATCCCCCTAGAATGAGCTTCCGTTACATAAGCACGAAGAACGTCAAAGCCTGAAAATACAGGATTTTGAGAGGTGAAATTATATGAGCGCATTGTTTTGCTCGGAAAAATTGTATACCCGTGGAAATAGGTTTCAAGGAAAACCGTATTCAAACCAATTGATTTCATATTATCAAGCGTTTTTCGAACTTCCCAGAGGCTTTTTTCCGTAGGACGAATCCAGGTTCCTTTAAGTTCGTTTTCAATGTATGGAAGGGAGTAATTAATAGCAATTTTAGACATTTCAACGGAAGATTTTGCATAATTTACCGCCATATTATCATTTGCTTTATTTGATTTTCTTAAATCCTGTTTTGCGCGCTTAAGATAATATTTTGCTTTCTTCTCGCCCGGGTTTTCCTGAATTTTTTTGGCGTTATCAAGAAATTCTTCAGCCTCTTTGATTTTTTCCTTCGCGTAAAAACGGTAACTGTCAACCGTTGTATAGGCTGTTATAATATTCTTTTCTTCATCGATTAAAATATTTGTGCCGATTTTAAGATTACTTGTAATCCATTTTTTGGCACTTCCATGACCTGAAACTATATAGCCGTTTTTTGGAATTAAGCTGTTTGCGCCCGTAAGCTTTACTACTCTGTCGCCTTCAATAACGGCTTCCTTGCCGAATTCGTTTGTACCTGTCGTCCTGCCAAAATTTTGTTTATAGATAACAAGCTGCCCCGGGCCTCTGTATCCCGGAAAATTGGCGCCAAGCACATTTATCACGTTTGAAGGATATATTGCACTTATTTTGAAGGAAGATTTGGAAATAACCCTTTTATTGTTCAAAATTTCACGGTTATCCACTTCCCAGGTGCTTATCATCGGTGCACCCGAGGCATAGGCCGAATTTTGCGCCGAAAAACAATTGAGCGCAAATATTCCAAAACAAAGTAATGTTAAAAATCTCCTCATCTCCCCTTTATTTTACATTAAAAAATAAAATATTAGCCATATTTTAAAAAATGTAATATAATATCTTTAAAATGAAGATATTACAGGAGAAAACGCGCTTATGGCAGGCAAGCACCAAGATACAATTCCCATAGAGGTTTGCATATTAACAAAAGAGCACAACATTAAAGGCACTGTGCACGTTTCAAAATATACAAACACAAACCGTGAGCTTACCGACCTTTTAAACGATAAAGAAAAGCGCTTTTTGGCCGTAACAAACGCTGAAATTATGGGCAAAGACGCTTCCGCCCCAAGAAGGTATGATTTTTTGGAAGTTCATATTGACGCCATTGTAATGGTTCATCCTTCAAATCAGGTGCTGTTTAAAGAAACTTCAAAAGCACAGGAAGACATTATGCGCTTTAGAGAATTGAGAAATAAATTAAGCCAGACAAAACCGTTCTAGGACGGGGGGGGGTTAATGATTTGCACGCCGTTTTTGCCTTTGCGGCGCGTTTTGGTGTGTATTTACGGGGTTTTTAGGAGCTTGTATGGGCCTTAGGTAGGTTGGGCATACCTGCCCAACAGCATTAATTGAACACTCCGCCTGTGCAATCAAAGATTGCAAACGGTGGCCATCAATAGCTTCATCTTTTTCTTGCTGCTCGCAAGCAAAAGATTGCGCCCTGGCTCACGCATTTAAGAAAAGGAGCGCGAAGGTTACAAAACGCGCCCCGAAAAGTTGTTCATCTAAAAATTGCGTGAGCCGTGTGTGCAGGCACTGGAGCAAATGCATTCAGCATTTGTGAAGTGGCGAAACCGTACGATAGCGACGTGGAAATCTGTGATTTCCTCAGGAGCCTTTGGTGTGACACTGGACTACGTGGGTTATATAGGCCGGTGTGGCACTGGATTGTACGCCTTAATTAAAATATATAATTACGTATCCTCCTAAGCCGTTTGCTCCCTTGCCCACAGATTCTGTGGCATTATATGAATTAACACTCCATCCTCCCCCGCCACCTCCTGTTGCGCCTGGTGCGTAAGTATTAATATAACTTCCGATATTTAGCTTTATATCATCCGCAACAAGCATTCTTGTCAAAGGCACGGGATCGAATGTGTTTGCAGGTATATCGATACTTCCGCAGGTGTAATTTTTATTGTTTAACTTTATAACGCTTGTTGAATATGCTCCGCAAGGAATACCATGTAAACCCGCCAGGGCCGATATTTTAGAATTTACTCCGCCATTACCTCCTGATGATTGGTAAGGTGTATCGGAAGAGACATTGGGCGCATCATTTCCGTTTGCAATATCAGTATCGGCTGCCACACTTGGATAGTATACATCTTTGCCGTTTTTTAAATTCAGCTTATCTAATGTATCTTGCGTTACAGTGCCTCTGCTTCCGCCTTTGCCGCCTTTTGCCTGGCTTTGAGCAGTGCTTGTTATTATTGCAGGCGTGGCTGTTTGCCCAAAATTGCCGCCTGTTACCGTATATTTTGTTCCGTCACCAAGTTTAATAAAGCTGTCACCGCCTTTTGTACCGTTTCCACCTGCCTGGCCTCCGGAACCCTGTGCACCTGCCTGCACCTGAATTACTTCTCCCGGCGTTACTTGTATATTTCTAATATGCAGCAATGTTCCTGCTCCTCCGCCTCCGCCGCCTGCACCCGGGTATGTCTTTTTATAGGTAAACCTTGCACCACCGCCTGCTCCGCTTCCTGATTTACCGCATTTATTTTTCAATCTAGTGGAACCTTGGGTACAAAAACTGCCGGAGCCGCCTGCACCCGGAGCTGCACCATCTTTCCCCTCTATACCGTCAAGTGGCGTGTATTCACCATATTGCCCGTCAGCTTCGTTTAAAGCCTGAACTGCCGTTCTCCAATATGCTCTGCCGCCATAGCCCGCATTTTCTATGTTGCTTGGATATACAGTACTGCTGCCAACCCCGTAACCTCCCTGCATAATTAAATCAAACCTTGCTAAACCACAAGGGACATTCCTATTTTTGTGTCTTCCATCTAAACTATACACATTATAATGACTGCAATAATTATTCACAGTGTCGGTAACGCTAAATGAAGTACCTGCATTATCACCGGGTCTTGCTGTATTCCAGCCTGACGTACCTGCTAAAGCAGGGTTTGGCTGAGCACCCGGAAAACCGTTTGGTACGGATATACGCCAAATAGTCACTCCGTCTTTTTTTAGCTCTGCCCATGAGCCGGATGATCTTGTATTGTTTTTTACTTCATCTGAATGCCAATCACCCCCGTGCCCTGCATAAAGTGTCAGCTGAAGTGTACCTTTATACTGTGTGCCATCAACATTTGTGAAAGCTTTTTTGAGAACATCATTTGGAATTTTTTGTCTTGCATACATTCCGCCGCTTCCTCCACCCCCATGGTATGCGTGGTATCTTTCAACATTGTTAATTACACAGCGGGGGCTATTTGCCAATATACCTCCAATTCCAGTAGAATAATACCTCATTAAATTTGGTTTTACCGCATTAACATCAAGCTTATTTGACACATAAGTGTAATTAACATTGTCGCTAACGAATATTGCCGAATGCGTATTTTCGGGACCTTCTCCGTCATCTCCCCAATAATCATAAGCGATACAATAATTATTATTGTTTGTACCTATACATCCATCTTTTATGGCATCACAACGCGTAAGAGAACTCTTATAGGCTGCAGGTACGTTTATTGAGCAAATTTGTAATGCTTTTTGTCCGCCATATGATGCAAATCTGCCGTTTACCTGAGCATGGACTGCTAAAGCATCCAGCTGATAAACATCGGGCAGCTTTCCCCAATCCCCGTTTTTAGCTGCGACAGAAGAAGGACGCCAATTTGCACAAATTGTCCTTGATGCATTCCACTGACAAACAGTTCTGTTGCAGCCGCTGTAACCCCCTCCTACAGAATTGCAGACGTTAGAATTCGCAGTATTTCCATACCAGCAGCAATTTCCGCTTTCCAAAGCAGAACAAGTGCTCCCGGCAGGCACTGAAGTAACTCCCGTAACGTTTCTTGAAGGTGTATCCGTACCGCCGTCTCCCGGGTTTCTTAATGCTATACAAAATCCGTAAGGGTCTCCTTCTTTGCTGTGCATTTGTGCTGCAGGGTCAAAATAATATCCCCAGCTTCCGCAATCCGCTTGGCTTGCGGGGTGCCCGCCCGCTGCCGCACCGTCTGCACCGCCATTTCCGCCACCGACAATTTCTACTTCGATATCAGACATTGTACTGTCAATATTAAATGTTTTACTGTTATAACCGTGTTGGTTTCTTGCCGCGCCTGTTGTGCCAAAAACTTCTGTTCTCACACCGTTTATTTCAATTTTTCTTTCGGTAACTTTTTGCCAACCGGCAGCGCCTCCGCCGCCTCCGCCGCCCGATACAATAATTGCAGACATAGAGTATTTGCCCTCGGGAACTTTACAGCCGTTATTGTTATCAAATACCATATCAACGGTTGTATTGTTTACATAAGCACAAGCAGGTATCAGGTTTGATTTTGCCATCCCGCCGATATTTACAAAATCCGCATTCATCCTCTTTGTCATAACGGGAGCAAGAGCAGCCATGAGTAATGATGCAACAAGAAGAGCCATGAGCATTTCAACAAGAGAGAATGCGAGGGATTTATGATGTTGGGCACATTCACATATAGGGGCCAACCTACGAATGTTTATTAATTGCCCTTTAGCTTTTGCCATTTATAATTCTCCTTAATATTATTTTTCAAACAGGGGCTAATACATGTGGTTATTGAATATTAGCCAGGTATCGTTACATGTGTGTAATGGAATAATATTATGATAGCACTAGAATTACATGTATGCAACAGCAGGATAAAAAACTACTGAAACTCATTGGCAAAAGAATAAAAAAGTTGCGCCTTCAAAAAAATAAGTCTTTAAACAGCTTTGCCTTTAATGAATGCCTTATAACTTCTGCTACTTTAAGCCGTGTGGAAAACGGGCTTGTCGATTTGAAATTTACCACGCTTATAAAAATTGCAAATGCGCTTGAAATTAGTCCTGCAGAGCTTTTGGAAAACTTTGAATTCAAATACACGGAACCGTATTGAAAAACGCGCCGTTAAAACACCGGAAGCGCCAAAGCACGCCGTCTAAGGCCGCCAAAACATTTTAAAACAAATATAAATCCGTTGAAAATTTAAGGTTTTGGGATTTTATTGTTTCTTCATCAAAAACGGTTCCTGCGGTGATACCGAAATTACCGCTTTTAAAGAATTTTGGCCGATATTTCAAACCAAATTCATTCTCATAAATTTTAGAATCCTGATTAAATTTATTTGCAAAAGTTACAAAAACCTCATCCCCGAGGCGTACTTGCGGGGTTAAATAAAGCTTTTTTGAATTTATACTCGCATCGGGATTTTGATACTTAACTTCCATTCCGCCCGTTAAAGAAAGTCTGCCCTCAGGGTTTAAAGTGGCTCCTGTTGTGGATTTATAATATTCGCTCATATAATCGTCAAGGTCTTTGTTTGAGTTTGAAAAGACGGAAATTCCCGCTTTTTTAAATTCCAAGCCTGTTTCAGGCGCTTTGTATGTTTCTTTGTATGTCTTCGGCAAAGTTTTATCCAGATTTAATTTTAAACTTTCGCTTTCAATAAAAATTTCATCACAAAAAAGTTCTTCTTCGTATGCAAATGCCGTTGGAGAAAGCATTGCACCAAAGAAAATAAGTGATGAAATAAAAAGAAAAATAAAGCGTTTCATACCAAAATTTTAAACCATGATGTTAAAATTTCAAACTTTTGTGGAATTTTACAAACTGACGGGAAAAATTTCGGCTGAAAGGAGTGATAATTTTACACCCCTCTTAAGGTTACTTTTCGTAAGAGTGCAGATATGCACTTGAAAGATGCTTCAAATAGGATTGTTTAAATTCTTTCGATGTGCATTTTTCAACAACGGATGGCACAACTATCATAAACAGGCAAAAAACACCTGCAAATACAACCAAACTGAGAATTTCGAACATTTTTACCTCGTTTCTTAATATAACTTCCTTATGTCCTTAACTTTATATTTGTACTTACGGTTATTAAGACGCACAACTTTATTAATTCGGCACAAAATTTAATAAAATTTAACAAACCTTAAAAACCCGGCAAGATATTCAGCAAGCGGAGATTTTTAAAAATGTCAGAAGATTTTAATATGGAAAAAGTAATACCGTTTCTTTTTTGCGCACAGTGCGGATCAAACTTTGATATCGAATGCGCCAAGGTGCTTGAAACAGGAAGCGATACTGTAATTATAAAAGTGGTTTGCAAAGGATGCGGCAAAAAATATGCCCTCGCCTTTATGGATTTAACCTTCCCGATGTTTGCACAGAGTCTGGCTGATACGGATTTAGGATCGGACAATATTTGTGCTGCAGAATTTTCGAAAGATGATGAAGATTTTAAAGATACGGCAAAACTTGACGATGAACATTGCTTTGAAGATGAAAATTTTGCCTGTATTTCAGGAAAGCACAAAATGGCCAAAAATCTTGGAAAAATTACCTACGACGATGTTTTGGAAGCACACGATTTTATACAAAATTTTGAAGAAAACTGGCGAAGATATTTAGACAGAAGGAAATATAATACAATTTAGGAAATTTCATAAAACAACTTAAAAAATTAATTATGAATAGTTTTTAAAAGTTTTTAAGCATGCCTACACCAAAAAAATGATTTTTTTGACTTTTTGAAAGTTTTTATTAAATAAAGGGTAGAAAAAGCCGTATAATAGGATGTATTAATGTATCTTGAAAACCGTAAATCATTATGCCTTTTAACTACAGACTTCAAAAATTCTTAGAAATAAGGATTAGAAAAAAAGAAGAGCAGCTTACAGTTGTTCAAAAATGTCAGGAAGAAGTCTTCAGGATTGAAAAGCTTATTGATGAAAACAACAAAAACATTCAAGATACAAGAATAAATATGCGAAAATCCGACCCCAGGATGTACGACGGTTTTGACAAATTCTTAAAACATCTCTACGAAGAAGGCGAAAAGCTCGAAGCTCAAAGACAGGAAGCGCTTAAAGTCCTTCACAGGGAAGAAGAGATTCTCCGTCAAAGAGAAAGGGAAGTTGACGTTTTAGAAAAGCATAAAGAACACAAAAAAGAAGAATATCTTTATGAAGAAAAGATGCGCGAACTTAAAACTCTAAACGAAATAGGCTCCCAGAAACATTTTATGAAAGCAAGGGAAGCAGCGTATGAAGAAGAACTTGAAGAGCTTCTTCAAAAGTATAAAGACAATTAATAAAACAGCAAAAGGCCCCGTTAATGAATATAGAAACACAGACAAAATCTTTCAATGAAAATCAAAGCACAGCCCTTGGAGGTACGCTTAAAGGTGCCGTAAATTATTCTGAAAACGGACAAACGGGTACACTTACCGGAAGCTCAAACCCACATTCTTTTAAAGCGGAACTTGAAGAATTTTTAAAAGACGGCGCAAACATACTTTCCAAAGAAAACAACTTCAACATAAGCGATATTCTTGATGATATGGATATTGCCGCCTTTCAAAACCTCGATTCCCTGAACATTGAAAAATGCGACGCACTCTTTTTTATCAATGCGATAAATCAGGCGGGATATACAAACTATACGGTTTCAAATGAAGGCAATATTGTTGACGCTGCAAATTACAAAACTATTGAAGTATCAAAAACATTATCAGACCTGCTTTTAAAGGCAAGAGAAACCAAGGGGGCAATAAGGCTTGATTTTGATAATAATGTCACGGTTGTTTTAAAACTTACCGACGGAAAAATCAATGCACACTTTATCCCGGGAGATAAAGCTGTTGAAGAATATTTAAAAAACAACATACCGTATTTAAAGCAAAGATTTGACGAACAAAATATCCCCTATGCCAACCTGAGCTACAAACAACACCAGCAAAAGGAAAGGCAGCAAAACAAGGAGAAAAAACAATGAACGATGCATACGTAAACGCATTAAACACCCAAAAGGCAACAAAAAGCTGGATGGACGCCGTTTCTGAGAATATGGTGAACATCTATACACCGGGATATCGAGAAAATAAGATTACATTTAAAACCTTCCTTGATTCAACATACAGCGACTGCTATATGAAAAAAACCATGCAGGGAAAAGCAACCCCCGGTACATCCGATGAAAACGTGTTTTTAGAAGGGACGGGTTATTTTGTTGTAAGAAACGAAGAAGGAAGGCTTGCCTACACACGCCTTGGGGAATTTAAGTTCGATTCTGACGGCACATACAAAGCAACTGACGGTTCTAAAGTTCAAGGCTACATTATGAATGACAAGGGCGAAATTGTCAGCGGGACAAAATCTTTAAGTCAGGAAGATTTTGATAAAAGCCTTGCAGAAGGCGGAGCACTTTCAATCCCAACAACCGAAATTAAACTCTGGATTGACCCTGATAACGGCAAATATCTTGGAAAATATGATGAATACGAAATAAAGGAAGATGGAATATTATACGGGAAAGCAAACAGCGGTAAAGATTCTACCCCTTTATACAAGCTCTCCGTTATGAATTTCCACAACCCCGAAGGGCTTTATGAATATAAATCAGGGCAGTTTGTGGAAACGGAAGCATCGGGCAAACCCGTTATGGGCAGAGGTGAAATCAGAAGCGGACTTTTAGAATTGTCAAATGTGGATTTTAAAGGAAATATTTCATACTATCAGCAGGCAAAAATGCAGCTTGAACTTTCCAATAAACTGATTTCAAGCTATAAAGAACTCTTGCAAAACGCAATATCTCTTATGAGCTAGAAAGTTTAACAAAAGAAATTCAAAATGACACCGTTATAAAATACGGTGTCATTTTTGTTTTAAACATATAAGCTCATAGCTCTATAAGCCCCTTAGCTCTCGCCTACAACTTTATTCAGGCCCAGTGGTTTATCCACGTTGCGCCCGAGTTTTGATGCGATCTTAAGCGCAAGAAGCTGCAGCACGATAACGGATGAAAGCATTGTTATGATTTCATTATCAGACCTTTTAAAAGCAACCGTCAAAGCTTCTTTTTGAGGCTTATTTTGAGCCGCATTAACAGCCTGAAATGCATTTTTATTATCACTTACGGTAATAATTTTTGGATCAAAGTCATTCCTTATTTTCTCAAGAGTTTTACGCTCAAATTCACCCATAGTGTGGGAAAAAATTTCCAAAATAACACTGTTTTCATTTAAAATTGCTGTATGTCCGTGCAAAAATTCGCCTGTGGGATAAGCATTCACATCAATATATGATGTTTCTTTAATTTTAAGAGCGCCCTCTTTTGCAATAACGTAATTATAGCCATACCCTATAACGGGAAAGCTTTTCAACTCCGATAAGATTTCTGCCGCTTCATCAAGACTTTCGGTATTTTGAATCACGCATTCGGTATCTTTTTTAATATTATTAACTTCCCTGAGGTGCTCTTTAATATCAAAACCCTTATGCTGAGCTGCACAAAGCGCCAGAAGCCAGAGACACAATACGCCGCCCGTAAAAGATTTTGTTGCAGCAATTGATTTTTCAACCCCTGCTTCAATGTTCATCTTAAATTCGCTTGTTTCAAAAATATATGAATTATCATTATTTACAAGCGCAAACGTATGCCCGCCCTTTTTATTAACCAAATTCAGCGCACATTTTGTATCGTAAGTTTCGCCCGACTGGCTTATAAAAAAGTAAAGAACATCTTTATTTATAACCCTGTCTTCATTTGAATTAAATTCGGATGAATATTCAAAAGAAGTTTTAAGTTTTGCAATGTTTTCAAAAAACTTCTGCCCGAGCCTTGCACAATTATAAGAAGACCCCGACGCTACAAACTTCACTTCATTAAACTCTACAGGAAAACACTCTTGAACCCTGCCTTCTTTTATATATTTTTTCACCAGATGTTCAAAAACGGCAGGCTCTTCATAAATTTCTTTCAGCATCATATTGTCTGACATTGTATTACACCCTTAAACATTCTTCATTTTCCTATTATAATTTAAAAATGGAAAATATTGAACCGATAAAAGCTCCAAAAAGTGCTTACATTCACATCCCTTTTTGTAAAAGAAAATGCGGCTACTGCGCCTTTACATCTTTTGCCGCCCTTAATTTTATTGATGACTACGTTAAAAAACTTATTGCAGAAATTAAACATTTTTACAAAGGTACACCTCTAAACACTCTCTATATAGGGGGCGGGACACCATCTTTACTTGAAATCAAACATTTTAAAAAAATATTTTCCTTGTTTAATTTTGCCCCGAATGCGGAAATAACGGTAGAGCTAAACCCTGACAGCACGGATTTAAAACTTTTGTCCGCCCTGTATGAACTCGGTGTAAACAGGCTCAGTATCGGAATTCAAAGCTTTGATGAAGATATTTTGCGCTCCATCGGACGGCTGCATAGCGTTAAAAAAGCAAAAGATACCGTATACCTTGCACAGGACACAGGTTTTAGCAATATCAGCGTTGATTTAATCTACGGCCTGCCAAAACAAACCATAAAACTCTGGGAAAATGACCTCACTGAAGCTAAAAATCTTGATATAGAACACATTTCCCTCTATGGCCTCAAAATTGAAGAAGGCACATTGTTCCATAAAAATCTTGCCGCAGGCAAACTTCACCACCTTCCAAATGACGATATTCAGGCAGATATGTATGAGTTTGCAGTTAAATTCCTTGCCCCCGGGTTTGAGCTTTATGAAATATCAAATTTTGCAAAAACACCCGAATATTATTCCCGCCATAACTTAAACTATTGGAGTGAAGGCGAATATTTCGGCTTTGGAATTTCCGCTTCAGGCTTTTTAAACGGTGCAAGATATCAAAACACAACAAATTTTAAAGAATATATGGAAAATCCCTTTAATTCAAAAGAAATTAACATTTTAACGGAAGAAGAAAGGCTTGAAGAAACAATTTTCCTCGGATTTAGAAAAAGAGAGGGCATAAATACAGGTAATATCAACGAAAAATTCGGCATAGATTTTAATCAAAAATATTCTGCTGTTTTAAAAAAGTTTTTAAATTCAGGCCATCTTGAAAAAACGGAGAAGGGCTACAGGCTCTCGCTTTCGGGCATTCTTGTTTCAAACTTAATCCTCTCTGAATTTTTGTGCTAATATAAATTATTATGGATGAAAAAGAAACACAAAGAATAATTGAGGATATGCAGGCAGTTGCCGCACAGATGGTGCAGGATGATATTGAAGAAAACCCTGATGTTCAAAACGAATTTTTCGATTGTTCCGCCTGCGGTAAAAATAAATGTATGGCAGGAAGCATACAATATGGCAGATACAGACTGTGCAACGATTGTGTTTTACTTGCGGAGACAGGTTTTGCTTTGAAAAAAATCAAAACAATACAAGAATTAATTGATGCGATGGAAGATAAAAGGCTCAGTGAAATTTGTGATTTCATCAAAAAGGATTCTAATGCACACAACAACTAAAAATCTTGCAATATTAGGCTCCACAGGCTCTATCGGAACTCAAACTCTTGAAGTTCTTGAAGGGCTTAATAACAAAGATTTATTTAACGTACAAAGTATGTCCTGCGGCGGCAACATTGAACTTTTTGTTAATCAGATTAAAAAATTTCGCCCCGAACGTGTCTGCGTCGGTACACAGGAAGGCGCAAGGGAAATAAAATCTATATTTAAAAACCTTGAAGTGTTTTATGGCGAAGAAGGGCTCATAGAGCTTGCAGATGATAAAACGCTGGATATTATGCTTACGGGAACTTCAGGCTATGTCGGCTTGAAACCGACCCTTAAAGCAATTTCAAACGGCGTTGATATTGCCCTTGCAAACAAAGAGACTCTTGTTATGGCGGGCAATATCGTAACAGCTGCCGCTCGTAAAAACAGTGTAAACATTTTGCCCGTAGACAGCGAACATTCAGCAATCCTGCAAAGTTCAAACGGAAAATATGAACTGTTAAACAAAATAATCATAACAGCTTCAGGCGGTCCTTTCTTGCACAGAAGCCCCGATGAAATTAAAAACTGTACGGCAGCGGACGCGCTCAAACACCCCAGATGGAATATGGGCAAAAAAATTACAATAGATTCTGCAACCCTTATGAATAAGGGCTTAGAAGTTATTGAAGCACATCATCTTTTTAATCTTCCGTATGAAAAAATCGAAGTTGTAATACACCCTGAAAGCCTTGTCCACTCTGCAGTTGAATTCAAAGACGGCTCCACCGTGGCACAAATCGGAGTCCCGAGTATGCATATCCCGATACAATATGCACTTACATATCCGAACCGTGAAACAGGCATAAAATCTAACAGTTTCAACTTTGTCGGACAAACTTTAACCTTTGAAAAGCCCGATTTTGAAAAATTCCCCTGCTTAAAACTTGCATTTGAAGCAGGAAAAACGGGCGGAACAATGCCTGTGGTTTTAAATGCGGCAAATGAAATTTCCGTACACAAATTTTTAAAGGGTGAAATTGGCATGGGAGATATCTTTAAGACCGTGCAAAAGGAAATGGAAAACCATAAGGTAATTCAAAACCCGACACTTGATGAAATTTTTGAAGTAGACAAAGAAACACGAAACCGCGTCTCAAATGCTCCTTGCAGCGGGCGCTTGCAGTCAAATTAAAATATTTAAGAACGATAAAACAACTTGAATATTATTTATATAATCTGTAAAATTAATAACAAAGGTCTTTTTCAATCAGGCTAAAACCCTTTGGAAGTTCGCTTTCCACAAGCTTTATAAGGCTTGACGGTTTCATACGGAGCGCCTCTGCAATAGTCCATATAGAAACAAGTTTCGGCTCGTTCAGTCCGTTTTCAAGTCTTGAGAGCAAGGACCGCTGAAAAGAGCACTCATCAGCAAGAAGCCTTTGAGATTTTCCCTGTTTTTCCCTCTGCTCCCTAATTACTTTTGCAAGTGCTTTAAAAATAATATCCGCATTTTTGTAGTTAACATGTTGCATGTATAGAATTCTAATGTTAAAATAAAATTACGTTGTCTATATATAGACATATGGGTAATACAATAGGATAATATTTTATGAAAAAAGTTGTTCATCTTAAAGGGCATAAGCCCTTAAATTGTTCTGCAAAAAAATCTGCATTTTCTCTTGTTGAAATGCTTATGGCGCTTCTTGTGGCGTCATTGCTTATGGCAGCGTTGGCTCCCGTTATTACAAAAAAGGTTAATGATGTTGTAGGGATATCCATAGAGGGAAATATACCCGGAAAGAAGATAAAGAATCACAAGATTACATATGAAGATTGCATTAACAGCGGAGGAGTTGAAAGAGAAGTATTGGATAGTAACGGTAGAGTGATATCTAAATATTGCGAAGGAGAGTTTATTGTTCCGACAGGTTTTAACGGAACAATGACAGTAACAGCAGTTGGTGCAGGGGGAGGCGGAGGAGCTGCAGCTACTGCAGGGTATACGGAATATACAACGGAAGGAAGCGCAAGCGCATTTATTGTTCCTTTGATGACAAATACAATAGAGGCTACCCTTATTTCAGGTGGCGCAGGGGGAGGTGCAGGAGGACAGGTACAAATTGAGCACACATTTGTTACAAACGGAAACGGTAATGTTGCAGAAGATGAAACGCACAAGCTTACCGTTATTCCGTCAGGGCTGTTATATAACTGGTCTATACCCGAAGTTATAAGAAATAAATATGCTTTAATCACCGCCTGTGGCGGGGGGGGCGGGGGAGGAGGAAAGGGTTATGGAGCAAACGGAGGCGGAGGAGGCTCCGGAGGATATTTTGTTAATCATGCTGCTTTAATGAATGCAAATACTTCGGAAATACACATTGGCGGCTATGGCGGAGGGGGTGGCGGAGATGATTTACCCGGGAACAATGGTGGTCTTTGGGACGGAGGGGGTGGCGGTTCCGGAATTGATGGTGCTTCATTAGCAAATAATACTTCATCTGGCGGCGCAGGCGGTTACTGTCTAAATAATAATGGAGGATATGGCGGCAAAGGGGGAGGCTGCGGAGGGTGCACTCCGGGCGAAGATGGTAAAAACGGTCCCGAGCAAACCAATCTTTGGATACATATTGCAGGTGGCAACGGGAGCCCGGCAGGCGGCGGAAAAGG
>CAJTPW010000005.1 GCA_910578465.1 uncultured Vampirovibrio sp. | reverse complement strand
GAGTACAGCGATATGAGAATGATTAAACAATGCAGTCCAGTGTCACACCAGCCCACCGCCTCATCGGCGCTGTGCAGGTGCTCACATCCTTGAGGCTCGTTCGGTCTCATTGGACGCGTCGCGTCACAATTCGACTCTCACTAAGATTTTTGATAAACAACTTATTTCGGGATATTCGTAAAAATTTTAACCTTTCGGGTATCCCTTTTTTTAATATAATATTACACCATTTTTAAAAGTTCGGCTTCCACCGTTTGTATTTCTTCAAAGTTTTTAAATTTGAGCGCTGTCATAAGTCTTTTTTTCTTTATCACATTTTTAATACACTTTATATCAGGGCAAATATACAAGCTCCGCCCGAGAACTTTGGATGAGGGGTTTATATGAAGTTTACCTTCATTAAGGGTGATTTTAATAAAATTTTCTCTGTCTGAAATTTTTGCACAGCCCTGACATTTTCTTACTACGGTTCGGGTCATAACTTTAGAAAATCCTTTATAAATTGTATTTATTACTAATTTATCTTATAATATTATATAGAATAAAGATATAATGAAAGAGATGACCGAAAAAGATTACAGCCATTTGGAAAGCGTCGTCGGTACGCTGAACAAAATGTTTGAAATAAACGCTATCGCAAGCCAGGCGGTTGATATTGAAGATTTAATCATCAAAATGTCTGATTCAATTTCGCGCGCGTTAAATAATAATCAGATTTCTTTCTATCTGTTTGAAAACGATATTTTTAAAAGCGTCGTTACAAAACAAAATTCAAGGTTTGATGAATATTTTGAATATGAAAACGAAGCTTTTTGGTCTGTGATGAGCAAAGGCAACATTATAAAGACCACAAACAAAGATCATCAGCAGATATTTAATTCTTTCTGGCAGACAAACGGACTTACAAGCCTTGAAACACAGTATATCAGAGTATTTTTCGATAAAGACAAAAATATGCCAGTGTGCATTTGCTTTATTGGTAAAAATAACGACGGCACGGAAGATATCAGCGAAGAAAATTTGAATTTTATCGGCAAAATTTTTGAATATATGGAGCCTGTAATTGTGAAGCTGCTTCATCGAAAACATCAGGATGATAAAATTGTTGAACTTCAAAAATCTTTATATAATATCTCAATTCTTTATAATATTTCACAGGCCGTGAATTTTATCGATGATTTGAAAAGACTTTTGCAGGTAATTTTAAGCAAGGCTCTTGTAACCCTTGAAGCAGAAAAAGGCTCTTTAATGCTTTATGATTATACGACAAACTCTCTGCAGGTGAAGGTTGTATACGGTTTAGCGGACAAAAGGGTTGAAGAAAACATTAACAACGGCCTTATTCAATGTTCAAGAATTAAAGCGGGCGAAGGCGTAGCAGGGACAGTATTCCTTGAAAAGAAGGCCATTATTACAAACCTTGGCTCAAACGACCCCAGATTTGTTCAAAAAGACGGGCTCTTTAACACACAATCCCTTCTTTGCGTTCCTTTGATTGCAAAGGGCGAAGCAATCGGTGTTATCAATATTTCAAATAAAAAGAACAACAAACTCTTCAACCAGAAAGATTTAGAGTTTATGACATCTCTTTCAAATCAGGCTGCTATTGCAATTGATAACGCAAAACTTTATGAGCTTGCAACAAAAGATGGTTTAACAAAACTTTACATTTACAGGCATTTCTATACACTTTTAGAAAATGAAATCAGAAGGTGTTCAAGATATAAGCACAAGATGTCACTGTTAATGCTTGATATTGATAATTTTAAGCGCGTAAACGACACATACGGACACCTTGTCGGCGACCAGATTTTAAGAGAACTTTCAAATGAAATTTCTCAAACCGTTAGAAAAATTGATATTCCTGCAAGATACGGCGGCGAAGAATTTATCGTAATACTGCCAGAAACCACAAAAGAAGATGCCGTAATTATTGCCGAAAGGCTTCGAAACAACATTTCAAAAATTCAGGTACAGGCAAAAGAAGACGTTATAATTTCACCGACCACAAGCATTGGTGTTTGCCAGTATCCTATGGACGGTGAAGACGCAAAAACACTTATAAACAGTGCAGACACAGCGCTTTACCATTCCAAAAACAACGGAAAAAATATCGTTTCAATATTTAAAGAAGATGAGTGTATTTTGGTGCCAAGAAGCGAAGAACAATAGAATTTGCAAAAAAGCACAGGTAAAACGATGGAAATTTAAAAGGCCGAAATTTTTCGGCCTAAAATTTTATTACATTATCAAATGTTCACTTTAAAATTTTACGAACACCCTGAATAGCCGCAGTTTAAGCAGATAAAACAGCCTTCCGCCATTTTAATTGAATTTCCGCATTCAGGACAAACAACGGTTTTAATTTCTACACCATGCTCATCAATTTCTGTTTTTTCTACTTTCAATTCTTTATGTTCAACCTTAGCCTCAACGGTTTCCGCCTGTTTTTCCTCTTTCTTGCTTTCTAAAAGCATTGGCTGAGAGAACCTTGAATTGTTTCTGTAAACCGTAATGCCCTTTAAATCATTTTTATAGGCAAGAACATAAGCTTCGGCAACATCTTCAAGAGTTGCATCTTCTTCAAAGTTTACGGTCTTTGAAACGGCATTATCCGTATGCAGCTGGAATGCAGCCTGCATCATAACGTGAGATTTCGGTGTAATATCATGTGCCGTTACAAAAATTTCTTTAACTTTTTCATCAATACCGTTAATGTGTGCAACAGAGCCTGTTTTTGCAATTTCGCCCATTAAATCTTCCGAATAGAAGCCGTTTTCCGTTGCATAGTTTTTAAATATCGGGTTTACTTCATACATTTCGGTATTGTCCATAATGTTTCTTTTGAAAACAAGTCCGAATAGAGGCTCTACACCGCCTGAAGCACCTGCAATCATAGAAATTGTGCCTGTAGGCGCAATGCAAGTTGTGGTAGCATTTCTGATACCAAAGTTTGCAATTTCCTTATCGAGTTCTGCCCACATATCATCCGTAACTTTTCCTGCAGACTTGCCTTTATATTTTTCTGATAAATAATTTGCCCTGTCATATACTGAACCTGCAAAATTACCGAATTTACCGCGTTTTTTAGCAAGCTCGATACTTTCAACTTTTGAATGATAATCAATAAATTCCATTACCTGTTTTCCAAGAGCACAACCTGCTTCCGAATTGTATGAAACACCCATTTTCATAAGCATATCAGCCCAGCCCATTACACCAAGACCGATTTTTCTGTTTGCCTGAACCATTTCGGCAATTTTTGGAAGCGGGTAATTATTTGCAACAATAACGTTATCAAGGAAATGTATTGCAAGTCTTGAAATTTCTGCAAGTTTATCCCAATCTATGACGTTATTTCCGTTACCGTCTTTTATTACCATTTTGCTTAAATTTATTGAGCCGAGGTTGCACGCTTCATAAGAAAGAAGCGGAACTTCACCGCAAGGATTTGTTGATTCAATATCGCCGATTAGAGGAGTCGGGTTATCTTTATTCATTTTGTCGATAAATATAACACCCGGTTCGCCTGATTGCCAAGCACCTTTAACGATTAAATCAAACACTTCTTTCGCCTTTAATTTTTGTACAGGCTGTTTGGTGTTCGGGTGAATCAATTCATAATAATCATCACGCTCTAAAGCTTCCATAAATTTATCGGTTATGGCAACTGAGATATTAAAGTTGTTCAGTTTTGTCAAATCGCTTTTACAATTGATAAATTCAAGAATGTCGGGGTGGTCAATTCTTAAAATTCCCATATTGGCACCGCGTCTTGTGCCGCCCTGTTTAACAGCCTCCGTTGCAGCGTTAAATACTTCCATAAAACTTACGGGACCTGAAGAAACACCCATTGTTGAATGAACAACATCATTTTTCGGTCTGAGTTTTGAAAAAGAAAAACCCGTACCGCCGCCTGATTTATGAATTAAGGCAGTATTTTTAATTGTTTCAAAAATACCCTCAAGACTGTCTTCAACGGGAAGAACAAAACAAGCGCTTAACTGGCCCAATTCTCTTCCTGCGTTCATAAGTGTGGGAGAATTCGGCATAAAATAAGCGTCTGCAATCATATCAAAGAATTTTTTTCTTGTTTCTTGAATATCAGCTTCATTTACATTAAAAGTTTTATCGGCATCGGCAATTGTGTATGCAACACGTTCAAAAAGCTCTTTCGGCGTTTCCACAACATTGCCTTTAATATCTCTTTTTAAATACCTTTTTTCCAGTACTTTTTTTGCGTTTTCGGATAAATTGATTTCTTTGTTCTCAAGAGTGTTCACTCGTTTCCTCCCCTATCAAGTTTAAGCATGTAATTTATGACATTATACCAAAAAGCAAAGTTAAAAACCTTTTTGTTAATTAATTTTGTTAAAGAATATTAATATTGAGCCGAAATGTCAAAAGGCTTAGCCTGTCATGGTTTTAAGATTAATTGAAAAAATACACAAGCCCAAAATTAAAAATGTTTGTAGAATAAAACTGTATGATTTTTGGGGTAGAAAAATTAAAATGAACACGGTTTGTTTTAATGCGGAAAAATTTTACAGAATTGCCTGTGATTACTTTCACTATGAAAGCAATGTAAAACAGGCAAAAAAATATGTAAATCTTGCACTTAAAAATGCCCCATATCATCTTAAAAGTTTAATTTTAAAGGGAGAGATTTTTCTTTCAGAGAAAAAAACCAAAAGTGCCCTTAACATATTTAAAAAAGCTTTAAAAATTTCTCCGAATGATACTTTTTGTATTCTCTGGCTTGCAAAAACATATAATGCTCTGCAGGAACAGGACATTTCACTACATTATTTAGACAAAATTTTAACTCAAAATATTCAGGATAAAGAGTTTCTATCCGAATGTTATAAATTAAAAATAAATATTTTAATAAACCTTAATCAATATAAAAAAGCCGAAAATATTTTAAAAACGCTGAACTATAGTCTGTATTCAAACGATATATTTCATTTGGAAGAAAATTTTTACAAAACGCTTCAAAATAAAAAAAGCCCCGAAACCAAAGAGCAGAGACGAATTTTACACGTTAATTTTTAACAATAAATTTTTCAACCGTTTAGCCTGTTTGAAAATAATCAAAAATATGGTTAAATAAAATTAGGATAAAATTGGAAATTGTGAGATTTTAGAATAATGAAAAAAGGTTTTACACTTGCAGAAGTTTTGATGACGCTTGCCATTATAGGTGTAGTTGCTGCTATGACAATACCTGCAATGATTCATGAAACAAACAAAAACGCTACAATTGAGCAGTTAAAAAAATCTGCCTCAACTTTAAATCAGGCAGTATATAACGCGACCATAATGGAAGGTACGGTAAATTCTTGGAATTGGTCCGGTAAAGACGGCGTTTTATATATCATGCAAAAGATAATCTCTCCAAGATTAAGTGTAGGCTATATGTGCAGCGGCGATGCTTTGGGAACAAACAGCCAGTGTACATACCCGATTAAAAGCATAAAAGGCGAAGAAATAGCAGACCAGAGTTTTGATGTAAAAACAAGGGTTTTATTGAATGACGGCTCTCTTGTTGCCTTCTCAAAAGGTTTCGTAACACAGAGCGAAGTGGATGATGCTCAAAGCGATTCATCAGGGGATTCAAACAAAACAGGAAGCGGCTGTGTTTGGAAAGGTGACCCGAAAGCATTATGCGGCATATTTATGGTGGATGTAAACGGCAACAAAACACCAAATATGATAGGGAAAGATGTATTTTTCTTCGGATTGTATGCAAGCGGTTCGGTTCTTCCATACGGGGCTCCGCAAGGTGAAGATTTTGTAGAACGCAATTGTATTGAAGGTTCGGACGGTTCAACCTGTGCCGCAAAACTTGCTAAAAACGGTTGGGAAGTTTGTTACACAGGGTGTAATTTCCCGTATCCCGTTAAGTTTTAATAAATTTAACATCCGTTAAAATATTTATGGTATATTGTGTGTTAATGAATGAAAATGTTCTTAACCAGATATTTGATGCAATAAATAAAGCCAAAAAAATCCTGATAGTATCTCATGTAAATCCCGACGGTGATACTTTGGGTACAATGTGCGCTTTGAAATTATATTTAAAAGATAAAGCGGACACTTTAATTCAAACCTCGGCACAGGCGGGAATTCCTGATACATATGGTTTTCTTCCGGGAATAAATTCAAGCAAATATCTCGATACCGTTCAAAACATCTATGATCTTGTAATTGCTGTGGATGTAGCGTCAATAGACAGAATTGTTCAAAATGCAAGGGTTATTTTCGATAGCGCTCGGATGACCATAAACATAGATCACCATAAAACAAACAACGGTTATGGCAAATTAAATTGGGTGGTTGGAAATGCTTCAAGCGCAGGTGAAGTTTTGTATGACATCTTTAAAGCGAAAAATGTACCCGTTTCAAAAGAGATGGCCGAATGTCTTTATGTATCAATTTTAACGGATACGGGTTGCTTCAGATACGAAAACACAAGTCCGAAAACTCTTGAAATTGCAGCGGAACTCATAAGGCTTGGAGCAAACAATGCAGATCTAGCCAAAAAATGCTACAACAACAAACCGAAAAATATGATTCTGTTCCAGTCTGCAGTTGTTTCAAAAACAAAATTTTTATTCAACAACAAAGTTGCAATTGCAGCAATTACGCAGGAAGATTATAAAAAATTTGATGCTAAAAACGAATACACCGAAGGCATTGCAGAAACTTTAAGAACAATAAAATCGGTTGAAATTTCTGCTGTTTTAAAAGAAAACGACAACGGAGATACAAAAGTAAGCCTTCGAAGCGATAACGTTGATGTTTGCGAAATAGTAAAAAGATTTAACGGCGGGGGCCACATCCATGCGGCAGGCTGTACAATCAGAAAACCGTTAAAAATTGCCACGGAACTTTTAGTTGATGAGATTGAGAAATGTTTAAACTCATAAAAGAATATTTTTTCAACCTTGTAGACAGCATCATTCACGAAGATTTTCCGAATGCTGCGGCTGAAATGGCGTATATGCTTGTAATAGGCATTTTTCCTTTTATGTTGTTTTTAACGGCCGTTTTCGGCTGGCTTGGCAAAAAGTTTTTTATGGGCAAGCTGCTTACCGCCCTTTCTGCAGTTGCACCGACAGATGTTATTAACCTGATTAATTCGGTACTCAAGGAAGTAACTCTTTTCCAAAACGGCGGAATAATTGCTGTTGTCGGTTTTCTTGTAACACTTTTTCTTGTTTCAAATGCAATTGCCGTTATTATCAAAGGTTTAAACCGTGCAAATAAAATTCAGGAAAACAGACCGTTCATACAGGTAAGGCTGTTGTCTATTTTAATGGTTTTTGTAAACACGTTTTTTCTGTTTATTTCAATAAACCTTATTATCTTTGGAAAAGTTATTTTGTATGTCATTTCAGCATATATGCATATTCCTGTTGAAATAGTGAACACCGTTTTAATTTCAAGATGGCCCATCGCCTTTATTTTATTGTTTATCCTTGCAATGATAAACTATTACGTTCTTCCTGCAAGAGATTTCTCCCTTAAAAGAAAAAGTATCGTCCCCGGAGCACTTTTCTTTTGTGTATTCTGGCTGCTTGGAAGCTGGCTATTCTCGCTTTATGTAAATGAACTTGGAACATATAACAGGGTTTATGGAACAATCGGAACCTTTGCCATTCTTATGGTCTGGCTTTATTACACATCAATTATTATGCTTATCGGCGGCGAAATTAATAATCAAACTTTAAGTAAACTCACTCAAAACGATGAAAATACGGAAGATTCCGATTATATGTAAAACAGCCTGCCGATACCACAAGCATATCTTTACAAATTGTAAAAATTATCATAGAATTGTTGAATGGTTGATTTAAACGCAGATTATGAAGTTATGGCATACAGTGTGGGCGATACAAAAGCCGGCACAAAAATGGGTAAGCTTCAATTAAGAAATATTGAAGAAAATTCAACGCTGAATTGTATTCTCTGGGAAGAAACCCTTAACAGGCTGGATTCCAAATTATTCAGGACAGGAAATGTTGTAAAAATTACAAGCGCAAGTTTTAACGAGAAATTCAACAATTGTCTTGTAAATAATATGGAAATCATTAAAGAAGCTGCTCTCGGGATTGATGAAAAAACAAGAGAAGAACACTTTAAATACATTTTAGGTGTAATTGACGGGTTTAAAAACGAAGAACTCAAAAAATTTGTTAAAGGCGTTTGGCTTGAGCATGAAGATAAAATAAAAATTGCACCCGCTGCAAAAATGATGCACCATAATTATCTGGGCGGATTAATTCAGCATATTTTTGAGTGTTTAGGCTTTGCAGAGTGTGTTTTTCCTAAAATGCATAAAAAAATAAATAAAGATATTCTTTATGCAGCCTGCATTTTACATGATATAGGAAAAATCTTTGAATATAAGATAGATTTTGAAACAGGCTTTGTTGAATATAACGAAGACTTTAAAAAAGACTGGATAAGCCACTCACAATACGGATTTTCTTTGTGTATGGCAAATAACCAGCACCAGATTGCAAAAATGATAGCGGCACATCACGGCAGAGCAGACTGGGGTGCTATGATTGATTTGGGTGAAAAAGATTTAGAAAATTATTATTACATTGTTCACCATATAGATGATTTATCTGCCAAGTTCGGCAAAATATACATCAGCGACCTGGAAACAAAGTAAATCGGAAAAATAAGAATATAGAGGAATTTATAAATGAAAAAGAATATAATGGCAGGGATTTTGGTATTGGTTCTGGCGCTTTTTGCGGCAATTAACCTCCAGAGTGCGGATGCTTATCAAATTAAAGCCGATGCAAGAACAAAAAAAGTGCCTATGGGAACAAAGCTTGAACTTGAAGCCGCAAACACAATAACAACCGAAACTTTGAATGCGGGCGATATGTTCAGCGCATACCTTACAAACGATGTTATGAAAGACGGCGATGTTGTTTTGCCAAGGGGAACAATAATAAGAGGAAATTCGGCAAAAGTTACCAAACCGAAAATGCTCTCCCGTTCTGCCGTTTTATATTTGAATTTTGATCATATTGTTGCCCCGAACGGAAAACAAATCCCCCTGAGAGCAGGAATAAGCTCGGCCTTAAAACTCACGCAAGACGGGGGAATTGACGGTGGAGGCGGATACGGAGAAGCTCTTGTTGAAAATTTGGATAAATCAGGAGAAATCATTAAAAAATCAACAAACTGGGGCTTAAAATCAGGTGAAGAACTTTTCACGGGCGGAAAATATCTTGTTACACCGATTGCTGCCGTGGGCGGAACCATTGCAGGAGTAGGATATCTTGTGGGTGATAGCGTTATGGACCTTTTTAGAAAAGGAAAGAATGTTATAATCTTAAAAGGACAGAGGTTTGAGATACTACTGCTTGAATCAATTGATGTGCCCTTGTTCTGATTTTGTGAAAATACATAGACAGCATAATAAACTTTATGAAAGATAAAATTTTAAACGACCTGAAAGATATTTTAATAAAGAATAATCTTAAATTATCTTCGGGTGAATCTTGTACGGGCGGGCTTATAAGCTCTTATCTGACAGACATTAACGGCTCTTCAAATTTTATTGAACAAAACTTTGTAACTTACGCACCTGAAGCCAAACATAAATTTTTAAACGTTAAAAACGACACCATAAAAAAATATTCTGTTGTAAGCAAAGAGGTGGCTCTTGAAATGGCAGAAGGGCTTTTAAAATATGCTGATGTATCCGTTTCCACGACAGGATATGCAGGCCCTCTTGGAGGAGATGACAAAAACCCTGTCGGAAGCGTATTTATAGGATTGGGCCTGAAAAAAGACGGCAAAATTTTAACGGATGTAATCAGGTATGTTTCAAAGTCCAAAACAAGATGTAAGATTAAAGAAGATTTTGCAAACACTGCACTTAAAGAATTGTTAAGTTTTTTAAAGAAAAACGTATGATTTTTCATAATAATTCTTTATAATATTTCTAAACAGTAGCAATTTTTTTTATTCATCGGTTTTATAGACATGTAACTCAACCGAAAGGAACGAAGATATGACATCGCCTTTTGAAACGGCAGGTTTTACAACTTACAGATTACCCCAAGCTGCACCGTCAGCACCCGTATCACAAACGGCACTTGCGGCAGCACCGTCAGTTTCCGTTCCGAATGCTTCTTTGAATAACACTCCCGCTGATACATTCACCCCGAATGTTGCAATTGACAGAGACGCGCTAAAAGAAGAGTTGAGACAAGAAATTTTAAATGAAATGAAAACACAGCAAGAGCTTGAAAACAAAGCCAAAGCTGCTGAAGAAAAAAAGAAAAATAAACTCGGTCCGATTAAAAGATTTAAAAGATTTATAGGAAATGTTCAAAAAGCATTTGTAACAGCAGGCGAATATATCGCAGGCTTCTTTAGAGGAACCGTAAAAGGCGGTATCGCGGGCGGTATTTTGGGCGGCGGAATTTATGCCGCAGGTAAAGTTCTCGAAGACCCTGCCAAATTAACTCAAACTCCTGTTGCAGGTAAATTATTCAGGAATTTAAAAATTGTAAGCAATCCTGAAACCCTTGATAAATCTATTATTGCAAAATTACTCAAAAACAAAGCAACGGCAATTGCAGTCGGCGGTGCAGCCCTTGCAATCGGTCTTGCGGGAGCTTTGTGGAACTCATCAATAAGAGCAAACGAAAAAAGAGCCCTTATAGAACACAAATACGAAAGCGCTCCTGTTTTAAGAAAATAAAGGCTTTAAAATAAAGATTTAAAAAGTTTAAAACCTCTTAGAAAATATTAAGTTTTTCTTCAAATTACTTAATCATTTCCCTTGCAAAATAAAATATAGTAGAATATTTGTGTGGAAATATATTAAGTTTTATGAGCATTAAGAAGAACAAAAACCAGTTAATCATTTCTATATTAGTGGGGCTTGCAATTTTTGCCATTACATACCAGTTTGTAATACGCCAGCACGAAGAGCTTGTGGCGCAAAAAGAAGAAATTCAAAAGCTTAAAAAAGGTATCGGGGTGGAAACATCTCAAGCTGATGAAAATACAACGATATATGTTGTTGCAAAAAAAGACATTGAAAAAGACCATACCATAACGGTTGACGATGTGGAGATGAAAGACCTCGGAATGAAGGCAAACGGTGCTTTTACGAGCATACAAAATATTATAGGGGTTACAACTTCAAAAGAAATTAAGGCAGGAAGACCTATAACATCAAGCGCCGTAATTTCCCCGAAAAACAACAAGGATGAGCCCGAACCTGGATTTAGGGCAGTAACCGCAACCGTTGCCGCAAACAGAATGGCCCCTTTTATTGAAGACGGGGTTTACCTTGATATTTACACCGCAAATAACACCATTCAGGCAACCAATATTAGAGTTATAAAGGTTTTGGATTCAGGCAGCAAATCCAACAAGCTTGTAATGTTTGAAATAAAAGAGGAAGATGTGAGTCCTTTTATATACGGTATGACAACAGATAAGCTCATACCTGTTCAAAGGAATAAATCGGATAAATCCGAATATTCTTTTGCATACGATCCTTTTAAATATTCTTCTTACACAATTTCAAGCGAAGATTTGAATGAAAACCTTGAAACGTCCGTTAGCGAGCCTGTTGAAGAAAATTATGTTCCCGTATCAAACAGAAAAATGACAAGGGGGCAGAGCGTTGAAGTCATTCGGGGAAATGTAAAACAAACACTGGATTTTTAATAAAATGAAAAATAAATTAAATCTCATATTTTCAATATTTTTAATTTCACAGGGGCTTTTAGCTGCAGGGCTTTGTTCCGAGTTTCGTGACGTAAACCCGAACAGGATTATAGGAGATATTCCCGTTGTAAACTCAGCTTCAAACCCTTCAATGACGCTTAAAAACGTTATTAAAGACAACAACAAAAAACTCTACGGGATGGTTGGAAAATCTCAGATTTTAAACTTTGATTCGGGGATAAAAAGAGTTTCAATTGCAGACCCTAATCTCGCGGATGTTGTTGTGGTTTCTCCGAAACAATTGATTATTAACGGTAAAAAAGCGGGAAATACAAGCCTTATTTTTTGGGGAAATTCTTCAAACAATCCTGTTTTTTACAATCTAACAATCCAGCAGGATGCGGACAGTTTTTTGGAAGCGGTAAATTATATCGCCCCGAATGAAGATATAACAATAATTTTTAACAATAACGGAGCCGTTATGAGCGGCTATATAACATCTTCAAGCATAAAAGAACAAATTCAAAGCCTTGCAAAAGCTTATGATGTAAATTTGACCGATATCACGGAAAGCCCTACAAAACAGGTGCTTTTAGAGGTTCGCGTAACGGAAGTTTCCAAAAATTTCACAAGAAATTTAGGGGTTGAATTCGGATACGGAAAGGATGCAGGCAGCCTTGGTGATTACCTTTCAGGGCTTTTAAGCAAAAACCCGATGTCAAATTTGAATCAGATATTTTCAAGCGGAGGCTTAAATTATTATCTTTATAATCAATCAAGCAAAATTTCTATGGCGGTGAATGCCGCAGAAAATAAAGGAGATATTAAAATCCTTGCAGAACCTAAACTTCTTGCCGTAAACAATGAAGAAGCAAGTTTTAACGTGGGTAATGAGGTTCCAATCCCGTCAGAAATAGGAAACTACGGAAATATTTCATACGATTTTAAAGAAACAGGCGTTATTTTAAAGTTTAAGCCTACAATTATGGAAAAAACAGGAAGAATACGTTTGAAATTAAGTCCCGAGGTTTCTGAAATCGATCGCTCCGCAGGAATTGTAACAGGAGACCAGACATCGGTTCCCGGGTTTAAGACAAGAAAAGTTGATACGACGGTTGAACTTATGGATGGCGAAACCCTTGTAATAGCAGGACTTTTGACAAATACATCCACAAAAAACAAAAGCCAGATACCTGGGCTGGGAAATATTCCAGTATTAGGTGTATTGTTTAGAAACTCTGAAAATGTTACAAATGATTCAGAGCTTGTAATATTTATCACGCCAAAAATTGTGGATAATATGACCCGCATAGATAACATTTAAGATTTAATAGGTAAAAACCGATATGGGAATAAAGATAGATACCGTTGTAATAGATCCTGAAAATAACTCAAGAGAGCTTATTTTGAACTATCTTGCCCAAATTGAAGATATAAACGTAACTCAGGAATTTAATGATGTTTTAACCGCAATGAATTTTATAACGGAAAGCAGGCCGAATTTAATCATTGTGGATATTTCCCAAAAAACCCAGATGGCACTTGATATTATCGTTAAAATTTCAAATACGCTAAAAAATTCAAAAATAATCGTGCTCTCATACGATATGAGCCCTGAAATTGTAATCAAGGCGCTTCGTGCAGGGGCAAGAGAATTTTTAATTAAGCCTTTAATTGAAGCTGATTTTATTGTTGCCGTTGAAAAATTAAAAGATTTGATTCTCGGGAATATTAATGACACCACAAAATGTAAAGTTATAACCGCGTTTTCAAACAAGGGCGGTATCGGAAAAACAGCAATCGCAACAAATTTAGCGGTTGAGCTTGCAAATATGACAAAAGAGCGCGTTGCCCTTGTGGATTTGAATATGCAGATGGGCGATGTTACAACTTTTCTTGATTTAAACCCCTCTTTTGACACATCTTATGTTATAAACAACCTTGAAAGAATTGATGAAGGGTTTTTGCTTTCTACCCTTGAAAAATACAATAATTCAAGCCTTTATGTGCTTGCAGACCCGCCCGATTTAGAACAGGCAGAAGTTATAACATCTGAAAACATTACAACTCTGATTAACATCTTAAGAAACGTTTTTTCATACATAATAATTGACACAACGGCAAGTTTTGACGGTAAAACCATCACTGCGCTTGATAATTCGGATCTTGTGCTTTTAATTACACCTATAAATCTGCCCTCTGTCAGAAATTGTCAAAGATGTTTCGATTTATTCAAGCGTCTCGGGTATGCAAAAGATAAAATCAAAATAATTGTTAATCGTTATATGGAAAATGATGAAATAAAAGCGGAAGATGTTGAAGAAGTACTCGGGCACCCTGTATACTTTAAAATTCCAAACAATTATTTCACAATCATAAATTCAATAAACAAGGGGCTGCCTGTTTGTGAAATCAATCCGCATTCAAATATTGCAAAAAGCTTCAGAGAGCTTGCTGCACTGCTTTCGGATAACTTTACATACTCAAATACCGTAAAGCCCCAAACAAGAGAAAAGGCTTTCAACCTTTTAGACATTTTTAAGAAAAAGGAGGAAAACTAGTTGTCTCTAAAAGACAGATTAAATTCAGCACCGGGAAATATACAAGCGTCAAAAAAAACTGACGCCGGTTTTATAGATTCACCTTTGAGCGAAGAGTTTGCAGCACTTAAAGAAAAACTTCATGCGCTTTTAATCGAAAAAGTTAATTCAACTCCAAGCTGGTCGTCATATAATGATGACGAGCAAAAAGAGCTTATCCGCCAGTTTATTGAAGGCCAGTTAAATACAAATTTCCACTCCGTTCCTTTAAACAAAACGGAAAGAGATAAAATTATAAGAGAAATCATTCAGGAAGCAAAAGGTTTCGGACCTTTGGATCCTCTTCTTGAGGACTCTGCAATAAGCGATATTCTTGTAAACGGTGCAAAAAATGTTTATGTTGAAAAAAACGGTAAACTTTATAAAACATCCATCGTTTTTAAAGATAATAACCACCTGAAAAATATAATTGAGAGAATTGTCTCAAAAATCGGAAGAAGAATAGACGAAAAATCTCCGATGGTGGATGCAAGACTTCCGGACGGCTCTCGTGTAAACGCGATTATCCCCCCGCTTGCAATAGACGGACCTTCTCTTTCAATAAGACGGTTTAAGGCTGATGCGGGAACTATGGAAAGCTTGCTTCGCTGGGGCTCAATAAGCAAAGAAATGGCGGAAGTTTTGGAAGCTGCCGTTGCCGCACGTTGTAACATTGTAATCTCAGGCGGAACAGGTGCAGGTAAAACAACGCTTTTAAACAGTTTATCAGCTAAAATTCCTTCGGGAGAACGTATAATTACAATTGAAGATTCTGCCGAATTGAGTCTTCAAAAAGACCATATTGTTCGTCTGGAAACAAGACCTCCAAACATTGAAGGCGAAGGCGAAATAACCGCAAGAGATTTGGTTATAAACTCTCTTCGTATGCGTCCCGATAGGATAATAATCGGAGAATGCCGCGGCGCCGAAACTTTGGATATGCTTCAAGCAATGAACACGGGCCATGACGGCTCTTTAACCACACTTCATGCTAATTCACCTCGCGATGCGCTTTCACGTCTTGAAACAATGGTAATGTATTCGGGAATTGACCTTCCTGAGAGAAATATTAAAAACCAGATTGCATCTGCCATAAATATTATTATTCAGGCTTCGCGTTTACAGGACGGTTCCAGAAAAGTGACAAAAGTGTCCGAAATTGTGGGGATGGAAGAAAACGTTATTACAATGCAGGATATTTTTGTTTGGGAACAAACCGGAACAGGCAATAAAACCGTTATGGGAATGCATGTTTCAACGGGTGTTCGCCCTAAATTTGTTGAAAAAATAAAGGCAATGGGCGGAGAAATTAACTTCCAGTATTTCGACAAAAATTATCGTCATACATACTTTACAAAGGGTATTCCAAACAATCCACAGGGGGCTAATATGCCCGATTCAAGGCTCCAAAGACAGGTACCCCTGCAAAACAAAAGACCGTCATCATCCGATTTAGATTTACTTAGAAGGCTAAAAAGATGACATCCTTTGTGGTTTCCGTCATACTTGGTGTTTTATGCTTCATATTCGTTGCAAACCTTTATCAGGTGCGAATTCCAAGATCACCCGAGATTGAAAAACGTCTTGAGAACATAAAAAAAAGCAACGAACAGCAAAATAACATTATTTCGCCTGATTTTATTACAATCGGAAACGACTTTAAATTCGGTTTTTTAGGAAAATATCTTAAAAACTTAAAACCCGCAGAATATTTAAAAGACCAGCTTTACTATGCTGGGCTTGACATTCAGGTGGATGTTTTTATTTTAATATCGGCTCTTTTCGGACTTCCATGCCTTATAATCGCTGCCGTTACAACGCCATATTTCATTTTGTTCAGTATTTTATCAGCATTTATCCCTCTTGGAATTGTAAAATTTTTAATTATGAAAAGAACAAATCTTTTCACACAACAATTCCCCGAAGCCCTTGATTTGCTTTCAAGTTCTCTTCGTGCAGGACATTCTTTATACAGCGCATTTGATGTCATTGTAAAAGAAATGCCCGCGCCGATTAATCAGGTTTTTAAAAATACCGTGGATGAAATATCTTTTGGTATTGATACAAAAGATGCAATCATGTCTTTGACGCGCGTTATGCCGTTCAGTATGGATTTAAAATTTTTCACAACAGCCGTTCTTCTTCAAAGAGAAGTCGGAGGGAACCTTGCAAAGGTTTTAGACGGACTTTCCGTTACAATAAGGGAAAGGTTTAAAATGCTCGGACAATTAAAAGCACAAACTTCCCAGTCCAAATTTTCAGGCATAATCTTAACCCTTGTCCCGCCTTTAATTGCGCTTGTATTATTCTTTATATCTCCGGGGTATATGGACCCGCTTTTACATACGCCCGAAGGAAATATTGCCGTAGCAGTTGCGGTCGGTCTGCTGATTTTAGGTATATACTGCATTGTAAAGATTTTATCAATCGAAATTTAGGAAAAGCTTATGAATTATATTGTAATACCTCTTTTATTTGCCGTTTGGGCCGCATATATAACATTTATCTTTATTCAAAAAGAGGAAAGTTTTTTAAGAATAAGAATTAAAAATGCAGGGAAAAAATATAAAACAAATTCAAGAAAATTCTTCGATAACATTCTTGAAACCTTAAAACCTTTAACCGCGGGAAATATTAAAAACATTCAGGTTAAAAATAAAATAAAAGAGCTGCTTGTGCGTGTCGGGGCGCCTTCTTCGGAGGATGATATTCTTGATTTTGAAAACAAAAGGCTTATGTTTGTGCTTTTTGTCTCTCTTGCCTGTGCCGTTGCGCTTACAATATTCAGAAACCTTTCCGTGCTGTCGTTCTCATTTATCGCACTGTATTTTGCATACAAATTCCCCGAAATGAGGTTGAAAAAAATAATAAAAGCCCGTGAAAAAGATTTTGAAAAGCATTTCCCGGATTCGATAGATATGCTTTCTGTCTGTGTGGAAGCAGGGCTCGGGCTTGATAGTGCAATTGAGCGCGTCGGAAAAGAGTTTCAGGCTTTTTCACCAACAATAGGATATGAATATATAAGGCTCTCGCAAGATGTTGCTTCAGGCTTGCCAAGACATGAGGCGCTTAAAAACCTTACAAGAAGAATTCGCTGTAAGGATTTACAATCTTTTGTAGCGCTTTTAATCCAGTCTGAAACCCTTGGTACGGGAATTGCACAGCCGCTTGCAGTTTATTGCGATACTTTGCGGAACAGAAAAAAACAGAGGGTGGAAGAGCTTGTGCAAACTTCATCCGCCAAAATGACCATCCCGATGGTATTGTTCCTTTTACCTGCAATGTTTATTGTTATTCTTTATCCTTCCGTAATAAAACTTTTAGACGCTCTAAAAACAATGTAAAGCCTCTTTGAATGACTTTGCCTGTCACTGCTGCACAATATAAGCCGCATAAAGAAAAAATTATGAAAAAAATTTATGAAAAATTTATGAAACGATGCTTTACCCTTGCAAAAAAGGGGAATACTTTGCCAAACCCGATGGTAGGATGTGTTGTGACGGATGAAAACAACAATGTTTTAACGGAAGGATATCACAAGAAATATGGCGAAAACCACGCGGAAAGAGATGCTCTTCTTAAATTCAGCGGAAAGTGTCCAAAAAACAGCGTTCTTTATGTAAACCTCGAGCCCTGCTCACATTTTGGAAAAACCCCTCCATGTGCCGATTTGATTATAGAAAAGGGCATTAAAAAAGTGGTTATTGCTATGGAAGATGTAAACCCGATTGTTAAGGGAAACGGCATTAAAAAACTTAAAAATGCAGGTATCGAGGTTGTTACAGGAATTTTAGAAGATGAAGCCAAAGAATTAAACAAGGTTTTTATAAAAAATATGGTTGAAAAAAAACCCTATGTTTTAATTAAAACCGCAACCACGGCAGATTCAAAGATTGCTCTTCAAAACGGAAAATCAAAATGGATAACGGATGATTATTCAAGACAACAGGTTATGAAATTAAGGAGCGAATATCAGGCTATAATGACAGGTTCGGGCACCTGTTTAGCAGATAATCCGAGCCTTACCGCAAGAATTAAAAACGGTAAAAACCCTATAAGGATTATTCTGGACAGAAACGGGATTATTCCTCTTGATTATAATGTTTTTAAGGAAAACACCGAAAAAATATATCTTGTAACAAATTCAAATAAAAAATACCCGAGTCATATTCAAAAAATTAATTTTGAGGGTTTTAGCCCGCTTTTTAAGACACTTTATTCTCTTAACATATATTCTGTTATGATTGAAGCGGGAACGGGATTAAATTCGAATATAATTGCCGCAAAAGAGGCGGATGAAATTGCACATTTTATTGCCCCCAAAATTTTTGGAGGAGGAAAGGGGTTTGTTGAAGGATTTGAGGTTCAAAGCGTTGAAGATTGTATAAAACTTACCGATTTAAAATGTAAGAAGTTAAAAAATGATATTTTAATTACGGGAAAATTCCTGTATGATAAAGAAAATGAGGATTAAAAGATGAGAATACTTGTAATTAACGGCCCGAATCTTAATATGCTGGGCAAAAGAGAGCCTGAAATATATGGAACAACAACTCTTTTAGAAATTGAAAAAGCTCTTTTTGAATATTCAAAAACTTTTAGTGGAGTTGAACTTAAGTTTTTCCAATCAAACCTTGAGGGAGAAATTGTTGAAAAAATTCAAAACGCATTGGGTGTATTCGACGGTATTTTAATAAACCCTGCCGCCTATACACACACATCCGTTGCAATAGCAGATGCAATCAAGGCTGTAAATCTTCCTGCCGTTGAAATCCACCTTTCAAATATTCAAAGCAGGGAAGATTTCAGAAAAAACTCATTCACGGCCTCTGCCTGCATAGGACAGATTGCAGGCTTTGGAAAAGACAGCTATCTGGCAGCTCTTTTTTGCCTTGTAAAACATTTGGAAAAGCAAAAATAGCTGTACAGCACGGTTTTTAGGATACTTCAGGTATTTAATTTTCAGGCATTTGGTATGAACAGGGAAGAAACTTTTTTAAATATAATCTCTAAAACCCTTACAAATTCAAGTTTTTTAGGGGATGATTGCGCATATTTAAAAGAATACAATCTTGCTGTGTCAACGGACACCCTTGTTCAGGATGTCCATTTTAAATACGGTGTTGAAGCAGGCACAATTTCTTCGTATGAACTTGGAAAAAAGGCTCTTCTTGTAAATATCAGCGATATTGTAGCATCAGGCGCAAAGCCTGAATATTTAACCGTTTCGCTTTCAGGGAATCTGGATAAAGATTTTATTGAAGGTTTTTATAAAGGCGCTGATGAAATCTGCAAAGAATATGATTTAAAAATTATAGGCGGAGATTTAACGGGCGGGAATAAAATTTCCGTTTCGGTTACAATATTCGGGAGCACAAAAGGCAGAAATATTTCATCAAGAAGCGGGGCAAAAGATGACTATATTGTGCTTTTAGCCGGAGAACACGGTTCAAGCGCAGTGGGGCTTAAAATATTGAGCGATAGGATAGACAAACCACCTTCTAAGCGGTTGCTCCAAAAAAATATCCATGGAGAGCGCCTCCCTTACAAGGAGGATGTCAGAAAAGCTTTCATAAAGGCCCACATTGAGCCTAAACTTTTTCCCGAAATAAGCAAAACCGTTGCAACAAAATGTAAAAAAGAATATGCAATGATGGATACATCGGACGGGCTTTATGATGCAATGAAAAAAATATCCGAAAGCTCAAATGTCGGTTTTAGAATAAACTATGATAAAATCCCGAAAAAAAACTGTGTTCTTGAAGATGGTACAACGGTTCCCGATTTTAATACGGTGCTTTTTGGCGGGGAAGATTTCGGGCTTTTAATCTGCATAAGCAGGGAAGATTTTGAAGCGGCAAAAGATGAACTGATTTCTTTTGGAGCAGTTGAAATCGGCACAACTGCTGCGGATAAAAAAATTTTAATTGATAACAAAGAAATTAATGAGGATTTAAGGTTTGAACATTTTAAAAAATAATCGATCAAAAACAGGGGTTGCTGCTGTAATTACAGCAGGAGGGACGTCTAATCGCTTTGGTTCAAACAAATTACTTGAAAATCTCGCAAACGGCGAGTCCGTAATTTGCACCACAATTAAGAAATTTATACCCTTGTGCGGCACCGTTGTAATTCCTTGCCGTGCAGATGTTCAAGAACATATTAAAAGCTGTTTTAAAAACGATTTAGAAAAAATTATTTTTGCACCGTTTGGAGATACACGCCAAAAATCTGTATTTAGCGGTCTTTCAACTCTTGCTGCCATTGAAAACAGACCAAAAACCGTTTTAATTCACGACGGGGCAAGACCTTTTGTTGAAGCGGACACCATAAAAGAAACCGTTGAAAAGTTAAAAATATACAAGGGCGTTTGTGTCGGGATTTATGCAACAGACACTATAAAAATTGCGGATAAAGACGGGAATATTTTAAAAACCATTGACAGAACTTCGGTTTTTCAGGCACAAACCCCGCAAGGGTTTGATTTTAATACAATTTTTGAGGCACATAAAAAACTAAAAGATGAAAACTTTACGGACGACTGCTGTCTTTTAGAAACTTTAAACATTCCCGTTTATGCGCTTACAGGCACACTTTCAAATAAAAAAATAACATTCAGGGAAGATATTAATTTTTAAACCGTTTCTTTTTTAAATACCTGAAAATTTGTCTTGCCATATCAGAAACTTTGAACGCTTCTTTTTCAAGCAAATTATTTTTATACCTTATCTGCCCCATTATTCCGCCTTTCGGGAGCCTGTATTTCTTTCCTGCGTTTATATATTCAAGACCTTTTTTATATTCATCGGAGCCTTTTTCAAACCTGCCCGAATCACCATACAGGGAATCAAACAAAACAGAACATTCTTTTTTCATTATCAAAGCTGCTTCTTCTTTTAAATCTCTGCCTTGCTCGCTAAGATTCTTTATTTTCTCGTCGCTAAAAGCTTTTTTGGCAATATTTTCAAGCTCTTCATCGGAATATTTACCGATAAGGCTTTCTATAAATTCGTCAGGTTCTGTTCTGTATGCAAATTCATTCTGTTTTATGTGTCTAAATTCGTGGTGCAAAACATCAAACAGTTTTTTCTTCTTTAAAGCGGATATTTTTCTTTTTTGACATTTCATAAGCCAAGACAGTTTTATATAAACTTCATCAAGCGCTGCACCGCCTTCGGCAGGATGTTTCAGTTCATCCGCAATTGTTTCCGTTTTAACCAAAATTAATCTGATTTCTTTATTTTTATACCCGAAGTTTTTCTTAACTTCATCAAAAAGTCTTGAGGCAAATTCTTCGGGTTTATCGATTTTCATTATTTTCTTGTAATTTTCGATTATTTGTTGTGTTTCTTCCCCTGTTAAGTTTTTGCTAAACATTTTAGAAAAATATTGCTGCGCTTTATTAAAATTTATAGGCAGTCTGAATTTGGACAACGCTTTTATGGCTAAAATCGCGGCGGCAAATGCCGTAAATGCAAGTGCAGCCTTTTTGTTTTCAGGCAGCTTGTTTATTTTTTCTTTGCTTAAATTTACAAATGTATCTTGATTCAAGTTTTGAAAAATAGCTGCTTTTTGAGCCCCGAATTTCGAAACTTCAAATTGCGGCATTTTAAAATACTTGTATATATCACTGGCACTGTTAAATTTTTTTTCTTGAATCATTTGTTTTTATCCTGCTTATATAAAACGCAAGATAAAAATATTTAACAATTTATTTTCTGCCTGTTTTTAAGTATCAGATAACTTCTTCCATATTTAACAGTGCGCTGCTTGCAGGCTCATAGTCAGGATTTAGAGAGATACAATATTTCATATTCTCCTTTGCTGTTTCCTTGTTTCCAAGTGCCATCTCCATTAATCCCGTATAGTAATAATAGGTATAATTAAAATTATTCACAAAAGAAATCATATAGAGGAAATTTTCCATAGGACGTTCTTTTTTGGATGTATGCAGGTATGCAAGATATTCGCCCCAGGAACTTTCATATAAAAGATTTATCGCAAGGGATTTCATCAAATATTCACGTTTTAGTTTAATATTATTCTTTAAAATACCTGTAGATACCATATAATACTCATAAAAAAGGTTTTTTGAAAGCGCATTTAGTTGTTTTTCAAGCTTTGCAAGGTTTTTTTCGCTTCCTTTAATGTTTTTATAGGCAATCTGTAATTTAACCATATTTAGCGTATTGGTTTTATCTGCCTTTATTGCCTTCTTATAATATTCTACAGCCTTTTGTTTGTCTCCTTCCATAAAGAAAACGTCTCCAAGGCCTGCCAATGTTGGCCCGTAGTTTTTGTTCAAATCAAAACTCTGAAGAAAATTTTTCTTTGCAAGGTCAACTTTTCCTGTATTCAGCTGGCTTTGAGCTTGAAGGGTTAAAATTTTATAGTTATTTTTATTAAAGTTTAAAATGTTTTGACATTCGTTAATTACCTTGTAATAGTTTCCGCGAAGGTAATTTGCCGTAATTAAATGAAATCTTTTATCATTTTCATTATTTGAAAGATTAGCAACGGTTTCTTCTTTTTGAATTAAAATTCTGTTCTTAAACTCGGGTGTTAAAATATTCAAGTTTTCATATTTTTCAATAAGTTTAAGTGCTTCTTTGTGTTTGCCCGAACGATTTAAAACTTCTACTTTATAGCTTAAATAATTTGAATTTTCAGGATTTTTCCTTATTGCAATATCAATATACATTAAAGCCTGCTGATATTGTCTGCTCTCTAAAAGGGCTTGCGCCATAATAAAGTTTGCATAGTCTGATTTTTCCATCAGTCCTGTTTTTTTGTTCAGGTCAAATGCGGTTTCTTCGGGTGTATTATCAAAATAAATTGAAGAATAAGCCTTTGCAAGATAGATTTCTTCTCCTTTTTCAAGGTTATAGCTGTCTTTATAGCTTTTTTCAAGGTTTTCTATCTGTCCTGCAAAATATGTTCTGTTTTTAATCTTTGAAATTGCAACATCACCGAGTGTGAAAAACCCGATTTCATACATTGATTTTGAAAAAACAAAAAGCGCAATATCATTATCAAGTTCTGAAATTATTTTTGAATAGTCATTATAGGCTAAAGACACATTTCCCTGATTAAAACGTCTTGTAGTATCTATAAATTCCTGCTTCTGCCTTGTCCTCTCATCCGCATTTTCATAATCGTTTTTTACATTATCATCAAGGCTTAAAAAAGTGTCCACAACCGTAATTAAATTAAACGCTTTTGAAGATGGTTCAATTGAAAATGCAGGATTTTGCAAAAATAAAAAACAGGCAAGCAAAGCTAAGGCAAAATTCTTGCCTTTTAATAAAATATTGAATTTTTCTTTTGCTTGCTTTTTTATGTGTGTCATCCTAGTTTTTGTTTATTCAGGGTCGTTATAGTATTTTAAAAATGTTGAAATAAATCTCTCTTCTTCAGGTGTGTGTTCTCTTTCCGTGTGTTCCACAAGAAGAGTATATAGATCAAGAAGGGTGTATTTATTTAAAATCACTTTGTCGTTTAAATCTAAAATTTTGGAATCGGTTATCATAACATTAATAATTTTATCCGCTTCAATAGATAAAAATGCATCGGTCATATTTTTATCAAAATGGGTGCCCGAGTCTTTAATTATAATTCCTATGGCTTTTTCAATCGGCATTTTAGACCTGTAGTGTCTTTTGGATGTTATGGCATCAAATACATCGGATACTGCAAGCATTCTGCCGCCAACAGGAATATTTTCGCCTTTTAATTTTCTAAAATAACCCGATCCGTCAAATTTTTCATGATGAGATGAGGCAATACGCGCAACATCTTTATATTCGTTTGAAAAATAGATTTTACTTAAAATATCGTATGTTATTTGAACATGCTGCTGGATATGGCCATATTCTTCATCTGTTAACTTTCCTTCTTTTTGAAGAACGGAATCTCTGATACCGATTTTTCCTATATCATGAAGAAGTGAGGCCTGTCTTATGACTTCTTTTTGTTTATCATCAAAATTTAACCTGTCACAGATAAGCATTGTATACATTGTCACTCTTTTTGAATGACCTGATGTAATCTTATCTCTGGCATCAATTGAAGCTGAAAGCGTATCTACAAAGCTTGAGAGGAGCATTTTCTGGTTTTCGATAAATTGTTTTTGTTTATTAAAAAGAGTAGCATTTTCAAGGGCAATCCCCGCAGATGAGCCGATTGCAATAAGCAAATCTTCGTCTTTTTCCGTAAAATGGCCGTCTTTTTTATTTAAAACCTGAAATACGCCTACAATTTCATGGCTCATATTTCTTATGGGCATACAAAGAATACTCTCTGTCTTATACCCCGTCTGGTTGTCTATTTCTTTATTAAATCTTGAATCCTTATAAGCCTCTTTAATATTTACCGTCTCGCCCGTTGTTGCAACATGCCCTGCAAGACCAAGGCTTGAATCAAACCTTATTTCCTTTGTGTTCATCCCGAGTGCAACTTTAGACCAGAGCTCTTTTTTGTCTTCATCAAGAAGAAAAACCGTACATCTGTCCGCATTCAGGGCAAGCTTAATTTCCTGTGCAATTATTGTCAAAAGATTATCGAGATTTGTTTCAAGAGCAATTGTTCTTCCAACCTTTAAAAGCGCAATCAAAGGATCTTCCGTGTGTTGCTCCGGAATAAAGCTCGGTTTTTCGTTTGAAATTATTTTCTTTTTATTGAGTTTTTGAATTTTGACTTCAATTTCTGCGATTTTTTCATCAAAATCATACTCTTCCATTATGGTTAAATTTAAAGCTCTTCTTATAAGCTCAAGCGAAACATCATAATTTCCTTCTTCAAATTCAATTAAACCAAGAAAAAAATTGTTAATTTTTTGCGCAAAATAAGAATGTGACGATGTCGCAAGATATCTCGCATCGTTTAAAATAGCAAGGGTTTTATAATAACTCAGCTTATTTGATTTATAGTTTATATACCCGAACATTGACATTGAAATAGACACTAAATCAAACGCTTTTATTGCAATTGAAACCTTCCGAAGTGCATCAATATCAAAAACATTAGGTCTTTTGTTGCCTTCTAAAATATCGTTAAATAAGGATATTAATTTATCCTTAACTTCAACATAGCTATTTTCCGTATTTATTGCGTTATTCAAAGATAAACCCTTCTAATATAATAAATTATACTATATGTTTTATCTAAATAAAATAAAGCATGTTGTGTATTTTACAATTATTATTTTCACTTACCGCTTAAGGAACTGTATTTCTTTGCTTCGATAATTACCATAAGACAAGATATATCGGCAGGTTTCACCCCGCCTGTTCTAAGTGCCTGCCCGAGTGTTTTAGGGCGGATTTTTGTTAAAATTTCTCTTGTTTCCGTTGAAATCTGCTTTAGATTGGTATAGTCAATATCATCGGGAATTTTTATCTTTTCAAGTTTGTCTGCCGAATTTACCTGTTCTTCCTGACGTTTAATATATCCGTCATATTTTATCAATATTTCAGCCTGCTCCAGCACCTCTTTAATAAAATATTTATCCCCTTCGGCTTTTTGAACAGAAACGGGGTTGTAATTAAGTTCATTTAACACCTTAAAATCAACATTGGGTCTTTTTAAAAGCTGGTAGGCACTTTGTCCGACTTCAAGATTTTCCCCGAACTGTGCCATAATTTCTTTATTTTCCGCTGTCGGGGAAATTTTTGTATTTCTTAAATTTTCAATTTCTTCTTCAATCGCCGCCTTTTTGGCCTCAAATCTTTGATAATTTTCTTCTCTTACAAGACCTATTTTTTTACCGAGTTCCATAAGACGAAAATCCGCATTATCCTGTCTTAAAATAAGTCTGTATTCGCTACGGGAAGTCAGCATTCTGTATGGTTCTGCCAGATCTTTTGTTACAAGATCATCAATAAGAGTACCTATATAAGAACTTGCTCTGTCAAGTTCAAGTAAAGTTTCGTTATTTGCATATTTTACCGCATTTATCCCTGCAATAAGCCCTTGTGCGGCAGCTTCTTCGTATCCTGATGTACCGTTTATCTGCCCTGCCAAAAATAATCCTTTGATTTTCTTTGTCATAAGACTGTGGCTTAATTCAACAGCAGGAACGGAATCATATTCAACCGCATAAGCAGGTTTTATCATTGAAACATTTTCCAGCCCCGGAAGAGACTGAAGCATTTGAATCTGTACTTCAATCGGAAGGCTTGTTGAAAACCCTTGAACATAGGTTTCATAAGTGTCTGAGCCCTCAGGTTCAATAAAAATATGGTGAGAAGGATTATGTGCAAACCTTACAACCTTATCTTCAATAGAAGGGCAGTATCTTGGCCCGATACCCGTTATCATCCCCTGATACATCGGGCTTTTGTCCAAATTATCCTTAATTACCTTGTGTGTTTTTTCATTTGTCTTTGTAAGATAACAGGGCACCATAGGTCTTATCGGGTGCTCTTTTTTAAAAGAAAAGAAATTTAAACATCCCGAATAATACGGATTATCATCAGGTTCATCGGGCGGTTGGATAATTAATTTTGAATAATCAATAGTGCGGTTATCCACCCTTGCAGGAGTTCCTGTTTTAAGTTTTTTTAAAGGCAGTCCGAGTTTTAGAAGACTCTCTGAAAGCCCTATTGCGGCCTGTTCCCCGAGACGGCCCGCTCTAAATGATTTAAGACCTACGTATATTTTCCCCTCAAGACTTGTTCCTGTTGTTAAAATAACGCTTTTTGCAAAATATTTTAACCCCAGTTCGTCTTCAACACCTGTAATCTTGCCCCCGTCCGATAAAAGCCCTGTTATCTGGGTTTGTTTAAGAGAAATATTTTCTTCGCTCTCGATTAAATTTCTCATAAAGGATTTATATTCCTTTTTATCGGACTGTGCCCTTAAAGCACGCACTGCAGGACCTTTTGAAGAATTTAACATTTTAAACTGCATATAAGTGCTGTCGGTCACATCCGCCATAACACCGCCGAGCGCGTCAATTTCTCTTACAAGATTAGACTTTGCAGGACCTCCCACGGCAGGATTACAAGGCATAAGAGCGATATTATCAAGATTTAGAGATGTGAATAAAACTTTTGCACCAAGCCTTGAGGCGGCAATTGCCGCCTCACAACCTGCATGTCCTGCGCCGACCACTATTACATCGTAATTAAACAATCAGCAGTCCGTCCTTATTATTTAAGAGCGTTTAAAACATCAAGGGTACAATCAACCCCGCCTGTCACTCTTGAATCTTTCTTAATGATAACATCAAGTTTCTTTGCAACTCTTACTCTTTCAGCTGCAGCAACAACTTTTGCGGTTAATTCGTTTTCATATCTGTTTCTTGTTGCAGCGTAGTCTTGTTGTTTAATTCTAACCTGTTTAACAGATTCGTTTCTGATAGCTTTCTTTTCTGCTTCTGTTTTTGCAGCCATGATTTTTTTATCTTGAGCTTCTGCATAAGTTTTTATTGCAGCAACTTTTTTATCAAGCTCCTGAGTATATTTTTTTGCAAGGGGATATGTTGTTGAAACTTTTACATAATCAACATAGCCGATTCCTGCAGCAAAACTTGCATTAACGCCCGCCAAAACACAAAGTGTTAAAAGTGCTGTCATAATTGTTTTTTTCATAAAAAATTCTCCTTTTTATATCGGGTTTCTACCCTTGTTTATTGTTGTAAAATTATTTTTGCCCCTTCATCCGTCACAGGAAGAGTATAAATTTGAGCATTAACGTTTATGTTGTTCCACGCAGATGAAACAATTTCTTTTATTGTGTCCGTATTTTTACCATCCTGAATAACCGCTATGGATGGTCCTGCGCCTGCTAAAACACACCCTAAAACACCTTCCGTGTGTTTTAAGTTTTCCATAATCTGATTCATCCCGGGGACAAGTTTTGTTCTATAAGGCTGATGAAGTCTGTCTTTTAAAGATAGTTTCAATAATTCTTCATCTCTGGTGTGTACCGCCTGAATAAACATTGCAGAATGTCTTAAATTATAAACGGCATCTTTCATTGGCACCTCTTTTGGAAGAACACTTCTTGAAATACCTGTTGAAAGCTCATAATCAGGAATACAAATTGTTACAAGCCAATCTTCGGGCCAGGGTAATTTTTTGGATACAACAGAACCGTCTTCTTCCCAATCCGAAAGCACAACCCCGCCAAGAATTGCAGGAGCTATATTATCAGGATGTCCTTCAATTTCCGTTGCAATCGAAAGCAATACAGCCTCGTCCGCAGGATGTCCGAGAAGCTCATTTGCCGCAATAAGACCGCCCACAATAACGGATGCGGAAGATCCCAAACCGCGTGCCACTGGAATCCCTGTTTTTATTGATATTTTAAGCTCATTTGGACTCTGGCCTATGTAATTATACAAAAGTTCGATTGCCTTATAAACAATATTGTTCTTATCTCTCGGGATATTTTCCACATTATCCTGATTATGCTCATCAATTATATTTATTTCAATCCCGGAACCGGGTAATACCGTCTCTTCTATTGTAATAATGTTATAAATAGGAAGTGCTAAACCCAGACAATCAAAGCCGCACCCCAGGTTTGCAATCGTTGCAGGTATTTGAGCTGTTACTTTCATATAATTTCCTTATACTTTTGTTTAAAACGCCTGAACCTTACTGTTTGCTATGTGCTATGTTTTATTGCCTTACCTGAACAGGCATAATTAAACAAATATAGTTATTGTCTTCTTCTTCGGTCTCAGCCTCAGGTTTAAAGATTGACGCCGAAAGATTTGTAGACATTTCAACTTTTACGTTCTTTGAATCCATATTTTTAAGACTATCAAGAACGTATCTGTAGTTAAATGCAATCAAAAGACTTTCATAAGAATATTCAATATCAAGAAAATCTTTACCTGAACCTGATTCAGGAGTATCCGTACTTATTTCAAGACTGTTTGAGTCAAAATTAAATTTAACGATATTTGTTCTTTCATTAACCATAACGGAAACTCTCTCAATCGCTTGAATAAGTTCTTCTCTTACGATTGATACGGTTTTTTCGTTTGTTGTCGGAATTAACTGCTGATATTTAGGGTAAGTTCCTTCAATTAATCTTGATTGGAAAGTAACATCGTCAAATTCAAAAACAATTTTGTTTCTTTTAACAACAAATTTTACCGTCTCATCTTTTACCATAGAAATTATTCTTGAAACTTCAAGAAGGGTTCTTGCAGGAGATATAAACATTATGCTTTCACCCTTTGAATTAATCTCTTTTCTTGAACGTGTTAAACGGTTTCCATCCGTTGCAACCATCTCTAAAATATTTGCATTTATATTAAAACAAACACCGGATAAAACACTCCCTGTCTCATTCTGCGCTGTTGAAAACGCGGTTTGTTTGATTCCTTTATTTAAAAGACCTGTATTAATTTCAAATTCTTTATCTTCTTCCGCATTTTGTGCTGCTTCATCAAAAACTTTCGGATATTCTTCAGCACTTATTCCGATAAGTTCAAATTTTGTCTTTCCGCATGAAATCGTTACCACATTTGTTTCATCATTTAATTTTAAAACAATGGGTTTATCGGGAAGTTTGTTTGTAATCTCTTCCAGAGTTTTAGCGGAAAGCGTTATTTTACCTTCACTTACAACTTCCGCTTTTAATTTAAAACTTATTGAAAGGTTGAGGTCTGTTGCAAGAAATCTTACTCTGTCATTTGAAATTGTTTCAATAAGGATATTTGATAAAACAGGCTGAACACCTTTTGAAGATGTTATATTTTTTACAACCTTAATACCGTTTAAAAACTCTTCCTTGTTTAAAACAATTTCCATTTTTAAAATCCTCTTCCTTTTAAAGCCTTTTTGATTTCTTATATTATAAAATAATTATATTATAAATAAAATTAATAATATATAATAAAGGGACAAGAATTGTTTAAAAGTGTTTAAAACCATTATTGTTATTGGTTTTTTAACTGTTTAAAACCTGTTAAATTTTTTGCACCGATTTTGACAGGGTTATTAAAAAGAAATTGTTTATATTATTTAATTTTAATGTTTTAATTATTTCCCTGACAGTTGCTCCTGTTGTGTAGATATCATCAATGATTACAACAGTTTTACCTTTAAATTTTTGATATTCTTCAATATTTATATTAAAACATCCCGAAACGTTTAATTTTCTTTTATTTAAGGTTAATTTATACTGCGGCTTTGTATTTTTTGTTTTTAAAAGAAAGTTTTTTGAATATGGAATATTTGTAAGGTTTGAAAATTCTTTTACAATTTCAAAAACATTATTATATCCTCTCTGCTTTATATTATTTTTATTGGTTGGAACAGCAACAAGAACTGCATTTTCAGCCGAAAGGCAAGAAATATTTTCAGCTTTATTAAACTCTTCAATTTTTCTATAAAATTCATATAAAAAACAGGCTAAAACCTTTGCCACATCTTTTTTATGATTGAATTTTAGTTTATGGATTAACTGACGTACAACCCCTTTATATAAACAGGCGGAATAAATTTTAATATCTTGAAAATGCGTATGTGGAAAACACGATAAAAATTCAACATCTTTTGCACAGGTTTTGCACAAGATATTTTGTGTTTTTGAACAACCCGATAAACCGTATGAAGATATTGAAGAGTCTAATACTTTATTGCAGATGACACATTTTTCTTTGTATATTAAAGATGTTAAAAAATTTAAAGGCCTTCCAAAGATTGCAGAAAGGCCTTTAAAAAAGATTATTAATTTTTTCATATTTCAAGATAACAATTTCAAAAACCAAATATAAAACAGTTTAAGGGTTTTATTTTCCGACAATTCCTGTTAAAGGTGAGGATGCACTTGCATACTGTTTAACAGGTATTCTTCCTGCTTCATATGCCGCACGGCCAGCCATTACTCCATATTTAAAAGCTTCTGCCATTTTAACAGGGTCTTGTGCTTTTGCAATGGCTGTATTTATAAGGCAAAAATCTGCTCCTTTTTCCATAACAAGGGAAGCATCTGAAGGAACCCCGAGTCCTGCGTCCACAACAACAGGAACATTTGATTGTTCAATTATAATTTTAATGTTTTCCATCGTAACAACCCCTTGCCCTGAACCTATCGGGGAAGCTAAAGGCATAACCGTGGCACAGCCGATTTCTTCAAGTCTTTTTGCCAAAATCGGGTCTGCGTTAATATAAGGTAGAACGGTAAAACCTTCATCCACAAGAACTTTTGCGGCTTCAAGCGTTGCAATCGGATCCGGAAGTAAAAATTTCGGGTCAGGAATAACTTCAAGCTTAATCCAGTTGTTTATTCCCATTGCACGAGAAAGCCTTGCAACACGGATAGCTTCTTCTGCGGTTGCACACCCTGCCGTGTTTGGAAGAAGCCAGTATTTGTTTAAATCTATATTATCCATTAAGCCCACATGCCCTTGAAAGTTTTCATCAACTCTTCTTATTGCAACGGTTACAATTTCAGCACCGCTTGCGGCATGGGCTTTTTTCATCGTTTCAAAATCATCAAATTTTCCTGTCCCGACCATTAAACGGGATGAAAATTCTTTATCTGCAATTTTCAATACCATAAGCCTTTTTCTCCTTCTAAAGCTTTTATTATATAATAATTTTATGACAAAAAATGAAAAAAAGCTTGATAAGCCGAAATATTTAAGCGCTGTTGATTTTGAGTACAACTTACCTGAGGAATTAATTGCACAATTCCCTCTAAAAAAACGTGATACATCAAAAATGATGGTATTAAAAAGAGGTGAAAATACTATTGAACACAAGATTTTCAGTAATTTTGCAGATTATCTGAAAAAAGGGGATGTGCTTGTTTTAAATAATACAAAAGTTCTTCCTGCAAGACTTTTGGGGGAAAAAGAAACAGGAGCCAAAATTGAAATATTTTTACTCCACCCTGCAGGAAAGCTTGAAAACGAGGCTGATGCAAAAGGAAAAACACTCTGGTATGCGCTTATAAGAAATTTAAAAAGGCTCAAAGAAGGAGATATTGTTAAAATATCCGATGAACTTTCCGTAAGACTTCTTAAAAAAGGGGAAGGAACAAATTCGGGTCCTGATGAAAACCTTGTAGAGCTTATTTATTACGGGGAAAATCTTGACAGCGTGCTTGAAAAATATGGCGAAATTCCGCTTCCCCCTTATATTCAAAGAGAAAACGTGCAGGAAGATAAAAACACATACCAGACCGTTTTTGCAAAAATCCCCGGAAGTGTCGCAGCACCTACCGCAGGGCTTCATTTTACGCCTGAAATGCTTGCAAAAATTGAAAAAAAAGGAGTAAAAACAGTCTATGTAACTTTAAATGTGGGGCTTGGGACGTTTTTGCCCGTAAAAGAAGACAATGTTTTGAACCACAAAATGCACACCGAAAGTTTTGAAATTCCTGAAGAGACTGCAAGAATTATAAATGAAGCAAGAGAAAACGCGCAGGGGAATATTGTGTGTGTCGGGACCACAGTTACAAGAACTTTGGAAGCGACATATAAAAAATACGGGAAAATATTGTCGATAAAAGACGAAACGGATATTTTTATATATCCGCCTTATGAATTTAAAGTTACGGATAAGCTTTTAACCAATTTTCACCTGCCGAAATCCACCCTTATAATGCTTGTTTCAGCACTTGCAGGAAAAGATTTTATACTTGAAGCCTATAAAAAAGCCGTGAATGAAAAATACAGATTTTTCAGCTACGGCGATTGTATGTTTATTGATAAATAATCTTATGGTGTCTGTAATTTATTGCACGGGCTGTGTTTCCGTGTTTTCTTCAGGAGTGTTGCCCGTTATATCGCTTGCTCCTTCAAGAGCCCTTTTTGCTGCAGCTTCAACCGAATCATCCGAAAGGTTATCGACAGAAGCCGTGGGAGCCATTTTTACAGCCTCTTGCGCTGCTTGAGCGGAGTCTTGCGCGGGGTTTTTAAATATGATGTCGATGTCTTCGTTTGAAATTGCTGTTGATGTATTTAAAAGGATACCCTTATACATATTCAACTCGTTTTCATCAAATGATTTTTTTAATCCTGAAAACATCATTGGGAAGCTTGTTCCGTATGAATCGGGGTCTTTGTCTCTATCAGGGTAAAAAAGGTCTGCAATTTTATTAAATCTTTCATCGTACCCTTTAATGTATTCCTTTATTGTGTCTTTATTCAGACCTTCAAATTCGGATGTAATAATTCTTGAAACCACAATGTCATAGTATTTATGATATTCTTCCGTTGTCATTGTATTTTCAACATTCATTTCCTGTTGTGTTTGAACGGTTTCGGCTTCTTTAATATCCAAAATTCTTTTTTCAAGGAACATTCCCGTTCCCAAAAGGCCGAAAGAATATGCAAAAAATAAAAGTGTAAGACAGAGTGCTTTTATTAAATTTCCCATAGGTTTGTATCCTCCAAAAACCTTTTTATAATTGGCGTTTACTAACTTCAACCATTATTTTACACATAAAAAACAACATTAAAAGCAAAAAACAAATAAACCATACAAAAGGCGGAGTCTTTAAGGCAATTTTTCTTATCTTGAAAAATAATTAAAATAAGAATATGAAAAATTTTTTAATCATTGTTTTTGCGGTTTTTATTTTTCAATTTTCCGCAAATGCCGAAACTCTTCGAGGCGGCGCCAGTTATGACGAGATACCGAAAGGTTTTTTCGGAATGTGGCATGTGACATCAAAAATGGAAAGTTCAAACAATCCTTCAATGTTTAATAAACTGAGCGTTGATATTTGGAACCTTTCAGGCGCGGGTAACGTCTTAATTCTTGAAAATGCACAAACGGGTGCAAAATCTTCAATTCAGGTGTCGCCCCAAAAAAGTTACGACGGCAAAACCCTGAAATTTACAAGAATTAAGGAAGAGAAAGAAGGAAAATACAGGGTTGTTCAAAGGGAATCACCTGAATTTGTGCTTGAAAACAATATTTTTAGAGGATTTGATACATTTATTATTGAAAAATATGAAGATAACAAACTAATTTCAAAAGATATAGTAAAATATAAAGTGATAGGACAAAAAATATCGGGAGAGAGTAAATTTGAGTAATAAAATGAATAATGTAGCAAGCAGCACGGAAGAAAAAATATACGATTTAATCGTACTCGGGGGAGGCCCTGCGGGGATGAATGCGGCTCTTTATGCAAAAAGAGGAGATGTTGATGTTGCAATAATTGATACATCAACCCTTGGCGGACAGCCGGTGAATTATCTTGAAATTGAAAACTATTTAGGGTTTGCATCCATTGAAGGATGGGAACTTGCAGAAAAATTTGAACACCACATCGATAAATTCAACATCCCGAAATTTATGATGGAGGAAATTAAAGAAATAGATTTAGTTTCAGACATCAAAACAATAAAAACGCTTAAGGGAGAATTTAAGACAAGAACCGTAATAATTGCAACGGGAGCAAGCGCTGCAAAACTCGGTATCAAAGGTGAAACCGAACACATCGGAAAAGGCGTAAGCTATTGTGCGGTATGCGACGGGGCTTTTTACAAAGATAAGGTTGTAGCGGTTGTAGGCGGCGGAAATGCGGCGGTTGAAGAGGCCTGCTATCTCACAAAATTTGCAAAAAAGGTTTACATAATTCACAGAAGAGACGAGCTTCGTGCAGATAAAATTGTTCAGGAGCGCGCTTTTAAGAATGAAAAAATCGAATTTGTTTTTGATACCGTACCGCTTGAGATTAATTCTGCAGAAAACGGCTGTGTGGGCTCAATTAAAGTTCAAAATGTTAAAACAAAAGAAGTTAAAAATATTGAAACAGACGGAGTTTTCCCTTATATCGGCTTCACTCCGAATGTTCAAGGCTTTTCAGGGCAGATGATGCAGGATGAAAAAGGGTTTATAAAGGTTGATGAAACCATGAGAACAAGTACTATGGGCGTATTTGCCGTGGGCGATGTTCGCGTAACTCCTTTAAGACAGGTAATTACCGCTGTTGCAGACGGCGCAGTTGCTGGAGTATCTGCGGTTAAATATATTGAAGAGCTCAAAACAATGACGGTGGGAGCAATAGAAGGATAATATTAATAACGGGAAGTGCAGGAAAAAATGAAAGCATTAATATACGATAACGCTCTTGGAGATGGAAAAAACGGCCTAAAACTGGTTGATAACTATGGCAGACCAACCATGAAAGCAGGCGATGCCCTTATAAAAACAACGATGATGGGTATTTGTAATACGGATGAAGAGATAACCAAAGGATATATGGGCTATAAGGGCGTCTTAGGACATGAGTTCACGGGAATTGTTGAAGATGTGTTTGATGATTCAAATAAGGCCTGGATTGGAAAAAGGGTTGTCGGCGAGATTAATGCAGGGTGTAAAAATTGTAACTGGTGTGCAAGCGGTCTGGAGCGTCATTGTCCAAACCGCGGAACCCTTGGTATCTGGCAAAAAGAAGGGTGTTTTAGTGAATATTTTACTATCCCTGTTTCAAATTTGCTTGAAATTCCTTCAAATGTAACCGATGAAGAAGCTGTATTTGTAGAGCCTCTGGCTGCCGCATATGAAATAATTGAACAGGTTCACATAAAGCCTACAGACAGAGTGGCACTTTTGGGCGACGGGAAGCTCGGGCTTTCAATAGCACTTGTTTTGGGGGCTTTGAATATTGATTTATACCACATTGGAAAACATCAAAATAAGCTTGATATTTCAAAAAATGCAGGCAATAAAACAATGCTTTTGTCTGAAATTAAAGGTTTAGAAGGCACTTTTGATGTCGTTATTGAGGCAACAGGCTCTGTTGGAGGCTTTGAAACCTCTTTAAGTCTTACAAAACCGAGAGGGGTGCTTGTTTTAAAGAGTACAATTGCTGCAAAAGAAGGTCTGAATCTTGCTTCTGTTGTAATTAACGAGATTACGGTTGTGGGGTCCAGATGTGGTCAGTTTGCGCCTGTAATCAGACTTTTAGAGAAAAAAGCAATTGATGTTAAGCCTTTAATCACAAAAATTTTACCGTTTGAAAATGCGGTGGAAGGATTTGAGCTGAATCGCCAAAAAGACACGCTCAAAGTGCTTTTAAGGATGTAAAATTATTCTTTGATTAAAACGGAAGCACTAAGTCCGAAACAGCACACGTTTTTGCGAAACCCGTATCAGGACAAAAAAAAGGAACCGATATCCTCAGTTCCACTGTATTGCCATCACCAGTTAGATATAAATTGCATAAATTGTGTTTCTGTATAGTCTTATACTAGATTATTTTTAGCATTTTAGTAATTATCAAAAAGTTAGAAATTTCTGCAACTAAAGTATGAAGTTATGTAAAATCCTTGTACTGCAAGGGAAACAGGCACAATAAAATTTGTGTTATAATCGGCTTATGGCAAAAGTTAAAACAAAGTGGGTATGTCAAAATTGCGGGTATGAAACTGTTTCATACCTTGGCAGATGTCCTGATTGCGGACAATTTTCAACATTTACGGAAGAAATTTCTCAAACAAAAGTCGAAATTAAAACTAATTCGCCCTCAAATGCTGTAGTGGCGGGGAATTTAGGGTACAGTAAAATTGATGACATCAAACTTGATGAGACAATAAGAATAAAAACGGGAATTGAGGAATTTGACAGGGTTTTGGGCGGCGGCTTTGTTGAAGGCAGCCTTGTGCTTCTTGCGGGAGACCCGGGGATAGGCAAATCCACACTGGTTTTGCAGGCAGGTAAAAATATTGCGGATTTAGGACATAAAATTTTATATATTTGTGCCGAAGAATCCCCGAGTCAGGTAAAACTCAGGGCTCAAAGGCTAAACGCGAATTCCGAAAACCTCTATGTTACCGCCCAAAATTGTTTAGAGGAAGTTTTGGCTCAAATCGAAGATTTAAAGCCCGAATTTTTAATTGTTGACAGTATCCAGTCGGTCTTTAGTGCCCAAATAACAAGCTCTTCGGGCACCGTGTCACAAATAAGGGAATGCACGAATTTATTAATGCGGGCTGCAAAGCTGAAAAAGCTTACCACCATTGTAATCGGACATGTTACAAAGGAGGGAAACATTGCAGGGCCTAAGGTTTTGGAACATATGGTTGACTGCGTGGTAAATTTTGAAGGAGACAAGTTTCGAACATATCGCATGCTTCGAAGCATAAAAAACCGCTTCGGGGCAACAAGCGAAGTAGGCGTTTTCTCAATGGACGACTGTGGTTTGACCGAAATTAAAAACCCCTCGGAACTGTTTTTATCCGAAAAAGGAGAAGAAAGTTGCCCCGGCTGTACGATAATTGCAACTGTGGAAGGCACGCGCTGTTTGCTTTTAGAGGTTCAAGCACTTGTGGGCAACACTCCATATCCAAGCCCCAGAAGGGTTGCACGGGGAATTGAATACAACAGGCTTCTTCAAATTCTTGCGGTTTTGGAAAAGAGGGTCGGCCTAAACCTTAGTAAACAGGATGTTTACACCAATGTTATAGGTGGAGTTGATATTATTGAACCTGCTGCGGATTTGGGGGTGGCAATTGCGGTTTTAGCCTGCGTGAGAGATGTTTGCTGCAAAAAAGATATGGTAATAATCGGTGAAATCGGTCTGTCGGGCGAGATACGGCAGGTTGATAACCTTGAAAAACGTTTAAAAGAAGCACAAAAGCTGGGTTTTAAGGAAGCAATAATCCCGAAAGTAACGTCTGATGCTGTATCTCAACGAATTAAAAACCTGAAAATTAAAACTATACAAGTGTCGAGGGTAATTGACGCAATTTCTAAGGCATTTTCAGCTTAAAAAGCCTATACTGTCTGCTTTTTTGGTATATCAATATGCCTTAAAGCTTTGTTGTTTGGGCATTGTAACATACGCAGTATGTCTGAAATTCAACAATACTGACATTTCTATTTTTATAAAATCCTAAAAAACTTGGAAAGAAGGATGTTTTGACAATACAGAGTTCTTGAAAACCGGTTGTAAAGAATGTTTTACAGGTTTACATCCCTCATCATATCCTTTAAAGTTTGAATTGTGGTTTCCATCGAAACAAGATCGGTCGTTTTTTGTTGTAAAAATCCGTTAATTTCAGGCATAAGACGAATTGCTATGTCTAATTTCGGGTTTGAACCCGCCTGATACATCCCGACATCAATCAGGTCCTTGTTTTCGCGGTATAAAGAGAGCAGCTGCCGCATTTTGCCTGCAGCCTGCTGGTGTTCTTTGTCGGTAATTGTTGTAAAAAGCCTTGAAATTGAGCCCAGAGTGTCAATTGCGGGGTAATGGTTCATCTCTGCAACCTTACGGGACAAGAAAATGTGCCCGTCCACAATACCGCGGACAGTATCTACAATCGGGTCTGTGATGTCGTCTCCTTCCATAAGAACAGTGTAAAGTGCGGTGATAGAGCCTTTTTCGGAGTTTCCTGTGCGCTCAAGTGCACGCTGGAGCCAGCTGAAAATCGAGGGCGGGTAACCCTTCATTGTGGGCGGCTCTCCAAGGGAAAGACCAACCTCTCTTCCTGCCATAGCGCACCTTGTAACCGTATCTGTCATAAGGAAAACCTTTTTACCCTTGTCCCTGAAGTATTCACAGACAGAGGTTGCCGCAAGCAGGCATTTCATACGGATTAGCGGGGGTAAATCTCCTGTAGCACAGACCACGACTGATTTTTTCATACCCTCTTCACCGAGAGAATCTTCCATAAATTCTTTAACTTCACGGCCACGTTCGCCTATAAGTGCCATAACATTGACATCCGCCTCGGAATTTCTTGCAATCATACCAAGAGTGGTACTTTTGCCGACCCCTGAACCTGCAAAAAGGCCCATACGCTGGCCTGTGCCCATTGTCAAAAGAGAGTCAATCGCTCTAATCCCCGTGGAGAGCGTATCTTTGATAATGGGTCGACTGAAGGCATCGGGTACGGAGCCGTTAATATTAACATATTCAGCATTTGTGACATCCAGAGGGCGCCCGTCCATAGGCTCTCCGAGAGGGTTTATGAGGCGGCCCAGAAGAAAATCTCCGACAGGGAGCATAATAGGCCCGCCCGTACTTTCCACGAGGCTGCCCTGCCCTATGCCTTCACCGTCATACAGGAGCAAAAGCTGTGCCAGCTCGCCTTTAAAGGCTTGTACTTCGGCTGCTTTCTTTTCTCCTGTGTATGTTTGAATATAGCATAAATCTCCAATCTTAAGCCCCGGGAGCTTTACATCCACTGTAAGCCCCAAAAGCTTTGATACAACACCCTTGTATTCGTAAAGCTTAGTGTTTTCAAGGATGCTCAGGGCTTTCGTCTTTGTATTATGAACTTTTAATTCGATACTTTCGTCCATAATCTCATTATAATGATTTTTTTGACGTGGGGCAAAAGCTTAATCTTCAAAATCGAAGAGGGCTTTAAGGGGGATGTCGAGGGCGTTTGCGATGGCAATTAGTGTATTTAAAGAAGGTCTTGAGTAGGCAATTTCAATTTTACCCATAAAATCCAAACTCACATCAATTGATTCTGCAAGTTTTTCTTGGGTAAGACCCCTTAAACGCCTGTATTTTTTGATGCTTAAACCAAGCTTTTTATATGTTTCATCGTACATAGCTGTATAGTTTAAACGTAAATAATTATTAAGTTTACTGGTTGTGAGACCATAAAATGCTAAAATAAGACTATAGCCCAAAAGGGGAAAGTTATGAAAAAATATGATTATTCAATCCTTGAAACACTAAGACTGGAAATAGCCGCGACGATTTTTGAATCTCAAGTTTTGTTTGAAAAAATTATTCAATGCGAAAAACAAACTGATGCTGAAACCCTTTCGGGAATTGGTTTTAAACTTTGTGCTGCCGCAAGGAAAAAGTGTGATGATTTTGAAATCATACTTGATGAGGTAAGAAGATTGTTGGAAGACAATCATATTGTGCCTTAGAACTATAACAGCTCCTCTAAAATTCCAATCAGAGCAAGTTTTACATGAAAATAACTCAACCCGCCCTGCATATAAACAGCATAAGGCGGACGGCAGGGCCCGTCGGCGGAAAGCTCAATTGTAGAACCTTCTATAAAGCTTCCTCCTGCCATAATCAGTTTATCTTCATACCCCGGAACCCCGTCAGGAATTGGGGTTAAATAGCTTTCAACGGGCGAATGCTTTTGAAGGGCGCGGCAAAAACTTTCCTGTGCCTTTTGTTCCTCAAATTTTATTGTCTGAATTAAATCACACCTTGCGGCATCAGATTTCGGGTGAGTTTTAAAGCCAACGTTTTCAAAGACTTTTGCGGCAAGAATTGCCCCCTTAACCGCATAGGACACTACACTCGGCGCCATAAAAAATCCTTGCAGCATAACGCGTGTCTGGTTAAACATAGCGCCCCCTTCGGTGCCGATACCTGGGGCTGTGAGCCTTCGAGCGCACATTTCTATTAAATTTTTCTTCCCCGCAAGATAGCCGCCAGCTTCCACAATGCCGCCGCCCGGGTTTTTAATCAGGCTTCCTGCGATAATATCCGCGCCAACGTCTGTGGGTTCAAGTTTTTCCGTGAATTCACCGTAACAGTTGTCTACGAAGCACACAATATCGGGGTTTATGCCTTTTACAATCTTTATAATCCGTTCAATATCAGATATTGTAAGAGAATTTCTCAGGCTATAGCCCCTTGAGCGCTGGATTGTAACCATTTTGGTATTCGGTTTTATAAATTTCGGGATTGAATCAAAGTCAACGTCTAAATCGTTCAAAAGCGGTACTTCATCGTATTCTACACCCATTGCCCTCAGGGAACAATTGTAAAACTCATGGTTTTCGTTTTTGCCTATTATTTCATCCAAAGTGTCATAGGGTGCGCCTGCGATTGAAAGGAGAGCGTCGTTCGGACGAAGAACCCCAAAAAGGGCGCATGCAATTGTATGTGTACCCGAAACAAAGTGTGGGCGCACGATTGCAGCTTCGGTATTAAAGGTATCTTTAAAAACATTATCGAGCGCTTCACGGCCCAAATCGTCGTGGCCATAGCCTGTTACCGTATAGAAATGTTCTTCGCCGATTTTATTTTTTTGAAAGGCCTCAAGAACTTTTTTCTGGTTATATTCTGCAATTTCATCCGTTTTTTTAAAAAGATGTTCTATTTCGGCTTCTGCCGCATTTACGATTTGGCGCGCTTTTTCTTCTATCATACTTCTTCCTTTTGCTTTTCGATAGTTTGTAAAACGCTCTAATTACCGTATTTTGTGTCTTTGCGGCAATTAACCCTAAAAGTCTAGCTTTGTTTTACAAACTGACTTTTGCCTGCATTGCATATCGGACATCTCCAATCTTCGGGAAGTTCCGAAAACGGCGTGTTTGGTGCTATATCGTTATCAGGGTCTCCTGTTTCGGGGTCGTAAACGTATCCGCAAAGCAAGCAAACGTATTTTTCCATTTTGTTTCTCCTTTTATTTTTACATAAAAAAATTTATGGCAAAAGATGAGAAAAAACATTGCCAAGGAGAGGGTATCCCGAAAGAGATTTGCATAGAAACGGTGCTTGAAAGGCACTGTTTTAAAGGAAAATTGCGTAGTAGTATGGATTTTGGGTAAGCCCTGTGCGAACTTTCCTGTCCCAAACAACATTACTGCAGGATGAAGCTGGGAAAGGAGGTGATGCTTAAGATGGATATTCACGTAAGTGAAAAAGCGCTATGGTTTATCTTGTTGATAATCCTAGCGCTTAAAATCATCCATTAAGGGCTTTTAAAGAGGATGTTAGAGCATCCTCGCCCTTTATTATTATATCCTGTTTTTAATAAAATTCAAGATACTGCAAGAAAATTTGCGGAGCATAAATGATTGCGGTTAAACAATTTACATACCTATATAATTTTTTAAATTTCCGCTGAGGTTCTGGTTTTTGCAGAGTTTTTTCAATTTTGAAATGGCTCTTGTTTCGATTTGACGTATTCTTTCCCTTGAAACACCGTATCTTGTGCCGATTTCATCCAAAGTTTTTTTCTGTCCGTTGTCATCCAGCCCAAAGCGCATGATTAAAACGTCTTTTTCCTTTTGGTTCAACTGGTTCAACATTTTATGAACATCATCGAGAAGGTTTTCCTGAGTAACTTTTGTATCGGGGGTCAGGTGACTTTCATCCACAATAAAATCTGCAATTTTAGAAGAATCATCCTTTTGGTTTGCAGGCGTTTCAATGCTTATTGTGCTTTGGGCAGATTTCATAAGCGCTGACAATTTTGACAAAGGCATATTAATTTTTGCCGCAATCTCTTCTTTTGTGGGCATTCTGTTTAATTCTGTCGAAAGCTCGATTGTAGCTCTTTTAATTTTCCCGAGGGTTTCAATCATATGTACGGGAAGCCTTATCATTCTTGATTTATCGGCAATTCCTCTGGTTATTGATTGTTGTATCCACCAGGTTGCATAAGTTGAAAATTTATATCCTTTTGTGTAATCAAATTTTTCTGCCGCCTTCATAAGCCCCATATTTCCTTCCTGAATTAAATCGAGGAAAGAAAGACCTCTTCCTATATATTTTTTTGCAATTGATACAACAAGTCTGAGGTTTGAACTTACGAGGGTTTCTTTTGCTTTTGTGGAATTATTTTCTTTTATTTCTTTTGCAACGGCCATTTCCTCTTCATAAGACAAGAGAGGAATTTTTCCTATTTGCTGCAAATAAATTTTAACGGAATCATCGGCTATAACGCTTTTATAATCGACTTTTACCTGTTTATCCACCTCCAAGATTTCATCTTCGGGGTTTTCGGAAGCTAAATTTTCGGTCTGCTCTTCGATTTCGTCAAATTCTTCTTTGTGTTTTTTGCTTTTTTCGGGTTTTGTTTTCATTGGTTACTCCTAAAAGAACAAAGCCATTATAACTTATTTTTCAAATTTTGCCCAATAAAATACTACGTATATTCGGTTTGCCTGATTGTTTCATATATTACAACGGCAGCACATGCCGAAACATTTAGCGATTCAAAATGTGTGGGTACTTTGATTTTAAAATCAGCTTTGTTTAATAATGTTTTTGAAATGCCGTCCCCCTCGGCGCCAAGCACAAGGGCGAAATTCATATTTTTATAATCAACATCAAAATAATTATCACTATTGTTCATATCTAAAGCAATTATCCACCAGTCGTTATTTTTTAAATAATCTATTGCGCCTGAAAGACTATTTGCTTTTATTATCGGAATGTGGTTTACGGCTCCTGCAGATGTTTTTTCGACAACGGGTGTAACAGGGCATGCCCTGTGGTTTCCAACCAGTATACCGTCATATCCTGCGGCAGTTGCGGTTCTGATTATTGCGCCAAAGTTATGGGGATCTGAAACACCGTCCAATATTACCAGTTTTTTAAATTTATCTTTTTGGGCGCGGTTTAAAAATGTATCCAGGTCTATATATTCAACAGGAGAAACGGAAGCCACAACTCCCTGCAGATTTACTTCTTCGCCCGTTTCCTCTTTTATGATTTCGAGATATTTATTAAGATTTGTGAACTGAATTATTACGGAATTATTAAGAGCAAGCTCTTTAATTTTTTTTAAACGGTTATCAAGCCCGATATTTTTAGAAATGTAGATTTTATTTATTCTTTTAGGGTTTTTCAACAATGTTTCAAGCACTGCATTTTTGCCGAAAATATAATTTTTCAATTTTTTATACTCCATTTATTGTATTTTTTGTTAAATATATTTTTCTTTTATTGTAATTATTGTATTATAAATTCTATATATGTATGATTAGAGTTAAAAAAGAAAAAATGAGCAATGTTTAATTTTGCGGGTACAACACACAAACAAATAATCGGTATTTCCGTTACACCGAACATCGGTGTGGAAGTTATTCAAACCGACAGAAAGTCAAATCAGGTTATAAAATATGGACGCAGGTTCATAGAATACAATTTCTCAACCAGAGAAATTCAAGACTATGGTGCGTTTAAAAGTGCCGTGATTGACTTATTTAACGAACTTGACATCAACGCAAAGTCAAACGTATTTTTGACACTGCCAAACGTACATTTTGACTTTATGAATCTTCCCTTGATTTTGCCCGATGACGGTATCAATACGGCAATATCTTCAAAAGCGGAAGAATCTTATATATTTAAAAGAGTAGAACCGATTTCCGCGTGGCTGGATGTTAATGTTAATACTAACACCGAAACGAGACATATTATTTATTCATCATTCCAAAAAACTGCAATCGATGAAATTAAAGATGTTTTTGCAGATATCGGCTCAAATCTTGTAGGTATTGAATCTGCTTACAGTGCAATTTTAAGAGGTATTTATTTCTCTAATTTGTGTTCTCAGGAAATTGCCGAAAATCAAAGCTGGAACGTATTATTAATTAATACAAACAGCTATGCGATATTCTCTCTTGTAGGTACAAGACTTGTTGATTATCAGGAAGTTCCGCTTGCAATTAAGTCTTTCTCTTATGAAGAAGCTTATCAGGCTATTACAACTTCTGTTTCACAGATTCTTCCAAACTACCCTGCAAGAAAATTATTAATCGTATCTCAAGCAGACGATATTTGTGCTGAAGTATTAAAGACACAAATTATATTCGATGAAAAAATTGAAACAATTGACTGTAATAAATATGCGAAGAAACCTTTCGTGGATGTTGCATCCGAAATTACAAGCAAGGAAGCTTCTTCAATTACACTTTCCGCTATAGGTGCGGCAAACAGCCAGATGTCAGATTTTCTTGTATTAAACATTCTCGGTAAAGGTGCAGCTGCTCAGCAGACCCTTTATGCAACATTTATGTTTATGGATAAGGAAATCCTTGTAACTCCTGATTTAATCAGAGGTGCGTCATATATTTTATCCGGCATAATAATTCTGATTATTGTTGCGCTTGTCGGAATTTCAATGATGGTTTCAAACATCTCCGCCAAAGAGTTACAGCAGATTAAGAACAAAACAACCTCAATTGAGAGCGAAATTAAAACTTTAACCTCTCAAGACGGTTTTGCAGATATTAATTCAATCATAAACAACATTATTCTTGCAAACAAGCAGGCAATAAGTTTCTATGATTCATTATCATCCGATATTCCTTCAAACGTATGGCTTACATACTATTACAATCAGGACGGAAGCAAGGTTGCAGTTGAAGGCATATCAACCACAATAAACGATATTTACGGATATTATAAGAGTCTTAAGGTTTTATCACCACAATCAAGCATTAAGCTTAACAGATTGAAAGTGGTAACAGGGCCGCTTGATGATATAGATGCAAATATCAATGATAACCAAAAGATTTTTGATTTTGAGATTGCAAACGTTCAGTCTCCCAAATCACAAAGAGCAGCTCAAGACCCTAATACCCAACAGGCTAACCAATCAGGCAATGCTAATTCAAGACAATCAGGTACTGCAGTTGTGCCTCCCGTTCTTCCGAAATTAGAACCTGTTGATATGAATTAAATAAGGATATAGAAGAGAAAATGTTCCAAATTATTAAAGATAATATACTTTCACTCTTAATTGTAATCGTGGTACTTGTTCTCGGGTTTAAATATGTTCCACCCGAAGTGACCAAGGCTATTGATTTAGCCAAGCAAACAAGCAACGCAAAGCAAGAGCTTTCTCAAAGAGAAAACAATGTAAGCAGCTTGAGAGCGCAGGCTGAGGCTGCGGCAAGAGCAAAAGTTCCGCCGAAAGACGGAAAGAAAATATATGAGCTCGAAGGTGCTCAATTCAGTGCGGAAGCTTCATTTGCTCCTCTTTTTGAAGTTGTACTTTCAATTGCTCAAAACTCAGGAATTAAAATCAGATCAATTAATTATAACTATGCGCCTGAAGGCGACCCCGTATATGCGGCACATCTTCCCGAATATAACGTGTGTGAACTTCAAATTCAGGCAATTGGCTCTTATGTACAGCTTCAAACATTCTTTAAAGGCTTAATGAAAGATAACAATCTGAATTACCTTGCAGAAGTTGAAATGCAGCCCTGGGAAAAAGATAAAACAATTTTGATTACAAATGTTAAAATCAGACTTTATACAAAGACCCCGGGTTCTTCACCGAAATCTGCGGCTTCCGCAGGGCCTCAAGCCCCGATGCTTCCTTAAGAGCGGGATAAGAAAATTAAAAGTTTTAAAATACTCCGATGATATTAAACGTCGGAGTATTTTTTTGTCTAATATTTATCTTAAATACTTTGAATATTTCCCTCGCCCGAAAGAGTAATATTATTTTTTCCATTAATTTATAAAATAATTCTATAAAAGTTAAGATATTTTAAGGAATGGAAAAACAAATGCAAAGTATTCAAAACAAAGGCCAAACAGCCCAAACGGCACGGGCAACCTTTATGCAGGCACCGGAGGTAAAGCTTGAGGAGTTAAACAATCTCTTTTTTGAGCTGACTGCAAAAAATTGCAACTTAAAATGCAGTCACTGTTACATAAAAAGAAATCCGTACAAACAGGAAAAAGATTTTATCCACCTTGATAAAATTAAACAATCTCTGGTTTTATCCAAAAAAGAAAACGTTAAATGTATCTATTTAACAGGCGGAGAACCAATGCTCCATCCCGATTTTAATACAATATTAAGGCTTTGTTTGAAGTTTTCAAATGTAACGGTGCTAACAAACGGCACACTGATTAATGATAAAAAAGCCCGTTTCTTAAGAAAAATTGATGATGAATCAAATTTTGAAACAATATATAGAATAAGTTTAGACCATTATAACGAACAAAAAAACGACGAAATAAGAGGAAGAGGAAGCTACAGAAAAGCACTTCTTGCAATTCAGAGCCTTTATAAATATGAATTTAATCCGATAATTTCTGCCGTAAATTACTACAATGAGCCAAAAGAAGAGCTTTTTGGCGGATTCCGTGAAATGTTAAATAAGATTGATTTTGAATTTGAGGATATTAATTTAAAAATAATTCCTTATTTTAACCCTGCGGCAAATACGTTTGATCAGGTTGAAACCAGAAATTTTGATGAAAAAACGCTTGATTGTTATAACTCAAGAATTGTAAGCTCAAAAGGTGTATTTTCCTGTCCTGTTTTGTGTAATGATTTTAGAGCGCGTACAGGAGCAGGCTTAGAAAGTTTTTCCAAAAAAGCATATCTTGATACAGAAAAGTGTTTCACCTGTGTAAACCATGGTGCAAAAGCCTTTAGCAACGATTGGATGTAGACAAATTAAATACTTTTTAAAATGCAATAAATTAATACAATTTTTCCCTCCTGTTTTCATTTGCAAGTCATGGAAGTTTATTCTATAATCAACTGAAAGCGGGAGGGATTTTTAAAAATATGGTAATGGAGCTTGAAGCAGGCAAAAAGAATTTGTCCAAAAAGCTTCCGCCCCACAATCTGGAGGCTGAAGAATCCGTTTTAGGTGCTGTTTTAATTAATTCAAACGATGTTTTAAACAGAATCGTTGAAATTTTAACTCCAGAAAGCTTTTACAATCCTAAAAATCGTCTGATATACGAAGCCATGTTTACTTTGTACAACCAGAATAAACCTGTTGATGTGCTTTCAATCGGGGAATATTTTAACGCAAAAGGTCAGCTCGATGCAATCGGTGGTAGAGAATATTTAAACGATTTGATGATTGATACAATGCTTACATCAAACGTTGAATATTATGCAAATATTATTAGGGAAAATGCTACAAAAAGGCAGCTAATAACCGCAGGCAGCACAATTATAGAAGAAACTTTTAAAAACCCCGAATCCAAAATGTCGCTTGAAGCAGCAGAAAAGCTTATTTTTGAAATTTCCCAGCAAAAAAATTCCCAGCAAATGGAAGCGCTTTCAAGTCTTTTATATGAAACCATGGAACAATTAGAGTACAGGTGTTCAAATAGAGGCACCTATACGGGGGTTCCAAGCGGTTTTTACGATTTAGACCTTCTTACTGCAGGGTTTCAAAAATCGGATTTATTAATTCTTGCGGCCCGTCCTTCAATGGGAAAAACGGCATTTGCCTTAAATATTGCACAGAATGTTGCAATAAGGTCTAAAATCCCTGTTGCGATATTTTCTCTTGAAATGTCAAAAATTCAGTTAACACAGAGGGTTCTTTGCGCGGAAGCTGAAATTGACGCCCAAAGGGCAAGAACAGGGGAGCTTCAGCCTGCAGAGTGGCAAAGGATTTCATCAATTTTAAATGACCTGCACCTTGCTCCGCTTTTAATAGACGATACTGCAGGGGTAAGCGTTTCTGATATACGCGCAAAATGCCGCAGGTTAAAAATGAACTATCCTGACTTGGGGCTTATAATAATCGACTATTTACAGTTGATTGAAGACAGGAGCTCACAGGATAGAACCCAGCAGATTTCATCAATCTCAAGGGGTTTAAAGTCACTTGCAAGGGAATTAAATGTGGCAATTATCGCGCTTTCCCAGCTTTCGCGTAAGGTGGAAGAAAGGGGCGACAAGGAACCCATGCTCTCAGACCTTCGTGAATCGGGCGCAATTGAGCAGGACGCGGACGTTGTAATGTTTATCTACAGGGAAGAATACTACGACAAAGAAAATCCCGAAGTAAAAAATAAAGCACGTATTATAGTTGCAAAACAGAGAAACGGCCCGACAGGAAAGTTTGATTTATTGTTCCAGGGGTCTACAACAAGATTTAAAAACCCGATTAAAAGACAGGAAGAATAAAAGGAGAAAAGGAGAAAGAATATGTCCATAATAACAGGTGCGCTTATAGGTGCAATTGTGGGTGCTATTATAGGCGGAATTTATCAGGTTATTAAAAACAAACAAAATAAACAGTAACAGTTAAGGGCAGTTTTTGCCCTTAATCTATTTTATTAACCCTTGAATTTCTTTAAAGTGCGGGTTTTTGGCGGTTTTTAACCATTCAAAGAGCACAATTTCAAGACAGGTAATTTTTGCGCCCAAGTCGCTTAATAAATCCATCGCACATTCAAATTCCACCTTGTTTCTGCTTGCGCATAAATCTTTCAGAACAAAAACTTCATACCCTTCTTCCAAAAGCTTTACGGCAGTTTGATAAACGCAAATGTGTGCTTCAATTCCGCAAATTATTACCTGTTTTTTGCCTAAAGATTTGATTTTTTCCGTATATCCCGGTTCCATTAGTGCACAAAAATCAGTTTTTTCTGTCGGTATACAGTTTTCGGGCAGCTCTCTTTTAATTTCTTCAATAGTTGTCCCGAGACCCTTAGGGTATTGTTCTGTTACAAGTGTATTTACGCCGAGAATTTTTGCTGCCTGTACAAGTTTTGACGCCTTTATAAGCATTTGTTCTTTAATTCCATGGTTTAGGGCTGCCATAAGTTTTTCTTGAATATCTATAATCAAAACCAGACTATCCATCGTCTTTAACATATTATTTTCCTTTTTTTGCTGCTAATGCTTTTTACTTTTTTATTATAGCTGAAATTTGATTCAAAAGCACAAATTTAATGGTATAATAAATTTTATGAAAAAAATTGTTTTATTCTTTATGTTTATGTTTTTTGTGACAGGATGTAATTGTGCTTCTGTTTTTGCAAATGATGATACGTCAAATAAGACGGTGGTTGAGAGTCTTTGCAATTTTTCATTTGAGGATGAATCAAAAAATGTATCCTTAAAAGTTTTAAAGGAAAATACTTTTGAAAACGGTATCACCTTTGAAGAAGGCAGTGTTTTAAGCGCAAAGGTCACAAAAGTAATTGACCCGAAAAGGGGTAAAAGAAACGGATATTTAATAATAGAGCCTCTGTCTTATTCAATTCCTTCAACAGGAGCTATAAAGGCGGTTGATGAACCTTTTTGGTTTGCAAAAGTCTTGGGGTATAAGCCTTTTGATGTGAAAAAATCTGCAGTTGGTGCAGGGCTTGCCGTTGCAGGACATTTTGTAAAAGGCATAGGGCAGTTTTACTATTTCGGTAAGGGAATAATCAGCCCTGAAGAAGGCGAAAATCGTTTGAAATCAGGCGTTAAAAATGTTTACGAAAATTCACCTCTGGCATATATTGAAGAAGGTGAAGAAGCAAATGTTGAAAAAGGGGATCTGCTTCTTTTAAAATTTTATTATGAAGATGTGCCGAAATGGAAATTTTGGCAAAGAAATAAATAGCTGCCTCGAGACTGTTTTTGTCGGATGAATTTTTGTAAATTTTGTTGCAATATTTCTTGAAAACAGCTAATATTATCAGTGTTAGAGTTTTTTGTGTTGATAATAAATTACCAGAGGGAAATTGCTGCATGCGAATTAACCACATGAACAGTACAAGCTTCGGGTTAAATACTGTTCAAAAAAGTTACAGCGGAAAAGTTTTGTCTTCAAAAGTATCATCTGACAAGCCTTTGCCAAATTTTGATTCAAATTATTCAGTTATAAATTTAAACAGTCTTTATCAGACAAATAATATTACTTTTACAAGAAAAGCCGCGGAACACAAAAGCTGGGGCGGAGTTATAGACCCCAAAACAAAAGAGGTGTCCTTTAAGATTTTCACTTTTCCTGATGCAAAAAGTGTTTCCGTAAAAGTTTTTGACAGGGATGATATTAAAAAATTTCAGACTTACCCTCTGGAAAATGCGGGCGGCGGAGTTTTCCAAACCGCAGAAAATCTTTCTTCAGATGCCGTAAAAGCGGGAGACAGATATTCCTTTGTTATTAAAAAAGCAGACGGGACAACGGTTGAAGTGAAAGATCCCTATGCAATGCGGCAGGGAAACCAAAAAAGCGAAGATTTTTTAAATTATTCAATTCTCTACGACCATTCAAAGTATGAATGGAAAAATGCGGAAGCGTGGAAAATCAGTGATAAAAGAATTGTAAGGAACCCTGCCAGAGGGCAAAAGGGCATAAAAGAAGCAAGTATTTACGAACTTCATATAGATACTTTAACAAAAGAAGGCACCTATGATGCTGCCAAAAACAAGCTTAAAGAAATTAAAGAAGCAGGTTTTAATACAATTGAACTCATGCCGAATGAAAACACATTTGATTTCAACTGGGGATATGACGGTGTGGATAAATTTGCACCTCCTGAACACAGAGGCGGGCCTGATAAGCTTAAAGAACTGATTGATTATGCCCACGGACTCGAGCTGAATGTTATTATGGACTATGTGCCGAATCATCTCGGTCCTGACGGAGCACAGCTTAAAAAGACGGGACCATATGTAAAAGGGCCCAATGCTTTCGGTGAAGCATTTAATTTTGAAGGCGAAAATTCAAGATATGTAAGAGATTACATTGTAAATGCAGGACTAAACTGGATTGCAAACTATAAGGCGGACGGGCTTCGTCTTGATATGACAAAGTTTATGGAATCAGACTATACAATGAAAAAAATTGCGGCGGAGATTAACTATCATTTTCCTGATGCGGTTTTAATTGCCGAAGATTCCAGAGAAAGAATGAATGCAAACGAGTACGATTACTGGACGGACGGGAATGAACTCCACGACAAACGTGTTGTAAGGCCGCTCGGTGCAGACGAACATTGTGCGGGCAAAAGTGAGGAAGAGCATTCAAACTATGTAAAAACAATTGATTCGGCCGTTCAAAATATGGTGGATGCACCCAGAAATATTTTATCAAACCTCGGATATGACGCGGAATGGGATTTTTCATACCACCACAGCCTTGATAGAACAGTGTATTCAGGTGTACACACTGCAGAGCTTGTAAACGCGATTTATCATTCTCAAAGGGCGGTAAAATATACTACAAGTCATGATGAAACGGGAAATATGGACGGAACAAGGCCCGTTATCAAATATATGGTTCCAAAGTTAAACCTGAACGCAAATGTTGCTTTGAATAAAAAAGATATTGAAAGAGCAAAAGATTTTGCCGAATTAAAAGGAATGCCTTTAAAGGAAGCGAGAAGAATTGTTGCATGCCAGAAAGCTCAAAGTGTGGCGGAAAACCTTGGCATTATGCTTTTAGAGGGTAAGCTTGAAAAATATAAATATCAATCTTACGACAAACTTTATGATGGCGTGTTGAAGGATTTAGGGGTGAAAAAGGGCTCTCATATTACATACAGAAGGCTTTTATCGGCATTTAAGCAAAGTGCGGCACAGGTTCGAATGGCGCAGGCGCTCACTTTTGCAATCCCCGGGCCTAAAATGGTGTTTCAGGGAGATGAAAACACCGATTTAACGCCTTTCAGGTTCTTCAGGCAGTTTGAGAGCCTTAAAGAGGAGCCTTATTTAAAAACGGAAAAAGGATATGAGCCAGGGCGTGCGGCACTTGAAGCGTCAACTCTGGGGAATATTGAATATTCCGATTCCGCAAAAGATTTAATGAAAAAACATATGGCTCTTACAAAGGATTTGAACAGGTTGAACAGGGAAAATCCTGCTCTTACAAGGGGCTGGCTTGTTTTAAATGAAGACGGGACAAGAGATACCGTAATTCATGATGGAGCAATCGGGCTTCATACAAAGGATGAAGAGACGGGGAATGAATTTTTCATCGTTTCAAACTTTAAAAACGAAAGCTATCCCACAGCCTCAAACAACGCTTATAACATACCTTTTCCCGAAGGAAAATGGGTTGAAGTTTTAAATACGGACGATGTAAAATATGGCGGGAACGGCAAATTTTCAAATAAAGGAGAAATTATTGAAGGTTTCGGACTATTCGGGTCAGAAGAAGAAAAAGTTCCTATTCAATTAAAAGAACACTCAACCCTGTATTTTAAAAGGGTTGACTAATTTAGATGATTTAAAATAATTTAAAAGGGCGGGCTGGAGCGAAGGCCCAATTTATGATACTATAAGACAATGGAAAATATTAACACCGAATATTTAAAAAAGTGTATTGAAACCCTTGAAAAATCATATTCAATGATAAAAACCGCAAAAGAAGGAACTGTTGATTATGAAATGTACAGAAATTCTCTTGTTAAAGGGTTTGAAATGACGCTGGAGCAAAGCGGCAAGCTTTTAAGAAAAGTGCTTGAACCATATTTTTCAAGCAAGAAAGCAGTTGATATCCTTACTTTTAAAGATGTTTTCAGACATGCCTTCAAGTATTCTTTAATTGATGAAGCTGTTGTTGAAAGATGGATGAAATATCGCGATAACAGAAACAATACTGCCCACAATTACGGCAGGGCCTTTGCTGAAGAAACCCTTGCTTTTATTGAAGATTTTATTAAAGATGCGCGGAATTTAAGAGAGATTATAGAAAAAAATGGATAATCTTTTTATAAAAGAAAAACATCTTAAAAATCTGCTTTTAATTTTTGAAAATTACTGCCCGAAAGCGGAAATTTGGGCTTACGGAAGCAGAGTAGACGGCAGGGCGCATGAAGGCAGTGATTTAGACCTTTGTGTAAAAACCTTTGGAGATGATACAAAAAATATTACAGGACTGAGAGAACTTTTGACTGAAAGCAATATTCCGTTTTTGATTGATATTTTTGAGTTTGATAAGCTTCCTGAAAGTTTTCAAAAAGAAATAGAAAAAACACATATTGTTATTTTCCCGTTTGAATAATTGCCCTCTTTAGGTGTAGTGTAAAATTTTTGTTTCATTTAATATTATAATATGTTCAAAAATGAGCAGAACTTGACCGAAGGCAGCATTTTAAAAAACCTGATTATGTTTGCACTCCCTTTTGTGTTTGCAAATCTGCTTCAGGCGCTTTACGGTGCGTGCGATTTGATAATTGTCGGGCACTATACGGGGGAAAGTGCTTCGATATCATCCGTTGCAATTGGCGCGCAGGTTATGTTTATGGTTATGTCTTTTATAATAGGTCTTACGACGGGCACAACAGTTTTAACAGGCCATATGTATGGCGCAAACAGGCATGAAGAAATTCAAAAAACCGTAGGAACAGTATTTATATTTTTTATGGCGCTTGCAGTTGCAGCCTCTCTTTTAATCTTTTTCTTTTCGCCCGGGTTAATCAGCATTATGCAAACCCCAAAAGAAGCATATCAGGGTGCTGTTGATTATGTTGCAATCTGTTCTTTCGGAATAATCTTCATATTTTTGTTTAATGCTCTGGCATCAATTTTAAGAGGGGTTGGAAATTCTCATACTCCTATGATGTTTATATCTTTAGGGTGCTTTATAAACATAATCTTAGACTTATTTTTTATAGGGTATCTGGGTTTAGGGGTGAAAGGGGCTGCTTATGCAACAATTATTGCACAGGGACTTTGTGCGCTTACTATGGTTTTATATGTAAGATTGAATAAATTTTCCTTTGAATTCAGGTTCAGGAAAACAAAATTTTACCCCGGTAAAATTAAAGACATTATAAAACTGGGGCTGCCATTATCTTTTCAAGATTCTATGGTCCAGATGTCTTTTATTATTCTTCTGTCCCTTGCAAATTCAATGGGAGTGGACGCATCTGCAGGATACGGCACGGCAAACAGGTTAAACGGTTTTACAATGCTGCCTGCCTTCTCTTTTGCAATGGCGCTGACCCCGATTGTGGCGCAGAATATCGGCGCAAAAAAGCGGCTTCGGGCAAAGTATACCCTTTATACCGCAATAGGCTGTACGGTTGTTTTCGGGCTTATATGCCTTATCTGGCAGCAGGTTAACCCGCAATCCGCCATAAGAATATTTACATCCGATAAAAATGTCATAGCACAGGGCGCAAGCTATTTAAAATCTTTCAGTTTTGATTTAATTATTGTGCCGTTTGCTTTTTGTTTGAATGCCTTTTTTAACGGCTGCGGGCATACGGCATTTTCTATGGCAAATAACCTTGTCGCAACGCTTTTGGTACGTGTGCCTCTGGCGTTTTTAATAACCGGAATATTCGGGAAATCTCTCTTTAATCTTGGAATTGCGGCTCCCGTTGCTTCGGTTTGTTCCGTTATAATTGCTCTTATTTATTTAAAATCAGGCAAATGGAGAAAAAGCAGCGCCTTTGCATAGGTTTTTTCTGAGTCTCGATTATTGTAATGCCTTTTTAACTGCGGTTTTTATAAGTTAAAATTTCATTTATTTTTGTTCTGATATCAAGGGCCATTTTGGTCTGGAGCAGTTTTATTTGATCCAGTGCAAGTTTCATAACAGGTGTCGGATCGTCCGTATTTATGTTTGTGCCGTTCAAAGATACTTTTACAGTCTCAATTTTTGCCTCGGCCATATCTATTATGTTTAAAACTTCATTTATTTCATTTTCGCTAAATTTTAACGAAAGAAGCTTTTTTACCATTTGATTTTTGATCTTGTCCCTATCCTGCATTATTTTTTGGGTATTGTCTTTTTCGTTTGAAAAATCATCAAATTCCATTTTGCCCCCTTAAAGGTTTTCTTTATTTATTTTATACCGAGAAACCCAATCTTTACCATATTTTGCAAGGTACAGGAAAATATATTCGCGATACCTTAAATACATCCAAAGCGGGTGATGATAAGCCTTTGCACAGGCTTCCGTACATTCTTTTAAAATCGAATTAAGCTCTTCTTTTGTCATACCGATACAATCGAAGGTATAAGTCGGCGAAAATTCGTCTACTGCAGGATATACAGCAGTTATGCCGTATTTTTCGGGTTCATCCTTTAACTTTGTATGTTTTCCCATTGTAAAAACAGATCTTCCGTAAGAATGAATTATATCGTTGTTTTCGCACAGCATTTTTATTGTTTTTCTTGCGTCCTCCTTTGTTTCCGTCGGAAATCCGAAAAAGATAAAGGCAAAATTCCAAAGACCTGCATCGTTTGAATTTTTTAATATTTCAAGTCTTTTATCAGTGTCTATCCCCTTGTTTATAAGCTCCATAACGCTGTCCGAGCCCGATTCGAGGCCCCAGAGAACCATCTTAAGCCCCGAATCATATCCCTTTTTAAGTGTTTCTTTTGTAAAAGTTTTTTCAAGGCGGGCGTCAAAGAAATAGCTTACATCAATATTTTTTTCTTTAATTTTATCCGAAAGTTCTGCTAAATATGCAGGGCTCACCGATTCATCAATAAATTCAAAATATTTTATTCCATACTTTTCTTTTAGTTCAACAAATTCATCCGTTAATTTTTCAACATTTTTAACGTTGAAATTTTGGCCGAAATCCTGGTCACAAAAGCTGCATTTTCCCCAGTAACACCCTCTCGATGATTGAAAGGGGAGAATAATTTCAGGTGCAAAATATTTGGAAAAATCATATCCGTCCAAAGATACAATGCTCATTTCATCAAGCCTTAACGGCTTTTTGGTTTCATTTATGACAATTTTATCTTCCTTTTTATAAATTAAATTTGAAACATCATCGATTTTTATTTGTCCACAAATATATTTTGCAAGCTCTACAACAGGTCTTTCGCCTTCTTCAACCAGAATTGAATCACAGAAAAGATTAAAAAATTCGGTGTGATTTAACACTGCATTTTTTACCCTGCCAAAAAAGTTTCCGCCTATATTAATATGAGCGTTTGAATTTGTTTTCAGCATATTTGCTAAAGTAAGCCCCGGGATAATCTGCCCTGTTGAATTTATGGAAATCCCTATGTAGTCTGCTTTTTCAGCTAATATTTCATCCAGAATACTTTTATAATATTCGATGAAAATGTTTGTGTCCTTATCAAAGACAAAAAATTTCATATGCTCAAATGTAAGCTTAAATAAAGGGTTTGAATAAGAATCAAGACTGATTTTTGAAGGAAAATAAGGCATAGAAGCCATCTCAAGGGCAGAATCTATAATGTTTACAGCTTTAATTAAAATTTCAGGTTTATAAAAATCTTCCCCCTTTAAAATTTTAACGGCGTCTTCCGCTAAATCTGGGATTTCAAGGAGAAGCCCCTGTTTTTTTTCTGCGAATTCTTTAACTTTACTGTATTTTACAACTTTATTTTGAATATCAAAAGGGTAATCTTCAAAACTTTTTCCCGCCTGAATTCCTGATTTAATATAAGGGGCGATTTCCTGCAAAATATTTTTGTTGTTATCAATTGCCCGCATAACGGAGTTTTTAATAAAATCGGGCTTTAAAACTTTATTATAAAAATCTATGTTTAAATCTATTCCCTTAGCGTCAAAACCGTTTGCTTTCAGCTGTCCTACAAGAGAAGGCAGGGCAAAATGCGGGCTTATCGGTGTCCATTGAGGGGGAAAAAGGAGTAAAGTTTTCATACTTCCTATAATATGTGATTTTTGCAGCCTTTTAACCACCTAAAAAGTGTATTATTTAAGGAAATGTGAAGTTTTTGTAACATTTATTAAAAACCATGGCAATTATATAAAGAATATATACTTTATATAAATATAAAGAAAATAAAAAGGCGGATAAAATGGTAAATGCAGTTTCAAATTATAATGAATGGGTGGCTTCTTTAAATGCAAGAGGTATTAAAACAACGCACCTCGGCAAAGGCGAAGCAAATTTTGCCGATTATACAAATGCTCTTTCAGACAATTTGAAACAGGAAATAATGGCAAGTTTTGATACTGATGCGGATTATGACCTTCAATCCAAACTCGCATCTCTTTTGGGCGGCAAAAACCTTATGCAGTCAAGAGATATAGGCAAAATCCTTCAAGGTTCGGGTATTTCATACAACGTACAATATGTAAAAACGGCATATATCCCAGATAACAAGGCAGACGGACACTATGATAAAAATGTTACAAACGGTTCAATCGCCGTATACACTTTTAAAGACGCGAATGGCGGCGAGATAAAAATTGCTGACGCAAACGGAAACGGTGCTCTTGAATCTGAAGAATTATTTATGAATGAAATATTATCAGGTGTTGTATCAGATATTCAAGCAGGCGGCTTTGGAAGCGCAAACAACGCAGGTGCCGTGCAGGCAACACAAAATAATATGCAAAATCAAATGGACGCTCTTCTTGCTCAAATGGAAGCGCAAATCGCCGAACAGCAAAAGATGATTGAAGAAAAAATAGCCGAAATTAAAGATATGACACTTGCAACCCTCGGCGCTTCAAATGAAGCAAAAGAAACAGAGGCCGCAGAAACAAAAGAAACAACGGCAAAAAAAGAGCCTTCAAAAGCGGATATTGAAAAAGAGGCTAAAAAGCTTATTGAAAAAGAATATCCTGCAATTTCAGGTGCAAAACTCGATAAGATTTTGGATAAAATAGTAAATAAAGTAACATCATCAAATATTACGGTTGAAAAGGCGGTAGAATCTGCCCTTAATGACCTTGAAGAAGAATGAATCTAAAGTTATACCCTTGAAAAACAATGTCAAATATGTCATAATTATAAAGGAATGGTCATGTTAAAAATATCACAATAAGTCAATAGCTTTTAGCAATTTAATATAATTAGATGTTTTTATGTAAATAAGTTTGACATTTTGGTCATTTTTGTATTATATATTGTATATAAAATAAAAATCCAAGAAAAAACAAACGGGCGATGATGCTTTCATCGTCCGTATAACTAATAGGATAAAAATGATTAAATGTGCAATTTTTATAGACTGGGATAATTTAAAACAAGAAATAAACTATATTTCCAATCACCCGAAATATCAGTCAAACTTAAAGGATGGTAATAAATACAAATTTAATTATAACGATGTCAATAAATTAATTTTTTTAATAAGAAAATTTCTTGAGATGGAAACCGAAAAAGAGACACTTTATAGAATTTTCTTTTATACTGCTAGGTGTATGCCTATAGAAAAAATTAAAGATACAATCAAGGGAAAATTTGGAGAGGATGATTGTAAACTATATGAAGCTTATTTGGCTTATCAAAAAGACAGGTGTCTTGAAGCTTTTAAAAAATCTGAAGACTTTTTGAACTATTTGGCCAAACAAGATTATATAGCATTGCGTTTGGGAAGTTTAAAAATTTCAGGTGTCAATAAAGATGGAAAACCATTATTTAACCAAAAACAAGTGGATATGTTGATGGGGTTAGACATATCTCAAATTTCATATAATAAATTAGTAGATAGAATACTGGTAATCAGTAAAGATACTGATATGAAACCTGCATTAAAAACAGCGAGGATTAACGGTATTCAGACAGTATTGTGTAATCTTCAAGAAGGATTTAAACCTGACCATGAATTATTGTCCCATTCCGATATTATTAGGGAACGCTCATTGATAAGTATTGTACAAGAGTTAGAAAGCAAAAAACAAAAAAGTAGAAAGTTTGTGGGAGTAAAATAACTGTTATTTTCTAATCCATTTTATAATGATGATTTAATGGCAGTATGTAAAAAAAGCTAAAATCTTGCAAAAGGTTCATAGTATAATTTTTTCTATGACGGATGTTCAAAATATACTGTTTTATTGTACGGCAGTTATCCTGCTTGCCTTAATGCCCGGGCCCGATATCATTTTTGTAATTACTCAGGGTATTACAAAGGGCAAAAAAGAGGCGCTTTTTACATCGTTCGGCCTCGGTACGGGCTGTATTTTCCACGCCTCGCTTGCAGCATTTGGTGTTGCAGTTATATTTGAGCAGTCTGAAATTGCATTTAACGTCTTAAAATATTTCGGTGCATTTTATCTTTTCTATCTTGCATATAAAACTTATAAAAATGCTGCAAAAACCGATGTTTCAAGGACAGATGGCATAACGGAAGCAAATAAGGCAGATAAAGTTTTAATGGAAGATAAAAGCGCCCTGCAAGGGTATAGAAAAGGCTTATTAATGAACCTTTTAAACCCGAAGGTTATTCTTTTCTTTTTAGCTTTTCTTCCGCAGTTTACTCCGTCAAATGTTCGTCATGCAGGGCTTTATATGTTTGTGCTCGGGCTTATTTTTATGATTTTAAGCACGTCTGTTTTCTGTCTTGTTTCAGTGTTGTCTTCTCTTTTAAACAAGATTTTAATTTCAAATTCAAAGCTTATGGTGAAGGTGAATAAAATCAGTGCAATAATATTAGGAATTCTTGCAATTTTATTGCTCACCGCTTCAAGATAACAGACAGTTAAAACAAGCCGTCTGCAACTATAGCATAACACAATCGTTCAAATAGTTTATTACCTGCATTTTTTCTTCATACAAATATCTTACAAAATTTAAAAATTCAGGTGTTCTGCAGGAAAGCGTTACCGTGATTTCGAACCCTTCGGAACAAAACGGTTCGTAATCATAAACAACATAGTTATTATATTTGCTTCTCCATTCCTTTTTTTCCACCTTACAGTGATATTCGTTTGCTAAACACTCGAGCCAGGGGATAGTTTCTTTATTTACATTGTGAAACTCCAACAGTGCATAGTTTTCATTTTCTTGAAATCTTTTCTCTATTAGCATAAAGACACTCCCTTAAAAATGTTTGTCTTAATAAAAGTTTAAGAACTTTCAAGGCATAAAAAAATATCTGAAAGGGTAGTTTAACCTGCTATACTAAAAGGCTATTTAATTTCAAAAAATCAGCCGTTATTCTTAAATAAATTAAGAAACTTTTTTACAAAGCTAAACGGGATAAGCTTTTTGATGTTTTTAAAATTCAGGTTTTTTCCGCGCTTAAAATCCATAGAACGGACAAGCAAAACAAAATTTATAATATCCAAAGCTAAAAGCACAATATCTTTAATTCTTCCGCAGTTTATTTTTTTTACCTCGGTAAAATTTTTGTTAAAGTTTTTTAAATTCAAATGCACATCTTTTAGAGATTGAAGAGAACCTTTTGCCTCGATATTTACAGTCTCAAGGCAGTTTCTCACCTTATCTTCAAGATAAATTAATCCAAAAATTATTAAACTTGTAATAATAAGTTCAAATATAATTATTAAAATGTAGCCAAATTCTATCATCCTTTGTATTATAATTGATATTAAAGGAGTATTCTATACATAAGGTGGATTATTTTAAAACCGTGCCAAATTTTAACAAAGCTTTGAAAAATACAAACAGAATTTATTCGCTTCTAAAGAAGCTTCACTTTGAGGGGACAAGTTTCCCGGGGAAGCTTTTAAGGCAAAATTATAAAGGTTTTTTAAAAGACGCTCAAGACTATGCAATTTCAGACCGCTTTGCAATTACGGGGACAAACGGGAAAACCACAACCGCAGGTATTTTGGCCCAAATTTTAAAAGAGGCTGAACATTCCGTTATCCACAACGAACTTGGAGCAAATATGCCAAACGGAATTGCAACGGCTGTAGCTCTCGGGCTTTATAAAGTTTTGAAAGATAATCCCGTGCAGCGTGTGGATAATTATGTTATAGAATGCGATGAAGCATATCTTGCCTCTCTTTTTAATGAGATGAAATTTGATTACCTTCTTGTGACAAACCTTTTCCGTGACCAGTTGGACAGATACGGTGAATTAGACATTACAAAAAAGAAAATTCAAAAAGGGATTGAATTAAACGAAGATATAACATTAATTTTAAATGCTGATGACCCGACTTTGGCGGATATTGACCATAAGCTTGCCGATGGCAGACACAGAAAGAAAATATATTACGGCATTGAAAGCATTACATTTGCAGGGTACGATAAAACATCAAAAAGCCCGAGTGAAACTATATACTGTTCAAAATGCACATTGCCCCTCCAGTATAAAAAAAGGTTTTATTCGCAGCTTGGAAAATGGTACTGCGCCTGTGGAAATAAACGCCCTGAGCCTGATATAAAGGCGGATGTGAAGGTTTTTCCGGACCATTTTTTCTTGCATATTACATACAAAGAAAAACCCTATACGTTTAAGGTTAATTTGACAGGGCTGTATAATGCGTATAATGCTCTCGGGGCGATATCATGCGCGCTTATAAACGGGGTTGAGCGAAGATTTATAGATAAAGCTCTTGAAAACTATAAACCCGCATTTGGCAGGAATGAAACCGTATTTTTGAGAGGGAAACCCGCAACGGTTTATTTAATTAAAAACCCTGTGGGAGCAAGCGAGGTTTTGCGCGGGCTTAAAAATCTTGAAAATACAAGTATTTTGATTTCAATAAACGATAACTATGCAGATGGAAGGGATGTCAGCTGGCTTTGGGATTCTGATTTTGAAAGTCTCAAAGATTTTAAGGGCAATTTCTTCTTAACGGGTTCTCGCGCGGATGATATGGCATTGCGTCTTAAATATGCAGGGTGTGATACAGGATCTGTTTTAATTGATTCAAATATAAAGCGTTCTCTGGAAGATGCGGTTGAAAAGCTTCAATTCAACGAAAAACTTGTAATTTTAACCACATATACGTCCCTTTTAAAGATGACGAAGCTTTTTCGCGGTATGAAGAAATAATGGTTCTTAATAAACATAACGCGATACAATATTTTCATTTCAGATATTTAAATTATTCAGACACGGCGCAAAGCCCTTTGTTACCTGCAAGCTCTGTTTAATCCATGTGCCGCAATCTTTTAACGGTCTTCATAACTTAAATATCTTCCATTTCGAATACTAAAAAGGCTCTTGATTTTCTCAAAGAGCCTCTCGTCTAAAATGTTTTTCTTATCAAATAAATTATGCTTTTGGTATGCTTTTTAGGTTTTTAGTTTTCTTTCGTTTGCTTATGGCTTATTTTACGACCTGTTTTATAAATTTATCTTGGATTTGCTGCAGTTGCTCCGCCTGGGGCTGAATTTGAGATATTCCTTTGAAGTTAATTCTTCTTGGGACCCTTATTCTTTCAACGTTTAATTTGTTCATGCCGTTTAATTGAACCGGAGTAATCATCAAAACCTCATTGTTAAATTAAATTGCACCGTAAGCAAATTCTATGATTTTTTTCATTTGTTCAAGTTTGTGCTGCTGGTCTGCATTTTCAGCCTTTTCTGCAACATCGGCATCGTTCATATCCGTTAATTTGTCAACAAAACCGTTGCCTAAGCCTGCAGCGACACTTGCGCCTGCAAGAGTAACACCACCGTCTACAATATCAGCGCCCCTTGAAATGCCGCGTTTTGCAAAGAAATCTTTAACACCGTCTGCGGATAAGTTCATTTTCTTTACAGCTCTTGAAAGCATACCTGCTTTATTATCGGGAGTGTTTGCAAGCTGACCTACTTTGTTTGCAAGTTTGTCGACTACAGAGCCTTCCAATACTTCAACACCCTTTGTTTTGCCTGCGATAACATTACCTGCGTCTTTTAATGTTTCAAGGGCATTTCCGATTTTTAACGGTCTTGAAATCTTCATTTTGCTAAGGTTGTCGCCGATTTGTCCGATATATTGTTTACCAACTTCTAAAACCTTTGTTCCGGTACTATTTTTCAGTGCATCAACAAATTGGCCTGAAGTTTTATTTGTGAGGGCTTTTCCTGTTGAAAGAGCACCGAGGAATACAAGAGCGGTTGATGCAAATTCAATGGCGTGGTCTAAAATATAATCGCCCAAAATGAACCTTGCAGTATTTGTATTTATGTTCACATCACCATATTTCTCGGCCATTGTTCTGTCGCCAAGTTCGCTGAATTTTGGCTTTGGCTGTTTAATTTCGGCTTCAGGAGCTTTCTTTGAAGCTGCTTTTGCGCGTCCGAAACTAACATTTGAACCTATTGCATTTACAGATGACATAATCTTCTTCCTTTCACACACCCATGTAAAGGCGTGTGAATTTTATTTATTGCTATTTTCATGAAGTTTTGTAAACAAATTGTTACAAATTTTCAGAAAATATCTCCTAACGTTTCATAATTATACAACAAAATGTAAATTAATGGAAATATTTTTTATCTTTTAGCTTATCGGGCATAAACTGCTGTTTATATTCGGGGTTGTTATGAGTATAAACGTATCCTTCCCCAAAACCGTATTTTTTAGCGTCCTTATAATGCGCGTCTCTTAAATGCATCGGAGGCGGAAAATCAAGTCCCGCTTGGATATCTGCCATGGCTTCATCAATTGCCATAATCGCTCTGTTTGATTTTTTGGTTCTTGCAACAAATTCGGTCGCCTGTGCAAGAGCAATTCTGCATTCGGGCATGCCAAGCGTTTCAACTGCTTTTAGAGCAGCTTCTGCGATTAAAAACGCTCTAAAATCCGCATTTCCGACATCTTCGCTGGCGCAAACAATGAGCCTCCTTGCAATAACCCTCGGGTCTTCGCCGTTTGCAAGCATTTTTGCAAGGTAATAAATCGCAGCATCAGGGTCAGAGCCTCTCATGGATTTTTGATAAGCTGAAAGACAATCATAGTGCCCTTGTCTGTCGTATCTTGTCGTACTTTTTTGAAGCAAATCTTCAATAATCTTTTTATCTACTCTGGCTTTTGCACCGTTTTGTATGCTTTTCCCGTCTCCATAGGCTGCAAAGTAAGAATTTTCAACGGTATTCAGGGCATATCTTGCGTCTCCCGAGGAAAGTTCTACAATCGCGTCAATCGCTTCATCTTCAACTTCAATAGGCATCTTGGAGTAATTTTCTTTTAAGTAATTAAACCCTTTCTCAACAATTTTTTTAATGCTTTCGTTGTCAATCCTGTTCAGCATAATGACCTGTGCGCGGCTTAAAAGTGCAGGTACCACCTGAAAAGAAGGGTTTTCTGTGGTGGAGCCTATAAGATGAAAGGTTCCGTTTTCAATATGCGGCAATAATGCGTCCTGCTGGGTTTTAGAGTATCTGTGAATTTCATCTATAAAAAGAATTGTGCGAACGCCGTTTCTTAAATTTTCTTTAGCATTTAAAACCGCGTCCTTAACATCCTTAACACCTGATGTTACGGCAGATAATTCCAAAAAATTTGCATTATGATAATTCGCAATGAGCCTTGCAAGGGTTGTCTTCCCGCACCCCGGAGGCCCCCAGAGGATAAGGGAAAAAAGCCTTTTTGCTTTCAATAGATTATTTATGGGCGAGTTTTCATTTATTACGTTTGTCTGGCCCAGAAATTCATCAAGGTTTTTTGGTCTTAAAAGCGCTGCCAGAGGGGTTTGCTTGTTATTTTCTTCCAAATTATCAAATAAATTCATTGTATAATTTTATCATGGTAAAGAAAATTTTAGTATTATTGGGTTTAATTAGCCTGCTTTGTGCGGTTTTGGCAGGCGGGTATTACATTTATAAAGAAGGCGGAATACTCGTCATTCAGGATATGATAAAGACAGCAAAAGCCAAAAACTGTGATATTCAAGAAATGCAGGGGGTTGCACAGGGAGGCTGTGTTATGGACGGTGCTTCGGGGCAAAGCGTACCGAAAAAACCCGATACGAGCAGATTTTTTAAAAAATTTGAGTTTTCAAAACTGAATTTTAAAAATCCTTTTAAAGGCATAAAATTTAAGACACCCGAATTTAAGTTTTCAGAGTTTAAGCTCTTAAAAAAGCGTGCTAAAAAGCAGCCAAAAAAACAAAAATTTACCTTCTGGACAATTCAGCTTAAAGCTCCCGCGGGACATTTTATGGATGAAAATATTGAGGCATTTAAAACGCTCCATCCTGATATTGAGGTTGTTTGGGTGGATATACCGATTGCGGAAGCTCAAAAAAGAACACTTGCCGCTGTACTTTCAGGCAACCCGCCCGATTTGATAAATTTAAACCCCGATTTTTCTTCACTTCTGGCACAAAAGGGAATTTTAGAATATTTTACGGATGAAGAAACCGAAAATCTCCACCCTGAACTTATAAATAAGCTTCGCTACAACGGAAAAATCTTTGCATTGCCTTTCTATGCCACAAGCCCTGTTACGGTTATGAACGTTGGCGTACTTGATAAATGTTTTGAACATGGTTACCCTGTAATCACAAGCTATGAAGATGTTTACGGTGTATCAAACGAAATTAAAAACTGTACGGATAAGCCCGCTATTGTGATGAACCTTAATGAAAACGACACTTTTGCAAAGATTTTGAATAAATACGATATTTCAAATTTTGAAACGGAAGCGGACTTTAAGGCTCTAAACCATGTTGTCCGTATGTTTGACGATATGTATAAAAAAGGATATCTTCCAAAAGATACGCTCACATTAAACCACAGGGAAGTTATCGAGCAGTATATGGCAAAAAATGCGGCGTTTGTGGTTGCAGGGTCGAATTTTATAAAGATGATAAAAGAAAATGCGCCCGATGTTTATAAAAATTCCGAGATTTCAAGCCAATTGACGGCTCCTGACGGAAGGTATGATGTCGGTTTGATGAATTTTGTAATCCCAAAAAACGCCAAAAATAAAGCTCTTGCGCGTGAATTTGCCTTTATGCTTTTAAATAAAGAAAACCAGCTCAAGTTTACAAAACTTACAAATACACTGCCTGCAAATCTTGAGGTGCTTTTGGACGATTATTTTATTGAATGTGATGAAGATCCGGTTGAAAAATCCAGATGTGTCGGCGCAAATCAGTTGAATTTCCTTGTGCAGAAGGATTTTGGCTATAAAAATAAAAAGGCAATAAACGATACACTGAATAAGGCGCTTGAAGAAATATTGCTAAATGATAATAATTCTTCAAATATTTCCGATAATTTACTTGAAAAAAAATTAGAAAAATTGCAAAATGAAATAAGGACCTTGAAAAAAGATTAAACTCCTGACCCCTGACCCTTGATTATTGCGGGTTTGCGTTTAAAAAAAAGGGGCAAAAGCGGTTACAGAATGCCTAAGCCCCAAAAACGTTGTTTTATCTTAAATCTTCTTTCAAGGTTTTTTATTTATTAAAATATATGAGTACATATCCTCCCATGCCATCTCCTCCTTGCCCTGTTTTAGGAGTGTTTCCTGTTTTGTAATCATTACTCCATCCTGCACCCGCTCCTCCTGTTGCACCCGGGGCATAGTATTTAGAGTAATTTGAGGCTTTATTCTTAAGTTCTTCTTCGCTCAATACTCTGCTTATCCTTGAAGGGTTGTATGTTGTTGTCGGGAATTCTTTCGTTCCGCATTTATACTCTTTATTTCCGATTTTTATTGAGGTTGTAGAAAATGCCCCGCATGGTATCCCTCTTGCGCCTGCAAGCGGTCCTGTTTTTGAATTCATGCCTCCGTTTCCGCCTGAAGCTTTATATACTGTTATATCATTATTATTAACAGCTGCCTGTTTGCCCTGAAGATATTTTCTCTCCGTTGCATTGGAAGGAAATATTTCATAATTTTTGCTTGATAATGAATTAAGGTATGTTTTTGTAGAAGATGTTAATATATCGTTTTCACCAACTGCAGTTGCTTCTGCGGGCTTTGCATAGGTATTGGATGAAGGAATTGCAGCTATTCCTGTTTTTCCTCCCTTTCCGCCCAAAACTTCAAATTTTTGACCGTTTGGAAATTCAACCCAGCTGTTTCCTCCGTCTCTGCCGTCACTTCCTGCAACGCCACCTGAGCCTCCGGCTCCTGCTTTCACTTTTATTGTGCTGTTTGGTGTCACCTGTATGTTTTTAACATGGAGTACACTTCCTGCGTTTCCTCCGTTTCCGCCAATGCCGGGATAGCTTCTTTTATACCTTAGTATTGCAGCACCTGCAGTACCTGCTGTCGGAGGTGTGCATTCAACAATTCCCGATTCGTTTAATGTGCAATACCCTCCTCTTCCTCCTGAACCGGGCTGAGAGTTTTCTGATGTATCTCCCCTTAATCCCCATACTCCTCCCCAGTATGAAGCACCACCTGCACCTAAGCTTGTTCCGTTTGATGAGCCGTCAGAGTTTGTTAAAGAGTTACCGAGTTTACCTGTTTTTTGGTCTAAGAAAACTCCTTCTGATGCAAAATATTGAGGAGACTTACCCCAAACATACTTTCTAAATTCAGGATTATCAGAATATGTGTTTAAATATGTAACTGTATGTGCACTTAAGCCACCCGTGATAGAAGAAGGAATTCCGTCTCTTGATGTTGTTGCATTGCCGTTTGTGTTGTCTGCATTACTGTCAGCATGACGTCCCCCTGCATATGAGTTAATTTGGAATACTACTTGAGATTTTTTAATAATCCGAGTGGCAGCTACCCCTCCTGCATAAGGATTATTTGAATTACTTCCAACTTTGCCGCCTTTACCGATCAGAAAATTCAAAATAAGAATATCAACAGGATCATTCACATAAGCATCTGTTGTGCTGTCGTAAGTTAATTCAAATGCTTTTTTAAGCACTTCATTCGGGATTTTTAGTTTAACATATTGTCCTGACGCTCCGCCTGCACCTGTATATAAGTTGTAGTCACCTTCATGGACACAACGCACACTCATAGGATGCGTAGAGCCGCTATATATTCCCTCACCTCCTCCTGAATTGTATAAAACACCTCCACGCAGATATCCGTAGTGATAATGGTTAGTTTCTCCGGTAGACTGACCTGACCAAATGTGATACGCACTGCAGTAATCATTAACAGAGCCCGGACATCCGGCATAAGTCCCACAAAATAATGTATTCTTGTCGGAATATTGGTCACAGAGCTGTAAACCGGGATTACTGTCATTCACATACTTTTGCAAAGCACCGCCGCTTCCAACATAGCTTGTCCATGCCTGAAGTTCTGTCCGTTTTGGTAACCTTCCAGCAGCATTCTTTGTTGGTTTCCAATTATTACAAATGATATTTGCCGCATCCCATCCGCAAACCATTCTGTTACAACCGTTGTATTTCTGACCGTTTACACCGCTTGTTTTTACAGTACAGTTAGTATACCCCGAGCATTCGGCAGCAGAGCTTGCTTCACAAGGTTTGGCTGTTTGTCCGTACCAGCAGCAATTTCCCGCCGAACAGTTTGTTCCTACAGGTGCATTATTCACCCCCGCTATGTTTGATTTTGGAGTTGCACCGCCGTCTCCTGAGTTTGAAGCGTTATATCTTGAAACACAAACAGGGTTCCCGCCATTTTGTGCAGCGGAAACGAAAACCCCCCAATTTCCACAGCTTGTCTGGCTCGTAGGACGAACTAAATTATAATTTCCGATTCCTCCTCCTTCACCCGCCGATATCATTTCTATTTCAATATCAGACATATCTTTTGTTATCGTGAAATTTTTTGATACAACATACTGATAACTACTTGTTGCATTTTCATTACTTTCCCCTTTTCCTGTCATTACACCTGATGTTTGAACCGTATCATCACTAACACTTTCTCTTGCTCCTCCGCCCCCTCCTCCGCCTGAAACAATAATGGCAGAAGCTGTATGCGCATCGCTTGGAATAGCACACTCAGCGTTGTCTATATCAGCATCGGCATTATCCGTCATAAATGCACAAGCGCTTATCGGTTTTGAGTTACCGAAAACATTTACATCCATATTTTCATTCATTTTCTTTGTCATAACAGGTGCAAGCGCTGCCATCAAAAGAGATGCAACGAGCAATGCCATCAACATCTCTACAAGAGAAAATGCACGATTTTTCATACGTTTTTTTTCAGCCGAAGTGCAAATTTGCGGCTGAAAATAATTCTGCCAAGCCTGGCATAACAAATTTTCTTTCATAATTAACCTTTACGATAAACAATTAATAAACAACTTCTCTGCTTTCAATATACCATATCGTGCGGTGCATTTCAAGAAAATTAATAAAAGTTGCATTACAAAGTGCTGACAGGAGCTAAATATTTGTCTCATCGCCCTTGTTCTTCATATTGTCAAACACTTTTTTAGCGCCATCCTGCTCTTTTGCAAGCTTTGTAACAAAATCAATTGCTTCAATATCGCGCGCTATAGCTTCTTTTAGGGAGATAATCTCCTCATAGGTCAGTGTTTGTACATTTGAATCAATTTCATATTCAAAAATCTTTTTAAATTTCTGCTGAGCCTCATCATCAAACCCGGGCAGTTGCATTTTATAGCCATACCACTTATGAAACTGGTGCACCATTTTGTATAAATTTATCTCTACGTTCCCAAAAACAAACATTGGGGCAGTTTTAAAGGCAAATTTATGTTCCAAAAAAAGGTTCAAAACAAGGGCGTTTATGCCTGAAACAGGCGTTATAAAGCCTTCTTCCTCGCCCACAAATTTTAAAAGCTTATCTGCAAAAGGCAATTTATAAACTTTTGTGCCGTTTTCTTCAATGTATTCAAGCAGTTTTTCCGGGTGTTTCAGGTTTTGTTTTACAAGGGCGTCCACTTCTTCATTCAGCTTTTTTTTGTTTTGCTCGGTTTTTGAATTTAAAATGAGCTTAATTCCAGCCTGTGCGTGGGTTTTTGAGGTAGAATTTTTGGATGAAAATTGCACATTTTTTAGTGCTGTTTTATATTTTTTTGCGTAAAATTTTTCCTGAAGGTTGAAAATTAATTCCGTAATTTTTTTGATAAATTTTTCCATTTTTTTGCTCTCATTGGTTTTCGGGGCATAAAAAACCGCCCTCAAACAGGATTATACCAGTTTTTGGGCGATTGTTAAATAATGTTAATGGTTGATTGTAACGATATTATTAAAAAACAATATTTTTTATCTCTTTTTTATTAATATTATGTTTAAGCGCGTGGTAGAGTATGGAAGTTAGAAAAAGATTTTTAAAAGAACTTGGGTTTTTGCCCAAGGACAATACTTCAGGCATTTATGAAAAAATATATGCCAAAGGCGGTTGTTCCATACAAGTTGATTTTAATAAGAAAATAATTGATTACGGTGAATTAATTAACTGCGAATCTAAAACCACTCAAAATTTTTCAAAAGAAGAAAATTGGGTTGTATTGGAATGCGTAAACAGGCTTTTAGAAAAAGGATATAAACCGCAGGATATTATATTGGAAAAAGTATATCCATCCGGCCATGGTCATACTGGCAGACTGGACATTTTGGTTACAAAAAATTTAAAAGCATTTTTAATGATTGAGTGTAAAACGTTTGGTAAAGAGTTTGCCAATGAGCTAAACAATACACAAAAAAGCGGCGGACAACTGCTGACATATTTTCAAAACGACAAAAATGCAGAATATTTGATGTTATATGCATCAAGATTCAATAAAGATAAAATCGAATATCAAAATGAAATTATAAAAATAGAAGAATATTACAGACAAGCAGGCAATGTTGTCGATACTTTTGAAAGATGGAACAAACAAACTTATTCAAATGGGATTTTTGATAACTGGGTAAATCCGTACTGTTATAAAAATAAACCTTTAACAAAAGCTGATTTATTGGAATTAACCGAAGAAAACAGCGGTAAAATTTTTCATGGTTTTTTATCTATTTTAAGAAAGCATTCTGTTTCAGATAAACCTAACGCTTTCAATAAAATCTTTAATTTGTTTTTAGCAAAAATCTATGATGAAAAGAAGCGGGATAATGATACGCTAGATTTTCAATGGTTGGAAGATGTTGATAACCCCGTTGAATTTCAAGTAAGGCTTTATAATTTGCACAAAGCAGGGTTGTATGAATTTCTAAAAAAAGAAATTGAAGGCATTTCCGATGATGATTTTAAATATGAAAACGAAGAAGAATTACTAGAAAAGAAGAAAAAACTGTTAAAATTTAATAAAGTATTCGACATAAAAGACGTTATTGATGATGAGTCTTTTGATGATAATTTTAAAGTTTTAAAAGAAGTTGTTCAGCTTTTAGAAAAATATCAAATCAGATATCCAAGAAAACAACAGCATTTAAGTGATTTTTTCGAAAGATTATTAACAACGGGCTTAAAACAAGAGGCCGGACAGTTTTTTACACCACCGCCCATAACAAAGTTTATAACTAAATCTTTGCCTATTGATAAAATGCTAACAGAGTCTATCAATCAGCCTGTATCTAAATTGCCTGCCGTAATTGATTATGCAGCAGGCAGCGGACATTTTATTACTGAAATAATGGAAGCATATCAGGATTGTATTAATGAAATTGATGTTGCAGGTTTTTATCCGGAAGCGGAAAAAATAGTTGACAAATGGAGGCTGGATCCATATTCTTGGGCAGGTAAATATGTTTATGGCATAGAAAAAGATTACAGACTTGTAAAAGTTGCAAAAGTAGGCTGTTATTTTTATGGCGATGGCCTTGCTCAAGTTATACATGGTGACGGATTAGACAGCTTTGAATATTCAAAAAGCTATATTGGTCTGTTATCGGAAAATACAAAAATTGAAGATTCTAAAAAAGCAACATTTTCAATAGTAGTTTCAAACCCGCCTTATTCTGTTGACGCGTTTAAGGGAGATATAAAAAATTGCAATGTAAACGAAGAATTTGAATTATATAAATATTTAACAGACAGAAGTTCCGAAATTGAATGTCTTTTTGTTGAAAGAACGAAACAGCTTTTAAAAGACGGAGGTGTTGCAGGAATTATTTTGCCAAGTTCCATATTAACCAATGGAGGAATTTATACAAAAACAAGAGAACTGCTTCTGAAATATTTTGAAATTGTTTCAATCACAGAACTGGGCTCAAATACATTTATGGCAACAGGGACAAACACTGTTGTTTTATTCCTGCGCAGAAGAAATAATTATGATTGTGTAAATTTTGAAAGGGCTGTTGATAAATTTTTAGTTAATCATATAGATGTGACAATAAACGGAATTGAAAGCCCTGTTTCTAAATTTGTCAGCTATGTTTGGGAAGGCCTGTCTTTTGATGATTACTTAACTTTGTTAGAGCAAAATCCTAATGACAAAGTTAAAAACCACGATTTGTATAAAGAATATTCACAAAAAATTACTTCTAAATCAGATAAAGAGTTTTGGAATAAGGTTATAGCTTTAGAAAAAGAAAAGATTTATTATTTTATTCTGGCGTATCATCAAAAAATTGTTATTGTAAAAACAGGCGAAAAAGATGCTGAAAAGCAATTTTTAGGGTATGAATTTTCTAACCGCAGAGGCTGTGAAGGCATTCATGCTATGCAAAGAGGGAAAAGCATTGATGAATGCACAAAATTATATGACAGCAAAATTTCTGATAACCCTAAAAAAGCAAGTACCTATATTTATAAAGCGTTTAAAAACGATTTTAATTTTGAAATTGATGAAAGCTTGAAAGAAAACATTAGCAGAGTCAGCCTTTTGGATATGATGGCTTTTGACAGGTCGGTTTTTGAAAAAGTTATAAACACAAAAGTTAAAAAAAAAGTCAAAATAAAGAGTAAATATCCAGTTGTAACTTTAGATTCAGTGTGTAAAGAAATATTTGCGGGTGGTGATTTACCGAAAAATGCCTGGAACAAAGAGCTGACAGCAGAATTTAATGTACCAATTTATTCAAATGGAACCGGAAAACGAGCTTTATACGGTTATACCAATATTACACGAGTGAATGAAGATGCACTTTCCATATCTGCTAGAGGAACAATTGGTCATTCAACACTTAGAAGAGCTCCATTTTATCCAATTGTACGACTTATTGTTGCTATACCAAATACAAATATTGTAAATCTGTATTATTTGAATGCGATATCGAGCTACTTCAATTTTTCTAAAAACGGCAAAACTACCCCGCAATTAACTGTACCTATGGTAAAACCAACGAAACTCCCACTTCCGCCTTTAGATATTCAACAAAATATCGTAGATGAAATTGAAAAAATTGAGAAAGAAACTAACCAAAACCAAGAAAAAATTGATACAAGCAAAAAAGAAATCATAAAATTGCTAAATGGTTTATATACCAATGCTGTCAAAAAGATCAGATTAAGCGATATATCAATCTTTAATTTATCAATAGGGAAAAGAGTTTTAAATTCGGAACTGAATCCTAATGGAAAAATTCCCGTATATAGTGCCAATGTTTTTGAGCCTTTCGGGTATATTGACAAATTATTAATAAATGATTTTAACAAACCATCCGTATTATGGGGAATTGATGGAGATTGGATGACAAACATTATAGCTGAAAATACTCCATTTTATCCAACAGATCACTGTGGTGTTATAAGGCTTTTAAAAGAAAATGTTATTGCCGAAAAATATCTTGCTTATGCACTGGAACAAGAGGGTAAAGTTTTTGGTTTTTCAAGAACAAAAAGAGCTTCAATAGATAGAATTTCAAGTATAACAATTCCACTGCCTGATTTTTCACATCAGCAAGAAATCGTTGCTCAAATTGAGGAGCTTGAAAAACAAATTGATGAAGCTCAAAAAATCATTGATAATTCTAAGTTTGAAAAACAAAAAATTCTTGAAAAATATCTGAATTAAAAAGAGAGCCATATGGCTCTCTTTTTCACATCGTTTCACACCTGTTTTAGTGCTTACTTATCATCCAATGCTGCAACGCCTGGGAGGATTTTACCTTCGATGAATTCAAGGCTTGCACCGCCGCCTGTTGAAACGTGGGTGAAATCTTCCGCTTTTGCAAACTTTTTAGCTGCGGAAACTGAATCACCGCCGCCGATAACGCTTGTTGCACCTGCTTTTGTTGCTTCAACGATTGCTGCAAGCACTGCTTTTGTGCCTTCTGCAAATGCAGGGTTTTCAAAAGCGCCCACAGGACCGTTCATAAGGATTGTTTTAGAAGATTTTAAAACATCCGCAAAAGCTTTTCTTGAATCGGGGCCTGCATCTACGCCTTCAAAGCCGTCAGGAATTTCATCAATTTTAACGAATTTATTTGTGCCGTTGCCTGAAAAATCGTCAGTAACAAGAACATCGGTTGCCATAACAAGCTTAACATTCTTTTCTGCAGCCTTTTTCTCAATTGCTTTTGCAACTTCAAGCTGGTCGTCTTCGCAAATTGAATTTCCGATTTTACCGCCGTTTGCTTTAACAAACGTATATGCCATGCCGCCGCCTATAATGAGGTTATCCACCTTATCAATAAGGTTTTCAAGAACGCCGATTTTGGATGAAACTTTAGCACCGCCAACAACAGCTGTGAAAGGTCTTGTCGGATTATCAAGTGCCTGGCTTAGACATCTCAGTTCTTTTTCCATTAAAAGGCCTGAAACTGCAGGTTTTAAAACTTTTGCAAGCTTTGCGGTTGATGTGTGGTTTCTGTGTGCTGCGCCGAATGCGTCGTTTACATAAAAATCACCAAGCTTTGCAAGTTCATTTGCAAAAGTCATATCATCGTCTTTTGCTTCTTCCGCTTTGTAGTATCTGATGTTTTCAAGAAGTGCAACCTGTCCTTCTTTAAGGTCTTCAACCATTTTTGGAGCATCTGCAACATCGGGGATGAACATAACATCTTCACCCAAAACTTTTGATAAATATTTTGCAACAGGCGCAAGTGTAAATTCAGGGTTCTTTTCGCCTTTCGGACGGCCGAGGTGTGCCATCAAAATGATTTTTGCACCTTTTTCTTTAAGGAAATTTACGGTCGGTAAAATGGCCTGAATTCTTGTATCGTCGGTTACGTTTTTGTCAGCGTCAAGAGGCACGTTGATATCAACCCTCATAAGGGCCTTTTTGCCTTTGATTTCGCCTAAATCTTTAACTGATTTTTTCATAAGAGTTTTCTCCTTTTTATATCCGCACAGGTTTAATTGATTTTATTTATGAGCTCATTATATAAAAAAGATAATCAATCTTCAATTTAAAGATTTTTGTATAAAGTTAAAGATACATTGTAAAATTTCAGGCCGGGCCATGGTAAAAACCCCGGCCTTTATATTTATATGCCGATTATTCTTCTTCAACAGCCTGAAATCTTGTTAATACTGCAGGGAAGATAAATCCTACAATTGCGCTGAAAAGGTATGACATAATGATTGCAAAAACAAGCATTACATAAGCTTTTTTAGATTTGAACAGGTTTTTAATTTTCATAATAACAAGACTTAAAACCATTGCTGTCAGAGGATTAAACAATAGTCCCCATTTTTTTGAAGTTGCTTTAAATGTCACAGGGTCAATCGGCGCGCCCTGAAATTTCATTACGCTCATAATTACATAAGCAACAAAGCTTAAAAATAAAATTTGCCCCACAACAAAAATAAGATAAATTAAAACTGCCTGCCAGCCTGTCTTTTTGGGCTTTAAATCAAGAAGGGGCGAAAATTCTTTTTTCACCTGCTCTCCGCAAGATTTACAAAAAACATCCGCGTCGCTTATTTCTTTACCACATTTTGGACAAAACATATTCTTTTACCTCTCTTTTTTTATTCTCTGATTTTCTTATCCGCCGCATACCTTGCAAGGTATTCCGCCTCTTGCTTTTGCTTTTTCTTTTTCAATTTTAATACAGTTTGCAGTACATCTTTGTGCGTGAGGACATTCTAATTTATGAAATTTTAACGTTTTAACATTAAATGCGACAGTCTGCGCCATTGCGGCATTTTGTATACACAAAAATGCAAATAAAAATGTACCTGCAAAAAATTTCCTTAAACTTTGCAATCGGCGCCCCTTACATTCTTTTTAAATCTTCAATAGCATGGACAAATTCATCCGTTAATTCTTCAGAATATTTTTTGCCTCTGGATTTTTTAATTTCATTTACGGCTTCCGCTTCAGAATATGCTTTTCTGTACGGTCTGTCCGATGTCATTGCATAGTATGAATCCACAATTAATATGATTTGTGAAATTAAAGGAATATCGTCTCCTTTTTTCCTGCTCGGATATCCTGTACCGTCCCAGCTTTCGTGGTGGTGTTCGATAATCGGTATTATGTTTGAAACGTGACTTATCGGTTTTAAAATTTCCTGTGCCGCATAAATAGGGTGCTTTGTAATTGTTGCCTTTTCATCATCCGTCAAGGGAGAAGTTTTTTTCAAAAGGTCGTTTGGAAGCATAATGTTTCCGATATCATACAAAAGCATGGCGATTTTTAATTTATCAACATCTCCTTTAGATAAATCAAATCTTTTTGCAATGGCGGAAGCAAGCTGTACTTTGGCCTTTGTAATGCCTTCCTGATGCTGCGGAGCATAACTTTTTGAAATTGTGTCCACAACATTGTATAAAAGGTCTTTTGTAGAGCTGCCGCTCGTTTTTTCTTGATTTGTCTGCAGTTTTTTGTATAAATCGTTTGCCATAGATTCGCTAAACGGAATTTTATGGTTATCAAGAATTTGAACAAACGCGTCCACAGCAACTTCCTGCCAGGAGATTTCATCTGCCGCTTCAGCAAGTTTTACCTGATTTCTGCCGTTTTGCTTTGCAAAATACATTGCCTTATCAGCGATTTCAACAAGTTCATCAGGGTTTGAAGTTTGTTCGATAAACGTTGCAACACCGATACTTGCAGTAATTTTTCCTACAATTTCAACAGGTTCCGCTTCAAGTGAAGCGCGAATCCTTTCCGCTGCAACAAGTCCGCCCTGTGAATCAACGCCCGGGAGAATGATTGCAAATTCTTCCCCGCCGATACGTGATGGGACATCGACAGATCTTGAATTTTTATTTATAACGCGTGCAACGGCTTTAATTGCGGCATCTCCTGCAGAATGCCCGTACATATCGTTTATGTGTTTTAATTTGTCTAAATCAAGTGAAATCAAAGTAAAAGGCTGGTTTAGACGAAGTGCACGTTTTGCTTCACGTGCAAGAGCGTCTTCGTAAAAACGACGGTTGAAAAGCTCTGTCAGAGGGTCTGTTACGGCCTGTTTTTTTACCGTTTCAAAAAGGTTTGCAATAGTTATTGCAAGCTCAATCTGGCGGGCAAATAAGTTAAGGAAATTAATTTCCGAATCCTTGGGTTCTTCTCTTGGCGAAAATACTGCAAGAAAGCCTGTAAATTCTTTTGATACAATAGGAAGCACCATTAAAGTTTTTACGGTTGTTGTGTTTTTTAATTCCGTAATTTTTTCAGGGAAATAATTTTCGGGGAATAAAAGGCTGAAAATATCTTCATTTATTGTGTAATATCTGAATTTTTTGTTCTCAACGGTTTCATAGAGGGATGAATCTTTTTTAATGTTCAGCCTTGTTTCAAACAGAGGTGTTTTTAAACAGCCGTCAAGCTTCATTGAAAAATCGTTTTGAAGGTAAGTTTTAAAAGCAAAAAACTCGCCCTTTGAATCGAGCTGTTTTTGAATAATACAGCTGTATAAATATCGAAATTCACCATGAAGGCTTGAAACAATTGTTTCTAAAACGCTTGATAAAGGCCTTGAAGAATTCATCATATCCCAAACATGTTCCAGGGTAAGCAGTGTTTGGTTTGCATTGTGCAATTCTTCCGTTCTTTGGGAAATTTCCCGCTCAAGGTCTAAATTTCGCTGATAAATTTCAACGAAATCCGTCCTTTGTTGATAAATTTTATCTTCAACCCGTCTTAACTTTTCGCCGGAGTTTTTAATCCAATCAAAAAATCCCATGGCTTTAATTATACAACTTTTTTGGAAAATTTATCAAGTGTTTTGAATGGAAATTCGGTTATTATGTTTGCCAAAGTTTCTTAATTAAAATATACTTAAAACAGCGGAAGAGTTGGAGATTTTTTCATGAAAAATGTCATTTGTATGAAATGGGGAGATAAATTCGGGCCTGAATATGTAAACAGGCTTTATAAAATGGTCGAAAAGAATTTAACCTTAGAACACAGATTTATATGTTTTACGGATAACGCAGAAGGCCTTGCGGAAGGCATAGAAGTCCGCCCGCTTCCTGAAATGGAACTTGACAGTGCACTTCCTGAAAGGGGCTGGAGAAAACTTACCGTATTTAACGAAAAACTGGCAGACCTTGAAGGACAGGCCCTTTTTCTTGATTTAGACATTGTAATTTTGGATAATATAAATTCGTTTTTTGAAGAAGAGGGCGAATTTTTAATCATTAAAGACTGGGATTTCAAAAAAGACATCATAGGCAATTCTTCCGTGTTCAGATTTGATATAGGAAAATACCCTGAAATTTTATCAAACTTTATTCAAAACGGGGATGCCGTTCGTGAGCGCCACAGAAACGAACAGGCATATCTTTCATACGCTGTGTATGAAAAAGGCCAAAAAGAGGATAGGGAGCTTTTAAAATATTGGCCGAAAGATTGGTGTGTGAGCTTTAAAAGAAACTGCTTAAGAAAATTTCCTTTGAATTATTTTATGATGCCAAAATTCCCTGAAAATGCTAAAATCCTTATTTTCCACGGGAAACCGACCCCGTCTCAAGCCTTGAAAGGATATTTCGGAAAAATGGGCTTCAGATACGTCAAACCCACAAAATGGATAAGCAAATATTGGGAAGAGTAAGACTTTCCTTTTTGTTCCAAACTATTTTCTCTCTTTCAAAGATTTAAAAACGAAGACAGCGGATTTTGTGGGATGTGAAACATCCTTTGCGAACAGATTGTTGAAACCTGTGAGCTCGCAATAATCCAAGACAGGGCGGTCTGCTGTACATTAACCTGTAGTTAGGAAGATTGAAACGGAGCGCTTCGCAACAGTCTTCTTATTTTAAATCTTTTCCACTTTAAAATATTAAAGCAAAGATAATTTTAAAAAAGCCTACAGCTCAATATCTTCAATATCATTCAGACCTTTCAGCTGTTTTTTCTTTAAATTGTGCACAACAGCGTCTACTAAAAGGTTGTATGATTTCATATCTTTCACATTCGGTCCGAATTCTTTTACAAGAGTTTCCTTCACCATTTTCTCAAGGCGTTCGTTATCCTTTTCAACCCCTTTATTTTCATCAGGAATTAAATAGTCTATATATTTAGAGCCGATTTTATAATCCTGAATGCTCTTAAACATAAACCATTTCAATTTCGGGCTTAAGTTTTTAATCGTTTTTACAAACTTTAGATTTTTAAAATCCATTAATTTAACCTCATCGGGTGTACCGATATTTTAACCTTCACTCATTTTATAAGATGTATGAATTTAAAAAATGACAATTTTTCTTGGAATGTTAACAAAAGTTTACGTTAGTTCCGCAAATATTCTTTATTAAATTAATTATACGGTATTTTTTAAAATTTGTAAATTTTTGTTTACAAAGTGGGATAAATCATTAAAGTTTTATCCGGTTAGGTACGAAATACTTTATATAAGGATGATAAAGGAGACTAATTTAAAATGGTCAGCGAATTTAATATTAAATCTTTCGGTTTTAACGTAATTCCCGACAGAAAACAGGCAGCAAATACCGCAAAAACCGTGGAAAATGCCATAGGTGCCATTTGGGAGCCCGTTTTAGATTATCTCAAAACAAATGAAAATGTGTTCTCGGGAGATGTCGGTGCCGAAATTCAAAGACTTAATATGCAGACAATGCAATTGGGGACAATTGTGAACGGCAACAAAGAGATAAGAAATATTGATATTCAATCATAAAAGCTTTAGCACCCGATATTCAGGTGTGTTCAGGCAGAAAAAGTTTAGTCATAAAAATTCCTCCTCTATAAAGTGAAAAAATTTCAACAGGCCCGATTCAAAGGGCCTTTTTATTTGCTATAATTATAAATTCCATATATGCCAAAAGATATAAATGCAACCATAGCAATAATTTGACTCAATAAATCAAAATTCATGACTATTTTCCTCCATTTTTTTAATAAGTCTTTTAATTTCTTCGTATCTTATAAAATATGCTCTAAAAAGAAAGTACGATACAATCAACCCTAAGCTGCCCATCAAGTGTTCAACGCCTGAAATGCCTCTTAATAATAACATTAATGAAGTTCCGCCAAACAAAAATGTTGTTCCCCAAAGGTGGGTCATTTCGTTTCTTAAGCAGCTTATTTTTTCTTTTATGCTGTCTTTGTCCATTGCCAAATTATACTACATTTAAATATAGCAGGCTATATGTGTATGCAGTATAGCTGCTGTAAAATTATATGCTTCCTAAAATTTTCAATTCAAATTCGGGAGTTACTTCTTCAAGACAAATAACGGGAATATCCGTGTAAAGTTCGGATACAAGGACAAAAAGCATATGCCTTAAATGCTGCGGCGCAACAAGCACGACATCCTTTTTAGCAGAAATTTCTTCAATTGTTCTTGTGAATTTTTCGAATTTTGCTCCGTCAATTTTTACAATGCCTGTTTCAGCGTCGCTTCCTTCAGACTGTGCTTCAAGCATTTGAATGATTTTGTCGTTTACTTCATATCCGACGATTTCTTTGTCTTCGTTGCTTAAAGCCCAGCAAATCTGGCGCGATAAGGACACGCGAAGTTTATCCAAAAGGTCTGCTTTGGATTGGTCGTCTGCATAATCGTTTATCTTTTCGAAGATATAAATAACATCTTTTACGCTCACTTTTTCTCTGATTAGTGAGCAGAAAAGGTATTTCAATTCCGAAAGCGAAATGAAATCCCCTAAAATATTATCAATTAAAAGTGCGTTATTTTCGCTTACAATTTCGATATAACGATTCAGGTCATTATAGTTAAATATTTCCGCCACGCATTTAATTGCAAAATATTTTAAATACTGTGCAATGTATTTGCAAGGTTCAAGACCTTCCGCCCAAAAATCTTTTGCATCAGCTTCGGGTATCCAGACAATTTTTCTTCCTGAAAGCGGGTCTATTCCTTTAATTGAGCCTTTCGGATATTTTTTAATATTTAATTCATCACAAAAATACAAAATATGCTCGGGATAAGCCTGTGCCTGAATTATTGGAATTGAATGGATATTAATTGTAAATGTATATTCATCCAGTTCGGGATTTTCCAAAAACAAAACTTTCGGGATAATATACCCTACTTCATTTGTCAATTCCTGCCTTACTTTAACGGTTTCAGCCAGAAGATTTGTTCTTTCTTTTGAAGGGTTGTTAAGAGAATATATTTCTTCGCTTAAATGAATTGAAAGCCTTTCTTCTCCAAGGGCATTCGCCATTTTGGACGGGGAAAGCAAACTTTTCAACTGTTTTTTAAGGTTGTTTAAATCGTTAACCTCTTTTGCGATTTCCTCGTTTAAAACTTCTCTTTCATCAGGTTTTGCGCCTTCAAGGAAGTGTTTTAAATCTTCAATTTTTTCTCTTTTCTCCCTTATTTTCTTTTGAAAATTAAGGCAGAGTTCATACGGCTCTTCTTTAGAATAGAGCATCTTTTCCATCTTTGTTTTATATCCCTGGATATCTTCAAATTCACTTTCGTCTTTAGAAAATTCCACTTCTTTTACAAAGATAATGTTATATACAACCTTGTTATTGACTTCACCTTCATGAAGAGAATACAGTTCCCACCCCTGTTTTGACATGGAATTTAAAATATGTTCAAGACCCTGAACATCTTCAAGGGGGCATGTTTTTATGCAAAACTCCTGACGTGTACTTTTAAACATATAATTATTTTAGCATAAATGCCACCCGTTTTTAATCGGGATTTATTTTTATGTTACAATATTTTTAACCACGCTCCACGGGGTGTTGCAAACTCTCGACCGGAAGCTTATGCCGGGTGCAGAGCCTACCGTGAGGGGCTAGGCGGTAAAAATTGAAATTTGAATATTGTTGATGTTTATCTTTGAAGCGGCGACTATGCAGCCGAACCGTGTCAGGATGGAAACATAGCAGCACCGGGTTGATGTTAGCGGGTGTTTTCAAAGACAAAAGGAGATATTCAAAGCTTGAAGTTTTATCTTTTATCTTCGAAAGGTAGTGGCGTGGTTTTTAAAAATGAACTTAACAAAAAATTTAAGGAAATTTTGAATGCCAAAGAAGAACGAAGTTGAAATCGTAGTTGATGTTGAAACCACAGGGCTTGATTATACTAAAGAAAAAATCATTGAATTTGCAGGTGTGAAGCTTGTAAACGGAGAAATAACCGAAAAGTTTGAAACTCTTGTAAACCCGAAACAACACATCAGAAAATCTTCCGAGGCAGTTCATGGGATATCCGAGGAAATGCTCGAAGATGCGCCGACGGAAGAAGAAATTTATCCTAAAATTTTTGAGTTTCTGGGCGATTATCCGATTGTTGCGCATAATGCGATTTTTGATTTCAGCTTTTTAAACAGAACTTCAAAGCGTCTTTATAATAAACCGCTGGAAAACCACCATATCGATACACAGATTATGTTCAAAGAAGTTTACCCGCAGCTTGAATCTTGCGGTCTTGAATCTTTAATGAACACATTTAATGTTGATTTTTCAACACGTCACAGGGCAATGGCTGATGCTGAGGGGCTTGCGCTTTGCTATCCCGCGCTTAAAAAAATGTATTTTCAAAAATATGAGTGGCAATTAAGCCAGCTTAATAATGTCGAATATCTTTTTGAAAGATATTTAAGGCTTCAACAGGCAATAACCGTTATGCAGTCTGAAATTCAAGATTTACGTTCAATTTTTAAAGTTTATTTTGAAAAAGGCGGTGCAGATATTACTGCAAATTCGGGTGAAGTTTTGACCTATAATTGCAAAAAAACCTTTTCATATGATTTTCTTCAAATTAAAGATCTGCTTGATGAAATCGGTGCTCTTCCAAAAGCTGTAAGGCTTAACAATGCTTTTGTGGACAGGCTGGTAAACGGAAGCGGAATAGACGCTGATATTAAGGATAAAATTAAAGCGGCAAGGTGTGAAATTACGGAAAATAAAACATTTAACGTTGTAAAACCCGACAGGTGCCATTAAAAATTTTCTTTTTGTCAGAGTTTAATCTAAATTTTTTTAAAATTTAAAAGCTTGCACTAAGCGGGTTTAAGGCCTGTTATATTAAGATATGTTGCTTTTTATTACGTATTGTTAAGTAAAAAGTATATAAAAAAGCAATATTTTTTATGACAAATACTTTATATAAGTACGAGAGAGAAAAACAAAATCAAAGAGAGAAAAGACCACTAAAACCCACATAGATAAAGAGAGAAGAGAGAAAAGAGAATAAGGCACTCTTTAAAAAGGCCTTACAAATGCTAAACCAAAAACCACATTACTACTACTTACCACAGAGGATACTTACAAAATTTAAAGGGCTCATTTCAAGCCCTTTTTTATTGTGTTTTCCCTTTTTTGACTTACTTAAGGTCTGTATAGTGTTTGTTTACAAGCATTTAGCCGTTTTGAAAATAATCGCAAATAAGCTTTTTGTCCTTTTTAAATTTTAAAAGGCTGACGATTTTTTTTACAATCGGGGTTGGATAAAGTACTTTTTTATACTTATCCACAAGGATTGCCTTTTTTATCAAGGTTCGGTTGTAAACCTCTGCCATAGAAGCGTTTGAATCTATATAAGGTTCAAGTTCACGCATTTGCTTTTTGCAGTTCAAGATTTCAATTTCTAAGCGTTTTAAAAGTTTTTTATTCATAATCTTTGGGGAAACCCGAGGGGGTGTCTTTTACTTCTTCCATGATAGTATAGCCAATTTCTATATTTCAAAGCTCCCCTAAAAAATGGAAAATTATATGTTGAATATGGTAGAATGTGGGGTATATTTTAAAACGGTTGGAGTGTTTTTTGAAAAAATGTAAAAAACAAGTAATAGCTTATCTTCACACCCATTGGGACAGGGAATGGTACAGGTCGTTCGAGGAGTTTAATCTGAGGCTTCTTGAAGTTTTTGATGAAATTCTGGATGAGCTCGAATGCGGCTCTATGCCTTGTTTTTACTTTGACGGGCAAACTGCGGCACTTGAGGATTATTTAAAATTTCGTCCTGAAAAACTTGATTTAGTCAGGAATTTGATTTCAAGCAAGCGTCTTTTTATCGGTCCTTTCTACGTTAGCGCCGACAGTTTTCTTGTAAACGGAATTTCACTTGTAAGAAATTTGGCCCTCGGTACGGAATATTCTAAAGGTCTTGGGGAGAGTGAATTTTTGGGGTATTTGCCCGATACTTTCGGCCATTCAAGAAGCATTTTTGATATTTTAAAATGTTTTAATATACCTTATGCTCTTGCCTGGCGCGGACTTCCCGCTTTATCACAGAACGATTTTAAAATGAACGGAGTTAAAACAACAAAACTTCCAAACGGTTATTTTATGGACGTTTTGCACAATATATCAGGGTTTTTGCCGACATCGGATGAATTTAAAAAAGGTGTTTTGATGTTAGCGGAAATTCTGGATAAAATTGCCCAAAATTCTTCTGATACGCTGCTTTTGCCCGTAGGGGCAGACCATCTTGCGGGGCTTTTAAATTCGTCAAAAACGGTGGAAAATGTTAATAAGTTGCTTGATGAATTGAGCGGTGAAATCGGCACAAATTATGAAATAAAGCTGACTTCCCCTTTTGAATATGTTAAAAATGTTAAACATTCAGGATTGGAATTGACGGGTGAGTTTTTGGATAATACGGAAACCTACATTTTACCGGGGGTTTATTCTTCAAGAATTCCGCAAAAGGTTTTAAATGCAAAGCTTCAGTGGGAGTTATTCAGAATTGTTGAACCATTTAACTTCTTTACGGGTGGAAAATATACGCCAAGTCTGAATTATGCGGCAAAAGAACTTATAAAAAACCATGCGCATGATTCAATTTACGGATGTTCGACAGATGTTGTCCACAGGCACGTGGAAGCAAGATTTAACAAGGTTTTAGAGGTTTGCGACGGTGTAAAACAAAGGCTTATTCGGGATTTTAAACGTAAAAACTGCGTAAAAACCGCTTCAGACGGAAGTTTATGTGTTTCAAAAAATTCTGCGGACAAAAAATCTTTTGAAAACTTAGGTTTATTTAATTTTTCAAATTTCGAATATTCAGGCCCGATAAAGGTTGTAACCGATTTTAAAATGTCAAATGCCCAACAGCTGCGCAAATTCAGAGGGTTTAGCGATGAAATCCTTTATGATACAAGGCAAATACCTGTAACGGAACAGTATTTAGAGAAATATGAATATTTAATAGAGGCCAAAAGCTTGCCCCCGTTTTCTTTTAGCCTTTTTAAAAACGTTGAAACCCAATACAGGCTTGAAATTAGCGAAGATAAAATTTCAAATTCCTTGCTGGAGTTGACATTAGCACGTAAAAACGGTAAATTAACCGTAAATTTATATGATAAAAAGGCCGGATTGGAATATTCCGATGTACTTAAAATCCTTGTTACGGAAGACATTGGAGACAGTTATAATTTTGCTCCTGCTTCATATCCCCTGTCTTTAAAGCTTTTAAGGGCTAAGGTTATGGAAAAAGGCCCTATAAGAGCGGCTTTAAGGCTATTTTTCGAAAATAATTTTAAGCTGGATGTTTTTTTATCAAATACCTCGGAATTTTTTGAATTCGAGGCGAAATTCAACAATAACAGGAAAAACAGAAAAATTCAGGCGTGCTTTAATTTGAAAAGCCCTATAAATACTACGTTTGCAGAGGACGCCTTTGGCTTTATTGAAAGAAAACACGACCCTGATTGGTTTTTGCTCGATAATATGCCCGCAACTCCAAGAATAGAGCTTAAGACTAATTCTTACCCTATGCAAAAGTGGCTTCTGGCGCAGGGTTTTGGCGTTATCACCATGGGGCTTAACGAGTATGAAATTTATAAAAATGAATTAAAAATAACTCTTATGCGTGGTACTGCAAGGATTTCGGAACCAAAAAACAAAGCAAGGTATGTTCCTGCGGGTCCTCCGATTGAAACACCCGAGCTTCAGTGTTTGGGCTCTCAAAGTGTAAAATTTGGATGTGCATTAAATGCTGATATATCTTCAATTGAGCGGTATGCAGAAATTTTTTATTGCCCCGTTGTGCCTGTCCTGTCTGAATTTGAGGCTGTTAATACGACTCAATTTTTAGATTTGCCCGAAAACTTACGTTTTTATGGTCTAAAACCTGATAGAGAAAGGGTTTTTGGAGTTTTTTATAATACGGGTAATGAAAATATTACTTTTAAAAAGGAAATAATAAATCCTAAAAGCCTTGTCTTTATTGAATTATAGCCATATTTAAAAGCACAATTGCAGAATAAGTACGGGGTTATTTTACAAGCGTGCTTTCTTTAATTTCCTTAAATTCTTCCAGTTCTTCAATTGGAAGCGGGCTGCTTTCAATGATTTTGCGGTTATTTTCAATTGCTGTAAGCATTTTTCTTTTTTTGTATAAAATGTAGAAAAATGCAATAATAACGGCAGTTACAGCCAAAATTACAAGTTCAAGATTATCTTTAATTTTTTCTCCAAACACCATTAAAACAGTGCTTACAATGAAAAACCGCATTCCGCGGCCGATTGCGGACGCTATCATAAATGCCCAGAAATTCATATTTAAAATGCCGCTTGCAATTGTGAAAACTTTGTATGGAATAGGTGTAAAAGCCGCAAAGAATACGGCTTGCGGGCCATATTTGTTGTACAGTGCTTCCACTCTTTCAAACTGTTCGTGTGCTCTTTTGTCTCCGTTTTTGCTAAGCAAGCTAAAAAGCCAGTTAAATACAGGTCTCCCGCCAAATTTGCCTATTAAATATCCGATACCGCCGCCAAATGCCGAAGCTAAAGTACATATAAACGCGTAATAGAGTGCATTTGAAGGGTTTTTTAAATCCATTGCAATTAATAAAAAATCAGGCGGTGGAACAAGGAAAAAGCTTTCTATACAAGAGTTTAAGGCTAATCCTAAAGTTCCTAAGTCCGTAAAATATTGATTTATCGTGTTTAACATTGTTGTTTCCTTTTGCTTTTTAAAACCGCATAAAGCGCGAAAGTTGCTAATGCCTTAAAAGTCAGGCTATGAAACAGTTTCAGTGATATTATTCAGCCCGATGAGCCCTGCAATATCCCTCATTACTTTTCCGTCCCTGTCGAGTGCCGTTGCCTTAACTTCAGCAACGGTGCATATTTTGCCTGTTTCTTTGATTTTTATAATCTGTTCAAATGTCACACTTGCGTTTGTATGGGCTTTTACAATTGTGCTTACTGTTACATTATCCATCAATTTTGCAGAAAATTTATATTTTATATTAATATCAACAACAGGCATTACAATTCCGAAATCCCGCGCCAATTCATCAATTTGGATACCGTTTTGAAAAAGCCATTCAACACGTCCTGCTTCCATCCATCTTAGATATGTCCCGTGCCAGACTACGCCGTATGCGTCTGTATCAGCATATTGTACTTTATATTCCAAAATATTTTCCAAATTATTTTGCATCTTTTTCGGCTTCTTTCTTTTTGTCCTTTTTATCTTTCTTGTCAGGAACCGTTAAATCCCTTGTATAGGTTACAAAAGAAGGCGGCTGTATCACCGTTCTTACAAGGAGAGCATTTTCTTTGCTGTATGCTTCTACGGTAATTGAATTTAATTTATCATCAGGGGTAATTATAACGCAGCCTTCGCATTTTTCGCCCGTAATATAGGCCGGTTCTTTCTTTGAGAGCGGGTTTTTATTTACGGCATTTAATTCTTCCGTAAGTTTTTTTGAAATAACGGAAGCCTTCATTTTAGGGTTGCTTGAAAATTCGCTCAATGCTTTTGATGTAAAAATGCCTGCGTTGGTTTGAATTTGGGCATATTTTCTGTTTTCAAGCTTTACTAAAAAATTAGGCGAAATATAAAGTCCTATGCACAAAATTATAAGGAAGAGGATAAAAATCTCGAAAGCCGTTATTTTATTTGGGTTTTCGGGTTTTTTTATATCAGTTGTTTCCATTGTTTCCGTTTCTTTTTTATTTTCATCCATTTATTTTTCTCTCCTTATAATTTCCCCTAAAATCGCCTTTGTATGTGCCGTTTCCATTATTTTTCAACCACTATAAAACTTTTCACCCTTCTTTGAAGACCTGTGTTTGAATAAATTTCAACATCTTTATAGTTTATAGAGGTTGAAGCGCCGCCATCAAGGGCCATCGCTTTATCAAGCTTCATCTTTTTACAAAAATCTTTTATTTCATTTACGGTCACTTTATTCTGGTTTGTAAATATTATAAGATATAAAATCTCATTTTTTATACCCAAAACGGTTCTTTCTCTTCTTTTAAGAACATCTGCCGCTTGAAAAGTTATTTTGTTATTTTCTTTTTTAACAAAACTTTCTTTTTCAAGGTTCATTCTGGGGTAGATAAAAGGCCCGCCCTGAATGCTGTGTTTGATTGTTTTGCCTTCTTGTACGGGCGCAAAGTGGTTATCGATATCAAAGGATAATTCGCCTTTTCTATCCTGCAAAATCCTGAATTCCGCTCTGTTTAAAATGGCCTCAAGACGGTTTGTCTTTCCTGCGTTTTGAATCAGTTTCATATTGGAAAAGGGCGTCTCTACCGTTTTTCCGTCAATTGTTACATATGAAACGGCGTCTCCCGTTAAAATGTCAAAAAATCCGCCGTTTACAACAAGGCTGAAATTTTCGTTATTCTTATAAATGTCTGATGTGGTTGTAAGTTTTTCAGCCACATGCGGTTTGATTTTATTTCCCATTTTTTTGGTGTCCATTTTAAAAATATAAACACCCGGGATTGAATGCTCCATTGTAATTCCGTCTGTGCTTTTTTTTGCAAAGGCGGGAGTTGATAAAGCGAACAAAAATATAAATGCTGAAATTATTATCTTTTTCATATGTATTAAAGGTCCTTTATTTTCTTAATCATAAAAATTGAAACGATGAATACAATTATGGGGAATGCTGCTGCAAGAAAAGGCCACATTACGCCTTTTTGCGCCATTAAATCGAAAAACGGCAAAGTGATATAATATGCAAAAATCATTCCGACTGCAACGGTAAAACCTACAAGCCTCTGGCTTCTCGGGGGTGAAAATCCTAAAAGACAACCGATTGCGGCAAAAATAATGCAGGTTAAAGGGTGTAAAAACCTTTGATAATATTTTGCAAGGTTATAGTTATATTCATCCGTAAAATCTTGCTCTTTTAGGATATCTTTGTATTCGCCGAGTTCTTTTGTTGTGAAAAATCTTTCTTTTTTGGTGGAATTTTCAATCATTTTAAAGACATCTTTTGACAGTTCTCCCTGTAAAATTTTATAGTTTTGAATGTCTTTGATGTCTGTATATATGCCGTTTTTGTTGATTTGATACTCTTTTGCAACGGGCAGAAGCCAGTGGTCATTTTTTACAATGGCTTCGGGCGCAAAGAGAATGCTTTTAAAGGTCATTGCATCATCATATTTTTCATTTGAAAAGTTTACAATGATGAGATTTTTAATGCCGTCATGGGCGAAGTTTGAAATGATAATGCCTGCCTGCGGCACCTTTTGTTCGTTTCTCTGGAGGTATACAAAATGCTTGTTATAGCGTGCTCCTTCGCCTGTTGCTTTTGAAGCGTAAGGTATCATCTGATCGCTTACAATGAAGCAAAGATATGAAAGCCCGAGTCCTAAGACAAGGACAGGCGCCATAATTCTGTTAAATGAAAGGCCGATGCCCCTTAAAATGCTTAATTCCGAATCTTTTGAAAGTTTATCGAACGTAAAAAGGGAGCCAAGCAAAATACCTACCGGAATTGCCTTTCCTAAAACCTTTGGAAGTTCGTAAAGAAGGTATTTTCCGCCTTCGGTAAGGGTCCAGGCGTGGGTTAAAACTTTTTTAATTACTTTTACAAGTGTTTCAGGCGCAATCCAGACAATCATAAACAACAAAAGGCACACAAGCGTTGCTTTGAAGACCTGTTTAAATATGTATTTGTCAAATATGCTTATTTTTAACACTGTTGTTTTACGTCCTTATAACGTGAAATCTTTACCGAGATAAAATTCTTTTGCAACGGGATCTTCTGCAACTTCTCTGCTTTTTCCCTGAATTTTAATTTTACCGTCAAAAATAACGTATGCTCTGTCTGTTATTGAGAGCGTTGCCTTGGGGTTGTGGTCCGTAATTAAGACACCAAGACCTTTTTCCCTTGCAAGTTTATAAATATTTTCTTTGATGTCTCCGATTGCAATCGGGTCAATTCCCGTAAAAGGTTCATCAAGAAGTATAAAATGCGGGGTTGCTGCAAGTGCACGGGCAATCTCAACCCTTCTTCTTTCGCCGCCTGAAAGAGACACGGCGCTTGATTTTCTGTGACGTGTCATACCGAATTCTTCAAGAAGTTCTTCAAGTTTTTCCTTCTTTTCTTTCTGATTTAATTTGTCGTTTAATTCCAAAACAAGTTTTAAATTGTCTTCAACCGATAATTTTCTAAAAATTGAAGCTTCCTGCGGAAGATAGCCTATTCCAAGCTTTGCACGCTCGTTCATGGGCATTAAAGTTATATCTTTTGTTTCATTTGTGGTTTTGTTTAAAAGAGAAACCTTGCCCGAATTGGCCTTTACAAGCCCTACAATCATATAAAATGTGGTGGTTTTCCCGGCACCGTTCGGTCCTAAAAGTCCTACAACTTCACCTTTGTTTACTTCAAAAGATACATCGTTTACAACGGACCTGTCGCCGTATATTTTTATGAGATTTTCCGCAATAATTTTCATCCCGAAGGCCTCCAATCCCGCCATTTTATTTTGTTAAAAATATTATACTATAAATGAAAATTTAATGATTAAAGTTTTCATCCGTCAGTGTTACAAAACAGGAGCTTTTTGAATTTTTTGGGTGTTTATTGTAATATGGTTGCAAATCTATTATAAGGAGCTAAATTTATGGGTATTATGGAAGGTAAAAAAGGTATTATATTCGGTGTTTCAAACAAACACGGAATAGCAAATGCCATAGCGGAACAAATTTATAAAGAAGGCGGCGAAATCGCTTTTACTTATGCAAACGAAGTAATGGAAAAAAGGGTAAAACCCATCGCGGATGAAATGAACGCTAAAATGTGTGTTGAGTGTGATGTTACAAAAGATGAAGATGTTAAAAAGACATTTGAAGAATACGCTAAACACTACGATTCACTTGATTTTGTGGTACATGCCGTTGCTTTTGCAAACAAAGATGACCTTATGGGTGAATTTTATACAACATCAAAAGAAGGCTGGGACCTTGCAATGCATGTAAGTGCTTATTCTCTTTTGACAATTTCAAAATATGCAAAACCGCAAATGGAAGCAACAGGCGGCGGTTCAATTTTAGCACTTTCATATCTCGGTGCTACAAAAGTTGTTGCAAACTATAACATTATGGGTGTTGCAAAAGCTGCGCTTGAATCTTCAATGAGATTTATTTCATACGATCTTGGTAAATACAATATCAGATGTAACTGTCTTTCTGCAGGTCCTGTTAAAACTCTTGCGGCAAAAGGTATTTCAGGGTTTGACAGAATGCTTAAAGCAAATATTTTAAAAGCGCCCCTAAAAAGAACACCGTCTTTGGAAGATGTGGGCAAAGCAGGTTTATATCTCGCTTCAGACCTTTCTTCAGGTGTAACGGGACAGGTTCAATTTGTAGACTGCGGCGCAAGCAGCGTGTTTGCTTCAATTGAGGAAATGGCTCAAATTCAACTGTAGAAGCTTAGCTTTAAAAGATATTAAAAAGGACCCGTATTAATTCTCGGGTCCTTTTTTAAATTAAATTAGTTTTTCGGTTTAACTGAGATGTCTTTCAAAGTCTCTAATTCTCTCTTTTCTTTCCTTAATATCAGCTTGCAGCATTACTTTTTGATATTCCATAAGCGTGTCCATCATATTGTCAATATCGTCATCCCCGAACCTTTTTGGCGTATATTGTTCGAGATATTCAAGCGCAGCTGTTTGTCCGCTTAAATCAAGATGGTTTGTCATATGTTTTTTCGGGTCCTCAATCATCATTTTGAATACATCGCCAAGAGAAAATCTTCTTATGAAGCCGTCGTGTGCGTCAAGCTCCCAGATGTCATCGATATTGTATACAGATTGATACGGTTCTTTTGCCTGATAATTGAACGGATATGTTTCATCCCAGTGACGAACCACTCCCTCGGGGTATGATTCACTTGCCTGTAATTTTCTAAACGGTGCTTCAAATGCGAAGTTTCCTGTTTTTCTTAGTGGGTGACTTTCTTTGCTGATGCCTGCCGTGTTAAATAAAACGTGTGTCATAATCATATAATCAAGTCCGCGGGCAAGATACGGCACAGAGATTGCCGCTACCTGTTCAGGGTTTAATTTATGAAAATAGTTTTCTTCAGGCTGTAGATTGCTGTTATTAAGTGCTGCAGTAAGTTTTTTTTCTTCCAGCATTTCAAGCAATCCTCTCGGGTCGCAGCTATTGTTTTGCGCAAATGATACGGCTTTTATCTGAGGAATTAAAGCCATATTTCCCATGCTTACAAAAATCATATTCGGAGCAAAACTTCTGTTTAAGCAGATGGAATTATCCACCCATAAATATGCTGAAGCTTCAAGCGGGTCTTTTGTGTTTTTAAAAAGCCTTTTGTTTGTGCTTTCCGTCACATGGATAATGGGTTTATTAATCTTCATCTCTTCAAAGTACGGCGCATATTTATCCTGTGTTTGCGCCCAGTCCCAAATTTTATCAAATTCTGCAGTGAGAGCTTTTTGGAGTTTTTTATTATAATCGGGCGAATCGCACCTGCCAATCGAGATTATCGAGTTTAATCCTTTGAAAGAAACATTGTTGTTTTTAACAAACGTATCTTCATTCGGCGCAAGGGAAACGCGGGAAAAGTTATTTTTTATATGTGTATCAGGGGCTTTTGAAGGTTTAAAATTTGTGCCGTAAAGCGGCGTCATCCTTGTGTTTACAGTGAGCAAAATCATATCCTTTCAAGTAAATTTAAGTTTATTTTTTATCTTGCTTTGCCCATATAAAACTTGTGAAAAATTTTTTTTACCCCCCCCGCTTTTTATATTTTTTATCGAATTTAAAATCTTAAAATAAAATCTGCATAAAAAAACTCCCGAATGAATTTTTCGGGAGTTTGATTTGTATTCATCTGCACTGTTTTATTCGCAAACTGCTCCAAGGTTTGCCCCTGAAACTGTTTTTGCATATTTTGAAAGAAAGCCTTTTTCAATTTGTTTTTGTTTTGGAGTGAAATTTTTCCTTCTTTCGTTAAGTTCGGCTTCGGGAACAAGCAGGTCAATTGTTCTTTTGTTTATATCAATTTTAATTTTATCCCCGTCTTTTATTAGGCCTATAATGCCGCCTTCCGTTGCTTCGGGGCAGATGTGGCCGATACAAAGGCCTCTTGTTCCGCCTGAGAATCTGCCGTCTGTTATAAGGGCGCATTTTTTGCCGAGGCCCTTACCGACAAGAAGTGATGTCGGGGCAAGCATTTCTCTCATACCCGGGCCGCCTTTGGGGCCTTCATATCTTATAACAACGACATCCCCTGCTTTAACATCATCAGTTTCAATGCCTTTCATAGCGTCTTCTTCTCTGTCGTAACATTTTGCAACGCCTTCAAATTCAAAACATTCTTCCGCAACTCCTGAAATTTTAACCACAGCGCCCTGTTGAGCAAGATTTCCGTGGAGTATTGCAAGGCCCGGGTTTTTTGTTATCGGGTTATCGAAGGGATGAATAACGGAATTATCTACCCAAGCTTCGTTTGCACGCTCCTCAATGGTTTTTCCTTCAATATTTTTAACGTTTTTAAGCTCGGGAGTTTTTCCCCAGAGCGTTTTAATTGTCCCGGGGATTCCGCCTGCGTTGTCGAAATCGGTCATTGTGGGTAATGCGGAAGGGTCAAGCTTTATTATTTGCGGAATTTTAAAGCTCAATTCTTCAAAATCATCCAGCGTTAAATCAATTCCTGCCGTGTTTGCAATTGCAAGAAGGTGAAGGATTGAATTTGTGCTGCCGCCAAGGGCAAGGTCTGCCGCAATTGCATTTCGCATAGAATCTTTTGTTACAATGTCTCTCGGTTTAATATCGTTTCGAACCAAATCAACAGCTAAAAATCCCGAATCAAAAGCTATACGTCTTTTCTTGGATGATACTGCAGCTGCTGAAGCGCACCCTGTAATGCTCATGCCCATAACTTCAGTGAGGCATGCAAGAGTATTTGCGGTGTAAAGCCCCTGACACGCTCCCGCTGTCGGGCATGCATAATGTTCCATCTCATGGAGTTTTTCTTCCGTGATTTCACCTGCTCTAAAGCGGCCTACAGCCTCGGATGAGCCTCTTATAAACGTTAAAGTTTCGCCTTTGCAGTGTCCTTCTAAAGAAGGGCCTGCTGTTACGACAACAGTCGGAATATTGAGCCTTAATGCTGCAATAAGCATACCCGGGGTGATTTTATCGCAGTTTGTAAGCAATACAAGCCCGTCCAGCTGGTGAGCCCCTGCAACCGTTTCAACACAGTCTGCAATTAAATCACGGGAGGGGAGAGAATACCTCATGCCTGAATGTCCCATAGCAATGCCGTCGCATACGGCAGGTGTTCCGAAAATAAAGGCCTGACCACCGTTTGAATGAATTCCTTTTTCAATTTGTCTTTCTAAATCCCTCATTCCCATATGCCCGGGGACAAGGTCTGAAAAAGAGCTTGCAATCCCAATGAACGGGCGTTTAATGTTTTTGTCCGAAAGTCCTCCTGCGTATAAAAGCGCTCTGTGCGGTGCTTTTGCTATTCCTTCTTTAATTGCATCACTTTTCATCTTATTCTCCTTGAAATTTGTTTAAAACGGTTTATAATATAAATATCGGGCGGGGTGCTGGAACACCCCATTAAAAGCCCTTAATGGATTAATGAAAGCGCTAGTATTATCAGTAAAATGATAATCAGCGCTTTTTCACTTACGTGAAAATCCATCTTCAGCACCTCCTTTCTATTGATATCACCATTAAAAATGTTGTCCAACAGAAGTAAGGTTAAGCACAGGGCTTGCCCTTTATTTATTTTTCAATCTTCAACTCTGCTTCAATTATATCAAAATTATGAAGATTGGTCTGTTTTTGAAATTTTGGGGTCAAATATGTTGATTTTTCCTGTTTTGGGGTCTAATTTTATATCTACGGTGATGTTTTTCATATTGTCCAAATCACAGCCTATCGCTTCCAGCAAAGTTTTTGGCAAAATTACGCCATAAGATACACTGCCTTTCCCGCCTTTAAAATTTATAAGCTTTTTTCTCATAGGTCAATTTTATTAAACTCTTGAACTTTAGATAAAATGTAAATATCTTGTAGATTTATCTATAGATATTTTTAATATATGCTATAATAAATTTCGAATTATAACTTGATTGGAAAGAAATTATGAAAAATGTTAAGGTAAATGTTTATGATTTGGAAAAGGTGTTTTTGGATTTAAAATCAGGAATAAACCTTCTTGAAATGTGGAATGTGCATGAAGAAAAATCTGAAGAAATTAAGCTCATATTAAAAAACATATGCGAAAGTCTTGCAGAGCTTGAAAATATTACATACGGACTTGATGATTAAAACAATTTTTCTTCTTTTGTAAAAATTTGTTCATAACTTTATATTTATCCCTTTTATTTGCTTGTGTTTCATGAGAGAATGTGTGCAAAAACTTTAAAAAAGCGAGCCTTTTTATTAATGAAAACAAATGGAAATGTAAAAGCTGTCATTCTTGCCGCAGGGAAGGGTACAAGAATGAAATCCGAAAAGCCCAAGGTTTTGCATGAAATCTTCAACAAACCTCTGGTAAGCTGGGTTTTAAGTGCGTGTGAAGATGCAGGCTCTCTTGAAAATATTGTGGTTGTGGGTCATAAAGGGGAGATGGTTTCAGAATTTATTTCAAAAAACCATCCGAAATCCGTTTGTGTAGAACAAAAAGAACAGCTTGGGACAGGTCATGCGGTTAGTATGGCAAAAGAGGCGCTCAAAGATTTTGACGGTTTGGTTTTGATTTTAAACGGCGACATTCCGTTAATTACATCGGACAGTATACAAAAATTTCTTGAATTTCATAAGACAAATAACTCCGATGTTACAATTATGAGCGCTGTTTTTGATAATCCTTTCGGATACGGAAGGATTGTACGTGATGAAAAAAATAACGTTAAAGAAATTGTCGAGCAAAAAGATTGCAACGACCTTCAAGGCAAAATACAGGAAATAAACACAGGAACTTATTGTCTGAATTGGCAGAAGGTTAAAAGGTTTTTTGATGAGCTAAAAAACAACAATTCTCAAAACGAATATTATGTAACGGATATTATTGCCTGGGCAAACGAAAATTCTTTTAAAACAGCAGCGTATGTTTTGGAAAATGCCGATGAAAGTTTTGGTATAAATTCAAGAGCACAGCTTGCAGAAGCCTTCAGAATAATGAATTTAAGACATTTGAATAAATTAATGGATGAGGGAGTAACGATTGTTTCTCCCGAAAACACGCAGATTTCCCCCGAGACAGAAATAGGCGAAGATACGATTGTTTTTCCGAACACATTTATAAACGGTAAAAATATAATCGGGAAAAACTGTAAAATCGGGCCCTTTGCGCACCTTCGCGGAAATTGCACAATTGAAGATTTTGTTAAAATCGGCAATTTTGTGGAGCTTAAAAAATCTTACGTTAAATCACATACTAATATTTCCCACCTGAGCTATGTAGGCGATGCTAAAGTAGGTTCAAACGTAAATATAGGTGCAGGAACGATTACTGCAAACTACAATTCAATCACAAAAGAAAAGAAAGAAACAATCATAAATGACGGTGTCTCAATAGGTTCAAACACGGTGCTTGTGGCGCCCGTGGAACTTGGCGAAAAGGCGTTTATCGCAGCAGGAAGCGTCATTACAAAAGATGTCGGGGCAAATGCTTTAGGTTTGACACGTTGTCCCCAAAAAGAGATAAAAAACTACGTTAAATAAAAAAGGAGATTGAAATGAAATTAGGGCTTGAAACTATGCCTGCAAGAGAAAAAAATGTGCTCCCCACACATGAAATCAAACTCTTTTGCGGTCGTTCGAATTCAGTTTTGGCTGAGGAAATTGCAGATTACCTTGGGACAACTGTGGGGCCTATGATAATTAAAAATTTCTCCGATGGTGAAATTTATGTTCAAATTCAAGATTCAATAAGAGGCGATGATGTTTTTGTGGTTCAGCCCTTATGCAACCCCGTTAATGAAAATTTAATGGAGCTTTTAATCATAATTGACGCGTTTAAAAGAGCTTCAGCAAAGACAATTACAGCCGTTATTCCGTATTACGGGTATGCAAGGCAGGACAGAAAAACATCAGGCAGGGAAGCAATCACCGCTAAATTGGTTGCAGACCTTTTAACAACAGCAGGTGCGGACAGAGTTCTTGCAATGGATCTTCATACAGGTCAAATTCAGGGCTTTTTCAATATTCTTGTAGACCACATCTATGCAACACCTATCATTGTAAACTATATGAAAAAGCTTAATCTTCCAAAAGAAGAGCTTGTTGCTGTTTCTCCCGATACAGGCGGAGTTCAAAGAACAAGAGCTTTTGCAAAGGCTATGGACTGCCCTCTTGCAATTATTGATAAAAGAAGAACCCAGCACAACGTTGCCGTTGCCGATCATGTTATCGGGGATGTTAAAGATAAAATCTGTGTGATGTTTGACGATATGATTGATACTGCAGGAACAATCTGTGAGGCTGCAAAGCTTTTAAAAAGAGAAGGCGCAAAAGATGTTTACGTTTGTGCAGTACACCCCGTATTTTCAGGCCCTGCTTTAAAAAGGCTGGATGAAGCACCGATTAAAGAAGTTATCGTTACAAATACAATTCCTTTGAACGGAAATGAATTTATTCCGACAAAGATAACCCAATTATCGGTTGCACCGCTTTTAGGCGAAGCGATTTCAAGAATTCATGATGACCAGTCCGTAAGTTCGCTGTTTGGTTTTGAAAAGGAATATCAAAGCTGATGTCAAAAGAAGCGCTTAATGAATTAAAAGAGAAATTAAAAGGCTGCAAAGGCTGTCCCTTGTGCTCCACAAGGACAAATCTTGTATTTTCGGACGGAAACCCCGAGGCAAATATTATGCTTATCGGTGAAGCTCCCGGCGCGGATGAAGATAGATTGGGAGTTCCTTTTGTCGGCCGTGCGGGCAAGCTTTTGGATGAGTTTTTCAAAAAAGCGGGAATAGACAGACAAAAAGACATTTATATCTGCAACACCTTAAAATGCCGCCCGCCAAACAACAGAAAGCCTGAGCCTGATGAGAAAAAGGCCTGTGCGCCTTATTTAAAATTTCAGATTGATACAATTAAGCCCAAAATCATTATTCTTTGCGGTGCAACCGCCTTAGAAAGCTTTATAAAAGGACATACGATTACAAAGGCCCGCGGTAAAATCTTTAAAGGCTCCAAAGGTACTGTTTTTATCCCGATTTTCCATCCTTCCTATCTTCTGAGAAACCATTCTCTTGAAGAAGGTTCTCCGAGGGATTTAATGTTAAAAGATTTGAAGATGATAAAGCAGCTCTCCGCACAGGATGTGATTTTACACAACAGTGAAGCTTAACGATTTTAAATAATAAAAATCCTTCGACTTTTACAGGTTGAGGGATTTTTTATTTTGTCCTTACAAAAACTTTAAAAATTCCTTCTAAGATTGTAAACAAAACTATACAAAGGTGGAAAATCGGCATGGTTTTGTATTAAAATGTTGTTTAAAATTAGGGGATTTTATAGGATTTAGGTTTTACACTTATGGCGGATAATTTAGAGATTAGAGTAGAGCAGCTGACGGATGCAATAAGGGGTCTTTATAACAAGCCTTCACTAACACCTGCCGAGATAAATAACGCTTTTAACACTATGCTTCAAAGGTTTGAAAACCAGACAAATCTTACAAGCGAGAAAATGCTCCAGATTATTTCAAACGAAATAAGAAAAACGGCAGAAGAAAGACACGGCTCTATTCAAGAAATGCTCTTCGGTTTTGAAGATACGATTAAAACCGCAACCGCCCAAATCTCAAACCCTAAATTTGATATGCAGATATCAAAAATTGCAACTGATTTGAATTCCGTTTATACAAAAATGAACAATCAGGAGCTTCAACTCCAAAAATTTGCCCAGAACATTGACGCGCTTAGAACTTCAGGCACTGCAGCCGAAATGGTGAAGCTCAGCAATGAATTTGCCGCTTTTTCAAGAGGGTTTGATAATATTACAGCCACCCTGAACAAAAATTTTGCCGAATTTTTAACGCAAGTACAATCTTTCAGCCAAAAAGAAGAATTAAACCAGATAAGATATCAGCTTGATGAAATCATTAAAAATTCTCAAATCATAACATCTGCAGGAGATAGAATTGACGCTTTTTCAACAAGGTTGAACAGCCTTTCTACAAAGGAAGATACAAACTATATCAATGAAAAAGTTACTATCTTAACCTCGTTTTTATCTGACCTTAAAGCCTATATAGAAAAAAATGATCTTGATAATAAAGAACAATTCAGGCTCACAATTACAAATATTGAGTCAAAATTAAACATTTTAAATTTAGGCACGCTTGAAGAAATCAGAACCGACATTAAAAATCTTTTTAATGAAGTTCGCGATACTGCAACATATTCAAAAGATGAAATTATCACAAAATTTGCGGATATTGTGGATATTATAAACAGAAGCTATGAAGAAGTCGGCGAAAAACTGAATGTTGAAACAAGCAACATCAACAATAACCTTGCACAGCTTGCAGGAGAGGTGCAAAAGGTTTATACAACTGTTTCTGATGGTATTACGGGCCGCACCGAAGAAATTAAAATGCAGCTTCATAATCTGAATGAAGACTATCAGAATCTGAAAAATGTTCTTGTGAATATGTCTTCTAACACAAATATAGACGAAGTTGCAAAGAGCATTATTAAAAGCAACGCTGAAACCCTTGAATTAAGCCATGATTTTATTCAAAGCCAATTGGGCAAAATTGAAGATGCTATAAGAACGCAGGAAGAGAATGAAAAGCAGCACCTTGTAAATGCCGTAGAGCTTTTAAAAACAGAACTTTCAGGTCTGTCAGACAGAATAAAAGCTATTGAAGACGGCAATTCAATGAAGGCTTTTGAAGAGCCTTTGAACAAAATTTCAAAATGTGTTGAATCACTTCAATCCGCTGATTCTGTAAAACAATTGTCAAATATGATGGCAGGCATTTCAAGTGAAGTTAATTCATCCATCACATCTTTAAGGGAAAATTTTGAAAAGGCGCAGGATGGGACAAGTATTCAGGTTCTTCAACAGTTGAATGCTAGTGTGCCTAAAATTGCAGACAAGCTTGAAATATTCAGAAATCACGTTGTGTCCGAAAATTCCGCAAACATAACGGAATTAAAGCAGCACTTTGCACAGGTGATTGAAACAATCACATCCAAAGTTGAAGCTATTACAAGCAAAAACTTTGGCGGGGATAGCGTTAAAGTCGATCTTCAAAATATGTCCAATCATATTATGGAGACAATTGAAAACATAAATTACAACATCGAAAAAGAATTTAACGACCACAAGACAAATATTGACGAGCTTCTTGCAAAAATCAGTGATTATGAAGATAAATTCAAAGATAAATTAAATTCTATGGAATCCACCTTTGAAACATTGACGCAGGAAGGAACCGACAGAATTAACGACGCGATAAGCCTGAATCAATTGCAGACCCATGAAACCTTAAGTTCAATGAAAACTGATATCTTAGCGGGTATTATGGGTATTAACAAAAACAGCAAGACCAATTTTGAGCTGCTTGACGGGAAACTTGAAAGGTTAATTGTTAACAGTGCCCCAAAAACCGCCGTGTCACCCTTAAATGAGACAAACCAGCAGGAACTTCTGGCTGAAATTGAAAACAAGGTTGAAAGATGTAACCTACAGCAAATCCATAACGGCAAAGAACTTTTAAATGAAATTCAGAATTTGAATTCGGAACTTTCATTCAAGCTTGAAAACCTCAGCTTAAACGGAAACAACGAAGTTCCGCCAAGCTTAATCAGGGGAATTGACGATAAAATTCAATCTCTGCTTGAATCGAATGTCGATAAAGAAGAATACACAAAGCAAATGAAATCCCACGTTGATTTGAGGATGAAAGAAGTAATTCAAAAAATTGCAAAAATTGTAAGTGTATTTAAACCGGATGCAGACAAAGAAGAAGACGCACAAAATGTTGCTGCAAGCGTGAAACTTGATCAGCTTTTATCCCAGCTTGAGTATTTGAAAGATAATATTTTTGCTGAAATTAGAGAAGGGTTTGACAAGCTCGACAAGAAGCAGGAAGTTATTGAAGACATTTCAAAAAATGTCGGCGAAGCGCTTTCAAACACGGTTTATATTAAAAATAATACTGCAAATGAATTCAGAAGTGTTTTGGATGAAAAGCTTGAAAATCTTAAAAATGTTGAATTTTTGATTGAAGATCTTAAAAATGCAATTCAAAACAATCAGGTAAGCACTCTGGAGCGTATTAATTCTTTTAATGAAGACCTTGTTACAACAAGAATGGTTGTGAATGAAAGATTTGAAGCTCTAAACACTATTAAAGAAACGCTTAGAGAAGAACTTGGCAGAGAATTCAGGAATTCATCGGACGATGCCGCACAAAAACTTGAAGCGCTTATAAATCAAGCTTCAGAGCGCATTGTAAGCACGATAATCGATAATTTTAAAGACGGTCTTTCTGCAGGTAATGCTGAAGAAGGGCAAATATCGAAGCTTTCTGATAATGTGACGGGAAGGCTTGATGATATTATAAACCGCATAGAGCAAAAGGCTGATAATACTTATTCGATGGCGGATTTAGAGGCAGACCTTGCAAAGATGAGATTAAGTCTGGAAAAATCAAGCAAAAATATAGGTGCCGACTTCCAGAACATAGGCGGCTGGCTTCGTAACACAAACGCAAGACTTGAAAACCTTTCAAAGGTTATGGATGTTGTATCCAAAAAGATTGAGCACACGGAAAAACTTGGTTTAGAGGGCATAACGTCCAAACTTGTGCAAAGTGAAAAAGATTACGGCGCTCCGCAAAGGGTTGAAGAAGCGCTTGCGGGCGTTCAAAAGAAATACAAAATTCAGGAAATGCGCCTTGAAGAATTGGATGAGAAAATTTCGCTTATTCTTCAAAAGCAATCGGAAGGTTTTGATGTAAAATCGTTTATTGATTTATTCTACGATAATACAAGCCAGACAAAAAGCCTTGCTTCAAGAGTTGAGGGCATTGAAAGCAAGCTGAACAGTATTTCAAAGAATATTGAAAGAATTATCTCTTATATAGACGAGTAACGTCCACCAATGCAGGGTGTTAACAAGTGCGGCAGGCACATAAGATAAAATTTAATACAATGCTCCTCATTGGCTTTTCCCTTAGCGTGATTACACCTTGAGGAGTTTTTGTTTATTTTTTTAAAAATTCTTCTTCGCCTTTTAGCTGTCTGTTCATAAGGTTTAAGAAAATTTCTTTTGAATTTTCTTTTGAATAAACGGCTTTATAGATTGCATTTGAAATAGGTGTTTCAATGCCGAGTTTTTCGGATAATTCACATACGGCTTTTGATGTTTTTACACCCTCTGCGACAGACCCTAAGCTTGCCAGAATATCATCAATCTTTTTGCCCTGTGCCAAGAGTCGTCCTACAGTGTTGTTCCTGCTTAAATGGCTGGAACAGGTCGCAATTAAATCTCCCATTCCAGAAAGACCCCACATTGTTGAAGGGTTTGCGCCCAGCTGCACTGCAACACGGGCAATTTCGGCCATTCCGCGCGCTAAAAGTGCGCCTTTAGAGTTATCCCCGAAATTCATTTCATCCAAAAAACCTGCAGCAATTGCAATAACGTTTTTCAAACTTCCGCCAAGTTCAACACCGATAATATCCGTGTTTGTATAAAGGCGAAACTTATCTTTCACGGTAAGAGCCTTTTGAACGGCTTTTGCAACTTCAATATCATCCGCAGCAACGGTTGCAGCGGTCGGATATCCGTCAAGCACTTCTTTTGCAAGGGTCGGGCCTGATAGTACCGCAAATTTCTGGTTTGGCAATTCATCCTTTATAACTTCGCTCATTCTCTTTAAAGAAGGCAATTCAAGCCCCTTTGACGTATTTACAAGAATTTGATTGTCTTTAATTCCTGCCTCTTTTAACTGCTTGCAAACAGGGCGGATAGCGGATGTAGATACAACAAGGAGGATGATATCGGCGTCTTTTATTGCTTCCTTCATATCGGATGTAACGTTTACTTTTTGGCTGAGCTCTACGCTAAAAGGCCTTGAGGCTCTTTTTGCCGTCAAAAGTTCATCGCTTAAATCCTCTTTTCTGGACCAGCCGTATACAACATCGAAGTTATCTGTTAATAACTTTGTTAAAACCAATCCCCAACAACCAAGACCAATAACAGCAATTTTCACGGTTTGCTTCCTTAAAAATTTAAAAAACTAGATAAGCCCCATATCGTTTAATTCTTTTTCAATGCGGGCATCTTTTGTACTTGCGGCGGCCAAGCGAACGAAAACATCATTTTGATTTAATTGATTTAACTTTGAAATACTGTTGTTAGAGAACTTTTGCCCGAATACACGGAGCCTTTGGCTTTGATAATTTTGATTTGCATGTATGGATAAAACTCTCATCAATGTTCCTTTAAATATCAAATATGGTGCGATAGCACGCCGTAAGTAAATAGTACAACAATTTTTAAAATTATGCAATAAAAGATTTTGGAAGCTGATGTTTGAAAATTTCATACAGGACAATTCCTGTGGAAATTGCTAAATTCAAGGACTCCACCCCCTCTTTCATAGGGATTGTGAGGGATGTATCGGCAAGGCTTAACAATTCGTTACACAGACCGCATGCTTCAGAGCCAAACATCACAATATACGGGCTTTTTACGTTAAAATCTTGAATTGAATTTTTGGAATTAACTACCGTTGCTATCATTTTATGGCTTTTTTTGAACTCTTTCAATTGCTCTGCCGTGCAATGTACGACAGGAACTTTGAAAATATTTCCCGCAGCAGAGCGGATTGTTTTGGGGGAGAATTCATCCGTGCATTCTCCAAAAAGCATTATTCCTCCAATATCAAAAGCCGCTGCAGTCCTTATTATTGTCCCTAAATTTCCTGCATCTTTTATGCCATCCAAAAGAACGATTTTTTTAAAATTTTTAAACATACTGATGTCATATTCGGGTTTTTTTACAACAGCAAGAATATTCGGAGCACTTTCCGTTGTGGAAATCTTTTCCATAACCTTTTCGTTTGCAAGGTAAACCTCTGCATTATTAAGCTTTGCACTAAATTTTTCAAGCAGGGTTTTATTTGAAGAGAACGCATATTTTATGTTTAAGCCCGCTTCAAGTGCTTCGGATACGGATTTTTCACCTTCAACTATGATAAAATCTTCCCTGTATTTTTTTTGATGAAGTTTTGTGACCTCTTTTACAATATTATTTTGAACACTCGTTATTTCTGTTGTTTTATCAATCATTTTGCCTGCCTTCTTGCCAAATTTGAAGCCGTTTTTGCTCCTTTTTATTAAGCATTGTCTTATCAATCAAACTTTCTTCATATGGAAATTTTGAAAGTGACACTTTTTTATTCCGCTTCTTATCATAATATACAGTATTTTCAAGGCGTATGCCGAAATTTCCATTTTCTGTCGTGCCGTTATAAAGCCCCGGTTCAATCGTAAACACCATATAATTTTGAAGTTTTGAATTAAATTTCGGGTTTAAGGTTAAAGTGGGCGGTGCCTGATGTACGGGGATTCCGACCCCATGGCCCAGAGAATGCGGAAAAGAAAATCCTCCTTTTGTTTTCTTTTCATAGGGTTTTAAAATTTTTCTTGCAAGGTCATCCATAGGTTTTGTTTCCGTAAAATCCCCAAAAAATACGTTTAATTGGGCTTTAAGGACTGCGGTATAGATTTCTTTTACTTTGTTTGGGATATTTGTGTTTTTTTGATTGGAATTTTCGGGAGGACAGACAAAAACCCTTGTAATATCGGTTGCATAGCCTCCTTCGTAATATCCGCCGCAATCAATGAGCAAAATCTCGCCCTCTTTTATAATCCTTTTTTTGTCACAGTTTGAATAGTGGATAGAGCTTGAATTTTCCCCGACGGCTAAAATTGTCTTAAAGCTTGTGCTGCGCGCACCGTGGCGGATGAGCTCAGCTTCAAAAATTTCTTTAAGTTCGTATTCGGATAGCCCCGCCTTTATCTTGTCTCTAAAGGAATAAAGTGCATTATCAAGTTTTTTAAACGCTTCTTTATAATGTTTAATTTCTGCCGCATTTTTAATTGAGGCCATTTTGGCAACAGGATTTTTCTTTAGTGCCACAGGGTTTTTAACCAGGTTAAAGTCGTTTAATGTGATATTATTTTCATCAATTAAAACTTCATTTTCAATTTTTTTCAGAGTTTTTGCCATATCCGAAAACGGCAAAATCTTTACTCCGTTTAGCTTTGGCAGGGTGCAATCCGTGAAAACATAAGTTTTATTTTCTGTTACAAGGGCTTTTGCTCTGATAACGGATGTATCGGGCTCTTTAAAACACCTTAAATTTAAAATGTATGAAACATCCTCTAAACTTGTAAGGAGAATTGCTTTGCCTTTAATAGCGCGCCTGAGCTTTTCAATTTTTTTATCATATGAAACCTCGCAAATTTCAAGCGGTACGGTTTCAATTTCAGCGTTACATTCAGGCACATCTTCCGTATCATAAGGCTTTAGGTTTATTCCTCCCAGCTCTTTTTCAAAGGTTTTAAAGGTTGAAATTTTAGTGGATTTTGAGGGGATATAAAGAGTATTTCCTTCTTGCAGCCTGTTTTTTAGCGCATCAGCAAAGCTTGTTTTCATATCAAGCTTTATAACTTCAACATTTTTCCCTTTAGTCTCGTTTTCTGCCTGAATATGGTATCTCGGGTCAACAAAGAGGGTGATTTTACCTTTGTAATCCTGTATTGCTTCCCCAGCGGTTCCTGAAAACCCCGTCAGTTTATATAACGGCGTATTTTTGTTATGTTCAAGTGTCAGGTCATCCTTAGATTTTAGGAGGATATGCTCCCCTGCTTTTAAATTGGAATATTTCAAGTTTTTGCATAAATCATTTTTTGCCATAGCGCACCTTTTTATGTAGCTTAAAACAATTCTACACCACATTTTAAGATATGTTAATCAGCATTTAGTAAACAAAAGAATAGTTATTTCAACAGTTTATACGGCTCTACGTCAAGTATTTTTGCAATAGAGTAAAGTCTTGCAAGAGTAGTATTTACGCCCGCTTCAATTCCTGCAATTGTAGATGGAGTACAATCAGCTTCTACCGCAAGTTTAAATTGGGATATCCCTTTTTCCTCCCTCAGTTTTTTGATGTTTTGACCGACTTTTTTATGAAATTCCTTATTCATTCTTGGAATTATAAAAGATTATTCGATATCTTGCATTCGATATTATTATATATTATGATATCGAAGTCAGGAGTATAAAGTATGAGAATGCCGAACAAAAGAAAAGCTTTTGAGCTTACAGAGTTGTGTTATGATAATCTTGAAACAGCACTGGCTTTAACAGATTTATTGTCAAAAAATCTTGTGTCGAACAAAAAATCCGAGGTTGTTATAGATACAATAGCGTCAAATATTAAATGTGCTGTAGAAAATATTCTTGAAATTCAAAATATTTTGTAAATATGTAATGGAAAATGTGTTTAATACACCACCTGCACAATGACGCCTTTACAGCTTTCCTTACTTGTGTCCAAACAGCGCATTTTATGCTATAATCTTGCTTATGATTGAATTTTATAAAGAGAAGCTAACATTTTACAGACTGCTTTTAACGTTTACGATGACTGCAATATCCGGATGTGCGGCTTGGTTTTTTATAAATTATCTGACGTGTACTGTTTTGCAAACCATTGTAAACCTGACAGCCATATTATGTTTAACTGTTTTTGGTATTAAAACAGTAATGAGTATAAAATTTTGTCTTAATAAAATAGGGGAGCTGAAATGATAGCAAATATTGCAATGGGCGGAGCTGTGGTAGGTATAATCGGGCTTATCGGCATTTTATTTTACGCCATTTCGGGTGATGAAAAAGAAACAAAGAAAAACTAAATTTAATACACCACCTGCACAATGACGCTTCGCGTACGGGGTTTGTTGTCAAAATCTATTAATACAATCTGCTGCCATGTGCCAAGTTCCAATTCGCCGTTTACATAAGGCACGGTTATCCCGTTTCCTATGATTGAAGCGCGAAGGTGCGCATACCCGTTTCCGTCATGCCAGGTCTTATCGTGGTGGTAAGCTTTTTTCATAGGGATTAAATCCTCTAAAATTTCGGGGATATCTTTTATAAGCCCCGGTTCATATTCTATTGTTGTGATTGAAACGGTGGAACCCGGTGAAAAAATGTGGATGACAGCGTTTTTAATATTTTCTTCACCGCTTTTTGTGCCGCTTTCCGTGTTTTTATCTTTTAATCTCTGTGCTGATTGTTTAATGACATCATCGACTTTTAAAGTAATGTCGATGATGTCACAAAATCCGTTTGTTTCCAATAAAAATTTTTCGTTTCTAACGCCCATGCTTTGTTTTTAACCTGTTTTCAGGCAATAAACAATGTCGCACAGACTAATGACACAATGGTCATAAGTTTTATCAGAATGTTTAAAGACGGGCCTGAAGTGTCTTTGAAAGGGTCGCCTATTGTATCGCCCACAACACTTGCCGCATGTTGCGCGGAGCCTTTGCCTCCAAAGTGGCCTTCTTCAATATATTTTTTAGCGTTATCCCAGGCGCCGCCCGTATTTGCCATCATGATTGCAAGGCAGACACCTGTTGCTATTGCGCCCATAAGCATACCGCCAAGGGCCTGTGCGCCGATTGTTTTATCTACAAGAGCACCAACCCCGAGCCCTACAACAAGCGGAGCGCCGATTGCAAGCACACCCGGAAGAAGCATTTCAAATATTGCCGCTTTGGTTGATATGTCAACGCATTTTTTATAATTGGGCTGGCAGCCGCCTGTCATAATTTCGGGATGTTCTCTAAACTGACGTCTTACTTCATCCACCATTTTTCCTGCCGCACGGCCTACAGCACCCATTGTTAAAGAACAGAACAGGAAGGGCAGTGAAGCGCCAAACAGCACGCCTGCCGTTACAAACGGGTTCAGGATGTCAATATCTTCAAGGTTTACAACCGTTGCATAAGCGCATAAAAGAGCAAGTGCCGTAAGCGCCGCAGAACCGATTGCAAAGCCTTTGCCGATGGCTGCTGTTGTATTTCCGACAGAATCAAGCTTGTCGGTTCTTTCCCTAACCTCTTTTTCAAGGTCTGCCATTTGTGCAATGCCGCCTGCGTTGTCTGAAATCGGGCCGTAAGCGTCAACTGCAACAATCATCCCGACACTTGATAACATTCCGACAGCTGCAATACTTATCCCGTAAACACCGAGAGTATAATTATGCATTCCGCCTATTGCAAGAAACGCACCGATTGTAGCCAAGCTTATAATTACCATAGGGAAAAATGTTGATAACATACCTACATCAAGCCCTGAAATAACCGTAGTTGCGGTTCCTGTTTCCGTTGATTGGGCAATTCTTTTAACGGGCATAAAGTTGTATGAAGTGAAATATTCCGTTAAATATCCAATTAAGGTTCCTGCAACGATACCTATAAGAAGGGCATAGAAAATTCCAAGCCCCCAGTCTGCTTTCGGGAACCAGTTTGTGATTAAAAAGTATGAACCGATGATTGTCATAAGCATTGAGCCTGTTGTACCCAATTGAAGAGAAAACATCGGGTTTCCGTTTTCTTTTGTTCTTACAAAATATACGGCAATGATTGAAGCAAAAATTCCAAGCCCCGCAAGGACGATAGGTAAAAATGCTCCGCGTAAATTTAAACATAATGCCCCGAGTGTAATGGATGCGATTATTGAACCGACATAAGATTCAAAAAGGTCTGCCCCCATTCCCGCAACGTCTCCAACATTGTCGCCAACATTATCCGCAATAACTGCGGGGTTTCTGTGGTCATCTTCAGGAATTCCCGCTTCCACTTTACCTACTAAATCTGCACCTACATCTGCAGCCTTTGTAAAGATACCGCCGCCCACACGTGCAAAAAGCGCAATTGAACTTGCACCAAGCGCAAAGCCGTTTACGATTTCATAGTCTTTAAATATGTAATATAAAAGGGTAAGCCCTAAAAGACCAAGGCCCACAACTGTCATACCCATAACAACGCCGCCTGAAAAAGCAACTCTAAAAGCCTTATTCAAGGATTTTTTTGCAGCATTTGCCGTCCTTGCGTTTGCTTTTGTTGAAACGCTCATTCCGATATAGCCTGCAACAGCAGAGCATATTGCCCCGCAAAGAAAGCATATTGCTGTTTTTGTACCGATATAAGCGCCGATTAAAAGGGCTACGGCTATTACAAAAACAGATAAAATTTTATATTCTCTTTTTAAAAATGCCATAGCGCCATGGTATATGTGGTTTGAAATGGCACACATGGTATCATCGCCTTTATCTTTAGACATTATTTTCGAAATTTTTAATGCTGCAAACAAAAGCGCGCACATACCGGCAATTATGCCGATAAATATAGACTTAACACCGTCTCCATATACCCCAAAGGACATATAGATACCTGCCAGAAGCACAATCCAGAAAATGACTTCCCAGAAAAACTCTCTTTTTTTAACTTCCATTTTTTATTTCCCTTTTTACAATTTCTATCCGTTTTTCAAGGGAAATTATATCATATTAAGCGCCTTTATGTAAATTTGGAATCCATTTTTCCTTTATTCTGTTGAGTTTTCCTGTTTGCTGCATATTATTTAAAATTTTGTTTAAAGCGTCTTTGAGTTCTTTGTTTTCTTCTCCCTGACGGAGCGCAATTGCATAAAATTCTTTTGTATATCTTGCGGGGAGAATTTTATACCCTTCATTGTTCATAATAAAACCGTATAAAATGCTGTCATCCGCTAAAATAGCGTCTACCCTGTCCTCTTTAAGAAGATTAAACGCTTCGTTGTAGTTTTTCTTTGCTACAACGGTTGCATTCGGGGCAAGCTGTCTTATTGTCTTTTCGCCTGTTGTTCCAAGGATTATTCCCGCTCTTCTTGTGTTCAGACTTTGAATTGAATTTATTTTAGACCCTTCTTTTACCATAAGAGCCTGCCCCGCAACGTAATAAGGGTTTGTAAAATCTATTATATGGTTTCTTTTTGCGCTGATGCTCATCGTTGCAATAACAATATCAACATAACCTGAATTTAAGTCGCTTATTCTTGATTCGGGGGTTACAACCACAAACTCGATTAATTCGCCTTTGTCATCTCCAAGGAGGCTTTTTGATATGCTTTTTGCAATATCAATATCAAAGCCTTTTAATTCGCCGTCTTCAACATATCCGAATGGCTTTGAGTCGTTTTTTATGCCGACAATTATCTTGTTTCGAAATTTTATTCTTGCAAGTAAATCTTTAGGTTCTCTGCTTTGACCTGCACATCCGAAAAGGCCGAAAAGGGACAGGAAGAATAAAAATGTGAATAATAATGCACTTACTTTTTTCATTTTTTTATTTTATCATAAAACTATGACAAAAGGTTTTTTAAAAACTTTATTATTAAGATTAATTTTTATTACACTCGGGTGTGCAATTGCGGCTTTTGCAATTGAATGTGTTTTAATTCCTAGGGATGTTATCGACGGAGGCGTTGTCGGCCTTGCCATTATGGCAAACTATTTGACAAAACTTCCTTTCGGTTTGTTTTTAATCCTTTTTAATCTGCCTTTTGTTGTTATGGCGTTTCAAAAATTCGGCAAAATGTTTGTCTGCCAAATGTTTTATGGCGTTATAATGCTTTCTGTGCTCTCCGAATTATTTTTGGAAACAGGCTTTGAATTTACACAGGATACTTTGATTGCTGCAATTTTTGGCGGGGTGATTTTGGGTATTGGTGTCGGATTTGTTTTAAAAAGCAACGCAGCACTTGACGGGACTGAAATTTTGGCGATAAAAATTTCACAAAGATATCCTTTTGCCGTGGGTGAAATCGTTATGTTTTTCAACGTTTTTATCTTTACAATTGCAGGGTTTGTTTACGGGCCCGATAAAGCAATGTATTCTGCCGTAACTTATTTTATAGCTTCAAAGGCGATAGATCTTGTTTTACAAGGTATGAACGAAGCTAAATCCGTTTTCATTATGAGCCCCAAATATGAAGAAATCGGCAAAGAAATTATGAAAACTCTTGATAAAAGTGTTACATATCTTGCTGCAGAAGGCGGATATTCGGGAGCAAAATCCAAAATGGTATATTGTGTGATTACAAAGATTGAAATTCCAAAGATTAAAGATGTTGTAAGCGCGATTGACCCTTCTGCTTTTATTGCGATTGAAAACGTGCATGAGGTGGACGGGAAAAGGTATAAGAAAAAACATTAGCATACTTTCACCTTCTGGCGGATGAAAAAATTGTTTTTTAAAAATAATTTATTAATAAAAGATTAAGTTTATTAAAGTTTTTAGAAATTTGAATTAATATAAAAATATGAAATATAAAGACTATTATGAAATTTTAGGCATTAAAAGAGAAGCAAGCGAGACGGAGATAAAATCCGCCTACAGAAAGCTTGCGCGCAAATATCACCCTGATGTAAACAAGGAAAAAGGGGCGGAAGAAAAGTTCAAGGATATAAATGAAGCCTATGAAGTTTTAGGAGATAAAGAAAAACGTCAAAGATATGATACTCTGGGCTCAGGGTTTCAAAACGGAGCCGACTTCGACCCGTCTATGGGCGGATTTCAAGGTTTTGATTTTTCACAATTTACAAGATGTGCGCAGGGCAGCGGTTTTAGCGGCAATACAGGCGGCTTTTCAGACTTTTTCAGTGCAATATTCGGCGATTTAATGTCAGGAGGCGCCAAAACATCTTACGGCAGAGGCTTTAACAACGATATGTTCGGCGGCGGGAATTTTTATTCTGGCGGTATGGGCCCGAATATGGGCGGTGCAGACCCGAGAGCCGCTTCAAGAAGAAGGGACAATCCGAATAAAACGCAGAAAGAAAACCTTGATATAAATCAAAATCTTATTTTAAACGTTAAAGATGTTGTATCGGGCGGTACAAAAAGCATTACGATAACGGATTATCAAAAATGCAGATATTGCGGCGGAAATTCGCACAGCGGTTTTTGCTCTCATTGTGCAGGTTCCGGTATTGAAAAAAATTTAAAAAATCTTTCCGTTAAAATTCCCAAATTTGTAAAAGAGGGGCAAAAAATTCGCCTTAAAGCGGAAGGCAGAAGCGATGAGCTTGGAAATAAAGGTGATTTGTATTTAACCGTAAAAATTAAAGATCCGAATTTTGTAATTGATGGAGATGATTTAACAAAAATCGTTGAAATTACTCCCGCAACCGCAGTTCTTGGCGGCAAAAAAGAGGTTGAAACGCCTGACGGTAAGGTGACCGTGACAATTCCCGAAAAAACAAGCAGCGGAAAGTTGTTGAGGCTAAAAGGGCTCGGGCTTCCAAAAAAAGAAGGCGGTGCAGGGAATTTAAACGTAAAAATTTCGATTGTTCTTCCAAAGATAATTTCAGATAATGAGGTTGAGCTTTATAAGAAGCTCAAGGCAATGGAAACAGAGTAATTGAAAAAAACAAAACTTGGTATATAATGTGAATATAGGGGGAAGCCCCAACCAAGGTCAGTTAGTTGAGGCTTCACTTAGTACCCTATGAGTTATTTATGAAGAATTCCAGCATTTCTATCATTGCTGGAATTTCTTTTATGCATTTGATTATTAAAATGCATATCGGAATTACAAACAATAATCTCATATTTTGCCTCCTTTCCTACCGATTTCTTAGTAAAATTTGTGTGCAGGAGAAGGCACGGTACTACCCTTTAAGTATTGTTTTCAAGTTCTTCAATCAATCCGTCTAAAATTTTTCCTGCGTCTTGTACGATTTTTACATCCGCATTTTGGAATATAGGTGCATTTTCATCCGTATTTATTGCAATAATTTTTTTAGAGTTTTCAATTCCTGTAATATGGTGTATGGCACCCGAAATCCCAAATGCCATATAAACCCTGGGAGATACGGTTTTTCCCGTTTGGCCGATTTGATATTCTTTTTCAATTAAGCCCATATCTACAGCGCCTCTGGAGCCTGCAGCTGCGGCACCTATAAGTTTTGCAAATTTTTTCAGTTTTTCAAAGTTTTCTTCGGTTTTCAAGCCCTTTCCGCCTGCAACAATAATCTGCGCGTTTTCAAGTTCGGATGACAGTTTGTTTTTATTGATTTCGCTGCCAAGAAGCCTGATTTGCTCTTCAAAATCATCCTGTTCCGGCAAAAATTCTTCAAATTCGCCTTCTTCTTTATAAATTTCCTCGCTTTTTTGGAGTACTGAAGGACGAACCGTTGCCATCTGGGGCAGCTTTTTACACAAAATCGTTGCCATAAGCTGGCCGCCAAATGTTGGCCTTGTTGCTGCAAGTTTTTTTTCATCCTTGAAATCCGTAATTTCAAGCTTTGTGCAGTCTGCAGTAAGCCCTGTATCAAGCGCAGATGATATTAAAGGCGCTATGCTTCTTCCTTCAATAGTAGCACCCGTTAAAAATATTTCGGGTGTTTTTTGCTTGCAAAGCTCCGTCAGGGAGTGTGCAATTCCCATATAACTTTTAATTTTGTCATTTTTAACAAGATAAATTTTATCTGCGCCGCCTTTATAAAGTTCAGTCTTTATGTCGTCAATATTTGGAATATTATCATTTGAACATACAACCGCACAAACCTTTAAATTTGGTGAATGTTTTTCGGCAAGTTTTCGTGCTGCGCATAAAAGCTCGAACACAACAGGATGAAATGTTTCAAGCCCGTTATTTTCAATGATTTCAGAATATACAAAAATCTCCTTTGTTTTGCAATCCTCATTCTCAGTGTTTTGAGCTTTATTTGAAGTTTCAGCTCCGTTTTCCAAAGTATTCTCGGATGCGGTCTCAACTTTATTTTCAGGCGCCGTTTCCGTTGTTTTCGGGGCCAATTCGGTCTGATTTTCTTTATTGGTGTGTTTCTTCTTTCTTGCCATTGTTTTCCCTTATATGTGATAAGATTTCATTTGTAAAATTGTCTTCAATTGTTATGCATTCTCTTGAAATTTCAGGGCGGAAAGCCTTTTGCACGAAGGTTGGAGAGCCCTTTATGCCGCATTTTTCAATATCCATTTGAATATCATCGGCATTATATATTCTGAGCTCTTTTTTTTGAGATTGAATATAATCTTCGATTTTTGGGTTTTTCAAGCTGGCACAACCCTTTAAAACGCAAAGTACGCAAGGAATTGAAACTTCAAACGTTGAAACGTTATTTTCCCTTTCACATTTTGCATCAAGCTTTGTTTCTTCAACATCCAAAATCTTTTTAACATAGGTTAAAACGGGAATATTTAGATGGTGTGCCATTGAGGGACCTGTCTGTGCGGTGTCTCCGTCTGTTGCAAACTGGCCTGTTATTACAATATCAAAGTCTTCCACCATATTTTTTATTGCACAGGCAAGAGTTTTGCTTGTGGCGTTTGTGTCTGCCCCTGAAAATCTTTTATCGGAAAGTAAAATTGCATTGTCCGCACCAAGTGCAAGCCCGTATTCAAGCACCTCTTTGGCACAGGTAGGCCCCATTGAAAGCAGAGTGATTTTTGTATCCGGGTCAATTTTTTTAATTTCAAGCGCAGCCTGAATTGCATACTCGTCAAACGGGTTTAAAATGTTTGTGAGCCCTTCTCTTATGATATTATTTTCTTTGCTCCATTTAACATCGTTTGTATCAGGCACCTGTTTTATGCAAACAACAATTTTCACGTTTTTGTCCTAAAAATTCTATCCTAAAATTTATAAATTTATTATAACATAATAAGGCTGAATATTAAGAAATGTAACCCCTAAAATGATATACTTTGTAAATAATTTTTCATGTTCGGTTTTTATTATAATATAGTTTTTTATTTGCAAGGATATCTATGGTTTACGGCTTTAACCAACAGTTTAATCAACAACAAAACCCCTATTTAGGATATAATCAAGGCTTCGGATACGGGCAGCCACAGCAGGGATACCCGCAGCAAGGGTATCAAATGCAAGGGCAGCCTGCACAGGCCATGCCTCAGGGAATGCCCCAAAACCCACAGTATCCCCAAAATCCTTACATGGCGCCTCAAGCAGGTCCGAATTTTGGCATAAACCCCGGCGTTGCAAATAACGGACAGAATTTTACCGCAGTTGATACTCAAAAGCTGAAACAGGACGCAGTGGAGCTTTCAAGCAAAGCTGCAGAAAATGTGGAAGAAAATTCCCCCTTTAGTATGGTAAAGGATACGATGGGGATTGATTTTAAGAACCACCCCAAAAGGACAATTATTTCACTGGCTTTGACCGCTGCGACGGTTATAGGACTTGCAGTGCTCGGAAACAGCAAGTTTTCAACAAAAACAATGGTGGGCCTCGGGCACAGCGTTGATGATGTTTTAAAGAATAATACAGTTTATACGGGAATTGCAAAATTCTTTACAAATGCGAAAACGAGCGTTGTTGATTTTCTAACGAAAAGTAAAACAATCAAAAACATTTTTGAAACCTTAAAAACAAATAAAGCGGGTCCGAAGTGGAGTTTTGCACAGGGTCAGGGACAGGGTGCAAAAAGAATATTTAAAATGACACCTCCCGATGTTGTAAAAACGGCTTTGGATTTCGCTGATGATGCGGCAAAACCGGGCGTGCTTGATACTTTGAAAAAGCTTGCAGGAAGTGCTGATGCGGATAATCTTTACGATGTTATAAAATCAGGCGAAAACGGTGATGTTTGTAAAAAATTAACCGAGTTAATTGCTAAAAACTTCGGCTGTATGGACGCAAGCGGAAAGATTAACAAGAAAAACCTTGATATAATATTAAACCAGCTCAAAGAAGGCACCATAAAAGGTCTTGATGGAAGCTTAAATATTGATGTAAGCGAACTTACGGGCGTTGTAATGGACTCAGGATTTTCAAAGGCAAAAGGCCCGATTGGAAAATTTTTCAATGCTCTTGGTGCTTCGCAAACCGCCTGGTGGCCAGTAAACCTTATAAATAAAGCAGGTTCAAATGTTGCAGGGCTTTTTGGCAAACAATGGAAAAACATAGGCAGAGGAAACCTTGGTGATGCGTTAATAAAATACAATGTTATTACAGGGCAAATGGCAGATACGGCTGTTGGCAGAATGGTTCAAAAATCTGTTGTTCTTCCCACAGAATGTATTTCAAACTTTGTAAATGATAAATCAGGTGCAGGGGTGTTGATTTCCTTAATGGCGCTCCCCGGCATGTTCAATAATATTCAGGAAGCTCCCAAAGAACAAAAGGTTGCAACCGCAGCAGACAGCTTGATATCAGGTATCGGTTCATTCACGGTGACTATGCCCTTGGCATTCGGGACAACATACGGTCTTGCATCCTTAGCTAATATGGCAAAAAGAAAAGATGGCGGCGGACTTCTGGCAGGACCTTTAAGAACGATAGGTAAGTTCTTCGGTATGGGGTTAGACCCTGTAATTAAAGGGGTTGCAACTCCAAAAGCGCTTCCTTTCAAAAGTGCAATATTAAATGCGCCTGTTCAACTGTTCAGAAAGGCTAAAGGTCTTAGTGGCGGGGCAATGAGGTTTGTACTGATAACACTTGCATTCTCTACAATGTTTATGGGACCAATCAGAAAAGGCGTAAACAAAATTTTCGGCAAACCATACAGTATTGACGAAGAAAAGAATAAAAAACAGCAGGAAGAAGCACAAAAAGCATTGCAGGAGCAGCTTCAGGCCGCAATGGTAAAACTTCAGTCACATCCTGAAATTCTTCAGGTTATTGAAAGCGATCCGCAGGCTATGGCTGCAATTCAAAAAGATCCTTCAATATTAATCCAGCTTGCCGCAGCAATTCAGGATACGCCTGTGCAAAACCAACAACAGGCACAGGGAGGATTTACGCCAAGTTCTATTTTACAAAATTATGTAAATAATCCGAATAATGTAGTTCAGCCGCAGGGTCAACCTGCACAGCCGCAGCAGTATAATCCTTATGCGCCGCAGGCACCCCAATATCAACCTGTGCAGCCAAATATAATAAACCCTGCCGCAACCAACCCTTACGCTCCTCAGCAGCAGGCTCCAATACAACCGCAACAATATGCTCAACCGCAGGTACAGGCTCCTGCACAAAACGGAATTAAAGAGCCGCCAAGGTCTTATATACCATCTTCAAAACCGTTTAATGCACTTTCGGGGGATGCACAGGGTGCTCAAGCAGCACAGGCGCAGGGTGAACAAATCACAAATCCGAATGTTCAAGCTATGCTCTCAAAAGCGGACAAAGCTGAGCAAGCTGCAATGAGATATCTTTAAGCCGTTTTAAAAGACCGTTATAAGAACAAAACGGCATACAAAAAGCAATACTCTTCATTATTTTCTAATAAATCAGGTTTTCTTTAACTTTGCAAAATGCAATTTTTAAGAAAACCTGAATTTTATCTTATAAATTTTTCAATGCCGTTATGTCGTAGGTTTCTCGCTTGCCTTTGGAGACGGAATTCTTGCTCCTGTTGATTTGAAAATCGGAATTGCAAATCTGTCTTTACCGTTCACGTTCGGACCTTTTTTGCCGTTTGTATCATAATAAATCATACCGCAGGCACCGCTTACGATAAGCTTTGTGGTTGTAGCACCGTTAGAATCGTCTGCAGGTGAAGCATAAATATTGTCAGCTTCTGAAGTTGATATACTGCAAGCGGTGGGGTCGTATCTTACCCCAAAAACAAGCCCGTCTACAAGCTGTCCGTATACAGAACTGCTTGCACCAAAATTGCCTGCTTCATCCGCGCTTAATTGTTTGGTAATTTGAACAAATTTTCCGTAAATGTTGAAAAGACAAGTTGCATTTTTGCATGGCTGTGTTTTTTCTTTATCGGAATATACATCATTCATTTTAAAGTTTTTGGCGTAATGAACCATTATTTGTCTTGTGCTGTCTGCAAAAGTGGTTACGGCCTTTTTAGCCATAATTGCATCAGCCTGTCCTGTCGGGTTTACATTTTTGATTGAAGTTATCATTAAGGCTGCACAAACCCCTATAATTGCCATTGTCATAAGGGTTTCAGCCAATGTAAAAGCGTATTTTTTCATAACTTGCTAAATCTTTCCTAATAAAAATACTAACCTGATAAATTTATTATAGGTCATAATGTGGAATTTAAGCAAGTAAAAGCGCGTATATCCTACTTATGTTTGATTAATTTTACAATTTTGCAAAGTGCCATTGTTAAAATTATTCCAAGAGAGCCCATACTTAAGGCAGCGCTTACATTTCCGGTGGTAAAAGTTTTTTTGCCTCTTAATTTTGGCGGAGTTTCTTTCTCCATTGTCTGCCCCCTGCGGTTAAGCTCATCAATTATGGGGGTTTTGGAGAAATTTTCAGGTGCGTTTACAACGCCAATGTCCATAAAAGGCTGCTCTTTCGGTTGATTATTCATAGTGTTCATCTGTTGTCCGCCTTGCCCCTGCTGTACGTTCGGTGCGGGCATTTGAGCATTCATACCGTTATTTTGAATGTTGTTCATATTTAACGGGTTTTGTTCATAGGGAATATGCGATAAAGCTTGCGGATTTATAGCATTTTGGGAGCGCACGGTGTTTTGTTGTGTCTGTGCGGGCGGAGTTACGTAGTTAATAATCCCCGGGCTTTGCGGGAAATAATATCCTTGCGGATAGCTTTGCGGATATTGGGGAGTTTGTCGGTATATTTGAGGTTGTTTTGCAGGCATGGGGCTTTGTGCATAGGAAGGTTGTGCCGCAGCAGGCATTTGGGCATATTGCGGATATGTTGTTTGTATTTGCGGTTGAAAATTTGGACTAAAACCTGCCGTCATAAGCTTTTATATGCCTTCACAATTTTTAATGCACAAGTTTAATAAAACCAAAAGCGCTCGAAAATTGCCTGAAAAATCGAGTTTTGTTAAGTATTGTGTTATTTGTAGAATTGTTTATTAGGCTAATATATAGTCTGTTAACATGTAATCATCTTTTAGCTGCATTCAAATACCCCAAAACCTCGTCCTCGTTTTTGACCGTTATGATTTTTTCTTCACCCCTAAAAAATGTCAGCTGTCTTTTTGCAAAGTTTCTTGTTCTTTGTTTAATTTTATCGAAAGCCTCTTTAATGTTAGAGTATAATCCGTCTTCAAGCTCAAAAAATTCGTTGTATCCGATTGTATTTTCTAAAACCTTTGTTCTGCCGTAAATTCCCTTCATCCTTTCCCATTCATAATAAAGCCCCGCCTTTATCATTTCATCCACCCTTAAATCTATCCTTTTATAAAGTTCGTCTCTCATTTCTTCTTTTATGTAATCAGGGGCAAACCAGAGGGCGTTATATTCTGAATTTAAAGCTCTGTCTGTATCCGAAACTTCTTTTCCAAGTGTTTTTACCATTTCAACAGCTCTTATTACCCTTTCTTTATTGTTCGGGTGAATTTCTTCTGCCCTTTTTTTGTCAAGTTTTTCAAGTATCTGCCAGAGTGTAATGTTATCAAGAGTTTCAAGCTCTTCCCTTAATTTTTTATCGGATGATACAGGCAAAAGCTCATTTTCATCCAGAAGACATTTTATATAAAACCAGGTCCCCCCCGTTATAATAACGGGTTTACCCCTTTCCCTTATTTTTTCGATACATTTTTTGGCATCAAGGCAGAAATCTCCTGCGCTGTATGGCTCTCCGACAGGTTCTTTTATATCGATTAAATAATGCAAAATGCCTTCTCTTTCAACAAAAGAAGGCTTTGCACTCACTATATCCAATCCTTTATAAACTATTCTTGAATCGGCACAAACAATTTCCGCACCAATCTTTTTTGCAAGATTAATCGCTAAGGTCGTCTTTCCTGATGCAGTCGGCCCTGTCACAACAATCAGAGGGAAGGTCTTTTTGATTTTGTTCATATAAGTCAAATATTAACACAATAATGTATGCGGCAAAATAAATCCTTAAAATCATTGTAACAAAGGATATTACAACATTATCAATATAAAATGCCTGCAGGGACATCAGAACAAAGTTTAAAACGATTAAGAAAATAAAGATTATAACCGTTTCAAAAAACTTTTGAAACATTGTTTTGGCTGCTCCACCCACCGCATATATAGGGTTTAGTGTGCATTTTTTGTTTAAATAGAGGCTTGCCGCAAAGAAAAGGTATGCCATTGTAATAAAGCTGCAAATAACATATGAGAATGTAACTTTTTTAATAATTGTGCTCCATACGGATTCAGGAAGGGTTAAAAGGTAGGTTTTAAAAGCTTCCTGATTGTTTGAATATTTGGAAATATCCTCAAGAACATTGTCAATTTTGCCGAAGAGAATATCCGAAAGGTAAGAATGTAAATATAAAAGGGCAACAAACACAACAAAGCCCAAAATTACGGGCAAGATGTAGTTTGAAACACTGCAAAAGAAATTATTCTTGAGCCTTACGGCTTCTTCAAGCTTTTCTTCGGGCGTTTTGTCCTTTTTGTATGTAATAACCGCAGTTTTAATCATTCCAAACCAGCCTGCCATAAACGCACAGGTCAGAAGCAGGGAAAGAACGCTCAAAATGCTCCTTAAGAATATATTCCCTCCCGCAAGCATTACGGGGATTATTAAAAACAAAATTATTAAATACAATACAAAATAAAGTGTTATAAAAGGGCTGTCTTTTACGACGTGAAAAGCCTTTGAAAAAATATCGGATGTCATAATTTTTCTCCGTTTTAAATCTGTTTGCAAATACCAATTATCACTTATAATATTATTAATAAAGGGCAGCAAAAACAAGGTACAAAATGTTAAGATTTAATAAAAACCATGACCTGAAAGGCGTACTTATTTGTGTTGAGGGAATTGACGGAAGCGGCAAATCTACACAGCTTGATTTATTATACAGCTGGCTAAAATCCAAAAATCTTGATGTGATTTTAACCTGCTGGAATTCTTCAGACCTTATTGCAGACACAACAAAAAAAGCAAAAAAGAAAAATCTTCTCTCAGGGCGGACTTTTTCTCTTCTCCATGCAGTTGATTTTGCGGATCGCCTTGAAAAAGTCATTATTCCTGCAATGAAGGCAGGTTTTATAGTTCTTGCGGACAGATATGTTTATACTGCCTTTGCACGTGATGTTGCACGTGATGTTGATAAAAAATGGGTCAGAAATATGTACGGTTTTGCAATTAAACCTGATTTAACCCTTTATTTTGATGTGAGTGCAAAGGTTTCTCTGGAGCGTATCTGCACAAACCGTCAGCCGAAATATTATGAAGCGGGAATGGATTTAAAGCTTTCAAATAATCCTTATAAAAGCTATGTGCTTTTTCAAAACCGCGTAATTGAACAATACAAAGATATGGTGGATGAATACGATCTTATAAAGGTTGACGCAAACGAATCAATCCATAAAAAACAGATGTATTTCAGACAAATTGTAACAGAGCTTTTAAATTCGAAAGGTATTAAGATATAGATGTATCAAAAACACGGATATGACGGGCTTTTAATTGTTATAGAAGGTACGGACGGTGCGGGGAAATCCACACAGGTAAATCTTCTTAAAAAATATATCGAAAACGAATGCTATGGCTGTATGCTGTCTGAATGGAAGACTTCCCGTCTCATATCGGATGTGATTAACGAAGCAAAAGAGCGTAATTTATTGAATACGACAACATTTTCTCTTCTTTATGCGGCAGATTATGCCGATCGTCTTGAAAATGTTATTATTCCGGCCTTAAAGGCAGGGTTTGTCGTGCTTTTGGACAGATATATTTACACTGCTTTTGTGAGGGATTCTGTCAGAGGCCATGATATAAATTGGGTAAAAAAACTCTACGATTTTGCCCCCGAGCCTGATCTGGTATTTTACCTGAAAATGCCCGTAGACAAGCTTTTAAAACGTATGATAGGTTCAAAAGGGCTTGATTACTTTGAATCAGGACGCGATATCGGCCTTTCAACGGATATTTATAAAAGCTTTGAAATGTATCAGAATAAGTGCCTTGAAGAGTATGACAGGCTTCAAAAAGAGTACAATTTTATTACAATAGACGGCGAGCTTCCAATTGATACAATCCATGAGAAAATTAAATCTGAAGTTAAAAAAGCTCTGGATTCAGGGGTTGTGGAGTAGTTTAATCAAAATAAAATAAATATCTGCGGAGATTTAGGGCGCCTGCTTCCTTTGCGGCTTTTCAACTATTTGAAGCTCATACCCAAGAAAATCCAAAATTTCCTGTACCGTTTCAAAGCGGATTCTTTTTCTTGAAAAGAGCACCGAAAGGCCGCTTGAAGCAGGCATTTTGTAGCCGGCATCGTTCATTTTTACAATGAGCTTTCTCATTGATATGCCGCACTTTAAAAGAATTATTTGTATTTCCTGCTTGATATTTAACATCGTAACAATGCTACCTTTATTTATATCAATTGACAATTTTATAAAAATTTGCTATTCATGGTTTATTATTGCTAAATAATAAATAGCAAATATTAAGGAGATTAGAATATGAGCAATACAAATGATTATACAAAAGCTATAGCCGCCTTTCTATTGCCTGAACGGGCAGCTTTCTCCCTTGTTGAAATGTTAATGGCGCTTCTTGTAGCGTCATTGCTTCTTGCGGCGCTTGCTCCTGTTGTGACAAAGAAATTCAATGAAAATGTTTCAATATTCGGTGCAGGGGGCGGAAGCGGAAGAGCCCCCGCCATGTTTAAATGCTGGGATTATGACAGTCCCGAATTGCAGCTTGCGGATGACGGTTCAGGGTATAAGGTATTGCCCGAAGATTTTCCTGTTGAAGATGCATGGATTGCTAATTTTATTATTGCATCAGGCGGCGGAGGCGGAGCGGGAGCAACCAATTCTGCCACCGTTTCGGATTCATACACTGAACCTTTGGACAACAAAAACGGCATAAAAATTGAATTTAATATGGATGAATTTGAAATTGAAACCATGACAGGAGGCGGCGGAGGCGCAGGAGGCGGTGCTGCAGAATATTCGAGGTTAATTTGTACAGGTTCTCCTTCTTTGGATAAATGCGAATGTATGGGCGGGGTTTATGACGACGCGAACAAAGTTTGTGTTTCCGCCAATCAGGGAACGTCTGATTTTAACGGCGCAAAGACAAAATGCACAGCTTTAAATACATCTATTGGCGGAACATGGACACCACCGACTTATTCACAATTAGGAAACTGGAATAAAGATAATAGTGCATTTTATTCAACACTCGGGATAACAAGTGGCCAAAGCATATGGAGTAATGAGACGGGGAGTTATTGCGCTGCGAGTACTCCCTACTACACCGCCTATATCGAAGCATGCTACAACTCTGATCGCTCAATGGCCTTCGTTGTTGGCTGCTCCTCATCCTGCTCGGATCCGCTCTGCGATACATATTGCAAGCAACGGGGGTACGCTTACGGAATGCACGCAAAGGGCAACTACAGCTGTGGGAAGACAAGTACCAGTGGAGGGCAGGTATACTGCCAGAACTACGGGTATTGTAAAGTATCATGGTCTGGCTCGAATTGTTCCTCTACCGCTACCACCTACCGCTTCTACACCCTGTCAGACACAAGTTGGAATGCCTCAGGAGATTCTTCATCTTCATCATCCTCCTCCACCTCCCGCCAAGTATACTGTGTATACAACGGCACGGAAAACATAAACGGTGAAAAGTTCTACTCCCTCTCTGGCGGCGGGGGCTCCTCTTCTCCGTCAATTACGGATGATTCCTTCGACATTAACGCAAAAAAAAGGCTAAAAGACGCAATAAAGAACAATATTGGAGGGTATATAATTCTTGATGTCGGAAATGGAGGACAAGGGGGAAACGGCGCTCCATTCAAAGGAGGCAAGGCATCAAACGGAAATGACGGCGAGGATTCCTGCATTATTATTCAAGATTCAGTACACCACCCTAAATTTAAACTCTGTGTTAAAGGAGGAAAAGGCGGCGGAGGCGCCGATGCAAGTATAGCAAATGCATCGAGCAACGGCTATGGAAGAAAGGGAGAAAAAGTAAGTAAAGAAAACAGTTGTTATACCTATGATTATACGGTCAGTGATAATAACAGGATTGATTTTAACTGCACAAACGACGGTAAAGAAGCGGGTAACGGCGGAGCATCAACCAATAATCCCACAACAGGAGGACTTGGCGGAGCAAGTATACTAAATGACAGTCAGGTTTCAAACAGCGGTAAAGACGGTGTTACACCAAACTCTACATCAAACCCCGGTGCAGGCGGCGGGGGAGGAACTGCCGTTAAAAGCGGTTCAGGTTCCTCTGCAACGTTTGGATTTGGGGCAGGAGGAGACGGCGCCAAAGGATATATTAAGCTTAACTTCAAAAGAAAATTTGAAGCGGCAGGCGGCGGGGGCGGAGGCGCAGGATATGTTGCACATATCAGAAATATTAGCGTTGGGAAATCTGCAACATGTAAGATAAAAGTAGGGTTTGGCGGAATCGGCGGAAACGGCGCGGGAAGCACCACTCCTGCAATTAAGGGAGGAGATGGCGGAGATTCATCAATTTCTTGTTCCAATGCGGCTAATGTTACATATAGAATAATCGGAGGAAAGGGTGGAGAAGTCGGAACAAGTGCATCTGTCGGGAGCGGTTCAACTTCAGTTGGCGGAATTGGAGGGGAAGCAGGAAGTTATGATGATGTCGGTAATTTATTTACAAGATTATTCAGTCAGGGGAACTTTACAGGATACAAGGGACTTGAAGGCAAACAGGGCGGAAGCGGAGAAGCGTCCAATTACAAAGAAGGGGTGAGAAGTGCAGGCGGAAGAGGAGGAACCTCAGGCACGGGTGAAAAAGGAAAGTGCGGAGGTTTGTATAATGAAGCAAATGTATGCACAAGCGTAACCGTTGATGAGAATAATGATATATCGGAACCTAATCAAAATGCATTAGACGGATTAGGGTTCGGAAGCGGGGAGATTAATCCTCCGACTAAAGACAGCATTGTTGAAGCCACTCCGAAATTCGGTAAAGCGGGTGCAGGAGGCGGAGGCGGAGCATGGTATATGGGAAAAGACCCGGGCAAAGGCGGGGACGGTCTTGGCGGGTATGTCTGCATATATTGGGACAAGCTGGAATAGGGGCATTTAACCTACACAGCTCGCAATTTTTAGATGAACAACTTTTCGGGGCGCATTTTGTAACCTTTGCGCCCCTTTTCTTTGACGGTGTCGATGCAGTTAAACCCTGTTGTAACTGCTATTTTGCCCGATTGTTTTTTGGGCTCATTTTATCAATAATTTTTTCCATTTCTTTTTGAAATTTGCCAAAATGCCTGATTTTTACAGTATTTTCCTTTTGTTTTGCCGTCATCTCATCCAGAGTTTTATTGGCGTCAATCGTGAAATCAGGAGCTTCCGAAATAGCTCTAAGTGTATCTACAGTGGCTTTTGGTGAAAGTCCGTTCACAAATTCTTTTATACATACCAGCACTTCGCGGACATCTTGAAAAACATCCATAAAATCTGAGATTCTAAGTGCATCTGTCGCTACAATTCCCTTAATATCGGAATCGTTTGTTTTTGGCGGTGAAATTTCAATTGATTTTGAGCCGCCAAGCCCGTTATATTCAACCCTTGCGACAGCTCCGTCAGGGATTTTTGTATTTGGTTTTGTGACCACTATTTCGCACAAAATTATGTCGTTTTCCCTTGTCAAATTTCGCACATGACCCACAATTATCCCCATAAGCCTTACGGGAGAACCTTTTATAATGCTATCTATGTCATGAAACCTTATTGTATAAAGGTTTGGCTTAACGTATGTATTGTAATAAATTTTATATGAGACAAAAGCCGCAACGGCAGCGATAGTGAGCAAGATTAAAATTTCAACAATTCTATTTTTTTTCAAAATTCCATTCCTTCTCTTGCCTCAACACCTATGTCCCAGTAGTGTTTCACAGGTTTTATTTCCGAAACCAGATGCGCAAGTTCTATTACTTTTTCGTTTGCATTGCGTCCTGTGAGCACGATTTCAACCCCCCTGGGCTTGTTTTTTAAAGTTTCAAGCATCTCTTCAAGGTCTATAAGCCCTAAATCCAGCGCTATATTTGCCTCATCCAAAATTACAAGTTCATATTCGCAATTTTTTATGGCATTTCTTGCAAAGTCCCACCCCTTTTGGATTTCGGTTCTATCTGCCTCATTTATGTTGTTTTTATAGACAATACGGTCTAAACCTGCATTTATCACCTTAAAACGGCTTTTAATATCATCTGAAAGGTTTGAAAATGAATGGATTTCGCCGTAGTTTGACCCGCCTTTTGTAAACATTACGATTAAAACTTTCCAGCCCCTTCCGAGTGCGCGGAGCGCCAAACCAAGGCCGGCAGTGGTTTTTCCTTTGCCATCTCCCGTGTAAACCTGAATATAGCCGATTTTATTAAAGCATGGGTTATGCAAATTTTTTGAATCCATAAAGTAAATTTTAACATAAAAAATGTGCGGGAAAAATACCTTCAAAATTGCCTGACAGAGTGATTTTTTAGGATATGTTAAAAATTTTTTGAATGTGGAATTAATCTAGAAGGTGCCTCATTTTAATAAGGTGTAAATTTTCGTGTCGATTTCCCCGATATCCGCTTCCAGTCTTTATCAGGAGCAAATTAATTATTTTTTGAATGCAACAAGAACAGACTATTCTGACTTGTCAAATTTGCTTGCAAAATATGGCTTAAAATCAAGCGGAGACATTAATAAAGACCTTCAAAAACTGCGCGAAATTCAGACTGAAACAGCTGTAAACAGCTTACAGAGCTTATCTGAAGATGATAAAACGGCCGAAAATGCTGAACAGACTGTATCTTACAGCTGGTATAGTATTATGTATCAGCTGGGGCTTAATCCTACGGGTAATCCGAAGCAAGATTTTATAAATATTATGGAAGTTCTGGTTGAAAAAGCTGAAAAAGCAGGCAGTGAAAGCGAATTTGGTAAGTATACGGGCTTAATCGATTTTGTTGAGGAGCTTTTCATCGATTCGGGGGTGAAAATCAGCGATATAGGCGCAGATTCAGTATCTGTGTACAAATCTATGGAAATTTTATCAAACTATAATAAGGCATCAATCGAAGGGGGCTAAAAGCCTGTAAATACGTTATTAAACGTGAAAAAGTCTTATTTTATAAAGGTTTCAAGGCATCTTCAAGGCGCTTTTTCAATATATTCTTGTCTGTGACGTGAATAAATTCCCAGGGCAAAGTATCATCAGGGTTTTCGCTGATTGGCATTTGTGCGTACAATTCCATATCGGGCAAAATCCCCGCTTTTGCCATTCTGCGCCAGGTTTGCTTAAAAGCACCGAGGTTTCCCCCGTTTTCAACGACTTTTAGCAAATATGAAGAGAGCGAAATCCCTGCGCGAGAAAGGATTGACTGAATTAAATCCCAGTCAACACTTGAAGGACGCAGGTTTACACCGAGCGGTGAAATTTTATTCTTCAAAATTGCTAATTTTTTTTCTAAACTCTTGCTGTCAGCCTTTTTACACCATTGAAAGGGTGTGTGAGCCTTTGGTATAAAGGACGCGACAGAGATTGAAAGCTCAAACCCTTTATTTGCTTCCTTTATGCGCTTTATTAAATTTACCAGAGATAAAATATCTTCTTCCGTTTCGGTCGGAAGCCCTATCATAGCATATATTTTGACCCCCTTTAACCCGAACTTTCGGCAATTCTCAACGGTTTTCAGTATTTGCTCATCGGTTAAATCTTTGTTGATTACCCTTCTAAGTCTTTCACTGCCTGCTTCTACGGCAATGGTGACGCTTCTTTGCCCGCATTCAACGAGCGTTTCAATAACCTCTTGGTCTGCAAGGTCTGCCCTGAGCGAAGATAACGTCAATTCAACGGGACTTATTTTATTCTTTTCCCTTATGTATTTTAAAATTTCGTTAAATTGCGGATGTCCTGCAACATATGCTCCAAGAAGAGCAATTTTATTGGTATTTTCAAGGCCAAGGTCAATCGCTTTAATGATTTTTTCAAGCGGGATATATCTTACAGGCAAATTTAACCAGCTTGCAAGGCAAAAATTGCAGGTTTTGGGGCAGCCGCGCTCTATTTCTATTATAAACGTATCTTTAAAATAGCTCTTATCGCTTAAAATCGGTGTATAAACAGGCTCATTAAGGGTGTCTGCCATTTTTTTAACGGGCTTTTCTTTGCCTAATTTCGGTACCCAAATGCCTTCAATTTCAGACAGTGCCTTAAGTTTAGTCTCTTTTGTTTCATCTTTTTTTTCAACAAGAGTCTTGAAAGCCTTATCCAGTGTGATTTTAGCGTCTCCTACGGATATAAAATCGTAAAAGTCTTCAAAAGGTACGGGATTAGCGCTCAAAACAGGGCCTCCGCCAAAAATTAAAGGATATTCTTCTCCTCTGTCCCGTGCTAAAGGCGGGATTTTAAACTTTGAAAACATTTTTAAGACAGTTAAAATATCAATTTCAAAAGAGTTTGAAAAACCGATTATATCAAGCTCTTCGACGCTTGCAACCGTATTTTTTGTATCGGCGTAAATCCGTTCTACAAAAACATCTTCCATTAAATCCAGCTGCTTAAATATTGAAAGAAAGCCTAAAGAGGACATTGCAAAACTTTCGATTGCAGGAAAAGCAAACCAGGCGTTGATTTTTGGGGTTTTATTCTGCAATCTTTCGTATAAAAACTTTTCCATTATTTTAGGCTGCTTCCTTTAAACTTTCATTTTTATTGATTGGTTTAATATACAGTTCATCAATTAAAACACAGACTATACTTGCCATTGCAGGTGCAAGCACCACTCCCCAGAAGCCCATAAATTTTGCGCCTATTAAAAGGGAAACAATAATTAAAAGCGGATGTGTATCCATAAATTTACCGAATAAAATCGGCCTGAAAATCTGGTTTTGCAGCCATTGTGCAAGCATCATAATAATAAATGTAAGAATGACATAAAATAATCCGCCGCTGATTGCTGTGTATAAGGCAACCGCAACCGCAACCGTTGCGCCTATGACGGGGATAATGTCCAAAATACAAGCCAAAAAGCCTATTAAAAGAGCGTGAGAGTTTCCTATTATAAGAAGGCCTATGAATGATAAAAGGCCTACGATAATCATTGAAAGCGCCTGCGCAAAGACATATCCGCCCACTTTTGTTTTGATTGAATTTAAAATATTTTCTGCTTTTTGTTTGAATTTCGGGGGGAAAAATTCCAAAAATCTTTTTCTCATGTGTTTTTCATCGTATGAAAAATAGAAAACCATTATGGCTACTGCAATGGAGCTTGTTATTGAATTAACGATGAGTTTTGAAATATCAGCCCCTTTTGATAAAATTTCTCCTGTAATATTTGTTATATCTGCATTTGCACTGTTTATTGCATCCGGGTTAATATATTTTGAGAGCAAAATGCCAAAGTGGTTTGTGTGTAAGAAATCTTGAAAATTTTTGATATAAGTTGGAATACTCTGGATAAAAATTGTTGTTTGTTCGATTGTAACCGTTAAAAGCGGAATAAAAACAAGAAGTATACAAACTAAAATTGCAAGCAAAACAAGGCTCACAGCTAAAACTCTGGGCATATATTTTTGAAGAAAATTAACCGAAGGATCAATCGCACAAGTGATTATGAAGGCCACAAAGAGCATAATTGCAATGTCTGCGATATTTGAAATAAAGATTAAAACAAGAACAAGCATTATTGCAAAAATTATATTTTTGTAGGTTAAAATTCCGCTTTGAAAACCCGTGTTTTCTTTTGTTAAATCTTTATTTTCACCGTGTTTACCGTTTTCCATTTTTTATTCCTTTTTTGTCAGGTATCTTTATGTTACAATTATCGCAAAGATTTAGCAAGGAGTTATGAGAACAATGTCTGATACCGTGATGACCGTAAACCAGAATATAAGACCGCTTAACACCCGAAGAAACAACAAGGGAAACCTTGAAATATCAGGGTGTGACACGGTGGAATTGGCTGAAAAGTATGGTACGCCTTTATATGTGATGGATGAAGTGACATTAAGAACCATTGCAAGAGAATATAAAAATGCTTTTAAAAATTATAAAAAAGTAAATATGATGTTTGCTTCAAAAGCCCTGATGACGGGACAAATTGCAAAAATTCTTCATTCTGAAGGGTTTGGATTTGATGTTGTATCCGGGGGTGAAATTTACACCGTAAACAAAGCAGGCGTAAATATGGAAATGACAACATTTAACGGCAGCAATAAAACAACTGATGAACTTTTGCTTGCGCTTGAGCTTGGTGTCGGGAGAGTGAGCGTGGATAATTTTCTTGAGCTTTCATTGTTGAATGAAGTTGCAAAGTCTTTTGATAAGGTTCAAAAAGTGCTCTTAAGAATAACCCCGGGGATTGAATGCCATACCCATGAATATATTCAAACAGGACATCTTGATTCTAAATTCGGGTTTGATCTGGTACAGATTGATGAAGCTGTCGGGTTGATTTTAAAGGAATTTACAAACCTTGAAATTATGGGGCTTCATGCACACATCGGCTCACAAATTTTTGAAACAAAAGTTTATTACGATGAAATCGGCGTTTTAATGAAGGAAATCAAGAGAATTAATGATAAGTTTGATTTGAATTTGAACGAAATGAATATAGGCGGCGGGCTTGGAATAACTTATACAGAGGCTGATTGTCCACCTTCCGTTTATACAATTGCTGATGTAATTTTAAAATCGATTAAAGAACATGGTGAAATGTATGATATGGAAGAACCTGTATTATACATTGAGCCGGGGCGTTCAATTGTCGGTACTGCAGGGGTGACGCTTTATACCATAGGTTCATCCAAACAGGTGCCGCAGGGAAGAAAATATGTTGCGGTGGACGGCGGTATGGCTGATAATCCGAGGCCTTCAATGTACGGGGCTAAATATGAAGCTGTTATTGCAAACGGAAAAGAAGAGGAAAAGCCCCAAAAAGTGACCGTTGCAGGAAGGTTTTGTGAATCGGGAGATGTTTTAATTAAAGATATTGAATTAAATTCACCTGTGGCGGGAGATATTCTTTGTGTCTTTAATACGGGGGCATACGGATATTCAATGTCAAGCAACTACAACAGGGTTTTAAGGCCTGAAATGATACTTGTAAATAATTCCCAATCTGATATTATAGTTAAGAGGGAAACTTACGAACAGCTGACCCAGAATGATGTCATTTTTTAATTAAACTGCCTAAAAATTAAATTTATCAAAAAATTGAAAAAGGTGTAAACAATTGGATTTTACTTATTTATACCAGTATTTGCTAAGACAATTTTATGAGCTCGCTCAAACTTTCGGCGGTGCTCAGCTCGGTGTAAATATTGCAGAAATTATTATTCTTGTTTTAATCCTTGTCTTTTTCTATAAGAAATATATTAAGGGAACACACTCGGAGAGCCTTGTCAGAGGGATTTTTGCTCTTTTAATTATGTGGCTTTTTTCCGAATTTTTGATAAGAATTAATCTTCAGATTTTCGGAATGTTCCTAAAAACACTTGTGACCGTTGTAACTGTCGGGCTGATTGTTATTTTTCAACCCGAATTAAGGCGTTTTTTGGGTTATATCGGGCAAAACGATATTTTAAGCAGAATAATTTCAGGGAAAAAGATTTACAAAAGAAGAAACGAAGATATTGATATTGTAAAAGAGCTTATCGAAACCATAAAATATATGTCCAAAACAAGGACAGGCGGGCTCATTGTTCTTCAAAAAGAGGATGGAACATTAAACCATTCGGATGTCGGCGTTGAAATTAACGGAAATATGTCTCAAGAGCTTTTGCTCACAATCTTTCATCCGAATACTCCGCTCCATGACGGTGCTGTGGTTATTTGCGGAGATACCGTTCAATCTGCAGGAGTGTTACTTCCTTTGACGGAAGATCCTAAACTCAGCTGGAGATACGGGACACGTCACAGGGCTGCAATCGGTATAACGGAAATTTCAGACTGTGCCTGTATTGTGGTATCTGAAGAGACGGGTGATGTTTCGATTGCAATTGATGGCGATTTAAAGAAATATGAAGATTTGGGTAAACTAAAGGTAGATTTAGAGCGTATTTTGGGACTTGCAACAGATGAAGAAGAAAAGAAGCCGTACGTTTTTAAGTTTGAGAATATTTTGCCGCCAAAAAAGAAATAGCCAAAAAGGAATAGCTTTGAAGAATTTCCGTTTGCCGTGACCGCAAAAAGAAATAGTCTGAAATTTGTAGCCCGAAAGGGCGCCTTTGATAAGGTTTGAATTTTAAACTAAAAGGTAATGTTTTATAACAGCCGATGTTTTAAGATATATTTGAAAGCACTGTTTATTGTCTTTGAAAGGCAAACAGCGTTTTTAAGTTTGAAGTGAAGTGGTAAAAAGTTTAGTGCCGGTTTTTTATGAAAAGACGTTTTAGCGAAGGTTTTTTATTAAAAAGTTGCTTTAATGCGTTTTCAAAGGAGAAAGTTGCCGAAAACAACGCAAAAATTGAAGCTGCAAAAAAACATTTGAACAAATATCTAAATGAGCTCAAATTACATTTTGACCTCTCCGATACTGATATTATAAGGCTTTTGGTGCAAACGCACACATCAAAAAAGCCCGAGAACTCTTTTTTAAAATATTTAAGTATGTTAAAATATTGGAACTGAAATTCTGCCGTGTTTAAAATGCGGTTAATCTTGAAAATATACGGCGAAAAGTTAATATACGGCGAAAAGTTTTAAAAAAGAGGATTTACAAATGATTGTTAAAAAATTCATTCCGCAAGAATTTGCGGCAAATAATTATCTTGTATACAACGATTCTAACGAAGCCGCAAAAGAGGCCGTGTTGTTTGATTGTGCAGGTTCAAATAAAGAAATCTTTAAATTTATTGATGAAAACGGGTTGAATTTAAAATATATCTTAATTACCCACGCACATTTTGATCATGTGGGCGGTTTAAAGGAATTTAAAGAAAAATATCCGAATGCAAAGGTTTTAATGGCAAAGGCGGACGAAAAACTTTATGAAAATCTGACGCTTCAATGCGATATGTTTGGCCACAGAAGGGTGGAGTCCGTTAAAATTGATGAATTTATTGATGATACAAAAGAAATCGAATTTGCAGGCGGTAAAATTAAAGTAATTTCTACCCCGGGGCATTCAGCCGGTTCCGTTTGTTATTTAACAGAAGATAATTTATTTGCAGGTGACACACTTTTTTTGGAAGAAATTGGCAGGTGCGACCTTCCGACAGGCAGTTTCAAAGAAATTGAGCACAGCATAAAAGAAAAACTGTTTAAGCTTGAAGATAATATTAAAGTTTTTACAGGTCATGGCGATAATACTACTATAGGGCATGAAAAAATTCACAACGCATATTTTGGAATAAATTCCATATATTCTTGAAAAAATTCTTTTTGAAAATGCCTTAAATGTTTAAAACAGTATGTGCCGCCGATTTAGATTTTTGCAAAAGATTGGAAAAAGCAAGATGGAAGAAACTAAAAAAAATGCAGACACGATAAGCGTGAAAGAGCTTTTGAACAAAGCGAAAGAAGCAAGTACTAACAGCTATTCTCCCTATTCAAAATTTGCCGTAGGAGCTGCCTGCATATTTGAAAGCGGGAAAATTTATTTGGGTTCAAATATTGAAAATGTAAGCTATGGTCTTGGCCTTTGTGCAGAACGCAATGCGCTTTCAACGGCTCTTTGTGACGGTGAAAAAAGCAGACTTCTTGCAGTTGCTGTGTACAGCCCGAATCAAAAACACTGCCTTCCTTGCGGTGCTTGCCTTCAATGGTTGAGTGAATTCAGCAATATGCACTCAAACACCGATATTGAAGTTATTCTGGAAGATGGCATGGAACCTGTAGTTTATAAGCTTTCAGAGCTTTTGCCCTTTGGCTTTAAGTTTGATTAATATCTTTTTAAAGTCACCCCTGAAATCACCCTTTAATAAAGATTTATGGCAACTAATCGTTTAGGATTTGCTGCATTTCGATATCGGGTTTTCCCAATACTCTGACAAGCTCTAATACAGAAGCTTTCATCTGGCATTTTTGTGAAGACTTGCCAAAGAAATCCGTATAAAAGCATCCTTCACAGTTACACCCTCTTTTGTAACATTCCATTGCTGTTGTGGTCCATCTTCTGACAGCAACTGCACGACCCATATCCCTACTTTTGAGCACTTGATTTTCTCCTGATTTTTATAAAAGCACTACCCGAATTCATGAGCCTTTAAGTGTTGAAAAGGCTTGCCCTAACTGAATTTAATACTATTATAACTTTTAAGAGCCAGTATACAAGTGTATTTCAGCCAATTATTAACAACATGTAACAATGAGCAAACGGCTTATATAGCCTGTATATTAGGGTTTCGACCACCCTAAAGTATTCTTTGCACATGGCTTTCCATGATTTGATACATGCAAAACCCATGAGTGGTGCATGTTTCCATGATTTGAATTTTTGCTATATTTCATTAAGAAATGTAAATATTGTTATTTTTCCATGCCAAATAGGGCATGGATTTTAAAATGAGTGTGAAATTTATATGCAAAAAGACAGTTTTGAAAATTTATCTATACATTTTCATCATTTTTTAAAAGTTCATAATTTAGTTTACAAGCTTTTTGGCGGAGTATTTTTATACCTGTATGCAGGCATTCGGTTTCCTCTGTATCAATATGGTTTTTGCTGAATTCATATAGTATTGATGAAATACCAAAAATTTCACTTGCCAATTCTTGCAAATTTTCGGTATTAGTGTACATAAAATCTCCTTTTTTCTTAATATATAATATTTTTCTTATATAATAAGAAAAATAATACATTATACGAAATACTATGTCAATATAGCGGTATGAGTTTAAAAGATGCAATCAAAGGCTTGGTGCAAAGTAACGGCTGGAACTATGTCCGCCTTGCAGATGAGATGACAAAAATTTCAGGTAAAACATATACCAATAAAAAACTTTCCCAAATGATTACAAACGAGACTATTCGCTATAAAGAAATGCTCTTGTTGTATCAAATTTTGGGCTATACGCTCAGAATTGAAAAAAATGAAACAGAAGATCAGCTCTTAAAATAAGCTTTAATGGTCTACAAATTCTTTATCTCTTCCAATGTGAGGCTTTCTATATCCAAATTTGCTCTTGCAGGGTTGCTGTCAGCCTGTTCTCTTGTGTAAATGCCGCCCTTATGTTGCAGGTATGCAGCATATTTTACTGCTCTTTCATATAAATCGGGGCGTCTTTCTTTTGTTCCGTCGTGTTCCATACGAAATTTTTGGATGTCTGCCGCATTATAACCGACACCGTCCTGAAGAGCCCTGTGGAAGTTTTCTTCGTAATGTCTTTCAAGTCTGTGTTTGTAGTCAACATGGCTGTTTTCGCCTCTGCCGCCCGTGTGATAGTCGGTTTTTTCGGTGCGTCCCAGCATATCGAAGAACTGAACAAACGTATTTTTCATCGTTTTAACTTCTGCAAACCTTGCACGACAGTATTTTTTAATATGGCTTAAAAGATTGTTGTCATCTTTTAAATCTCTCCAGCCGCTGCCAACGCCGTCTTGCGGTCTGAGTCTGAATACGCGCATTAAAGCGCCCACATGTTCATCGGATTTTTGTCTGTCTTTAGCACAGTTTACAACGCCTTCTTTATCATGGTTGTTTGTACCCAGAAGCACATTGTCGTTTCCAAGGCGGAGGTTTTCCCTTATGTATGCGGCGTTTCCCCAGCCCACATTTCTTTCGTCGTTTTTCTCATCTTCGGTTGAAAGAATTGCAAGCCCTTTCATGTGGTGAATTTTGTCCTGTATATGTTTTTCCTGTATCGGGAAATCATAATAGCCTGCATCACATTCATACATCAGTTTTCTCTGGTCGAAATCAGGACCTTTGATTTCCGTTGCGATTTGTTCAATAAAATCCGTTATTTTATTTCCTGCATCAAGATGTTTGTATGTATGTCCTCCATCATACAAAAGACAAGGATTCATATACTGCCAACCCACATCAAACCTGATACCGTCATAGTTTGTTAAATAGTGTGCAACTTTTGTCCTTAAAAGCTTATGTGCGGCACTGTCGTTTTTATCAATTAAATCATAATAATTCAATGCAGGAAGGCCCCAGCCTGATTCGGCATCTTCCAAAAATGCGTCAGGGAACACTTGTTTTTCAGGCCAGGAGAAACCTATAATGCAATCTCCTATGGCGTCCATTCCCTTGCTGTTAATTATCTGTTTGCCGTCAGCAATTGCCTTATGGCCAAGGAATTGCTTAAATTTAAAGAATTCTATTTCATCTTTGTATTGTTCTTTTAACCTGTTATATTCAGGCATTTTTTGAGCTCTGATGTTCGGGTCCGAATCAAAGCCTCTGAAAAAATCTACTCTTGCTGTGCCGTAATCTTTTAAATACGGATACAAAGCAAGTCTTGTGTAAACATCATCATAATCCACGGGTGTTTTTTGATTTTTGAACGCTTCAAATTCTTCTCTTAAGGCTTGAAGCCCGGGGTTGTTGCGTTCGGGGTTTTTGAAATTTGTAAATGCGGTTCTTAAGGTTTTATTGATAGGATACTCATTCTGGTTTTGCCAGCCGAGTGTGGTTTCAAAGTCTATTATACTTGTATCGTCGTGGTTTGTTGTATGCTTTAGGACAACTTCAATGGCATCTTTTTGGGATAAAATGTTTCCGTAGCTGTCTTCTGTGAGTTTTGTTATGTTTATTGCATCTTCGCCTACTGCAAGAGCGCCCCTGTTATAGGCGCCAACATAATGATCGTCCGTATACACACCCTTATCCGTTAAAGGGCCCATCGGCATAACTTTAATTCCTGTTGCGTTATAATAAACGTTTGCCATTTCATAGGCGCGTTCCGCTTCTTTGGAATTAATTTTTCCTATTCCCGTGTCGTTAAATTTATTTGACGGAAGGGACGGGATATAAAATTTAACGATATCCATGCCGTTTCCATATCCCTGTTCTTCCTTGATATCGTTTAAAAGCTTCTTATACCCCCTTTCTTGCTTTGTAGACAAGGCGTCTCCAAAAGCGGGTGCGGAGCTTAAATTATTGGTCAAATTGTTGGTGAAACCAATTCGCATTAATACCTGTTTTACACAAAACTAACTACACAATACATATTAATTAAAACACAGAAACATTTTTTATTGCCTGCTTTTACGGTGTATGCAAAGAAATATGAAGTAACTTATTTGTTTAATAAACGTTTTCCTTACAATTAATAAGTATTCAACTGAGTGAAAGCTTCTTTGGAGCATATTTTGACAAATTAAAAGCACTCTTTAAAACAGAGTGCTTTTAAATAAACTTTTTATATGTGGTTAACATTGTAATGTTTTAAGTACTTTTAATCCAGTAATGCTTCCAGGATTGATGCGTTTTTCTGTGCAAATGTATTTTCTCTTACTTTTGTTCTGTGGATGTAAGTTCTTAATGCTTCACGGATTAATTCTGAACGTGAACGGTTTTCTGTATCTGCAACCTGATCAATCTCGTCTAAAAACTTTTCGGGCATTGAAATAAGTACTCTTGCCATTGGTAATTCCTCCATTTATTCTCTAATTTTAATTATTTTTTAAGTTTTAGCTTTCGTACTTATATAAAGTTTTTTTGTATTAAAAAATTGACTATTTTGTATATATTTTGTATATTTCCTGTTACATAACTTAATAAAAAAGCTTAAATTACCGATTATGGTGTGACTTCGTCTTTATAATCTTCATATTCAAGAAGCCCTAAAGAATCTTCCTGATATGTATCGCTTTCAATTTTTATAAGCCATCCTTTTTCCCAGACATCTTCGTTCATAAGCTCGGGAGAATTTAAGAGTTCTTCATTGATTTCAACAACTCTGCCGCCAACAGGCATGTAAATTTCAGAAGCCGCTTTAACGGATTCTATTGTTGCAAAGACTTCATTCTTTGCAAATTCGGAGTTTACTTCGGGTAATTCCACAAAAACAATGTCGCCAAGCTGCTCAATTGCGTAATCCGTAAGACCTATTATTATTACATTATCAGATTCAAGCGCCCATTCATGGGTTTTAGAGCAGAGTATCCCTTCAGGCGGGGTTGATTGCGGTATGCTCATGGTCGTTTTTTCTTCCTTTTTTGTTGTCTTTAGTTTGCTGTACCGTTTTTTTGCAATAAAAAGCATTGCACAATCTATTTCTTATCATAAGTTATACATTTGTGCCAATAGTTTTTTTAAAAAGTGTTAAGGGATTGTTTCAATTTGTATTAACGCACGTATATTCTCGGTAAACGAACCTTTAGCCTGCAGGTTAGTTCGTAATTTATAGTGTTTAAAATTTTTGCCCATTCATCAACCGAATAGTAATCATTCTCATCGTGGCCCAGAAGGGTTATAATGTCGCCAACCTCTGCTTTATTATCCCCGATATCAAACATCATCTGGTCCATAGTGATACGTCCGACCTGTTTTATCATTTTCCCGTTCAAACTTGCAAAAATCCTGTTTGATAAATTCCTTGAAACACCGTCCGCATAACCTATAGGAATTGTTGCAACCTTTATATCCTTTTTTGCAACATACGTATAGCCATAGCTTATACCTTCACCCTTTTTTACGGTATGGATATTTGTAATCCTACCCTTCAGGCCCATAACGGGTTTTAATTTAGGAAGTTCCACACAAGGGGTTTTTCCGTATGTCAATGGTGTGAGACCGTATAAAATAATTCCAAGGCGTATCATATCGCATTTTATTTCAGGATCGACAAAAGCTCCCAGGCTGTTTTGACAGTGGATTATAAGGCCCTTTCTGTCGATTGAATTTATTACATTTTTAAAATTATTTCTTTGAAGGTTTAAAACATTCGGGTTTTCAACATCTGCAAAGTGTGTAAAGATACCATTTAAATCTATATAATCGGCATTTTGAACTTTTTTGATAAATTCTTTTGCTCTGTTGTGGCAAATGCCTATTCTGTTCATTCCCGTATCGATTTTTATATGTGCTTTAATCTTTATTTTTGTTCTGTCATATAAAATTTTTGCAGCCTCAAGATGTTCTTCATTGAAGATTGAAACCGTTATATCATTTTTTGCAGCACTTTCAAATGCCCAGATGGGAACGGCACCAAGCACCAAAATCGGTGATGTTATTTTGTTCTGGCGAAGCTCCAGCCCTTCATCCACACTTGCAACTCCGAATGCTTCAACTCCGCATGCAGCAAGGGTTGTAGCACACATAACGCTTCCATGGCCATAACCGTCCGCTTTAATTGTTGCAAGAAGTTTAGGCATTTCCATATCTTCTGGCAGGTGTTTTTTAATCTTTTCTTTGATTGAATTTATATTGTATTCAAGATTTCCAAGGTTGATTTCAACCCATGCGTCCCTTAATTTATTTGCATTCAAGGTTCTGTTTAACATAAATTATTCCTTAAAAGGTGCAATTCCAGAGTATTTTCCATCAACATTGCAATTGTCATCGGCCCTACTCCTCCGGGCACCGGAGTTATAAACCCTGCAATGTCTTTAATATTGTTAAAATCCACATCCCCTTTTAATTTGCCGTCTTCTCCTCTTATAATTCCTACATCAATCACTGCTGCCCCTTCTTTTACCATATCTTTTGTTATGATATTTGAAATTCCCGTTGCGGAAACTATAATATCAGCCTGTTTTACAACATCGATAAGGTTTTTTGTCTTTGAATGGGCAATCGTAACCGTTGCATTTTTGTTTAAAAGAAGCATTGAAACGGGTTTTCCGACAATGTTTGAGCGGCCGATTACAACGGCATTTTTTTCTGCAATTTCAATGTTGTATTCATCCAGAAGTCTTATAATTCCTTTTGGTGTACAGGGGATTACATAAGGCTTTTCATTGTTTAAAAGTTTTCCTGAATTAATCGGGTGAAAGCCGTCCACATCTTTTTTCGGGTCAATTTTATCCAAAAAATCCGAAGGGTTTAAATGTTTTGGAAGAGGCAATTGAAGCAAAATACCATCGGTGTTATCTTCATTGTTTAATTTATCTATTAAGTTTAAAAGCTCGAGCTTGCTTGTGTTTTCGGGCAGCCTGTAAACATTTGAATTAAATCCTGCTTCGATAGCTTTTTTTTCTTTATTTTTTACATAAACTTTGCTTGCAGGGTTTTCTCCCACAAGTATTACGCTTAAACCCGGTTTTTTGTTGAGTTTTGATGTTTTTATTTTTATATTTTCTAAAATTTTTTCGGCACAAGCTCTGCCATCAATTATTACAGTCAAATTTCCTCCTTTTAAAGCTTTGTTTTGCTTTAAAAACCTGTTTCCTGAGGCAGATTAAGCCTTTGGTACATATTTTTTATAATTTCATTCAATTCATCCTTATCGGGCTCATTTTCATACTGTTTAATAAGCCCTAAAGTGTTTAAAGAGAACGAATTTGCAGTTTCGTGCGTCTTGCTTTGTTCTTTTTCTTTTATCATATTTAAAATAACACTGAATTGTCCTTCAGCTGCATATTTTCTGTTGCTTTCATAAATTATTGAGGCGAGGTGAAGCGAAGCCAAATCCGCTTTTGATACAAGAATTGTTGTATCAATCGGGTAATCTACAAGCTGTACAAGATATTTAAGATCATATTCGCAATCAAAAAGCACGAAATCATATCTATCAATCAACTTTACAAGCGCTTCGTTCATCTGTTTTGTAATCGGGCAAATACAGTCTTTCGAGGCAACAAGGTGAGAAACAATAATCTCCGCGTTTTCATCAACCTCGGTTAAAATATCTTCAAGCGCCCATTCTATATATTCCTGTTTTGTCATTTTTTTTGGAATACCTGTATTGTATTCATGTTTTCCGCTTCTTATTCCATAAATCGTATTGCTTTTTTTAAGCCCGAATCTCATTGAAAGTTCTGCCGTTAGATCGTTATCAACAAGAAGGATTGATTTATCGGGGAAGTATTCCCTTATAACATCATACAGAGCTTTTACGACGGTTGTTTTCCCGCTTCCTGATTTTCCTATTACTGCAATTGTTGATGTCATAGTGCTGCTCCTGTTTTTTGTAAAGTCTCGTTTTTCAATGTTGCGGATAATTCCGAACACAGGCCGAGTGCTCTTTTTGCCATGTCATTATCCAAAGAGCCGCAGCCACAGCTCGGTGTGATGAAACAGTGGTTTAAAATAAAGGTTTCATCAATGTTTTTGGATGTCAGACATTTCATTGCTTCAATAAATTTTTCTTTCAACTCTTTAATATCTAATCTGCCAAGTGCTTCTTTATCAAGGGTCGGGACTATTCCAAAAGATAAAAATCCGCCGTTTTCCATAAACTTTCTAAGCTTTTGTGCGTATGTGCCGACGCTTTGAGCATAAAAATAAGCGTCAAAGTTTATAATATCAACTTCGCTTTCTATTGTAATATCCCAATCCGTTTTTCCGCAGCAGTGGATTCCTGAAAGGGCTCCGAATTTTTTAATGTCATCGGATATATTTTTCAGCATATTTATGACATCTTCTTTTTTAACGGTCACAAATGCGCAGCTTCCGACCTGTGAAATACTGGGTTCATCCATAAAAATAACCGGAGTACTTTTTTTTGACGCTTTCTTAAATTCTTTTATCTGCCATAAAGCTTTGAGCGACAATGTTTTTACGATAACTTCCCTTAAGGTTTCATTATAGTATGCGGATTTTCCGTTTGTATCCAAAAAACTTGTTGAAAATGTAAACGGACCTGTGATGGCGCCTTTTGTAAAATTTGGTGTATTATTCGGACTTTTATCCGAAATTTCTTTTAATTTATTTAAAAAGATATCAATTGTGTTTGAATAAGGTTTTGAAATTTTGTATTTATCCAAAATTTCTTCACAATTTAATAAATTGTCTGAATTTATAACTGTTTCATAATCCACAAAAAGGTTTTCAAGCCCGAGAAAGAAATCTTCCGTTGTATCATCAAGGTAAAATCTGCATTCTTTTTCATCAAACTTAAGCCCTAAAAGGTTTTCAGAGAATTGAAGCGCCATATCTTCCTGTTGCTTGAAGTGTGGAAGCTGTGCCCAGTAAGGAAAATCGGGACAGCATTCAAAAACATAATCTATGGCATCTTTCGGTGCGTTTTCGTCTTTAAAAGGAAGCGAGCCTATACCTGTAAATGAAAGGCTTAGTTTTTCCGCAATACCGTGTTTTTCCCCAAGATTAGTCATACTTTTTCTCCATAGTTATTATTCTACAATAAAATTGCGTTTTGTTGTAGAATGAGGTATAAAGTTATGGAGTTTAAAAATGGAAGATTTTAAAAACGCACTTTTTATAAATTATGGCGGGCTCGGGGATGAAATCCTTTTTTTGCCTTGCATTGAAGATTTTAAGAAAAAATACCCGAACTGCAAAATCACCCTTTGTCTTGAAAGCCGTGCCAAAGGCATTAAAAGCCTGACACATTTAATTGATGAAATTATTGAAGTTGATATTAAAGCGGCAGGATTGAAAAAATATTTTAATGTTTTGGGACTTATTAAAAAGGCGCGGCAAGGGAAATTTGATGTTGTAATCTCAAGCGGCAAGTCTCCTCTTGTTGCAATTATTTTGTATTTAACAGGAATTAAAAGGCGAAGCGGATATTTTTCAGAGACTGCATTTCTTTTAACGGATGGAGTTGAATTGGATGAAAACCAGTACGCAGGTTCAATGTACCATGATTTAATCCTTCCTTATTTGGATGATGAAGATATTTATGATGAAGTTTCCGTTCCGCATTTGAGGGCGGATGATAACTTTGTTTTACCCGATGAACTTCAAGGAGAGCAGGGGGAGAAAGGGTTTGTTGCGCTTCATCCCGGGGTTTCAAAAATGAGCATCGATAAACACATCTTTAAATGCCCTGATACTGCTTTTTGGCACGGTATAATAAAAGGCGTGCTTGAGAAAGGTAAAAAACTTGTTCTTTTCGGCGGCCCCGATGATAAAGAAATTATTGAGAAGATTCTGGAAGATAAAGAGATTTCAAGCAGTGCCAATTTTATAAATTACTTTGGCAAAACAAAAAATCTCAGAGATTTAATGAATATAATGTCATATGCAAATACTTTAATATGCGCCGACAGCGCCCCCTTGCATATCGGTGTCGGACTTGGTTTAAACATTGTTGCAATATTCGGGCCTACAAATGAAGAAAAACTTGTGCCCAAAAAGGATAATATAAAGGTTATTGTAAACAAAAAAATTGATTGCAGGCCCTGCCTTTGGCATAAAAGGATGGTAAACTGCAATCAATCTCAATGTTTAAATATAGATGCGGCAGATGTTTTAGTCTGCATCTGATTTTTCTTTGTAAACTTGCAAAGCCGTGCACTTGCAGAGGTTTACAAACCGAAGCTTACAGGTCCTGATTGTTCGGAATAATAAGGTCACCTGTTAAAAGAAGATACATATCTTCATTTGCCTTTGCCTTTGTTTGAACAACAGGAATGAGCCTGTCCACGTATTTTAAAAGAAAATCACCTTTTGTAAGCTGTTTAGCGCTTTCTTTATATTTTTTCTTTGAATTTGCGTCTGTTACATATACAACATTTCCTTTGTTTGTTGTGTAGGCAACTGCCGCCATTTCTTTTTCCGTATCGTTCGGGAAACGTGCAAAGTCAAAGATAAAGAGCGCTTTATTTTGTTTGTTTGTCCAAAGTCTGTTTTTAACTCTGTGAACTCTGGCATCAAATCTTGCACCTTTTTGATATAAAAGAGTTCCTTCTTCCGTGTATAAATCCTCGGGAGCAACAAAAGAGAAAGTTGAATTTTTCTTTACCGTCTTTGTGTTGAGCTCATGTGTCGGGTGTGCGATGATAATGTTTCCTGCCTCGATTACTTTTTTGTTATTATAAATTTTTACTTTTGTTCTGGGTGCTTTATGATATGTAACCAAAGTTTCTTCTCTTAAAAGAACATCTTCTTCGCCAAGTCTGTATCTTGATCTCATCATATCAATGTCTTGAGACATTTTTGCAAATAAAACGGCAGCTTCCGCTCTTGTCATCTTAGATTTTGGTGTAAATCTTTCAGGGTCGGGGTAGTTTACATAAAGATTTTCATTAACTGCTTTTGCGTATGAATTTAAAGCCCAAGCAGGGATTTCTTTTGTGTCTTCAAATCTGTCTAAAACTGACCTGTCGCCCATATTTACCCTTGAGATGTTTGCAAGTACGCTCGTTGCTTCGGAGCGCGTGATTGCTTCACCGGGTTTAAATGTTTGGTCGGGATATCCGTAAATCATACCCATACTCTTTGAAATTTCAATATCTTTAAGATATCTGGATGAAGGACTTACGTCTTTAAAATTTATACTTCCGCTTTTTTGAACATCATCACTTTCGATTACTTTTAAAAGGGAATTTAAAAATTCGGCTCTTTCAATTGTTCCGTTCGGATAGAATCTGCTGTTTGAATCAAGAGTAAAATATCCTCTGTTTAAACAATCGATAACTGCCTGTTGTGCCCAAAAACCTTCGGGGATATCCTCAATGTTTGAGGCAAGGCTTGCTTGAAAACCTGTTGCAATAAAGCATAGGGCAAGTAATAGTCTAACGGTATTCTTTAAAAAATTCATGGGTTCCTCACTTTTGTCTGAGTACATTTGTTAATAGGTAATGGACATTATAAAAAATTATATTGACCTGTATGTGAAATTCTACATCAAGCAATTATTAAAATCAATCATGCAGAGTATTCCCATGTCTATATTTTACCCATGTTTTAACATTTCTAAACACAAGAATTTAATTTTAAAATGTTTATGGTAATATCTGCATATAGTTTTCGGATAGTTAGTAGTTTCCCCAAAGGATAGAAAAGCAGGTGATTTTGTGTTAACCATTTTATCAAGAAACCCGCTTAGCGGAACCAAATTGCAGGAAGTATTTTCAAAATTAAAAGAAATTTACTGTATTAACGATGTTTCGGAAGACAGGAAAAAATATTTAACCGAAACAATTCAAAAATATGGTTATTTGCCTTATCCGCATTATAAAGTTTTAGATGAACTTACCCCTTCCGAAATCATATTTGCCTTTGTTGAAATTTTAAAGCTTGAAGGCACCCATGATAACATTAAACTTAAAGAAATCATAAATCCTTCTCCGCTTGTAAGAAGGAAGATTAAAAACTCAAACTGGTTTAAAAAAGAAGGACATAATATTAAACTTATTTCATTATCCGCACTCGGTGATGGTGAAAAGAGTCCTAAAACAGGCACATTTATTGAGTGGATAGCTCAAATTTTAACTCTGCCCCGTGGTAATGAAAAATTTGGTATATTGGGAGATACGATTTATCTTCTTCCCTTCCACCCGAGAGAATTTGGCTGTGCATATCTTCCAATGTCATCCGATGTCAGCGAAAAGATTGAAGATAAGAAATTAAGCAAGTTTTTGGGACTTGATACAAAAACTCAGGTAAAACTTTTTATAACCCTTGCGCAATTATCGGGCCACCCTGTAATTTATGATATTTTGCCTCAAACGGGAAGATTTTCAAAAGTTGTCCTGTTAAAACCTTATGTTGCAAGGTGGTTTGACATCAAGGATTTAATGAAAGACTTGACAAAAGAAGCACAAAAAGTTTCTATGGCGCTAAAGAGCAAGTATGATGCCGATGAAGTGGATAAAGCAGCGGAAATTTACTTTGAAATTCTAAACGGTTCCAAAAAAACTTTAAAAAGCGGCAATGAGGAAATTTTAAAAGAGTTTGACGATTTAATGCTCGACATTAAAAAAGTTCTCTCAAGTCAAATGTTAAACAGATTCAGACAGGATGATATTTTAAAGAAAGTTTATCCTGTAATTGAAAAAGTAAACGGCAAAAAGCCGCAAAAAGAAGAAGATATTTTAAAACAGCCGGAAATCGTTAAAGCCCTTATAAAAGAAGGCTTGTGGCCTGCACCGGGCGGTGCATGGTGTTCATCTGGAGTTCCCGTGTTTGATAAAATGCATTCAAGCAAGGAATATCCGATGTTCAGGCATTTTGATTTTAAAGACAATGATGTTACTCATTTTGCAAACCTTGATTGTCAAACGCCGTATTATTTTGTGTTCCTTGAAAACGGCAAATACAATAAACGCGTTACGGATTTTTATTTTGAATATACAAGAGGAATTGCAGAAGAGTATAATTTTGACGGCTATCGTGTAGACCATATTGACCATATTGTGGATGATTTTTCGGAGAAAGGAAAAACCCCGATTAGCTACAGAGCGCCAAGGGAGGTTTTAAATAAATTAAATGCGGTAATTAAAAGACGTATTCCGCACTTTGCAACGCTGGCTGAATATATGCTCTGGGATGATTTTTACAAAGAATATCATATGGATATGGGTTTTGATCTTCTCTGGGGAAATGATATTGTTTCTCAAAATACAAAAACTCCCGCACAGATTATTTTGGATAATGCAAAGCTTGAAAAATACAATTCCAAAAACGGGCTTATAAATCCTTTGTCAATTCTAAAAACATATAACAATCAGGATGGTGAATTTGAAGCAATAGACCAGTATCCGGGCCAATTGGGCGCAGAAGGCGCACTATTTAAATGGTTTAAATATAAATTCCTGCCCGGAGGAAAAGACGCAGAACGTCCCTCTTTGTATATTGACGGTGATGAAAGCTTTACAAAAAAAGGCATAGAATACATCATTGGCAACGAAGTTTCAATGAAAAGAAATAAAAATTGGGATTTTTATGAAAAATTCAATGCCATAAACTATTTTGCTCAAAATTGTCCCGTTCTTTTGAAAGGGAAGGCATATTTAGTTCAGGAAAGCAAAGAAGGTCTTTCCGTTTGGGAGGTATTGTCCGATAACGGCAATTTCCTGATTGTTTCAAACAACCAAAGTCCGACTGAAAAAGTATGTGTTGAAAAAGAAGACGGCACATCCAGAATGGAAATTAAACGCGGTAAGACAATTGAAGGCACGGAAATTGACCTTCAAGACAGAGTCCTTGTTTCATTCTTTGAATTTGATTATGATGAAATGAATAAGTGTTGTTTTATGGAAAAGAAACTTTTCTCAAACATTGAAAATTCAATCAACTTCCAAATTATAAAACCTGCAGAATTTAAAGTTTACAGGTTTGAAACAAAAAACAGAAAATAAAATGTTTTCAAAATATTTAAAGGCGCCTCAGGATATTCTTGGGGCGTTTTTAAAATTTGCACAGCAGTCTTTAAAAGCCGCACGGTAAAATTGTGCCATAAAAGCTATTAAATAAACCGTAACCAAAATTTTTAAAAATTAAAAACGATAAAACACTTGTCTAAAATCAGACTTTTTAAAAGTTTTAGTGCACCGCACAATAAAATTTATAAATCATATCCGCCATATTTTTGTCCCTATACATGGCAGTTGTAATTTCTTTTACCATATCCTGTGATGCAATCTTTGGCGAAACTGTGTAAAACTGGTAAGGTTCCACCCCTAAAACAGAAGCCAGCCGATAGAGTGTTTCGGCCGAAGGGTAAACTCTTCCGCGCTCAATGTTTGAAAGACTGGATTGTTCAATATTTGCAAGTTCTGCAAGGTATTCCTGCGTATAATTTTTTAAATCTCTATAATATTTAATTCTTTTGCCGAAACGAATTTTAAATTCACTGAATTTTGTTTCAAATTCTTTGTCAACAAGGGTGTCATTATCATTGATAATCATAGGTTTAGCACTCCTTTTAGGGCTGAAGTTTTATAATCTGATTTTCCTTTGTTTTGCTAAAAAATCTTATGACTTAAATCGAATATTACACTTGATTTATTCTTTAAAAGAATATAATATAGTTATTAGATTATATTTTACGAAAAATATGCGTGAATTTATATAGACTAAATGGGTAATAACTATGATTAAAAGTTTTCATCTAAAACGGCAGCTGCCGCCGTTTAAAAGCAGCAAATTTTCAGCTTTCTCCCTCGTAGAAATGCTCATGGCACTTCTTGTCGCGTCATTATTACTCGCAGCATTAGCACCTGTCATGACAAAACGCATGGACGAAGCAAAACTCAACATCTCTGGTGTTGGTGCTGCCCAATATGACAAAGATGCAATTGTTACAATTTTTAACAATGATGAAGTTTTTAACGTCCCAAATGACGTTAATGCCGTTAAAGTAACAATGATAGGGGGCGGCGGTGCAGGCGGAAACTCCTTCTACGGTAAACAGGAAGTAACAACCTCAAAAAGCTGGATTGTTCCCGAAGGCGTTACAAAACTCCGTGTCTTTATGCTCGGCGGCGGCGGAGGCGGCGCTTCAGGTGGTTTGGGGGTTGGAAGAGCTTACGGGGCAGCTCCTGCCTTTAAAATTAACAATCAATCCGTTGAAAAAAAAGAACCAGGGGAATACAAATTAACTGATTTAATCACAGTTTCGGAAGGTTATAAATCACCTGCTCTGGCACAATCCTGCTTGGATTCGGGTAAAACGGCATGGATTGATGCGGAAAGCGGTAAAGAAATATTGCCAAATGTTAAACTTTCAAAATATTATGCCCCTGCCGAGGGCGGCGTTAAGTTTACAAATCTTTATGCTTGCGGCGGAGGTGGCGGGGGCGGGGGCGGATCATGTAATGGAAGTAGCGGAGGAGCTGGAGGAGCTGGTGGATATTTATCTAATAAAAGTTTGACTACTACAATAGGTGCTGAAAGTATTTACATTAAAATTGGCGGTGGCGGTGGCGGTGGCGGTGGCGGCTGGCTTTTAATGAATTGCCCAAGTATGAATGGTGGCATTTATGCTGGCGGCGGTGGTGGCTCCAGCAGGAAAGAGTCGAATTTTCAGTGTTTTTGGGGGGGTACAGGTGGTGCGGATAGTAATGGAGTGTCTGGAGGGAATGGTGGAAGTATTACTGCTATGGCCGGACACCCGAGAACTTTATCAATAAGTGATAACAGAGGCCCCGGTGGTAATTATGGTGGATATGGTACTATTTGGGGCGGAGGAGGAGGTGGATATGGGACTGCTTCATCTGGAAACGCTTGTGCTAGTGGTGGAGGAGGAGGCGGAGGTCCTACAACAATTTCAACAGCGCGAGGGACATCTGGTACAATACTGTTTCAAGTTGGCGGTGGTGGTGGAGGTGGAAGCGGTAAATACGAAGGTGTTTCTGGAGGAGGGGGTGGCGGAGGTGGTTATGGGGGTGGCGGAGGTGGTTATGGTTCAGGCTACACTTCTGTATCTAATGGTGCAAGTTATATAAGTGCACTAATTGGTGGCGGAAAAGGCAATAGTGGAATTAGTCAGGGCGGAGGAGGAGGCTATGGCGGAGGAACTGCAAATGGTGTGTCTGCTGGAACTATATCTGGCAATGTATTTGGTGAAAATAATTGTAATGGTGGTAATGCTGGTTCTGGTGGTAGTGGAGGTTCGGTTGGGAAAACTGGGGCGATAAAATTCAACATTTCTGCAGATATTTCCGAAAACCCGCAGGCGTTCTATTGTGAATACAATATGCCTGCGAACGGTTCAGGCGGTGGCGGTGCGGGTCAGCTTGTGGTGGGTGAAATTAATGTCACCCCGGGTGAAACTCTCTACTTTGAAATAGGAGGGGGCGGTGTTTCTCAAACTACTGCAGGTAAAAACGGCAACGCAGGATATTCTACAAAGATAAGAAGAAGCGACCCCTCAGGTACCGTGATCGCAGAAGCATTAGGAGGTTTAGCAGGACAGTATTCAAGTGCAGAAAGTACAGAATCCCAAGGCGGAGGTTACAGAACAAACCTTGCAATAGGACAAGGTCAAACTCTATCAGATAACTGGACAGGTGTATCTTTTAACCAAAATTCAAACGCAGGTTCAAACGGTAAACTTGCAAACGCTTTAATTAATAAAGGCTATGGCGGACAAGGCGGAAACAGTATAAATATAAAAGGCGAAACCCTGTCAGGAGGCCAGGGCGGAAACTCCGTTAAAAACGGTGCATCCCCTGATATTAAAGCATACGGTGCAGGCGGGGGCGGAGGCTCAGGTGCACAAACCGCAGGAGACAGCCACGGCATAGGCGCAAGCGGTGCTGCAGGATACATCTATTTTGAATACGGCGGCTCAAACGGCGGCGGCGGCACAATGGGTGAGATGATAACAAAGCTTTTAACAAACATTAAAGCTGGAACCGAAATGCAGATTAAAATCGGCAAAGGCGGAGACAACGCCGCAGGGGGCACTGGCGGCGAGACAAGCATTCAATATCAAAGCGGCGCAAGCACAAAGACAATAAAGGCAAGAGGCGGAATCCGCGGCAATGACGGCCTTGTAAAAGATACACACGGGGCAATCCAAAAACTTCCAAATACCTATGCAAACTATAAGGATGATAATGCCGCAACGGTACACGGACAGGGCGGAGCACCGACCTACGGCGGAATAGGCGGGTATACGGAAGCTTTGTATGAAAACGCGGACGGCACCTGGGCAGCCTACATCAAGGCGAAGGACGGGACAATTGCAGGGCCTATATTAGGCGGCTGTGGCGGAAACCTGACCAATATTGCGGGAGGAATTCTTTGCAATGAAGCTGCAAATACTCCAAACGGGAAGAATGGTCTTTTTGGCGGCGGCGGAGGCGGCGGAGCCGTTGTGAATGAAGTCGGAGGCCTTGGCGGCAAAGGAGGGGACGGTGTTGTAATCCTTGAATACAAGAGCACGTCTATATGATGCGCAGTTTGGTGTCACACCTGCACGGCGCCGATGAGGCGGTGGGCTGGTGCTCACATCCTAAAGGGCCGCTCGGTCTTATTGGACGTGTCGCGTCACAATTCAACTCTCACTAAGATTTAAACGATGAACAACTTTTCGGGGCGCATTCAGTAACCTTTGCGCCCCTTTTCTTATGAGGTTATACCGTTTTTGAACGATTTAAAACGCAGAAAAATTTTATACAATAAACAATAAGGGCAAGCCCCAAGGCTCGCTTCCCTCCGAACAACACAGTTTTAACTTGAGACGGAAAGGGGGTGCGAACAGATGAAAATTCACATAAGTGAAAAAACGCTAGCCAACATTTTAATGATAATACTAGCGTTAAAACTCATCTAAGGGGCGTTTCATGTGCAGGGCTCGAAAACCTGCACGCCCTTTATATTTTTATTATACCTTATTTGTTTTTAAATTCAACATGGAAATTGTTGTACAACATAGTAATGTTGGTTTATGGATTGTTTTGTCGCCGTCGCTTCTCTCGCAATGGCGGGCGGGCCTGGATTGGCAGTTATTCAAAATCAAACAAATCTTTTACTTTGACACCAAGAACATCAGCAATTACTTTGAGTTTTGTGACGGTGATATCTGTTTTTCCAATCTCCACAAGACCAACCATAGAACGGGAAATAGCTCCACAGTCGAAATCATCTTGTTTTAAACCCTTTTCGTTCCTTAATCTTTTCAGATGTTTTCCAAATTTTTGTAAATATTCCTTGTTCATGTCTAAATTGTTAGCTATACTAGCATTATATTCAATTAGCACCACTGACAAAATAAAGGACAATAGTTATGAACACAGATTTGGACGAACTTTACAGGCTTTCGGAGGATGTTTTGAACGCTAGCGCAATGGTTTACGACTATTGCAGGGAAGCAGAGGAGGAGCGCGTCGTAAAAATCCGCCCTATTTTGGAATTAATACATAACAAGGCGGATAAACTTTGTGTAAAGCTTTTAGAGATGGAAGATGTCAAAAACGGCGGTCAGGGCTAGAAATACATCCCTATGGCTTCTTTTGCGCCGTCAAGAATCTTCTTTGCTTCGACTCTTGCTCTTTTAGACCCTTCGATTAAAATTTCTTTCACGGTTTCAGGGTTTTTTGCAAGTTCTGCTCTTTTTTCTCTTATGGGCCTTAAATATTCATTTATTTTATTTGCAAGGCATTTTTTGCAATCGGCACAACCGAGCTTTGCAGACTTACAATCTGTTTCAATCTGTCTTAATTCTTCATCGTTTCCGAATATTTTCCAATACTGGTAAGCCACTTCACAGTTTTCAGGGTTTCCTTTGTCATCTCTTCTCATCCTGTTTCTGTCAGTTATGGCACGAATAATCTTTTTTTGAGTTGTTTCTTCATCATCTGATATTTTTATATCATTATTGAATGATTTTCCCATTTTGTTGCCGTCAATTCCCTTTAAAAGCGGAATATCCGTTAAAAGCGGCTTTGGTTCCTTGAAGTATTCAACTTTATAAATATTGTTAAAGCGCCTTACAATGTCTCTTGAAATTTCTATGTGTGCAACCTGATCCACGCCGACAGGAACGCAATCCGCATTAAATGTGATAATATCTGCCGTCATTAAAACGGGATATCCTAAAAGCCCGTAGGAAACGGAATTGTCGGAAGCGCCCTGCGTTCTTAAAATTTTAGTCATATCTTTAAGGGTCGGGTCACGCTCTACCCAGTTTTGCGGAGTAATCATGCTTAAATATATGTGAAGTTCTGCAGTTTCAGGCACGAGAGACTGCAGGTAAATTGTTGATTTATCAGGGTCTATGCCACAAGCAAGCCAATCCAGCGCTACGTCTTTAACGTGGTCTTTTAAACCTGCGGTATCGTTATATTTTGTTGTCAAAGCGTGCCAGTCTGCAATAAAATAAAATGCTTCATATTCATTTTGTAATTTAACCCAATTTGTAAGAACTCCAAAATAGTGTCCCAGATGTAGTTTGCCTGTGGAGCGCATTCCTGACACAATTCTTTTTTTATCATCCATTGTCATTCTCCTTTTTGAGTTTCTTTCAATATTTTTATGGCGTCTTCAAAATCGGGGAAGATTAAAAGTGCTTTTTTTGCGTTTTCTTTTGCGTTTTCAATCTCTCCCATTTTCAGTTCGCATTTTGCTAAATCGCAAAGCAGAAGATGGTTTTCAGGATATTTTCCTGCAAGCTTTTTGAATATTCCTGCAGCCATTTTGAAATCTTTAAGCTTCATATAGCATTTTGCAAGGAGGTTTAAAACCTCGGGTGCATTTGGTGCATCAACAATGTCTAAAAGCAAATCTTTTGCTGTTTGATATTTTTTATCTTCATAATAAATTTTAGAAAGTGCGAATTTTGCTCTGTAATTTTCGGGGAAAAGTTCAATTGCTTTTTTAAGAGTATTGAGCGCTTCTTCGTTTTTTCTTTCTAAGAGCAGGTTTTCGCCATAGTATGAATAATAATTTGAATCGTTTTGATTAAGCTCGATTGCCTTTTGAAAGTATTCATCAGCCTTGTTGAATTCCTGAATTTTATTCAAGGCTACAGCATAATTAAAATAGTGTTCGGAATTGTTTGGCTCAAGCTGAATTGCCGTATTTAGTTCATCAAGTGCCCAGTCCGTAAAATTCATCTTTAAATATAATATTCCTAAATCTTTTCTTGCAACAGGGTTTTCAGGTTCCAGCGAAATACATTTTTTTAGATTTTCTTTCCCTGCCTCTAAATCGCCTGTGTTTATGTATGCAAGCGCAAGATTGTAGTATATTTCAAAGTCAATCTTTCCTCTTTTTAAAAGCTTTTCTAAAACATCAATCGTGCTTTGCGGCTTTTTTGTAAGCCTGTAGAGGTATGCAAGCTTTTTTTGAATATCAACGGATTTTGGGTTCAGGCCTGCAAGTTTTTGAGCTATATCGAGGCCTTCCTCATATTTCCCCGTTTGGATACAGCAATTTAAGTAATTCATCTTGAAATTAAATTTTTCGGGATGAATTGCAGTTAAGCTTCTGTATAAATTTCTTGCGGTGTCCCATTTTTCGGCCTGAATTGCAGCATAGGCAAGGGATGCAAGAAAAGTTGAACTCGGCTCTTTTATATAAGCCATGTTAAAATATGAAAATGCTTCGTCATATTTGCCTTTTAGCTGATACAGGGACCCTAAATTATAGTTTGTTGAAGCATTTTCAGGGTCAATTTCAAATGCGGTCTTTAAATATTTTTCCGCATTTTCATATTCGCCTTTTGCAATAAAGCAGGTTCCTATGTTGTTTAAAATCTGTTGATGTGTTGGATTCAGCTTATGTGCCTCAAGCAGGTTTTTTAAAGCATTGTCATCTTCTTTTTTTGCCATATAGGCGGAAGATAAGATGTAATAGAGCTGATAGTCTTCTTTTTCATATTGAAGGGCAGTATTTATTGTTTCCTCTAAATCTTCGAATCTGCCTGCTTTTAAATACATAACACCAAGTGCTTTATAGGCATCGGTAAATTCAGGTCTTAGTTCGACAACTTTTTTATGAGCATTAATTGCCTCGTTAAAGTCATCCAATTTTTCATAAGCGCTTCCAAGGTAATACCAGGCATTTGCGTTTTCTTCGTCTTTTTTTGTAATGTCTGAAAAAACTTTCTTCGCTTCGATATAATCTTCAAGGTTTATAAGCACCAAACCGAGGTTTTTTAACACTTCAAGATTATTCGGTTCAAGCTTTTGAGCTTTTTTTAATAATTCAAAAGCCTCTTCAAAATTTTCTTTATTTATTAATTCCGAGGACCTGTTCAAAAGCTCGTCTAAAAGCTCTGTTGTTTCTTTGTTTTCCATAAGTTAAATTATATCAAAAAATAAGAAAAGTACACACTTTTAAAACATTACGCTCTAAAAGTGTGTATGCTTAGGTTTGATAAAAAACTATTTTATGGCATCAATGCCTGTTTGATATGTTTTGTTAATTCTTTCTTTTTTAGCTTCAAGAGCTTCAATTTGTCTTTCATATGACCTTACTCTTATGTTTTTTTCCGTTTCGGTCATCGTTGCAGACTTTTTAACATCTTTAATTTGTTGTTTTTTAGTCTTGATTTGGTTGTCAATGGGGGCAATTTGCGCGTCTCTTTTTGATTTTAAAGCTGCTTTTTTGTCTTTATTTTGAGCTTCTTTTTTTGCTTTTGCTTCCTTGTCTGCATTTTCTAAATCTTTTTTAATTGCTTCTTTTGCAGTTGTTACATCCTTCTTGATTGCATTCTTTAAATTTACTGTTGTACTGTTTGTGGTTGCAGCTGAAGCGATTGAAGTTGTAAAAATTAAAGCTAAAAGCATAGCCAACATGTTTTTCATGGGTCAAACTCCTCTTTTTTAAACTAAAAATATACCTGATTATTATAGTTCTAAAATTAAAATATTTTAATGACCAAGTGTAATAACCAAGTACAAAATCCAAATACAAATATTTGGAAAATAAAATACCCCCAAGGGAATTCGAATCCCTGTCTACACCGTGAAAGGGTGTTGTCCTAGGCCTCTAGACGATGGGGGCATAGTATTTGAACTTATTTTTTTTCGTTGTAAACGAACAATCCTATTATATCATTTAATTTTGAAAGTTGTTTTTGATAACTTGCGCTTTGTTTTTCAAGATTTTTAATATTGCTTTTGTATTCTTGAATAGTATAACCGCAATCTTTGATTGAGCTGTTCAAGCAATCTCTAACTCTTTGAGCGTCCTGTAACACGCTTTTCATCGGAATACCGAGAGCTTCAATTGTTTGACGGATAATCTGCGCGCCTGTTTGTCTGGGTACACCTGACGGCAGTTGAGAAATCAAACGTTTTAAAACGTTGATGTTATTCGGCATTTCGAATTCTTCAGTGTCATCTTCAGAATCGATTGTAAGTTTTAATTCAGGATTTTCATCGATATCTTCAGAGTCAACATTAAATGTCGGTGCTGAATAATCTGATAAATTATTATCTTCAAAATTCATTTCAAAAGAAGATTCGTTGTTGAAATCTGCTGCCGGTTCATTGAAATCAGCATTAATATTATCAACAGCATTATATTCTTCAGAAACTTCCATATTTACTTCAGTTTCGATACCTTCATTTTGTTTTTTGAGTGCATCTGCTATTTTTTTTCCCATATTTTTTGGTAATTCATTTTCAGGCATCTTGCAACCCTTTCCTAATTTATCGTTAAGACTATTATAAATAAAAAATAAATTATTTCAACTATTAAAATTATAAAATTTAGTAAACTTTTTGAATGATTTTTTCATTTGTTTAAAAACCTTATTAAAATTAAAAGGTCCCGTGTTGAACGGGACCGGTTTTTGTGTGTTGTGTAACGCTTCGGGATTGTGTTGTTAGGTGTTGATAATGCTTTGCTTAAATTTATTAAGCAACTACATTTAATTTTGTTTCGTTTAAGCCTTTTTCAATTTTATCGGCTCTTGATGAAACCTGGCCTAAGTTAAACAACGGTGAGTCTTTTAGAATTCCTACAAATCCTGTGAAAATTCCTTTTTCAACAACATTGTCATTTGTAGATTTAATACCGTAGTTTGTTTGAACACCGGCTCTAAAGCTTATATTGTTTTTTAGTGTATTATTTACATTTGATATAGAATTTATTCTTAACATTTTCTTTTTCTATCCTTTGGTTTTCTTTTCTTTTTAGTGTTTGTCTAACACTTTATTTTCTATACTCGTATTATGCACCTAAAAAAATTATTTGTCAACCCCTGTGTACAAAAAAAGTTTATTTGTGTAAAACCCCTGTAATAATTGGCTTTTAGCATATAATTTAGAATATATTTTTATAAAGATTATATAAAATTGTCAAATGTACACTTTATTTTTTCTTGCATGCTGAACTTGAAAACCCTATTTACCCGATTGGCTAATTGTGAAACATATTTATGTATTGTTATATATAATTAAATCTTTTTCATACTTCCAGCTATTCTTAATTCCAGACAGTTTGGGTCCTTTTTAACAATCGGGCCCATTTTTTTGCGGATTTTGCGGAACGTGGCAGCGCTAGCGAACGTCCTTTGCGAACGGGTTGTTGAAACTTGTGAGCCCACAATAATCTAAGACAGCGGATTTTGCCCTCCAAGAGGATCCAACTTGCACGAAATAAATAGAATTTCGGCAAGTTGAGATGGGACGTGGCAGCGTTAACAAAACAGATAAAATACAAATGTCCGTATAAGCCTTTGCAATAAAAAACCTCCCTGATTTTAGGGAGGTTTTGATTAAATGTTCTTAAACTTTTATTTTTCTGCAGGTGCAGCTTTTTCCGCGAATTCCATAAATTCTTTTGTAAGTTTTTTTACGGCATCTTCTTCAAAAAGCTTTTGGTTGTCAATTTGTACGTTTTCTTTGCTTGCAGGATTTATAAGATAAACGGTCGGGAAACCTTGAACCTGATATTCCTGCATTAAACCCTGGTTTTCGGGTTTTTCGGCATTTACATATGCAACGGCAAAGCTTTTTTTGATTTGTTTGTCTTTGGTTAATTTGCCGAATGTTGGTGCAAACCTTTGGCAAAAACCGCACCAGTCTGTATAAAACCAAACTATAACAGGTTTTTCGGTTTTTAAGGCTTTATCCATAGACTGGCCCTTGTCGTATTGTTTTGAAATCACTACAGGGTCTGTCATAAGGCCTTTTGCGTTCAATTTTGTTATTATAATGCCATCCAGTATCAATGAAACAATTGAAAGCACAAGTGCTGCAATCGCAACAACGGCAAATACTTTCTTTTTGATGCATTTTTTGTTTTCTTCGCTCATTTTAAACTCCTTTTTTATGTGTAATTTCTATATTTTACAGTATTTTAAACCTGTTGTAAAATTTCTTTATTTTAAAAGACAGCAGTTTTTATATTTTTTTCCGCTGCCGCAAGGGCAGGGTTCGTTTCTTCCTGCGGAAGGCGCAGCTTCTTTACTTTCTTTTTCTTCTTTATATCCTATCATTTTTTCAAAAGTTTTTGAATTATATAAAACCATTGTCGGGGAGAATTTATCAAAAATCAGCCAATCTTCTTTAAAACAGCCTATAATCTCTCTGATATCCTTAAAATTTTGATTAAAAACATTATTTATTAACGGAATAAAATTTTTGTGTTCTTTGTCTTTTTTAATTAATAAATTTGGTGAAACTTTGTCCGATAACATAATATATTCAACACATTTTTTAGCATTTTCAATGTTTTCAAGGGAATTCTGTCTTAAAATTTCATTAAATGTGCCAAGAAAAGGAATAATATAAAGTCCTGAATTTGTATCCGCAAAAAATCCGATATCATAGGGTTTTTCGGATGTGCCAAACCCGCCTGTAGCATTTTTTATAAAATCTTCTTCACTGTTTTTATTGAGTTCGAAATATCTAAAATCCCCCTTGTAATCTGCATATTTTTCTTTTGGTATTTTGTCAATTTTTCCTTCAACAAGAAGATTAAATTCCTTAATAAATTCATCAGCCTGAGTGTTTGAAATAATAATTTCATCTTTGCCAAAGGTTTCCATAAATTTTTGATTAAAAAGTTTTGTTGAATTTTGAAGTTCAATCAATTTTACATTGTTATAAAAAGTTTGAGATTCAGGGTATTTAATAAGGCATTTTACTGTCTCAATGTTTGCATGGTGTTCTCTGAATTGCCCAAAACAGTCAAAAATTTCTAAAATATAGTATGCTCCATCAAGCTCGATTATTCTTGCCTTTATATAATCATAGAGCCCTATTCCTCTTAAATTTGTCATTTTTACAAGCGGAATGAGTTCAAAATCCTTTTCATTTGCAAGGCAGGTGCAATTATATGCATTTTTCAAAATTTTATCTATTCGAAAAACAGATTTAAAACTTTTTTTAAACGCACTTATAATATCTTTATTACAGGATGGGTTTTTTATTAAAAAATAGTCCAATACCCTTGTTCTATCTTGCATTTTTTCATCCAGAACATAGTTTATAAGACAATCATTGAGCTCATTTTGCTTTTCGATTTTTATCTCGTTTTTTATTAAAAATGCTTCAAAGTCTTTGGATAAAGCTTCGTCATTCACGGTAAAATCTATCAAATCATCCATGGTTTTACTTATTAAGCTTAATGTTTCAATGAGCCCTGCCACAATAACTCTCTTTCTTAAATTCTTCTTAAGTATATTAAATATTCGGTATTTCCCTGTTTTGCCCCTTGAATCGGAGATTTTATAACCCCGAGTGTTTCAAGGGAAATTGAACGGGTAAATTCCTTTATATCTTCAATTATTTTCTTATGAACCGCTTCATCCTTCACCACACCGCCCTTTGCAATTTCATTTTTTTCCGCTTCAAACTGCGGCTTAATTAAAAGCACCATTTCAGCTTTTTTCGCGGTGAAGTTTAAAACGTTCAAAAGTACCTTTTTAATTGAAATAAATGATAAATCCATTGATAAAAATTCAGGCATTTCATCTTCTTCAAGATTGTCGCAATCAAAAATTTCTCCAAATGTGCAGTTTTTAACATTTACCTTTTCTATTACCTTTACACGTTCATCAGAGCGTAATTTCCAGGCAATTTGTCCGTATCCCACATCAACGGCATATACTTTTTTTGCACCTTCTTGGAGCATGCAATCGGTAAAACCGCCCGTGGAGGCGCCTATATCAATACAAATTTTTCCTTTTAAATCAATATTAAACTCGTCAATTGCCCCTTTCAGCTTTAAACCGCCCCTTGAAACATAAGGAATAGTTTTGATTTCAAGCTTCATAGGGCTATCAGGGTTAAAAAGCTTGTTTTCATCATATAGCTCGCCCGCCTTTGACACAACAACATCGTTTATTTTGACGTTTCCTGCCAGAATATTTACCTGTGCCGAATTTTTAGAGTCAAAATATCCATGTTCAAAAAGAATTAAATCAAGCCTTTTTTTCATTTTTTAAAAGTTCCTAAATCTCTTGTTTGAAAGCTCTGCAGGCACTTATTGTTTTACCATATACTGTTCTTCCTGCAGTGCAAGTCCTGAAATTTCGGTTGAAACAAGACTGACTTTTTTTATGGGGCCTGAAGCGTCAAGCTCTACCATTTTTGGTGCAGAAGCTGCCTTTAAAACCTTTTGAAGGTCATCATAAACTTTTTTCGGGTCTTCAAAATAAAGAACAATCGGTGCAACGGAGCCTTTTAAAAATATTAAAAGCGAAGTTTTAATCTGAATATTTCCTTGTGCAAATTGACTTGCCATATTATTATTTATTCTCCTTTGTTAAAATTAAAAATTGTTTCGGCATTTTTTGTTGTCTGTTTTTGAACAAAATCCAAGGTTAAATCCTTTAAATTTGCAATTTCTTTTGCAATTAATGTTAAATATTTCGGTGCGTTTTCTTCGCCTCTGAACGGGTGCGGTGTTAAATACGGCGCGTCTGTTTCAAGCACAAGGTTTTCAATCGGAATTTCTTTTACGACAACCTTCATTTTTCTTGCGTTTTTAAACGTCACAACACCGCCAATTCCAAGACACCAGCCCAATTCAACACATTCTTTTGCAAATTCGACACTTCCTGAAAAACAGTGCATTAAAACTTTATTATAATTTGCCTCTTTTAAAATGTTAAAAGTGTCTAAATGTGCCTCTCTGTCGTGAACTACAACAGGCAGATTCATTGACATTGCAATTTCAATCTGTGTTTTAAAAACTTTCTTTTGAACATCAACAAATGTCTTATCCCAGTAGTAATCAAGCCCTATTTCCCCAATACCGACCATTTTCGGATGGTGCGCAAGGAGAGCAATCTTTTTTGCGGTGTCATCGGTGAATTTTTGTGCCTCAGAAGGATGAACACCGATACAGCCGTAAACGTTATCATATTTATCAATAAATTCCGTAATTTTATCGAATGTATCAGGCTCAACACCGGGGATTATTATCTTTTCGACTCCCGCTTCAAGTGCTGCATTTATTTCGGCTTCAGGGTTTTGAAGCATATCGATGTGAGAATGTGTATCTATCATAATTTAATATTTTAGCAAATTTTAATTTTCTTGTATAATTATTAAGAAAGAAAGTCGGAGGATAATCGCGCAAGGGTTCAGAATCTTTGTGAGGAAAGTCCGGACATCCAAAAAGGCGTGTTGCCAAGGAAAGCTTGGTGCGTGTGAGCGTGAGGACAGTGCCACAGAAAAGAAGAATACCTGTGCGAAGGCCTTAATTGCGTGAGCAATTAAGCCGTAGTCCTTAGGAAGCCGCCGTAGGATGTGAGCCTTGCAAGTGGCTGCGTCAGCGAAACGAGCAAGAGGCGAAACACCCACAGGCGGAAGAATATTGAACAACAGGTGATTGTGCAACGGCGGAGTAAGAGCCCACCGCCTCTTCCCGTAAGGGCAGAGGGCAAGGTAAACCCCAACAGGATGCAAGTTCGGCTTTGCGGCTATGGTGCCTTTTCCTCCCTTTTTTGGGGCCGCATAAAGGAACGCATTAGACAGATGATTATCTTGAAACAGAATCCGGCTTATTACCGGCTTTCTTTTTATGCACCTGTTTTTGTGCAGGAGTTTTTAAGGATATAGAGGAAATCATTTGTTCAAATCCAGGACACAGCGCACACTAAAGGCGTTGGTATATGTGTTGTAATTGTTATTGAAAGTGCCGCTATTCAAGTAACGGTCGTAATAATTAGTGCCGCTCTGAACCGTGCCTGACCATACGTTGTTCGGGTTGCAGTTGTTATTCGCGGAGCCCGGGCAGCCGCTACTACGGTTCTGGCACTGCAAGGCGCCGTAACCTGAATTGTTGTCACAGAGCTGCTGCACCGGCTTAGCACACCCGCGCGTAAGTCGTAAACAATAGGGCACGAGCTGCTTCCTTAATGTTTTTAATCTCGCACTTTAATGTAAACTTTAAAGTGCAATAGCTAAGTTTAATTCAGCCTGAGCCACCTTTGGTAAAACCCCGTACGGTGGCAACATTTGACGATTTGAATCCCGTTTCTGTTAAAACCCTTGGGCCTTAACACTCTAAGGGCGATTTCCTGCTAACAATATTACAGTATTATTTTATATGTGGCAACTTTGCTAAGAAATTGAGCACGGGTAGGGTGCAATTTATTGCACCACAAACAAAATCCGCATAAGAAAAGGGACGTAAAGGTTACAAATACGTCCCGAAAAGTTGTTTATCGTAAATTTGTTTTTGTCTGAAAGTTTGGGTTGATCACCGTCATTGCGAGGGAAACGACAGTGACGAAGCAATCTATGAAGATTGAACGGAGACCGACTTTGTCATCCTGAATTTATTTCAGGATCTAAAGCAGGGACTACAGCAGATGCTGAAACAAGTTCAGCATGACAGCTGCTCATTGCTTTCCCTCGCAATGACGGCTGCGCCGCTACAACGCCGTTGAT
>CAJTPW010000004.1 GCA_910578465.1 uncultured Vampirovibrio sp. | reverse complement strand
AGTCCCTACACGAGCCTCTTTTACGGTCCCTTCAACCAAAACCCTCTCCATTTCAGGATTTAAGTGTTCATTGGTTAGAGTGCTGTTCGATATTACGGTGGCATAAATTTACACCCCACCAGAGCTGCGGACGGCTGCCCGGGCTCCTACAATAACAACTGCAACCCGAGCGTCGTATGGTCGAGTACGCCTGACGGGGCCAAATATTCCAGAGGACAATTAAACCAAGGGTCCTTTGATATCGGCCCTAACACAAATACTAACGCAGACTCTGTGCGCTGTGTCCTTGGATTTGAAATAAAAACATAAGATAAATGTAAAAATGCCTCAGGCAATAAATCCTGAGGCATTCTAATTTTAAAGCATTTCCTCTATCTTTTATTCTATCCCTGCACGATACCTTCTTTAATCGCCTTAACGGCAGCCTGAACACGGTCATCTACGCAGAGTTTTTGCAAAATGCTGCAAACATGAGCTTTTGCCGTATGCACGGAAACTATAAGCTCTTTTGCAATTTCTGTGTTGCTTTTTCCTTTTACAAGAAGCTTTAAAACTTCCGTTTCTCTGTCCGTTAAATGCCCCTTGGGATCAATCGGTTCATGCTCATTCAAAAGCTTCACATTTTCAGGCTTCGGGAAAAGTTTCAGCGCAAGCTTCGCAACGTTCGGGTCAATCCAGCATGCGCCCTGTGCAACGGAGCGAATTACTTCAGAAAGCGCTGTCGGGTCAATATCTTTAAGGCAATATGCAATGGCACCTGAGCCAAGTGCTGCGAGCACTTCTTCTTCCCTTTCATGGGATGTTAAAATAATAACCTTCACATCAGGATGAATTTCTTTCGCTTTCATTGTGGCTTCAAGCCCGTTCATGCCGGGCAGCCCCAAATCCATCAAGATTACATCCGGTTTTTCTTTTTTAATAAATTCAAGACCGGCTTCACCCGATTCGGCTTCACCTATAACATTGATATGTTCAAATTCATTTAGAGCATATCTGAGCCCTACGCGTGTCAGCTTGTAATCTTCCACGATGATTACCTTTATCGGGTTTACTTTTGTTTGACTATTCGTTTTTGTCGTCATATTAAATACCTTTCAATGAACTTATTTATTGTTAAATCAATACTACAGGTTAAGTTTTGTTTCTGATATTACCCATTAGTGTAATCTTTGTAGTTGCCCGACAAGATAAGTATATTTTTTCAAATTTTAAGACATTTTTCAAGACAAATACATCTTTAATTCTAATTCAGCAAAAATTTAACAACAAATAAATAATTCAGCAATAATTCCATATTTTTAGTATAACATTTTTATTTGAAAAAGGGGACCCCTTTAAAAAGAAGTCCCCAAATTTAAACTATAGCTTAGAAGCTACCATTAATGTAGTTTCAGCAAGTCTTGTTGAATAACCCATTTCGTTATCGTACCAAGAAACTACTTTCACCATGTTGTCGCCCATTGTCATTGTTAATGCAGCGTCAACTGTTGATGACTGAGATGAACCGATGAAGTCAGAAGATACAAGCGGTTCTTCAGAGTAGCAAAGTACTTTGCCGTCAGCTGCAGCTTTAAGAGCAGCATTTACAGCTTCAACCGTAACAGGTTTTTCTGTTTCGAATACAACGTCTACAACTGAAACGTCAGGAGTAGGAACTCTCATAGCAAAGCCGTTTAATTTTCCTTTTAATTCGGGAAGAACTAAAGCAACAGCCTTAGCAGCACCCGTAGTTGTAGGAACGATGTTTAAAGCACCTGCTCTTGCACGACGAGGATCTTTATGACCTGCATCTAAGATTCTCTGGTCGCCTGTGTATGAGTGAACAGTTGTCATTAAACCTTTCACAACGCCGAATTTTTCAGCAATAACCTTTGCAACGGGAGCCAAGCAGTTTGTTGTGCAAGATGCCATTGAAATTACGTTGTGTTTTGCAGGATCGTATTCATTTTCGTTTACGCCAAGAACGATTGTTTTGTCTTCGTTTTTAGCGGGAGCCGAAATGATAACTTTTTTAGCGCCTGCAGCGATGTGAGCTTTTGCTTTTTCAGCATCTGTGTAGAAACCTGTTGATTCAACAACTACTTCAACACCAAGTTCACCCCAGGGAAGATTTGCAGGGTCTTTTTCAGCGAAGAATTTAATTTTCTTGCCGTTGATTACAAGACCGTCTTCAACAACTTCAACTGTACCGCAGAATTTGCCCATAACTGAGTCATATTTGAAAACATGAGCAGCGTTTGCAGGTGTTAAACCGGGATCATTGATTGCAACATAATCAATTTTATCGAAAATGCCTTCTCTGATGGCAGCACGTAATGTGTTTCTGCCGATTCTTCCAAAACCGTTAATCGCAACTTTCTTTGCCATATTTGGTCTCTCCTTCTATATAAAACTAACAGGTCATTTATATTACAAAAACACAAAATTTTCAAGCTGTAGAATAAACTTCATACGCTATTTATATTTTTCTGTCAGCTGTTTTAAAATCATGCTTTCTTCCTTGTGATGATGAAGCGCCTGAATTTGGTTTTGTATATTCTTCTGATCATCAAAGTAATGAAGACAGCCTTTATATGTATCTTCAAGGAAAGAAAATCCGTAAAAATCAATGTTTCTAAAAGTTTTAAAATAATCTAAAATCCAAAGTGCAATACTAAAACCTAAAGTCGGATCATTTTGGTTTGGGAAATATTTTTTCACAAGCGCATTTTGTTTAAAACCTATACAATCAATCAAAACATTGTCTTTAATGATATTCTTTTCAAAATAATCTTTTGTCTGAAATGGCTGATGCCAGTAATCGCCTTTGTATATTACAAGTTTTGTTGTTACGGGACATATCCAATTTTCATTTACGGATTGAAAATTTCTGCACCAAATATCGGTCTTTCTTCCGTAATCAATTTCATGTCCTGCAATTTTAAATTTATTAAAGCGGATAACAACATCATGAGAATCAATTTCACATCCGCTTTTTTTGCCAATTTCCTGCGGGCCGTTTCCCACTATCGCAACTTTTTTGTTCTTTATAAAATTTATAAATATTTTTTCTTTATGTGCATTTTCAAACTTTTCAAAAATACTTGCGCCGTAATCTACTAAATTTGAATGTATCCCGTTGTCACAGGCAAGTTTGGAAACAGGGAGAAATCGCGAAATCTGATCAATATCTCCATTCAACATCAAATATTTAGACAGCACTCTTTTTGCTTCGTCATTATTGTCTTTTTCCAAAAGACAAGCCGTATAAACCAACAGCAGTTCTTTGTTCAAAGAAAGATTTGTGGTTTCCAAAAATTTTAAAAGGGTCATTAATTCATCGCTGCAGCCTGCATTTTTCCAAGAAGAAAACACTGTTTTATTGATAAAATAATTAATATTTTCTGTTTTTTTGAATATTTTCCTTTTAAATTTTAAATTAAGACCAAGAATATTAATATTTTCATACCTTTCGTCTTTCTTTTTTTCAAAAAGAAAATTTCTCATACTTTTTAAAATTCTCCAATTTTACTTTTTAAATAATTATTAAAGTTTTAATAATATTTTTGTCGGTAATTAAAGCTGAACTTTTGTTTAGTTAAATAATACTTAATTTTTTATAAAAAGTAAAGTATCATTTTATGTTATTTAACACCCTGATTGCTTATTATTTAATTTATGGATACAAAAATCTTGCTTGGAAAACGTTTAAGAGAAATCAGAAAGAGAAAAAATTTAAAACAGGAACAATTGGCAGAACTTATAAACGTCGAACCTGCATCTATAAGCAATATCGAAAACGGAAGGAACTTTCCTTCGCTTCAAACTCTTGAAAATATTATTAAAACTCTTGATACATCATTTTCCGAAATATTTGAGTTTGAACATAAAAAAGAAGTTGCAAATCTTTTGGATGAAATAAACACATTGCTAAAAAATAACCCCGACAGAATAGAAGATATCTATAAAATAATAAAAGCACTGGTATTATAAAAGAATAAAATCTGTTGCACTTATTATTTTAATAATAAATTTTTATTTTTTGATGTTTTAAATTAAAACAATCATTCGACTCACGTCAAAAAAGGAGAGAAAATGAATATTAACCCTGTATCATTCAACACATTCGGTGCAAAGCTTGTAAGAGACCCAAAATCCGACACAGGTGCGCAAAAAGGTTCGACAAAACAGGAAATGCTTGATTCATACAACGAAGCAATTAAAACAATTCAAACACAAAAAGCTGCTGCAATCGAATTTGATACATTTATGAGCTCACCTGAAGTTAAGGCAATTGTAAGCGGTTTACCTGAAAATGATATCCTTATAATGGATGCAAAATTTGTCGCAGATACAAATCATTGTTCCAACAAGCTTACAGACCAAAATGCGATGGGATTAACCTATAGCAGCGATGACTTTTTTGTTAATACCGCTTTAGAAGATCTCCCTCTTGCTGAACAGGAAAAAATGACTTGTTTCACTGATGTACAAAATAAAGACGGTTCTTTAAACAAAAAAGGGATTATGGACTTTTTGGAAAACCTTAAAACTTTTTTGGAAAATGAAGTATGATAAAAAATAAATACCAAAACGTATGTATATTTGCATCCTCCTGCAATTTTTTGGATGAGAGCTATTATAAAGAAGCGGAAGCTATAGGTCAGATGATGGCAAGTGCAGGCTATAATATGGTCTATGGCGGAAGCGCTCTCGGTCTTATGTGGGCTTGCGCAAAGAACGTTAAAGCTTTTGGCGGAAAAATTATAGGCATCATGCCTGAAAAGCTCAAAGAAATGGCTGAAAACTCCAAAGATTGCGATGAATTTTACACAACAAAAGGAATGCGCGAAAGAAAAGCCAAAATGGATGAGATGTCTGACGCTGTCATCGCACTTCCCGGAGGCTTTGGAACACTTGAAGAAATAAGCGAAATGATTGTTCAAAAACAATTGGGCTATAACAAAAAAGCAATCGTTTTTTTAAATACAAACGGTTTCTATGACAAACTTTTAGAATTTTTGGACGAGATTATAGAAAAGAAATTTGCAAACAAGAAGGCAAGAGAACTTTATTATGTTGCAAATTCACCCAAAGACGCCATAGAATATCTTCAAAACTATGTAGAGCGCAACCTTGCCGTTACAAAAGAAGAGATTTATTCAAGGTAATTTTAAAAGTATAAAAACACCGTATTTAAAGAAATTGTTAAAATTTTACAATTTAAAATACTGAATTACCAATATTCACTATTTATAATACATTTCAGCTTCATATAACTTAATATAAAATACTTATAAATACTAAATTAAAAGTTAAAAAGAAATTAAAATTGTAAAATGAGTATTAAAAAAGAACTTGGAAAACAAATTAAAAGGTTACGCACAGCAAACGGCTACACACAGGAAGAGCTCTCCGAAATGGTGAATATTTCCCAGCGCGCTCTAAGCAGTATTGAACTTGGTAAAAACTTTGCAACTGCAGAAACTTTGGATAAAATCCTCGGCGCATTTAATATTACATTGGAAGAACTTTTTGCAACAAACCACCTTAAAGAAACAGATGAACTTTTAGATATGATAAATAAAAATATAAAAGAAATAGGCGATAACCCCGAAAAGCTTGAAATAATCTATAATTTGACAAAGAGTTTGAATAAAAAATAGTCCTGAAAACACGCCTTGAGACATAAACCCAAAATAAATAGCAAATTTTATTTTTCAGGGGGTTTAAACAGGGTACTATGATGATAAATAATATAAATTTTTTAAACGGCGCGATAAACGGCGCTCAAAATGCACGCCTGAACAGTCGATATACGGCGGCAAAAAATGTGCAGTTTGCACAAAGCAATTTGAATTTTACCCCTACCCCCCCCCTGTCCTGTAGTTTATATGATACAGCGGGAGTTTCATTCAGAGGGGACGTTCAAATACACGAGAACGGAAGGGCAGATGAACTTTATGACAAATACAAAAATTCTCTCGCTTCAAATAATCCTTTGAAAGTTATGGATTTACTTGACGAAACAGACTTAACCCCTGATGAAGTGCGTATATTTATGAAAAATGTTACGGGTGAAAAAGAAACCGCATTTGCTTTTGTAGAGGAAGTAACAAGGGATGAAGACGGAACAATCAACCCGTCAAAATCTCCGAAAATTGTAAATAAATTGCTGGATAAATTCGGCACCGTAAGAAATTTCAGCAGATGGTATGACGGTAGAGACGGCTATGTACAAGCTTTTACGGACTATACGGCCGAATATTATAACAAAGCGCAAACTATGGAAGAGCTCTACGCCTGGCTTCCAAACTGGGACCCCAATACTTTAAGAAACAAATACCAAAAACTTACAGGGCTTCAAAGAGTTCCTGCAGAAGAAGGGGGATATATGTGGCCTGACGGATATACCGTGGGTAAGCTTCCCGAAGACCTCGGAAACATAGAAAACGATAAAGAAAGATACCGTGCGCTTATCGGGCGCATTGTGGGCAACATAGAAGAACACAACAAAATAAACGGTCCTGCCGCAACAACAATGACAAATATTGATATAAGCGAAGGACTTGAAGAATTCGGTATTAAATCCGCAAGGCTTGTAAATTCAGGACTTTCGCCCAAATATAAAGTGGTTTTGGATGAAAAATATATAGTAAAAATAGATCAGCAAAAAAACCATAATTGCGAAAGAGATTTTTACAACTATTTGGACGACCTTAGAGCAGACACCGCCTATGTAAACGGTATGATAAATTATTTTATTCAGCTCTACAGCCCGGAAAAGGCTCCATATCATTACTTTTACGATGATTACACAGGCACAAACCTATATGAATACCTGCCCGAAGATACAATGCATTTTGTCGATGAAAACGACAAAGAAGGAGGTATAGCCCAGTGTAATATGCTAAAAGACGAATTCAAGCACAGACGTAAAATCGGCGTGTACCTTAGAGACTATAACCCCGAAAACTTCATTCCAACGGACAAAAGAGGGATTGTATGTGTAGATGTGGGAAAGAACGTATATTTTGACCTTTTAAGACCCGAATTTGCGGACGTTGTATCAACCATGCGCACCCAGATTGAAAAGGGAAATATTGAATTTTCCGACAGACTGAAAGCTGCAAGAGCAATGAAAGATTGGGATTAGGGCACTAAAATATAAAAAATGATTACAAATATTAATATTCTGCAAAATATAAATCAGGCAAATTTTAAAGGACGACAGGAAGCAAAGATTTATGTGCCCCTTCGGATGACACCACCTCTAAAAGCGGATACCTTTGAAAAACATCTTGCAAATGCGGAACAAAGCAGAGTGCAGACAAACCCTGCACTGGCGAACAAGGAAACAGAAAATACACAACATCCTTTCAAAAAAATTTCCTACAACAAAGCAAAAAATATGCTGACAGTAAAAAGCATTACAACTGTGCAGGAATTTATGCGCTCGAATAAAACAAAGATGGACGCATTGTCTCCTGCGGATAAAAACCCTGTCATAAAAGATATGTTTGAAATTGACGGAGAAAAATACAATGCAAGCTTTTCAGGCAGCGGCGGCACAAAAAACGTTTTTCAAATAGAAAAGGACGGCAAAAAATATGCGCTTGCGCTTCCCTCATATACAGACGGGCCCAACGCCGCAGGAAACAAATGGCTTAATGTACTTGAATTTGAACCTGAAAATACAGCTTTTTTAAGACGGCATGGTTTTAAGACAAACGATATATTTGACATTGTGCCCGTAAAGGTTGCAGGAGTTGAATTTCCTGCAGTTTTGATGAAACCGTACAGCGAACATTCGTTTGAAATTGCAGATACAAAAAACTATTCCTTTGTAAACCTATACGACGCAGAAAATATGAATAGTGAAAAAGTAATCGCCATGCTGCAGCCTGTCGTAAAAGAAATCGGAAGACTTTTAAACTTTGGAATACCGCCGAGGGTAGACTGTGTAAGCATATGCAAAGATAAAGATACGGAAGAATTTCACCTTTATTTAAATGATTTAGATATAGAGCTTATGGAAGATTTTCCGGAAACATTTATCCCAAGCTACATAACAGGTTATATTTACTCTGCTGTTTCGGCATTTTGCAACGCCGTGCCTGCTGATGAAAGACATCAAAGTGATTATCTGTGCAATCGTATTCATTCGGATGAAAAGCTTATAAATACTCTAAAAAAACAAATTTGGGATGAATATAAAAAAGCAAAATCCGCCGAACCCGCTGTTTAGCGGTTCTCGCCAACCATCCCCGATTGTCAATTTATAAATCCCTTAAAAACTTAATGGAGCGGGGGACGGGGCTCGAACCCGCGGCGTCAACCTTGGGAAGGTTGCATTCTACCACTGAATTACCCCCGCAAAAAATGGTTTAAACTACAAAAGCCCTGACAGGGCTTTTTATAAATGTTCAATCATCAATAAAATTAGCGGACGACGAGGCTCTCACTTCTGGCAGGCTTGAAAATCGGAACTATCGTTCTCGATTTTACTATGCCTCCTGCGCATACTTCACTCGTAAGGCTCATTCTTCGCCAACGATTAAAGCATCGCAACGTTGCTCGTTCTCGCATTATTTATTCAATTATCAATAAAATTAGCGGACGACGAGGCTCGAACTCGCAACAACTTGCTTGGAAGGCAAGGACTCTACCAATTGAGTTACGTCCGCATAAATATTAAATTGTCAAATCTTTTGCCCTGCAGAGGCTAACACACATACTACATCAAACCAAACTTTTTTTCAAGAGCACCCGATTATAAAAAATTTTTTCAGCTTTAAAATAACTCAAAATAAATTTCAACGGGCCTATTATAAAGTTTAAAACGGTAAATAATCTCTTTAAATGACCCCTGAGTTTAAAAATAATGATACAATTATTCTGCGGTAAAATGTTCAAAATTTCAAAGTTTCCGCAGATAAAATATATTGAAATTAAGGGAAAAACCAATGCTTCAAGCTGTACCAAAAGTCATAACTCAAGCCTTTACGGGAAGTTTCATCAAAAAAATCTCCCAGTATCTCCACGATTGTATCAGAGAAGAGGTTAAATCATCCACATTCCGCAATTTAAAAGGCGACAAGGACAATAAATGGGTCTTTTTGGACGGCGAAGAGAAGCTTTTCACAGAATTTGACACGCCTTTAATGCTGGATGGCTCAAACAGCTTTCTCACCGAACTTATGGTTCAATCCGATATGAGCCAGAAGGAGAAATATTTAATCTACGGGTTTATGTTTTTGGTCGGGAAAAACGGCAAAAGCCGCAAAAACAATGAATTTTTGACTCCGCTTTTATATGTACCCTGCAAGCTTGAGCGCACGGGAAAAAACATTAAACTAACCGCTGAAGATGACATCCTCTCTTTGAATACGGGCGCTCTTGCACAGCTCATTAAAAAAGATGAGGAAGAAGAGGTTGATGCAATGCTTTCGGGGCTTTTAGAAGTCGTTCCCGAATTGCCGTTGAATGAAGATGCGCTTGAAATCTTTTTAACAACGTTAAAATCGGTTGTGCCTGATGTTGAAATCAGCACAGCTGCAATGCTTTCGGAGGATGAAAGCCTTGCAAACGATTACCACACAGAGCCTGATGAATTTTATTCAAACACGATTGAAAGCCTTGAAGAACTTGAAGATATGGACTTTGACACCGTTGAAACAATGAAACAAAAACCTAAGGTAAAGGTGGAAAAGCTTTGTCTGCAAAGAAAGCAGGCGGTTATTTTAACAAAAAGACCATCCGTTACGGCAGGTGTATTGCATGAGCTTTTACAAATAGGCGAAAAACCCTTCGGGACAATAAAAGAAACCGCCTTAAACATTATTCAGGAAGAATATTTGACATCAAAAGGCAAACAGGTACCCGTAAAAGAACCTGAAATTAAAGACTTTTTCCCCGTAACGCCTTTGTCTTTAAGCGATTCACAGGAAGATGTCGTAAGAAAAATTGAAGAAAACGATTTCCTTGCAGTATACGGACCCCCGGGCACAGGAAAGTCTCAAACCATTGTAAATCTTGTATCCCACCTCATTGCAAACGGCAAAACCGTTCTTGTTGCAAGCAGAATGGATAAAGCCGTGGATGTTGTGGCAGAAAGACTGAATGAGCTTGGAGCACCATACCTTGCACTTCGAGCAGGAAGGGCAAATTATCAAAAACAGTTAACCTTTAAGCTTGAAGATTTGCTTTCAAACAAGGTAGATTTGGATTCCGATTACGCCGATGCGGTATTGGTCGATGTGCCTGATATAAAGGCACTTTTAGGGGAAATCAAAAGGCTTGAAAATGCCGTTGAAAGGATTATCGGTTTAGAGAAAAAATACACGCAAACATCAACAGAAGTTGAGGAAACGATTGCAGCAATCGGTGAAATGCGCTATATAAAAGAACATCTGGACTTAGCTGATGTTAAAACGTTGAAAAATATTCTTCAAAAAATGCAAAAAGACATTGAAACAGGCAAAAATCGTGCTTTTGGAGGCCTTTTCTTCAACATTTCCTGCCGTTCAAAAATTAATAAAATCAAAAAAATATTAAATTACAGAAAGCCTTTAAAGGCAAATGACCTTATGGGACGCCTTTCATACGAGCTTGACGCCGAAGAAATGTCTGCAACCCTTGCTGCAATTGAAGATGAAATTATGCGGACGGGAAATCTTCACCAGCTTTTAAAGAAAATTTCCGCTCTGAAAGGAAAGCAAAAACGCCTTGCAGTAGACATTTTGAGGAATAGAAGACGCACGGCCTTAAAAGAGCTTTTGTGCGATCAGAAAAAACGCCAGAGACTTATTGTACATTCAAAATCTCTCGTTTCAAGAAAGCGCGTACTTCAAGATAGACTTCTTGAAAAAGAAGATTTCAAGCCGCTTTTAAACGCTTTTCCCTGCTGGTGTACGACAACTTATGCAATTTCAAACAGCCTGCCTTTAAAACCGGGGCTTTTTGATGTTGTAATCATCGACGAAGCCTCTCAGTGCGATATTGCGAGCTGTTTTCCCGTGCTTTACCGCGCCAAAAAGGCTGTAATCGTAGGTGATGACAAGCAGCTTGCGCATTTAAGCTTCCTTGAAAAGGCAAAAGAGCAGTCATTCCTGAATCAATACGGCATTGATGATAAATACCAGCTGATGTGGCGTTTCAGGACAAATTCGATGTTCGATTTAGCAAATTACTATTCGGCAAGCCCCGTGCTTCTTGATGAACATTTCCGCTCAAGCCGCCCCATTATTGAGTTTTCAAGCAACGAATTCTACGGCGGCAGAATAAAAATTATGCGTCCTTATTTTGATAAAAAATGCCCGATAGAGCTTGAATACGTGGCAGACGGCTCTGTTGACCCGGAAATTACAAGAAATATGGCAGAATCCGAAGCCATAATTAAAAAATTACAGGATATAATTTCCGAAGACACCAAAAATACGGCAGAGGGCAAAGAACCCGTATCTATCGGGGTTATATCCCCATTCAGAGGTCAGGTTGAGCTTATTAAAAAAGATATTTTAAAAACTTTTTCAGGAGATATTATCCAAAGGCACCAGATTGAAGTTGGCACAGCACATACGTTTCAGGGGGATGAAAGGGATATAATTCTTATGTCATGGGCAATTGCGCAAAATTCACACGCTCAAAGCCTTACCTTCCTTCAAAAACCAAATCTTTTTAACGTTGCAATAACACGTGCAAGAAAGAAGATGATAAACTTTGTTTCAAAAGACCCGAACACCTTGCAAGAAGGGCTTTTAAGGGATTATTTCGAATACATTTTATATTCAAATAAAACATTTGAGCTTAGAAACCAGAATAAGTTTAAAAATGAGTTTGAAGAAGATGTGTTTTTAGAGCTAAAAAAGGCCGAACCTGCTGCAAAAGCGGGGGTTGAGTGCGGCGGAGTTTCAATGGATATCCTGCTTAAAAATCTTGTTGTTGAATGCGACGGGGTTGAAGATAAGGTGCGATGCCGCTATAGCAATATGAAAAAGCAGGCAATCCTTGAACGATGCGGATTTAAAGTAATTCGTGTGACAAAACGCGAGTGGGACTTGAGTAAAAATGCATGTCTTGATAGAATATTAAGTGAGTATTCAAAGTTAAAATAGCCCAAAATCCATAGCAGAGCGGTTTTTAGGGCTTAAGACAGAAGGAAAAATGCCCGAAAACCGGTTAGAGCAAACATTTGAACAAACCAGTAAAGAAGTGCAGGAGGACAAATATCTGCGCTCACTTGAGTTTGACAAAGTCCTTGAAATCCTTTCAGAGTGTGCAAATACACCGCTTGGAAAGGCTAAATGCCTTGAGCTGCGCCCATTTTCAAACAAAACAACCATTGAAAAAGAGCTGAATTTTGTAACCGAAGCAAAAAGATTGTGTGATGATGCTGGAAATTCAGGAGCAATTCCCGTTGATTTTATAGCGGATGCAAAAAACATCTTAACGGCGCAAAGACTTGGCGCACAAGACATTTGGGACCTTGCAAAAACTCTTCAAACTTCAAGAATTACAAAAACTTTCCTGCAAAAAAATGAGGGCGCAAAGCTTTTAAGGGAGGAGTTTTTAGGGAAATTAATTTCCGAAAAAGCCCTAGAAGATGAGGTTTTCGGGATTTTCAACTCTGATTTAACCGTAAAAGATACAGCTTCAAGCGAGCTAAAACGCCTTAAAAACGCGCTTAACGACACACAGGATAACCTAAAAATACTGATTTCAGGGCTTTTAAGCAATTCTGACTTTGTTTCTCATCTGCAAGACACCGTATACACCAAAAGAGACGACAGGACCGTGTTTCAGGTCAAAGCGTCGGATAAAAGCAAGGTTACAGGCATTGTTCATGACGTTTCAGCCAGCAATCAAACGTTTTTTATAGAGCCAGAGGTCTTAATCCCGCTCCACAACAGGATTAGACAGATTGAAAGCGAAATTCGGGCAGAAATTGAGAGGATACTTTTTGCACTCAGCCAAAAATTTCACACCATAAAACCTGAAATCCTGCTCACAGTCGAGGTTTTAACCGCCTTAGACTGCATTTGCGCACGGTGCAAATATTCAATTCAGATTTCCGGGGTAAGTGCTGAATTAAGTGACACCAAACAGGTTGAAATTCAAGCTATGAGACATCCTCTGCTTGTTGCAACGTGTGAAAACGTTGTAGAGAACGACTTTCACTTAAATGAAAACGTCACATCGCTAATAATAACGGGCTCTAACACGGGCGGAAAAACCGTAACCTTAAAGACCATAGGGCTTTTAGCCGTTATGACATGTGCAGGTATGCACATTCCTGCCCTTTTTTGTAAAATTTACCCCTTCAGACGGGTGTTTGCCGATATATCAGAGGAACAGAGCATAACACAATCGCTCTCAACCTTCTCCGCGCACATAAATAACGTCGTTAAAATCCTAAATTCCGCAACAGATAAGGATTTAGTCCTGTTTGATGAATTGGGCGCAGGAACGGACCCCGAAGAAGGTGCGGCTTTAGCCCGCTCTATACTTGAATATCTGGCCTCTAAACGAGTGCTAACCATCACTACGACTCACCTCGGGGAATTAAAAATCCTGCAATATCAAGACCCGAGCTTCTTTAACGCAAGCGTTGAGTTTGATACAACTACCCTAAAACCAACCTATAAGCTGCTTTTAGGGGTTGCAGGAGTCTCAAATGCACTCTACATCTCGGAAAACCTCAATATGCCTTCTGAAATTGTCCGAAATGCTAAAGAATTTTTAGCGCAAAACCAAAACCCCGCTTCAAAAGTTTTCAACGAAATTCATAAAACCCATCAGGAAATGGTACAAAAATCCAAAGAAGCCGAATTATCAAGGCTTTCAGCCAAAGAAACCGAGGAAACCCTTGAAGAAAAATTAAACGAGATAAAAACTCAAAAGAAAAAGACAATTGATACGTTTAAAAAGAAACATCAGGGGCAATTGGAAGCTGCAAGAGCTGAAATTAAAGCCGTGCTTGAAGAGCTTAGAAGAGAAAAAAGCGAAAAGATTGCAAGACGGGCTTATTCAAGGCTTGCAAATCTTGAAAATAAGGTAAGAGCAGAATTTTCGGATGATGAAGATGAAATTTCACAAAAATATCAACCTGTAAACTGGAACACGATAAAAACGGGTCAAAGCGTCCTGATAAAGGATTTAAACCAGGTCGCAACCCTTGTGTCTTTCCCCGACGGTAAGGGTTTTTGCGAGGTGCAAATCGGACTGATAAAGACAAAAGTAAAGGCACAAAAGCTTGCCCTGACCGATAAAAAACCAAATAAAACGCTTAAAAAACTTCAAGTGAGCTTTGATGATTTCCACGCAAGTGCAAACTTCTCTCCCAGAGTGGATTTAAGGGGTATGCGAGTTGATGAAGCCCTTGATATACTTGAAAAAAGGCTTGATATGGCATCATTAAGAAACATTAGAGAAATTACGGTCATCCACGGCCACGGCACGGGGGCTCTAAAAAGCGCTGTAAGAAGTTATTTGGGAGATTCCCCCTATGTTGCAAAATACAGAGCCGGGGAGCAAAATGAAGGCGGAGACGGCATTTCCATCGTGGATATAAACTAAAAAACAAGCTATAATAGATATTAAGACCTAAAAACAAGGGGGCAGGATGAATACAATTGTTAAAACCAAAATAAGAAACATTGAAAATACAGACAAACTCTGCGTTTTCAATATGATGAAAGACTTTTATAATTCTCCTGCGGTAATACACAAAGCAAGCGATGAAACGTTTCTTGCCGATATTAGAGCCTGTATTGAAGGTTCTCCGTACATCGAAGGATTCGTTTTTGAAGCAGACGGAAAAACTGCAGGCTATGCAATGGTTGCAAAAAGCTTTTCAACGGAAGCAGGCGGAATTTGCATATGGATTGAAGACATATATTTAAAGCCCGAATTTCGAGGATACGGAATAGGAAAAGAATTTTTTAACTTCGTAGAAAACCGCTACAAAGACCAAGCAGCAAGGCTTCGGCTTGAAGTTGAACCTTCAAACGCGCGCGCAATCGAAGTTTACAAAAAAAGCGGATATGAAGAGCTTCCCTATATGCAAATGATAAAAACGCTTTAAAACTACGGGGCTTTAAAGCTCCAGTTTATCCTGTTCATATGTCACAGAGCGCAAAACATTGTGACGGCCCATTTTATGGTCATAATATTTTTTGGGTGTGCCGACATAGTAAAATGAAGAATATTCAAACCAGCCGAATTTTGAAGTATCAATGCGTTTTATACCGTTTCTTTTAACGGTTTTATAAGAAAGATTTATTTCCGTTTCAGGTTTGCAATTTTCGCCGTTTTCATTTCTTTTTGTAATTTCACTTGCAATTTCAATACATGCTTTTTTGATATCTTCGGCCCTTGCTTCTTTTTTCTTGTTTTTGCACGAATTCCTTCCGACACGATTGTTTGAGGTGGATGAATTATAGGGAGTATCATATTTTTTTTCAAGGGCTTTTACAGTCTTTGCATCTTCACCCGAAATAATAACCGTATCGCCATGGGCTTTTGCAATTATTATACCGTTTTGACCGTTATAATCGCCCAGAATATTTTTGAAAAACCCCTTGATTCTGTCTGCTTCATTTTTTGTATAAATATCAGTTTTTTCGCTGTTTAAAACCTTTTGCAAATCGCGCAGAGAACCAAATCTTCTGTCATCTTCAGAAAATTCAACACGCTCTTTCGGCGCATTAAACTTAATAACCCTGCCAAAGGCAGTATTTGCATTTATGTTGTTAATTTTCAAAATTTTCTCCAATCTGATAGCTTTGATGATGGCTTTGGCTTTAAGAAATATGCGATAAATCAAGATATATCTTTCAGAATTTAATAATACCACAATTATTTTTTGTGATAGAATTTTTTTATGAAAAAGAGTGAAATTTTAACAAATTTGAACAAATTAACCGAGCCCAGAATCCTTGTCATCGGTGATTTTGCGATTGATGAAATGGTATTCGGGCAAACGGAGAGAATTTCACGCGAAGCTCCTGTTTTAATATTGCAACACTCTGAAACTAAAATAATATTGGGAACGGCATCCAACGCTGCAAACAATATTTCATCTTTAAACAGAGGAAAAGCAGGAGCAATTGGCGTTTTAGGAGACGATTACTATGGCGGCGTATTAATCAAAACTTTAAACGAGCATAACATAAATACAGATTTTATGGTGACAGACAAAAGCCGCAAAACAACGACCAAAACACGAATTTCTGGGTCATGCTCACAAAGCATAACCCAGCAGATTGTAAGAATTGACAGGCAGACAAAAGAGTCTCTCAGTGCCGAAATTGAGGCAAAAGTTATTGAAAATATCAAACGCGCAATACCGCTTTATGACGGGGTGATACTTTCCGATTACCATCTGGGGTGTTTAACGGAAAATGTTATAAAAACAGCAATTGAAACCGCTAAAGCCCATGGAAAAATAATCGTTGCAGATATTCAAAAAGATATGGAAAGATACAGAGGCGTAACTGCAATTACACCAAACCAGCCCGATACGGAAAAATTTCTCGGATATTTTATAAAAGATGAAGAAACTTTAAAAAAAGCAGGCGAAGAACTTTCAAAAAGACTTGATTTAAAATATACGCTTGTAACACGTGGTGAAAAAGGAATGGTGCTTTTTGAAAACCAATGTGACAAATCCTTTGAACATGCCTGCGAACCTTTAATGACAACAATTCCCGCATTTAATAAAAAAGAGGTTTTTGATGTGACGGGAGCAGGAGATACTGTCGTTGCAGCATTTACGCTTGCACTTTGCGCGGGAATGAGCGCAAAAGAAGCAATGGTTGTGGGAAATTTAGCCGCAAGCATCGTTATCAGGCAGTTTGGCTGTCATACTACAAATTTGGAAGAATTAAAAACAGAACTTAACAATATTAAGGAGATTTAAAATTGGAAAAGTTTTTAAAGTTGTTTAAAAAATTAAGACCGTTGGATGTTATAATTATTGCCGTTATTTTGGCTGCAATGCTTGTCGGTGCGCTTACTTTCTTTGGAAAAAGAGCAACTTCATCTGCCCAGATTGAGGCAAGTACAAAAGTTGATATCGAAGTATATTTCAGAAATGTCGTTGTAACAAGCAACAATTCCCCCTTTGAAACAGGTGATGAAACATTTATTACAATAAGAAACGTTCCGTATACAAAATTAAAGATTGTAAATGTAAACTATGACAGAAAAAAAGTAATTTTACCCACAACAGGCAGTAATTATCAGGTTGTAGACGATTTAACATCGCCCTTCAGCTATGATTTCCTTGTAACCGTTGAAGATGATGCCAAAATCACAAAAGACGGAGCGGTTGTCGGCGGAAACAAGATTAAAATCGGCCTCCCCGTAACATTAGAGGGGGTTGATTACAGGTTAAACGGAATCGTGTCAAACATTTCGCTTTCAAAAAAGGCGGACGGCGGCACCATAAACGAAGAAATTGAAAAACAGGTAAATAAAAATCAGGATGTTCACTAAAAGCTTTTTTCTTGAAAGTTTTAATTCCCTTTTGGGCAGGGTTCAAAGCTCAAAAGCGGCGGTTTTTGTGAAAGACAGCCTGCTTTTTTGCCATATCGATTTTTTAATTTGGCTTGTTTTTATTTTAACGGTAATTTCGACCTGCTTTATGGGAAGCGGCGTCATTGGCGCATTGGCACTTATTTTCTTTGCTTTGAACTTTATTCGGCTGCTTTTTAAAGAGGGTGAAACAGTCAAAATTTCAAAGCTTGATGTTGCTTTTATTGTTTATTTTCTTTTTATATTCTTATCATTAATGGGTTCCAGCCTTTTTATGATGAGCCTTAAAGGTTTTTTGAAAAACATTGTTTATTTTCTTTTTTATTTTTCAAGCGTTTATTTTTTTCTGAATAATAAAAGAAAAATTCTCCCGACGCTGTTACTTATAAGCATTATAATGTCTTATGAGAGCATTGTTGCCGTATTTCAACATTTTAACAGAGTGGAAGCACTTGCAGGATGGGTTGATACGTCCCGCATGACAAGTGAGGATGAGCTTATATCCCGCTCTTTTGGAACATTAAACCCTTCAAATCCTAATCTTTTGGGCGGATACTTAATTACAGGGCTTTCAAGCGTTTTTGCCTGCTTTATGCTTGTTTTTACAAAATTATACGGAAAACACAAAGGGCACAAAAATTGTGGGGAAAAAACGGAAAAAATCAAAATGTGGTTTTTTGCGGCCCTTTTTATGCTTAATTTGGTTGCAATAATTTTCACAGGCTGCAGAGGCGCATATCTTGGACTTTTGGCATTCTTTGCACTTTTAATCTGGCTTATAAATTATTATGTTAAAAAAGTATACGGCGGCTTTTCAAACATTAAAAAACGCTATAAAAACCTTATTCTTGGGTTTTTTGCGGCAGGAATTGCGGCAATTGCTCTAACCCCTTCAATTTCAAGACGTTTTATCTCCATCTTCCATTTCAGGGGCGATTCTTCAATTTCATTCAGAATGAATGTCTATGAAGCAGCATTTGATATGTTTAAAGACAATCCCTTCCTCGGAATAGGCCTTGGAAACGTAAATTTCAGAGAGATTTACGGGCTTTATATGAAAACAGGTTTTGACGCGCTTGGAAGCTATTGCGTTCCTCTTGAAGTTGCGGTTGAAAGCGGTATTTTTGCACTTGTTTTTTTCCTTATCTTTGTAGTCTACGCTGCAAGCAAAGCTTTACGTATCTTTTTGGATGAAAATACAAATCAGACGACAAAAATCGTTATGTTTTCTATCGTCTTATGCATAGTATCAACAATGGCACATGGCCTTTTTGACACAGTCTGGTATCGTCCGCAGCTGCAAATAATTTTCTGGATAAATATCGCCATCCTGAATTCTTATTTATTAACACCAAACACAGATAAAAAAGCTTAGATATCTTTAAACAAAAGACGCCATGGCTTTTCCCGCTTCATAAGCTCTTTCCAAATCTTTTGGAAAAACTTCCTCTTTATGTTTTCTTTTATCTTTTTCATCCCAGACTTTTGAAAAATATTTATTATAATCACTAAACTGATATGTGTTAAAAGCACAGATTCTTTTCGGTTTTTGATAAACTTTTTCAATCCAAAGTTCAAAAAAGCCTAACGGCCCCAAATCATCTTTTCCGATATAAGTTTCAAAATCTTTTTCATTCACATTCATTGTATATATTACTGCAGTTTCAAGCCTTTTTGGCGCAATTGCCGTATAATTTTCATCATATAGAATATATGGAAACACAAGCCTTTCCAAAAACATTTTCATTACACCTGATACATCACCAAAATATACAGGAGAAGCAAAAACAATTCCGTCCGCCAATGAAACTTTTTCGAGAATTTCTTTTAAACCGTCAGGATATGCACATTTTCCGTAGTTTTTCCCGCCTAAAAGCTTACATGCAAAACAGCTTCTGCACCCTTTAAAATCAACATCATAAAGATAGATAATCCGTGCTTTTCCGCCTGCCTCTTCAACTCCTTTTGCAAAGCTTTTACACATTTTATCCGTATTTTTATCTTTTCTGTTTCCGCCGTTTATTATATAAATTTCTTTTGCCATATTATTTTATTCTCCTTTTATCTGTATTTATTATTTTTATATATCTTTATCTTTTATACAAGTATTTACTTTTTTGTGATATACTATATAAAAATATAGAATTAAGACAGCACACAAAAATGGCAGAAAAATTTCACTGCCCCGTAGAAACAACTCTTGGTTTAATCGGGGGAAAATATAAAGTTTTAATACTCTGGTATCTTTATAATAAAAAAGTTTTAAGATACGGAGAGCTACAAAAAATTTTAAAAGGAATAACCCCAAAGATGCTTATTTCACAGCTTCGCGGGCTTGAAGCGGATAAACTTGTCGAAAGGAAAGTATATCCTGTTGTTCCGCCAAGGGTTGAATATAAACTTTCAGAGCTTGGAGAAAGCATTATTCCGATAATTTTAGAAATGAAAAAATGGGGCGAATTTTACCTGAAAAATACCGAAACTCATAAATAAATTTGCAATTATTAATAAAATTTATTAAGATAGTTCTTAAAACCAGGTTTTAAAAGGAGCAAAAAATTGGAAATATCCAAAAGCTACAGTGCAAAGTGGATTATTGCGGCAGACGGAAACCTTTATGAAGACTGTACAATGATTGTGGATGAAGGAAAGGTGCAAGAGATTGTTAAAACCTCCGAATTTGACCTCAGCAAAGTAAAACACAATAAAGATTTTGGAAATTCAATAATTACCCCGGGGTTTATAAACCTGCACAACCACCTTCAATATACGGAAGTTGGCAAAATAAAATCAAAGGGGTTTAAATATGCTCTTAAAAAAATGTTTATGAACTTTAAAAAACATTATTTTGTCGCAGGGATTAAAAAAGATACTTTCATCTACAGGCTTGCAGACCTTTTAAGCGAATACTTCTGCCTCGGGCGGGAAGAAAAAATCCGCTCTTTTAAAAAAGGGCTTGAACTTTCCCTTCTTTCAGGCACCACCTGTGTTGCACAACTTTCAAAAGAGAGTAAATATTTCGATGTTTTAAATGAAATTCCTGTAAAAACATATCTTTTCTTTGAACTTTTCTCGGATTCTCCCGATTCATCAAAAGAAGAATTCAGAAATATTCAAAAAAAGATTGACAAACTTTTAAAACAAAAATCGGAAAACACTTTTGTGGGTGTTGCCCCGCACAGCGTTTGCTCCGTTCACAAAAGGCTTTTTAAGACGCTTGTAAAATATTGCAAGAAAAACAATATTTTAATGACCGTGCGTATTGCCGAAAGCAAAGATGAGATGGACTGGCTCAAATTCGGTTTTTCCGATGTGGATATATTAAACAGCTTCACGGGCAACAAAAAATTTGAACCGAATATTCAAGGCGTAAGCCCTGTTGTATATTTAGACGAACTGGGCGCCATAAATAAAAGGTTGCTTGCAACATACGGCAACTACCTTACAAAAGAGGATCTTGAAATTTTAAAAGAACATTCTTCTTCTTTTGTTTATTGTCCTAGGGTAAGCGACAATTTGCACGGCAGAAAGCTTGATTTGGAGACGGTTCTTAAATATTTTCCGAAAAAATTCGGCTTTGGTACTAACAGCCTTGCATTCAACAAGGATTTAAGCCTTTTAAACGAAGTAAAATATGTAAATAATGGCGAATTAACGGCACTTGAAGTTGTTCAATATTTAACAAAATATCCCGCCAAGATTTTAAGGCTGGATAACATTATAGGAACGCTTGAAGAAGGTAAAGACGCGGATTTTAACGTATTCAAGCTCAATGATGGTGAAGATTATAATGCAATTTTAAACAAAGAACGTCCCGATTATGTTTATATTAAGGGCCATAAAATGGTAAGCAAGGGCGAACTTGTGAAAAAATACGCAGGGTAAATTTTAAAAAAAATAACAATTTTGAAATAATTACCTGCAGTTTATTATACTGCAGGTTTTTTAAATGACATATATTTCATTGGCGCATTTGCCAAAACCTTTTGGTAGACAGCCAAATTTGCATCATATTCTGCGGAATAAAGCCTGCCAAGTTCATCACTTTGCTTTTTTGCAAGTTCTTTTGTTTCTTTTTGGAGCCTTTGCAGTTCGGGTGATGTAACAGGCTGTTTTTCGTTCTTTATGCCCCTTTGTTTTGCCGTTCTTTTGGCGTCGAAGTTATTATACATATTAATTCCAATCCCTGCAAGCATAAGAAGAGCACTTGCTGTTAAGGGAAAATTCTTCAACATATTTGAAGGCAGCAAAGCATGTTTTAAAAAAGCAAGCTTAATATCTTTTGGAGCCTTTAATACAGCAAAAAAGGAGGATGGACCAAAAAGAATAAGCCCCGTTCCAAGCGCTATGCCTGAGGCAAATGTTAATTTTCCGTCCTTTTCTTCCCTTCCCTTGGATTTGAAAAGAGCACGTCTTATTACATTGTTGGTAGAATTTTTGCTTATATTTGTATAAAAATTATCAGGAAGCTTTGAAGAAGGTTCACTTGAGGCAGCTTTTCCTGCGGCTTTCGTTTTTTCTTCCAAAGCGGCGCCAAAAGATAAACCCCTGTACGACCTGTATGAAACACCATTAACGGCACCAATCATAATTTGCCCTCCCAAAGTTCCTTTTTAGATAATATTAGCTTATTTCAAACTTTTTTACAATATATAGTGAATATATAATTGCAGAAATTTTGAACGGAAAATATTTGCATAAGAAGACTGTTGCGAAGCACTCTGTACTAATCTCTCTAATTACAGGTTAATGTGCAACAAACCGCCCTTCTTGAATTATTGCGAGTTCACAGGTTTCAACAACCTGTTCACAAATGACGTTTCATATCTCGCAAAATTCGCTGTCTTCGTTACAAATATTTGGAGCGAAAAATTCCCTGCCCATGTATAAAATAAGACTGCAAGAATTTTATCCTGCAGTCTTAAAATTTTTAACAGAGCCTTTTAACAGCGCTAAATCCACCCGAAAACTCTACCCCAGCGCTTCAATTATGGCTTTAGCAGCGCGTTTGCCCGCACCCATAGCGTTAATCGCCGTAGATTCACCTAAAGGCGCAACATCTCCGCCCGCATAAACATTGTTTACAGAGGTTTCGCCGTTTTCATTAATTACGATATAGCCTTTTTTGTCACAGTTGATATCAATTTTATCAGCCGCACATGATTTTTGAATAATCGGGTTCGGTCCTGTTCCAAGAGCTACAATCACCGTATCCACATCCATTGTCTCATAAGTTCCCGTGCCGACAGGGCGTCTTCTTCCTGATTCATCAGGTTCGCCAAGTTCCATAACTTCAAACACCATACCGTCAACATAACCTGCATTTTCCTTAATTTCATAAGGTGCTCTTAAAAGCTTAAAGATAACGCCTTCTTCTTTAGCATGGCGTATTTCTTCTTTTCTTGCGGGCAGCTCTTCTTCGGTTCTTCTGTATACAATGTAAACTTCTTCATAACCAACCCTTACGGCAGTTCTTGCCGCATCCATAGCAACGTTTCCGCCGCCGATAATTGCAGCCTTTTTGCCAACTCTTAAAGGTGTCGGCGTTGTGTCTGAATTTGCCTGCATAAGGTTTACACGGGTTAAAAATTCGTTTGCGCTGTAAACACTGTTCAGGTTTTCACCTTTAATTCCCATCATTTTGGGCAAGCCTGCGCCTGAACAAATGAAAACAGCATCGTAGCCTTCTTCTTCAAGCTGCTTTAATGTGATGGATTTTCCAACAACAACGTTCTTTTCAAACTTAACGCCAATTTCTTTTAAAGTGTCGATTTCACGGTCCAAAACCGTTCTTGGAAGCCTGAAAGGAGGAATCCCGTATCTTAAAACGCCGCCAAGTTTGTGCAAAGCTTCAAACACGGTAACATCAAAGCCTGCGTTTCTAAGGTCTGCGGCAGCACTCATGCCTGCACACCCTGAACCTACAATTGCAACCTTTTTACCGTTAGGTTTAATATCACATTTAACGGGGGAAGAATTATCCCCGACGAATCTTTCAAGAGAACCGATTGCAACGGATTTTCCTTTAATCCCTAAAACACATTTGCCTTCGCACTGTCTTTCCTGCGGGCAAATTCTTCCGCAAACGGAAGGAAGCATATTGCTTTGTCTTATGATTTCCCCTGCTTTCTGGAAATTTTCATTTTTAATTTCCTGAATAAAATCAGGAATATTTACATTTACGGGGCAGCCTTTTTTACACATCGGATTTTTGCAGTTTAAACAACGTGCCGCTTCTATCAGCGCCTGTTCTTTTGTAAAATTCTCTTCAACCGCTTCAAAATTGCTTCTTCTTTGAACCGCATCCTGTTCTACAGGCCTTTGACGTTCTTGTGGTGCCATTATCTGTCTCCCCTCATATTAACTTTAATTTATTTACCGTTTATAAATATATAGTATAATAAAAAATAATAAAGGAAAACAAGGTTTTGAATAATATTAAGTTAATAGTTTCAGATATTGACGGCACCATTTTAAATGAAAAATGCGAATGTTCTTTGCGCGTAAGAAGTGTGCTTCAAAAAGCGATTGAAAAAGGCGTAAGAGTTGTCCTTGCAACGGGCCGTATGTTTATGGGGGCAGACCCCGTCCGCGAAAGCCTCGGCCTTGAAACCCCCGTAATATGTTATCAGGGCGCTATGGTGCGGCAGGGAAATAATATTTTATATCAAAACCCCGTTAATCACTCTCTTGCAAGAGAAATTATCAACATCTCAAGACAGGAAGGATTTCATTTAAACCTTTACAATAACGACACTTTGATTGTTGAAGATGATAACAAAGAATATATGAAAGACTATACACAGGGCCGTTTTACAACATATAAAGTCGTAAAAAGCTTTGACGATGTAGTTTTAGGGGATGTTTCAAAGCTCCTCTGCATAACATACAATGAAGATGAAATTATCCGCCTGAATAAAATTTTAGGAGAAAAGTTTAAAGAAAAACTTGCCGTTGTAAGAAGCCATAAATACTACCTTGAATTCACCGATATCAATGCAACAAAGGGCAATGCGATGAATTTTTTGAAAGACCTCTGGAACATTAAAACAGAAGAGGTTTTCGCATCGGGCGATCAGGACAATGACTACGATTTGCTCAAAAACGCAGGTGTAAAAGTAGCAATGGGTAATGCAAGCGAAAAACTGAAAACAATTGCAGACTACATTTGCCCCACAGTACACGAAGACGGCCTTGCCGATGCCATTGAAAGGTATGTTTTATGACAGGGCTTAGAATCGGGCAAGGATACGACCTCCACAGACTTGTACCGGAGAGAGATTTAATCATAGGCGGTGTTAAAATTCCGCATGATAAAGGCCTTTTAGGACATTCAGACGCGGATGTATTATGCCATGCCATAATTGACGCGCTTTTTGGCGCCGTGGCAGCAGGGGATATCGGCCGTCATTTCCCCGATACAGACCCTGCTTTCAAAGGAGCAGACAGCATAAAATTATTGCAGGAAGCAGGAAAAATCCTTACAGAAAAAGGGTTTAAGATTGTTAATATTGATTCAACAATTATTATTCAAAAACCAAAAATGGCACCGCATACGGATAAAATGAGGGAAAATATAGCACAAACCTTGAATATCAGGACAGATGAGGTTTCTGTTAAGGCAAAAACCAATGAAGGTGCGGATTCAACAGGAAAAGAGGAAGCTGTTCAGGCATTTGCCGTCGTGCTTGTTGAGAAAAATTAATATATTGTGTTAACAACTCGACATAGTTTTTATCATACTGCATAAAATCTTTAAATCCCTTTCTTCAAGGGTATGAATGCTGTAGTGAATATAATTTAGCGCTGATTTTACGCTCATTTTTTCTTCTTCGCTTGTGTTGAAAAGGTTTGCCGCTTCAACAAACAATAATTCAAACGCAATTTTACAAAACAGACGGGTTTTATAAAAGAAGAAACAATGGTAAAATGGATGTATGAACAAAGTAAGATTTTTGGAAGAGAAAAAACTTATAAAAACGCTTGAAGCAGAGCGCGAAAAAGAAGCTTCAACAAAGTCCGAGGGTACGGCGCATTCAAAAAGTGCGGCCACAAACCCGATTGCAAGTGCATTTTTAAGGTTTGTCCACACAAAACACAAATTCAACATCAAAGATTTATAAAAATGTTTTATATTAAACAAAACCTGTTTTTATATCTTACACCAAGGCAAAAATCGCAGCTTTTAAGCTTTTTAAAATCGTTTGTAAAAAAACACTCAAACCTTTGTGTGGAGGATATTTTAGATAAATTTATCGAGGAAGAAAATTATTATTTTGAAATAAACAATCCGCATTTTGAATTTATAATCGAATATCTTGAAAATGAAGATTTCATAAGGGAGTTTAAGCTTTTTGCAAAGGCCGTTTTTGAGGAGATGAAATATAAAGAACTCCAAAAACCGATCATCGAGGCACAAAAAGCGAAAGCAAAAGAGTTTCGAAAGAAAGCTCAGGATTTTAAAATGAGCAAAATGAAGCCCACAAAAAAACAATTATACTATTATGAAAAGGTAGCAAAAGCGCACGGGATGGCCATGAACGATACAACAAACGCTTCAAGACTGGATTTGAGAAATTGGATTATGGAAATAATTGACCCGAAAGAAGAGGACTGCTTTGTCGATGAATAGGGAGTTTTCGATGAAAATACTAAAAAAAGACATATTTGGAACCGTACAGAATATTCTCACACAGGAGGGAATTGCCCCAAACGAAGCAAAGGCCGAAGCAAACCTTATAATTACGGAGATTTCGGGGCTTAGAATTGAAGAAATTCTTGCAGGGAAATCGATTTCAGACAATGCAGAATTAAGAATACTTGATATAGCACGTCGTCGCGCTGAAACAGGGGCACCAATCCAACATTTACTTGGCTTTGCATACTTTATGGACGATAAATTTTATGTTAATAAAGATGTTTTAATCCCAAGGCCCGAAACGGAGCTTTTGGTGCGGGCTGCGGTTAATGTTATTCGGAAAAACCTCACCACAGAGGCATTTAGCGGTACCGTTAATGTTCTGGACATAGGAACGGGAACAGGCTGCATTCCGATTGAAATTTCAAAAGCGTTGCCTGATGTTCCGATGGAGCTTATGGGCGTTGATATTTCAACAGATGCCCTTCGGGTTGCAATTAAAAATATGGAAGCTCTCGGAGAGCAAAGACGCGTTATCTTTAGAAAATCCGACATATTTAAAGGGCTCCGCCCGATTGACAAATTTGATATAATTGTCTCAAACCCGCCCTATATCCCAATTTCTGCCCGTGAAACACTGCAGGATGAAGTGAAAAATTTTGACCCTGATTTAGCACTTTTTACAGAAGATGAAGAGGGAATAGAATTTTATGCCCGCATTCTGGAAAGTGCAAAAAAACATCTGAAACCAAAAGGTTATGTTCTTTTTGAACTCGGGTTTACAAACGGAGTTTCCCAAAGCGTCATTGTATCTAAAATTGCCGAAAACTACGGTTTTACGGTGCAGTTTATGGAAAAAGACTTATCAGGAACAGACAGAGTTATCGGTTTTCGCCTTCCTTAGACTTCTTTGGAGGGTTCTTCTTTTACGACTTCCCCTTCAATTATTGTATCTTTGGCGTTTTTCGTCTTTCTGTATTCAATAAAATCCATAACGACTTTATCAAAATCAAACGCCCACAATAGCGGAATTATCCACCCTGCAACGCTCCAGCCGAAGAAAAGATTTATCAAAAATATCCAAAGAGTCTGCGGGTGTTTTCTGTATGCGGCGATAATTGTCGGCACAAAATATGCAACAAGCCCAAATGCAAGCCAGGCAATATTAAATGTTATGCCTATGATTATTCCTAAAAATATAAGTGCAAAAATTCCTATAAAAATTTCCATTATATACTCCTTAAAATTTCTTGAAACCCGGGCAGATAATTTTGCAAAGTCTAGTTTTCAAGTGAAGTTTTATCTTCAGAATCAACAGACTCAAGTTTTTTAATCTTTAGTTTCACAATTCTTGCATTATCTACTTCAATTACCCTGAATTCAAAGTTTTTAACCTCAACAGTATCGCCTTCTTTTGCAATATGTCCAAGATTTTTTACAACAAGACCACCGATTGTTTCGATATCTTCATCTTCAACTTCCGCGTTATTATCGTCCAAACAGAAATATTCGTTAAATTCATCAATTCTCATCATTGCATTTGCAATGTACTCATTTTCATAAATCTGCCTGATATCTGCTTCTTCTTCGTCAAATTCATCCTGCACTTCGCCAAAGATTTCTTCAAGGATATCTTCCAGAGTAACAAGCCCCGAAACACAGCCGAATTCATCAATTACAAATGCCATTTGCCCTTTGCATTTTTTAAACTCTAACATTAAATTATCAATTGTCATGGTTTCGGGCACAAGCATAGGCTTTCTGATAATTTCCGACAGTTTAATTTCCGCTCCGCTCATTACAAGCGGAAAAAGATCTTTAATATGCAAAATGCCTGCAATGTGGTCTAAATCTTCACTATAAACAGGATATCTTGTATATTGCGTATCCACAATAATTTTATTTAATTCGGACAGTTCAATATCAATCGGAATGCAGGTCATATCGGGCCTTGGAACCATTACCTGCTTGGCCTGGATATCGGAAAACTTAAAGACATTTGTTAAAATCTCTTTTTCAGTATCGTTTAAAACCCCTTCTTTATGGGATTCGTTTATTATCATATCCAATTCTTCAACCGAATGCACCAAATGCCCCGCATGTGCAGGAGGAATTTTAAGAAGGGATAAAAGAAAGTTTCCGATACCGTTTAAGATAAAAATAAACGGTGCAAAAATCTTGCTCACAAAATACATAGGCCTTGCAACAACAAGAGCTGTCTTTTCCGTAAATTGAAGCGCGATAGATTTTGGCATTAATTCACCTATAATTACATGCATTAAGGTAATTAAGGCAAATGCAATGGAAACCGCCAGAGAATGGGTTGCAACACCGCGCGCAGCCTCGGGCAGAAAATGAAACATCGGTTCAATAAAACGAACCAAAGTAGCTTCACCGACCCAGCCAAGACCGATACTTGCAATTGTAATCCCCAATTGTGTCGCAGCAATGGATCTGTCCATATGATCAACGGAATTTATTGCAATATCGGCATCTTCATTCCCCTCTTTTGCAAGCTGAGACAGCCTTGTTCTTCGAACAGAAACAAGTGCAAATTCAGATGCCACAAAAAACCCGTTTGCAAAAAGCAAAAATATTATTAACAGTGAATTAAATAAGAGGCTCTGGTCCGTGTCCATTTCTTCTCCAAATGCGCAAAAATGCCAAAAATTTGCATTTTATAGTTATTATAATAAAAACAACATAAATTTTCAACGGGGAGAAAAGTATAACACAAAAACAAAGCCTTAAGGCTTAATTTGCTCTGCGAAGAAGGCCTGTAAAGCTTGTTTTGGGTGTAGGTTCATCGTCTTCCGGAAGCTCGGGTCTTTTAATTCTGTCGGGTACAGGTTTTTCAAAGCTTGAGAGCCCTACGGGGCCTTCATTTACACTGCTTAAGCTTATAGCGTTGAAAACGCTTGTAAATATATTCATAATCTTATCCATTTTATTTTTCCTTTCTTAAAAATTTAAAGAACTTGGAAATTTCCCCGCTCCAAATATTTGTAACGAAGACAGGGCGGTCTGTTGCACATCAACTTATAGTTGGAAAAATTAAAGCGAAGTGCTTCGCAACAGTCTTCTTATGCAAATATTTTACACGTGTAAATTTCAATTCTCCGTTTTATCATTTTTTAAAATATTATATTTAACAAAGAGGGAGAATAAATTCTCTTTTCTTCCGATTTGTTATGATAGAATAAAGTGTAATATTTTTTTTAAAAAACCGTAAACAACGATATGGATGAAAGTTTAATAAATTCATTAATAAAAAAGGCTGTGGAAATTACCGATAAGCCCTATACAAAAGAAGAAATCATTGCCATACTTCAAAAAGACGACGAGTTTGAAAAACCAGTTGCAATTTTGTCTTTAGATACATTGGAAGATAAAAGGGCAGCTGAAGCATTAATTTCACACCTCACAGGGCGCGACGGCAGAATAAGAGAGGCTTCCGCAATAAAAATTTCCGAATTTCTTTGTGATACAAAAACGGCAGAATTTTTTTCGGATGAAAAAAGCGTCAGGACGATTTTAAACGGCATTATGGACATAAACCCGAATGTGGGACGTGCAATAACAGACGGCATTAAAAACTGCCCGTCGCTGCAAACGCTTCTTTTGCCGCTTCTTTTGGAAAGACTTTCTGAACTCATAGAAAAGCTTAAAGAAATGTCGAAAACACCTTACTTTGAAAATAAGCTGAATGACAAAAGAAACCATGCAAAGAACAAGATTGTGTTTAACCTTTACTGGGGACTCGAAGCACTTTGCAACACAAATTTTAACAATTCAGACAATACAATAAAAGAAAAAATTTTAAATATATTAAGTTTTTCAAGCAGGTACACGGATTATACAATTAGGGAAAAAACCGCGAAAATTCTCTCTAAAATGGAGAATGCGCCCGATGATTTGTTACAGAAATTGAAAAATGATGAAAATTTTTATGTAAAAAATCAGCTTTTATGATAACATCATAGGAAGTAGAAATGAAATAGGGATATTTTATGATTTCAGTAAACGATTTAAAAACCGGCTTGACATTGGAACTTGATAACGGATTATGGTCTGTTGTTGAGTTTTTGCACGTAAAACCGGGAAAAGGCGCCGCTTTCGTCCGTTCCAAACTTAAAAACGTTGAAACAGGACAGGTTGTTGAAAAAACATTCAGAGCAGGCGAAAAAGTTGCTAAAGCTATGTTAGACAGACGTGAAATGCAATATCTTTACAAAGAAGGGAACGACTTTGTAATGATGGATTTAGAAAGCTATGAACAGCTTCCTGTGGCTGAAAGCGCCATTGGAGACGGTGTTAAATATTTAAAAGAAAATATGAATGTTCAAATCTTAATGCACGATGGCAGAATCATCGGTATCGACCTTCCAAACTTCGTTGAATTGGAAGTTGTAGATACTCCTCCTGCCGAAAAGGGAAATACTGCTCAGGGCGGCTCTAAACCTGCTACTCTTGAGGGCGGTGCCGTTGTAAACGTTCCTTTCTTCATTCAGGTTGGGGATAAATTAAGAATTGACACAAGAACAAACGAATACTTAGATAGGGTATAGGAATTATGAATTTTGAATGCGATTATATTGAAAAGCTCGCAAAACTCGTTAGCGACAATCAATTAAGCGAAATTACGCTGGAAGACGGCGATAAAGCCATTACCATAAAAAAAGGTGTACAGGGTTCCGTTGTAATGCAGCCTGCGGCAGCTCCCGTTGCGGTTTCTGCTCCTGCGCAGGCGCCTGTTGCAAGTGTTGAAGCGGCTCCCGCAGCAGCTAAAACATCAGACGCACCAAAAGGCACACCTATTACATCTCCTATGGTCGGTGCATTTTATGCGGCTCCAAGCCCGGGCTCCGAACCGTATGTTAAAGTGGGCGACGTTGTAAAAGTCGGTCAGGTTGTATGTATTGTTGAAGCCATGAAATTAATGAACGAAATAGAGTCTGAAGTATCAGGCAAAGTAGTTCAAATTTGCGTTGAAGACGGCCAGAGCGTTGAATACGGCCAGGTCTTAATGTATGTAGAGTAAAATAAATAAGTAAATTGGTATGATAAAAAAGGTTTTAATTGCAAACAGAGGCGAAATCGCCCTAAGAATTATAAGAGCCTGCAAGGAACTTGGAATAGCAACCGTTGCCATCTACTCTCAAGCAGACAGTGAAAGTCTTCATGTTTCGCTTGCGGATGAAGCATATTGTATTGGGCCTGCGCCCAGTGCTAAGAGCTATTTAAGTATTCCTGCAATAATAAGTGTAGCGCTCACATCAGGCGCAGACGCCATTCACCCCGGGTATGGCTTTATGTCCGAAAGGGCGGATTTTGTTGATATCTGCGACCAGCACCACATTAAATTTATCGGCCCGTCTGCTGATGCCATGAGGAAAATGGGCGACAAGGCAAATGCCAGAGAGACAATGATTAAAAACAATGTGCCCGTAACCCCCGGGACAGGCCTTGTTGAAAATGCGGATGAGATTAAAGCCTTTGCAAAAGAAGTAGGATATCCTGTTATCATTAAAGCAACGGCAGGCGGCGGCGGAAAGGGTATGAGAATTGTCCACAACGAAAATGAAGTTGAGGACGCCTTCAATTTGTGCCGAAACGAAGCTAAAAATGCCTTTGCAAACCCTGAAGTTTATGTTGAAAAATACCTTATAAACCCGAGGCATATCGAAGTTCAAATTCTTGCGGACAGCTTTGGAAACGTTGTACATCTGGGCGAAAGGGATTGTTCAATTCAAAGACGCCACCAGAAACTTCTTGAAGAAGCACCGAGCCCCGCAATCAGCGAAGATGTACGTAAAAAAATGGGCGAAGCCGCTGTAAATGCTGCAAAAGCAATAAACTATGAAGGAGCTGGAACAATTGAATTTTTGCTTGATGAAAATGATCCTTCAGGCAGAAAAAACTGGTATTTTATGGAAATGAACACAAGGGTTCAGGTTGAACACTGTGTATCAGAAATGATTTCAGGCGTTGATATTGTTAAAGAACAATTACGCGTGGCTTCAGGCCGGAGATTATCCGTAAAACAGGAAGATATTGTTTTAAAAGGCCATGCAATAGAATGCAGAATTAACGCGGAAGACCCTGCACGTGATTTCATTCCTTTTGCAGGAAAAATTGAAGGATACCTTGCCCCGGGAGGTTTTGGGGTCAGAATTGATTCTCATGTATACACGGGCTATTCAATTCCTCCATATTATGATTCAATGGTAGGAAAACTTATCTGCTGGGGCGTGGACCGTGAAGACGCCAGAAACCGCGCACTTCGCGCTTTAAATGAATATATCATAACGGGAATTAAAACAACAATTCCTTTCCATAAAGAAATTTTGAACAACGATGTATTTATTTCAGGCAAGTTTGACACAAGCTTTATAGAAAAATATTATTCAAAAGAAGAAATTAAAAAGGCACTCTCAAAAGAGAACGCTTAAGAAAATGCTCAAAAAAATGTTTAATTTTAGCAAAGAACTTGAGGTTGTCTTTAAAGCTGTAGTAAAGCACGCAAACCATTCGGGCGTTTGTGCGTATTTTGTAGGCGGAATGGTGCGCGATTTTTTGATGGGGATTGAAATTAAGGATACAGACCTCCTGATTGAAGGCTCCGCCATTGATTTTATTGAAAAATTTGCAGTTAAATACAAAGATAAACTTGATATTAAAATTAAATCAATCCACAAAAGTTTTGACACCGCAAAAACCCTGATAAACAATACGGAAATTGACTTTGCATCCACAAGGGAGGAAAACTATCCTTTTTCAGGATGTTTGCCCGTCGTTGAGAAAACGGGCTGTCCGATAAAAAATGACCTGAAACGGCGTGATTTTACCGTAAATGCTATTGCGGCAATGCTTTCTATTGCAAATGATACGTTAAATTATGAAATAATTGACCCCTATAACGGCGCAGAAGATATTAAAAAAAATATTCTCACCGTTTTACACAATAAAAGCTACATTGATGACCCCACAAGGATTTTAAGGGGTTTAGATTTTATTTTAAGGTTCGGATTTGATTTTTCACCTGATGATAAAAAACTTATTGAAGAATACCTGCAAAAGCCTGATAGAGAAGGTTTAAGCCTTGACAGGGTAAAATTAACATTAAAAAAGCTTTTTTCAGACCCTCTCAGGGCAAAAGAAGCATACGAGCAAATTTTAGAGAACAAATATTATAAAATTTGGGAAGATGAACCCTCTTTTAAAAAAGATTGGGCGCAAAGGCTGTATGAAGCTGCTGCTCTATTTGAAACGCCGTCATCCGAGATTTTTTCGGGGGCAATTTTTGAAAACTCCAAAGTTCACAAGCCTTTATCATCAAACGCTTCAAATTATGAAATTTATAATTTTTATAAAACATTCTCAAATAAAGATTTAGCGCTTCATTACGCCATTTTGAATGACAGCACCGCTCTTTTTTACTTTAAAAAATTGAAGAATGTAAAACCTGATATCACGGGAGATGACCTTATAAAACAGGGGTTCGCGCAGGGGAAGGAGCTTGGATGTGAGCTCTCCCGCAGGTTTAAAGAAAAACTCAATTTGATTAAAAGAAACTGAATAGAAAATCATTTCAATACCCGACATCATTGCAAGCATTGTGACAGCTGCAAAGCAATTTGTGAAGTTTTGGTGTACAATCCATGAAATCCTTCCATTCCAAGGGCTTTGGCCTCAGGGACACGGTCCCGTCTATGATTTGCAATTGAAATTTTGAACCTCCGCCCCCAAGCCTCTTTTACGGTCCCTTCAACCAAAGCCCTCTCCATTTCAGGATTTAAGTGTTCATTGGTTGAACAGTTTTTACTCCGCATTAATACTTTTTTAAAATTTAGCAGTCTATGAAAGGCGAAGGGAGCTATGGAGCGACCATAACAGGTTGGTTGAGATTGGTTTATGGAGATATAAATTAGCTTAAGCGGAATAGTGACTCTGAGCAGCTTAAGACTGCATAAATTTAAAAAAAGCGGGACTATATACCGTGTTCTTTTCTTTTTGGTTCTGTTTTTCTTTTCTTGCATCGGAACAAGAAAAGAAAAATGAACATTCAAAAAAGAACGAAATCAATAATGTTGGGCGCACCTGCCCGACCCGCGGTCTTAATATCTGCACAAAATCTATATATTAATTAAATTTTTCAAAAAATTATAAAGAGCAATGGTCTTTATTTTATCGTCTTTAATGGCTTCAATCATTTTTGCAATGCCATTTTGCATATCTTCAATATTCAAATCACATTCTGTAAAATCAAATAAATCATTTACGGTAATACCGAAAACTTTTGATATTTTCTCCAAAGTATCAATCCTTGGAAACCTGTTTCCGGTTTCAATAAGTGAGACCGCATTGGGCGTCATTTCACACATCTCAGCCAAATTTTCCTGCGAAAGTTTTCTCGTAAGCCTTAATTCGGCTATTCTTTTTCCTAAACTTACCGTAAAATCCGTTTTCTTCACTACAAAAATCCTTATATTTTAATGCTAAATAAAATATTCATTTGTAGTAACTAACAATTAGTTATTGTCATATATAACTAATTGTTGTAGAATACAAGTAACAACATTAAATAGAATATAAATACTTAATTCCAGACAGTTTAAGAGCAGAAGGTCCTGCATTAAAGCATAAAAATCTCCTGCTCCTTCTTTTAAAAAAGTAAGGAAAACAATGAATAGCAAAAATTTAGAATATTATAAGGGCATAGAAAAAGATTACGATTTTGATAAATTAAGCACAAAAAGCATTGAGCTTTTCGAGATAGTGAATAAATATCAATTTTACGGCAAAAAAGCCGCAACGTTTTATTTAAAATTCATATATAAATTGGGATACACCATAACACTGTATCTTGCTAAAAAAGAAAGTGTCGGTGCACTGAAAAACAAATAACTGCGCCCCCTACAGTACAAACCCCGAATTTTCAAGCATAGCTTTCATCTTCATAGCAGGAAAATAATTCGGCGCCACTTTTAGCGTTTCTTTAATCGCGTCATATGCCTGATTATATTTTTCCTCGGCAAGAAACGTTTCCGCTTCTATAAAATGAATTTCAGGATCAAAAACACAGATTTTCTTTGCTATTTCGGCAAATTCATGCACAAGGGGAGCATATCCCCAAAAAGACAAAACTCTTGCGATAAATTTCGGCACTTCACAGTTTGATCGTGTAAAAAATTTGTACGATTCAATCATACTGTCTGCCCAATCGTAGAGCTTGTTTTCAATAAAAAGGTTTAAATAAACTTCAAAAAATGCTCTTGTTTGAAAATACCCAGGGCCCTTCACAAAAGACTTTTCATCAAGAATATCCAAAATAATAAGACCCCACCCCGTAGCAGGGCAAGGGTCTTTAACTTCTTTCCAGATAAGCTTTGCACCTTTTTGATTTCCCGATAAAAGCGAAGAAAACCCCGCTTCATACAGCATATCATTATTTAAAAATATTTCTTTTGCTTTTTCATACTGCCTGTTTTCAAAGCAAAATCTGGCAAAGTCTATATCAGCATTTCTCATTTGAAAAACTTAGAAACTTCCGTTTGAATTATTGTTAAATCCGAACTCGGGCATCATCTGGCTCATCATCATTGCCTGCATCATCTGTTTTGCACTGTCAGGATTATTTGAGCCCTGAGCCATCATATACGGGAGATAGGCATTAATATTATTCATATTATTGCCGTTGTTGGAATTCATTCCGCCTAACATTACCGCAAGCTGTGCCATTTCAGGAGTTCCGTATTGGCCGTAGGGGTTAGCATACGGGTTTTGCCCGAAGCCGCCCCCGGCTTGCATTAGATAAAAGGGTTTACACCTGCTTTCGCTAAAACCCTTACCGCATCAGCAATTTCTTTATCCGTAGGCTGTGCATTCATTGAACCTGAAGCATCGTTTAAATATTTATAATTTTGAACATCAGGCATAGTATCGTTATTGATTTGGTCTTTTAATTTATCAAGCGATTTTTCCTGAATTTGCTTTTGAACGCTGTCATCAAGGAATTTTCCGGATTTAATGAACACGGCCATATCGTCTACAGGAGCATTTTTATCAACATAGTTTGCAGAACACTCGGGACGGCCGTCTATGCAGGCTACTGCTCTTTTTGAATATTCGGTTAATTTTGTATCAACATTCAAATCGATAACTTTTTGATAAGCTTCTTTTGCTTCGCCCTTCATACCGAGCTGTGTATATGAAATACCCAGATAATATTGCGCAACGGCATTGTTTGCATCTTTTTCAACAACAGGGGTTAAATCCTGAATACAGCCTGTATAATTTTTTTGTTTATACTTTGCTATTGCCGCATAAACGGGAGAGCTTACGGTAACGGAACGTTTTGCCGCTTTTGTTGCCGCAAGAGTAATATTTGTTGTGTAAGCTGTAATAACAGTCAGGGCTAACACTAGTGCAATCTTTTTCATCATTGGTTCATATCCTTAAATTACTTTATTACTAACTATTTTATAATTATTTTATACCTTATGGCAAGTATAAGGTATAACATTTTACTCTAATATTATAATCCGCCATTCAAAATATATTCTGATGTATTTGTATGATTTATTTTTAAATTAAATTATATAATATTGGTTTTGGTATTACAAAAACTTGTATAGTATCAGGATTTTTATATGAAAATTAAAATCAGAGAAATTGCAAAGAAAAACAAGGGCTACAGCCTCTACAAACTTGCAAAAGAACTTCAGCTTCCCCAACAAACGGTTTATTCCTGGGCAAACGGCAGAACACAACCTTCCTATGAAAATATGGATAAACTCTGCGATGCTTTAGATTGCACAATAGGAGACCTTTTTGAATCGGAACCGATTCAACATAAGCTCAATTTAAGAAACATTGTTTAGTTTTTAATCGTTCCGTTTTTTTGGATATAAAAAACTAAACGCTTTCCTTTGCAGTTTCTTTTGCCTTGTCTAAAAGGTTTGTTAAAATTTCAGCACTTGCTGACACCATATTAACGCAGTGTGCCTTTCTTTCTTTGGAATGAAAATCAAACCCATGGGTTAAAACCTTACAGCAGGTTGCTTTGTGGTTTTCTTTAAATTTTTCGATAAACTCTTTTGCAAGAGCACGGGCATATTCGGTTTTTCCTTTGCCGTGAATATATCCGATAACAATTTGCGCCCCTGCAATTGCCCCGCAAAGACAGCCTGAGCCCATACCGCCCGAAAAACTCGTAGCACAGGAAAGCAGTTCCAAAGGCACAAGCCCTTCATCAACCGCTGCCTTTACAACAGATTCCGAGCAAGAATATCCTGATTTAAAATTTTCGATTGCTTTTTCTTTTAACATAATATTTAATTCTTTCTTAATATCTTTTAAGCGAGTTGTTTACTTCCAATGTAACATTTTGAACCTTAACTTGCACATCTTCAATTAATTTTCTGTTAATTCCCATTAAATCAGCAATAATTGCAAGAAGAGCCGTTTGAAAACCTGCAGTGATTAAAAGGCCGCATAAAATAACGGATTGAATGTGCCCTGCTCCATCCCCGAGGAAATAGAAGTATAAAAACCTCAAACCTACACCAAACCCAAAAACAAAAAATATGGAAGAAAGGGTAGCGAAAAATCTGAACGGATGATAGATGATAAAAAACCTCACCATCGTCTTTGCAGAGCGGACAATATATTGAAGATTATTCTTTATAAGCCTTGAAGGTCTCATATCTTCCTCATTGACGCGAACGGGAACATTTACGATTGAAAGCCCCTTTCTTTGTGCCTGAATAATCGATTCCATCGTGTATGTATAATTATCAAAAATGTTTGTCCGCATTGCAGCATGCCTGCTGAATGCGCGAAAGCCGCTCGGTGCGTCCAAAATATCCGCACCTGAAATTTTCTTCATCACATATGATCCGAATTTTTGAAGAATTTTCTTTAAAGGAGAAAAATGCTTAATTTTTTCAATCGGCCTTGCGCCGATTACGATATCCGCCTTATTTTCCAAGACAGGTTTTATAAGCCTCGGGATATCATCCGCACAATATTGATTATCCGCATCAAGATTTACTATAATATCCGCACCGAATTTAACACAAGCTTTAAGCCCTGCGTCAAATGCCCGCGCAAGCCCCAGGTTTTTCGGGAAATTTACAATATAATTAACCCCGAGCTCCTTTGCCACATGTGCCGTTGCATCGTCCGAGCCGTCGTTTATTACTAAAATTTCAACTCTATCAATCCCTTCAATTTGCCTCGGGATAGATTTTACTGTAACAGGAAGCATTTCCTCTTCGTTATAGCAGGGTATTTGTATAATTAATTTCATAAAAAGATTATACACTAAATTACACCGTTTGGGGGAGATTTTAACAAATCGGCAAAAGTTTGTTTTCAAACGGCCGAAAACCTTAATATAAATAAAAAGTTTTTATTACACACCATAAACTTTATTGTCATCCTTGTTAGAGCCAAATTTCTAAAATGAAAATTGGCTTTTTTATTTTGATAAAATATTATAACTTGCGGGTAAATTTGCTTTGAAGTATAGTATTTATTAAGTTTTGTAAATTGAAAATATTAGCCAAAAGCCTTGCCTTATCAGGCTATTTCAAATACCACAAATTTTTTGTAAAAAAATAGTATATATTTTATACATATACTAGCAAAAAATATTTTTTTCATGTTTTATATGAAAAAGCGAAAAATGCAAACGATTAAAATATAATTTTTTTTGTGCATTTTTCAGATAACTCCAAAGTAAACACGATTGGGAGAAAAGTATGTCAAACAACATCAACAACTTAAACGGTTTTAATGCCATCAATTTTACAGGCAAAAGTAAACCCGAAAAAGAAGAAGCTCAAAAATGCGAATGTCCTGACTGCATTCCGACAGAAGCCTCCGCTATGGAAGCTCTTGAAAATGTGGGCAGAGCCATGGCATTTAAGGGTGCGTACAAATTTGACCCGAAAAATGTTGAAGCCGATGTAAGAGAATTTCAGGAAGCTGCGCTTGATGCGGAATTTCTCGCATTAAACGATTTTGCCCTTCGAAAATTCGGCGAATAATATTTAGCATAAAAGTTTTGCCCGTCAGGTTTAAAAATTGACAAAACAGGCAAAACAACGGCTTACTATCCCCATTTTTAAAACCTTTAAACTTTTTACACTTAAAATTATACGTTTTAAGACACTTTTTATCCCCCGCACCCTGTTATCGTGATTTAAAAAACTCAAATATATTACTTGATTTAAGCGCCTTCTTGTGCGAAAATTTTGTATAACTTGATAAAGTTTTAAAATTTTTAAAAAGAGGTGCTCCACTTGTCAAATACCAATTTATCAAATACGGAAGAAAAACTTAATCTTGTTTATTTTTTGGATGGTAAGACATATATAAATATTACAAATGCCTGCACAAATTCCTGCGTCTTTTGCCTTAGAAACGATAAGGACGATGTTAAGGGTGCTTATATGTGGCACAAAGGCGCTAAAATCACAGCGGATGATGTTATAGCGCAAATCAAAGAAAAAAAAGAGAACATTAAAAATGAAATTGTATTTTGCGGATACGGAGAACCGTTAGCCCGCTATAGTGAAGTAATTGAGGTTGCAAAATATATTAGAAAAAATATGGCAGACCTTAAAATCAGAATAAACACAAACGGCCATGGAAATTTTATTGCAAAAAGAAACATTGTAACAGAGCTTGCTCCTCTGGTTGATTCAATTTCAATAAGCTTAAACGCACAAAACGAAGAAGTTTACAATAAAATCTCAAAGCCTTCTTTTGAAGGTGCTTATAAGGCTATGCTTGATTTTGCAAAACTTTGTGTTGAAGAAGGAATTGATACGACACTGTCTGTTGTTTCAGGCTTTAAACCTGAAGTATACTCAGTCGATGTTGAAGCGTGCAAAGAAATTGCGCTAAACCTTGGTGCAAAATTCAGAGCAAGAGAATGGATACAAAACGGATATTAAAAACGGGCCCAAAGAAAAAGTAAGCAGGGCCCGTAAATTTTTATAAAACTCGTAAATTAAAAGGAAAGGTCTTTAAAAATGAATGTACTGGACAAAATCATGAAACCTAAATCAGTTGCTGTTATAGGCGCTTCCACAAAGCCTAAAACAATCGGTTCCGAGATTATGCAAAGGCTTAGAGATTATAAATTTAAAGGGCAAATCTACCCTGTAAACCCTAAAGGCGGAATGATTGAAGGTTTTCAAGCATATACTTCAATATTGGAAGTACCTGGCGAAGTTGATTTAGCCGTTATTGTCGTAAATTCAAAGTTTGTTCTTCAAACAATCGACGATTGTAACAAAAAAGGTATAAAAGGCCTCTGTATAATAACAGCAGGTTTCAAAGAAACAGGTAAAGAAGGTGCGGAACTTGAACGCCAATTGCTTGAAAAAGTAAGAGAATACGGCATGAGATGTGTTGGCCCCAACTGCCTCGGTGTTTTAAACACAAACCCTGAAGTTATGATGGATGCAACATTCGCTGAAAGCCTTCCCGTTCGCGGTGATATCGGTTTTGTTTCACAATCGGGCGCTCTTGGCGGCGGCATTTTAAACATCTTAAAAGATTTAAATCTTGGTTTTGCGCAGTTTGTATCAATCGGAAACCAGGCAGATGTTAACGCTGAAACCATGCTTGAATACTGGGAAAACGATGACGATGTAAAACAAATTTTACTTTATATGGAATCAATCCAAAACCCTGCTAATTTCAGAAAATTAGCTTCAAGAATCACAAAGAAAAAACCTATTTTGGCGCTTAAGGCAGGACGCTCTGCAGCAGGCGCAAGCGCTGCAAGCTCACACACAGGCTCTCTTGCAGGTGCAGACAAAGCCGCAGCAGCTCTTTTAAAACAATCAGGCGTTATCAGAGAATTTTCTTTGAAAAACCTTTTTGCAAACGCTAAAGCATTCTCAAACTGCCCGATTCCAAAAGGAAACCGTGTAGCAATCATTACAAACTCAGGCGGCCCCGGAATTATGGCAACGGATGCAATCTGTGAGAACGGTATGCAGATGGCAAAAATTACGGATGAAACAAAAGAAAAATTAAGAAGCTTCCTTCCTGCGGCAGCTTCCGTTAAAAACCCCGTGGATATGATAGCTTCTGCTCCGATTGAACACTACATCCAAACTCTTGAAACCGTTATTGCGGATGAAAATGTTGATATGATTATGGTAATCTACTTGCCGTTCCTTGGCTTAAAAGATATTGACGTTGCAAAAGCTTTGATGGAAATTAAGGCTAAAAACCCGCAAAAACCGATTGTAGGGGTATTTATGACAACAAGCGATTTCTTTACTGAAATTTCAAATATGGATGTCAATATGCCGTTTTATATGTACGCGGAAGAAGCCGCAGAAGCATTCCTCCGTCTTGATGAGCAAAGACAGTGGATGGAAAAACCGATGGGCAAAATCCCATGCTTTGATGTAGACAGAGCAAAGGTTGAAAAAATTATCAAGTCCTCCCTTGCAGAAGGAAGAGACCAGCTTACAACCCTTGAATCAATCGATGTACTTCAGGCATACGGTATCAGAGCCTGCAAATACGGTCTGGCTGTTAATGAAGATGAGGCAGCAACCGTTGCAAACAACATAGGCTACCCCGTTGTTATGAAGATGACATCAAAAACAACCTCACATAAAACGGATGTGGGCGGCGTTATCGTTAATATTCAATCTGAAGAACAGCTGAGAAACGAATACAAAGGCCTGATTTCAAGACTGGAAGCAAAAGGTTTACTTGAAGGTCTGGAAGGCGTTATCATTCAGGAAATGGTTAAAGGCAGCCGCGAAATGGTTTGCGGTATTGCAACAGATCCGCAATACGGCCCTATGATGATGTTTGGTCTTGGCGGCGTATTTGTTGAAGTGATGAAGGATGTAACGTTTAGAATTGCTCCTTTAACGGATAATGACGCTATTGAAATGATTAAATCCGTTAAAGCATATAAGCTGCTTGAAGGCGCAAGAGGTACAACACCTGCACAAATTAGCCAAATTCAGGAAACTTTGCTCAGATTATCCCAGCTTGTTTCAGATTTCAAATTCATTGACGAATTGGATATCAACCCGCTTCTTATAAGCGAAAAAACAGGCGAAGGCATTGCAGTTGACGGCAGAATTAAAGTAAGACTCGAAGAAGCAAAAGCAGCTCTTGGCTGTACTTGCGGCTGTACATCCTGCGGGTGCTAAATCTGAAAAATAAACTTAAAAAACCTCTCTTTTTAGTTAAGGAGAGGTTTTTTATAAGCTTTTTTGCACTACAACTTTCTTAACTTTTTTGCCTTGGAGGGTGAATATACTTATAATATCTGTGGGACAGTATAACCGTTGGGAAGTAAATTGGACAGTATTTTAAAACAAAATTCCGATACCGACCTTTGTTTTTTATTCGGCTGGTTTGATAATCAGTTGAAAAATGCTGTTTTAAAGGCAGCTGAAGCCTTTTGGGAAAATAAATTTGAAATAAAAACCCAGAGTCTTACAACAAATTTCAGCGTAAAAGATGATATCACATCTAAAGGTGAAATTTATTTTACGACAGAACTTCCCGTATGCAGCGCGCAAAATGCCTTCATCAGGCTTTCTTCCGATTTTATTCGGATACTTTTACATGACACTTTCGGTTCAAATTCACCCGTATTTAAGCTTCAGGGACTTTCCGAGCTTGAAATCAAAATTTTGAATTCGTTTTGTGAATTCATAAATGATGAAATCAAAAATTTTATAATTCCGCACGATAAAATCCCCAAAAAAGAACTTAAAAACAAGGGGATGTATAACGCGGCATTTTTACTTTCAAAAGAAGATAAAACTGGAAAAATTGTAATATCCTTTCCTCAAAATTGTATTGCCGCAGAAAAAATTCAAAGAGAAGAAAACTTTTCATACGAAGACTTTTTAAACGCACAAACTTTTGTAAATATCTCCGCAGGAACCTCCAGAATTTCACTAAATGATTTAAAAAACCTATACCCCGGGGATATTCTGCTTTTAGAAAACAGTAACGTAAATTTAATGGAAATAAAGACAGGAAGCATTAATAAGAGCTTTAAAGTAAATCCTGAGCCTGCTTTGATGCTTGAGCTTGATGAAGATGAACATGAATTAGGAGCCGATATGAGCGATAATCAAAATATATGGGATGACATTCAAATTGAAGTCGGGGCGGAGTTTGACAAGGTAAAAATGAGCCTCGGAGATTTAAAACAAATTTCAAAAGGCTTAGTCATAGATCTCGGACCTGTTTTTAACAACAAAATTTCACTTCTTGTTGAAAACAAGGTGGTAGCAAGGGGCGAGCTTGTCATTTTGAATGATAAATACGGCGTAAAAGTCGATGAGATAATATCATCGGGGCAAAAAGAAAGCTCCGCACAGGCGCCCGGGCAAGCCGTAAAACCACAGGCTCAGCCGCAAAAACCTGCCGCACAGCAAGCACAGGCGCAGCCTCAGGCAAACCCCGAGCAGGTGAATAAAATGGCGCAGGCAACCGCGGAAAACGCACAGGCGGGACAACAGGGAGATGTTGAAGAATTTGACTATTCCGATTTTGAAAATGAAGAAGGATAGCTCTTTAATAAGGAGGGTTAAATGGCACAATACATTATAGCTTTCAGTTTATATACACTTGCAATGATAGGAATTTTCTTCATTGCGTTTGTCGTGTATAAAAAGACAATGACAGGAAATTCAAAGCTTAATAACGGTATGAAAATTGAAGATGCCCTGAGGCTCTCACAAAGAAAAACTCTTTTTATAATAAACGTTCAGGGAGAAAGATTTTTAATTGCATCAGACATTGACAGCACAACATTTCTTGCAAAATTAGACCAAAAAGATACCATAAACCCTGAAAGTTTAAACTTACAAGGAAAAAATCAAAGACCGCAAATAAGCCTTGAAAAACAAAACTTCGGCCCTGTTCAAATTTCACAGGAAACAAACTTTATGCCTTCATTAAATGAAGCCGAGCTCAAACAGAATCAAAAAAGTCAGGTTGAAAAATATATAAAAGAGCTTGAAGTTTTAAATATTGCAAACGATTCAACGGAAAAAGACGAAGATGAACATTCAAACGCCGTTAATTTAAAAAACATCAAGGGCAAAAATAACGTTATGAAAAATATTTTAAAAGAACTTGAAAATTCAAAAAGGACAAATATATAAATGGATGTTGTAATAAAAGATTTAAACCCTGCAATACAGCTTTTAATGGTGATGACATTGTTTTCAATGCTTCCATTCGTTTTTTGCTGCATGACATCGTTTCTGAGGTTTACAATCGTTTTTTCAATGCTAAAAACCGCAATGGGTACCCAATCCGTACCTCCTGCCATTGTTTTAATCGGCCTTGCGCTAATTATGACCCTTTATACGATGTCTCCCGTTTTTCAAAGCATGTATGAGGCAGGAAGAATACCGTATCAGCAAAACGGCGATATAGCGCTTACCCTTCAAAAAGGTTCCGAACCTTTGAAAGAATTTATGCTGAAACAGACAAGACAGGAAGATCTGGTATTCTTTGTAGAAAAAACCCGCACCACAAGGCCCGAAACCCCCGAAGAATTAACTCTCTGGGAAGTTGCCCCCGCATATATCATAAGCGAATTAAAAACAGCTTTTGAAATAGGTTTTATAATATTTATCCCGTTTATTGTTCTGGACCTTGTTGTTGCAAACATCCTGCTTGCACTCGGTATGTTTATGTTATCGCCCACAATTGTATCCTTGCCGTTTAAACTTTTGATATTTATCGCGGTTGACGGCTGGAGCTTAATTGTAAAAGGGCTTGTGGAGAGTTTTAACTGATGGAACTTTTAGTCGAATATCTTGCAAAAGGCTTTATAACAATGCTTTCAATTTCCCTCCCCTGTGTTCTTGTGGCAGCAGGGATAGGGCTTGTGGTTGGAATTTTACAGGCCGTAACTCAGGTTCAGGAGCAGACAATTGCTGCCGCTCCAAAGATTATTGCCGTATTTTTAACAATTATCATCCTTGGAATGCTCTATATAAGAATGTTGAGTGAATATTTCACGGAAGGCACAAACCTCGCCTTTAACGTAATAACACGTTCCGCCAATTATGTTTTACCCGAAGATTACTATTTCCATTCAAAACCATTTGCATCCGAGATGAGAGACACAATTAAAAGAGGGGATAATATCGATAGGATTATGAAAAACCCCGGAAAAATTCCATGGTCCGAAAGACAATTTAAGGATAAATACACCCCAAGAAGCAAAGGGGCAGACCCGAGACCGAATTTCATAGAAACAAACAGAATGCTTGGAAGGTAGAATATGAATAAAAAAATTCCGTCAAAATATCTCATACTCATTTTCTTTCTTGTATTAATCTGTATTGTGCTTCCGATGTTAATTTTAAACATGCCTGCAAAGGCTGAAACCGCAGATAAAAATGACGACTCTAAAGTAATTGCCCCCGCACTTCAATATTTAAGAGAAGATTACCCTGCAGCCTTCCTTTCAAAGGATGATTACAGCATAAAACTGAACACCTTAAGGCGCTATAAGCTCCGCTGCGAAGATGAAATCAGTGCAATTGCAATCGGAGACATTGAAAATGTGAAGGCAAACGAAAACGAAGAGGCAAATGAAGACAAAATGCTGTATGAACTTGCCGCGCCAAAAGATATCATCGTAAAAACAAGACAGGAAACATACACTTATATGCAGATTTTTACGGACGATAAAAAGCCCGTAACCGTTTTGATGTCCATAAACGCTAAAAATGAAGTGCCAAGTCTTATAAAATTCGGACAATGTACGATGTTTGAGGATATTTAGCCTGTGGACTTAGTTTTAATGCAATTTGCAAAAATATTTCCCGAGATAAACCTTGCCCTGGGCGCAGGGATTATGATATTTGCCCGCTTTTTGGGACTTATGCAGTTTGCCCCGGGCTTTAACAGGAAAGAGCTTCCGACAATGGTAAGGCTTTCTTTTGCGCTTATTATGACCGTAATCACGGCCTCTATAATAAAAATCCCTGCATTTCCTGACGGAACATCCCTCATTTTATCAATTGTTCTGAATTATCTCTTCGGCGCACTCATCGGCTACATTGTAAATTGCGTCATTGCAGCAATTACAGCTGGCGGCGATATGATAAATACCCAGATGGGCTTATCTTCCGCTATGGTCTTGGACCCCACAACGCGCGCGCAGACATCAATTATAGGAAACGCTTTTACTCTTTTCGGGGTAATTATTTTTATGGCAATAGGCGGCCTCTATTGGTTAATTGAGGCTTTTATCAGAAGTTTTGAAATATTCCCTATGTACGGTACATCGGTCCCGCTTGATAAGATTATAAACCTTGATTATCTTGTGTTGATTACATCAAATGTTTTTCTTGTTGGAATGCAGATTGCAGCGCCCGTACTTCTTGCAACGCTCGGTCAGGATATTATCCTCGGTACGATTTCAAAAACAGCTCCGCAGGTAAACGTTTTTCAGATGAGCTTCCTTTTTAAACCTGTTCTGGGCGCACTTATTCTAACGTGGATACTGCCTATGCTAATGGAAGTAATAACAGATTATATTACCTCATTTTCGAGTATATTTTAAAGACCTCATGTTGAATATCTTCGTATAGTTTTTTTAAAAACTTATTCAGGCAGATTGTCTTCAAAAATATTCTTCTTTTTAAACTCATCTTCGCTGCAATGAATTAAATATCCGCATTTAACACAGGCAAAAACCGTATTTGTAGAATCTATGGGGCGAAAAATGTGCTCACAGGTTTCATATTCTGCTTCAAAATCCTCCTCATGTACATCAGAGCCCTGCCCTGCAGTTGTATTTGGAGATACGGTATTTTGAAGTGCAAAATTTTTGCCCGCAGATTTCTTAAGGCCAAAAAGCCCCTTCATTCCGCCTTTTTGATACTTTTCTTTTAATTTAAAAATGAGCTCTATAATATACATAAACTTATTTTTAAATTATAATCTAATTGAGATGAAAAATAAAAGCGAAATTTTTATATCTTCAACGGTTGATTTTCATAATATCTACGGCGCCGTGGAAACTGCAAACGAGCTTCAAACGGGGCTTGAAATCAGCCGCTTCGGGAAGCTTAGAGAAATTGACGATGATTTTGACGGCACTCTGGCTCTATATAAAGACGCAATTTCAGGGCTCGAAGGACCTTTAACCCTGCATGGATTTTTTTCAAACCTTTGCATATGCTCTAAAGACCCGATGATATGTGAAGCGTCAATTAAAAGATATTATCAAAGCTTTGAAATAGCGGCGGAACTTGGCGCAAAGACAGTTGTTTTCCACACATGCTACAACAATTTATTACAGCAAAAACAATATCGCGAGAATTTTTTCCTCTCAAACATTGAATTTTTCAGAGAATTTATTCCCCATTTTGAAAAAGAAGGAATTGTTGCAACAATTGAAAATGTGCATGAGCCAAACAACGAACTTATTCGAAACATTATAGCGGCGATAAATTCGCCAAATTTAAAGGCTACGGTTGATATCGGACATTGCAATATCCATTCAAAAATTCCCGTCTCCGATTGGATTAAAGATTACGGCATAATGCTTCATCATATGCATTTTCACAACAATTTCGGGGATGAAGATGCGCATTCAAGCCTTAAAAAGGGGTCGCTTGAAATCAAGCCAATCCTTGAAACCTTAAAAGATATGCAGCTTTTCCCGCAGATAGCCTTTGAAATCTTTGACAAAGACGCCCTGTTTGAGAGCATAGAATATTATAGAGAAATCGAAAAAGAAGTTTTCGGGGAATAATCTGTTTTAGCAGGCTATTCTACCCCCATAAGTTTAAAGTTTAAATCGTCTGCTTTTTTATAAAGCATATTCAGCCCTGTGCAAAGACTATCAATGCCTTCCATATCCGAATTATGCCTACAATAATCTAAAAGTAAGGTAGAAAGGTGAAAAATTTCTCTCACACTCTTTTTAATATATTTTTTATCTATTTTATTATTTTGCATAATCCTCTCCTTAATAAAAACCCCGACAAATTAACGGGCTTTTAAAAAGATTTTATCATTATGATTAAACTATGGCAAGCGGCATTGAAAAAATAAAGGTAAAACTCGGCCCAAATATAAGAAAATATAGAAAAGCTCTTAAATTAACACAATTTGAGCTTGGTGTTCAGGCTGATGTAACCGAAGATTATATACAAGCCCTTGAAACGGGCAGAAGTACCCCCAGTATGAACTTCTTGGGCCGCCTTGCAGACGCCCTCAAAGTCGAACCCCATGAGCTTTTGATGTAACTGCTATTTCTTCCAAAAAGGCAGTTTTACGAAAGAAACCTCTTCCACAAATTGTTTTACACCTTCAGGGTCGGCTGCTTTCATATCTTTTGCAACGTCAACAATTTTGCCGATTAAATCAATACCAAATTCATCGGGAACTTCAGAGCCGTCTTCAATTCTTTGTAAAGTATCATCGCAATAATCAATGAAATTAATAAGCTTTTTACCAACAACCGAATCGATATCGGTTTGTACAATGTCTTGTTCAGCCTTCAGTTTGTCTATAGCCATAAGCGCTTCTCTTACCCCTTGGAGCAATTTGGCTAAAGCAGCCGTATTATTCCAACCTTCACCCTTCAACAAACCTCTTGCTCCATCCACCAAACCTAAAACAAGGTTATGACAAGCTTTTTCATCTGCGGTAATATTTTCGGACGCAGAATTTTCAAGAATAATTCTTGCCTTGGCAAAAAATGTATCAGCTCCCCCTGCAAGCTTTAGAAGCTGCTTTTGCAAAGCTTTTGACACGGGAAGTTCCGAAATTTCTTTTTGAATTGCGGGTGCAACTTTTTGGAAAGGCAAAAGACCCGTGAAAGAAACGCTATCTGTTACATTTTGAAAGGTTTTTGAAGAGCGTGCAAAACTGTCTCCTGCCCCAAAAGTTGATATGGAACGGCTTTTTACCGTCATATTGTTTTTTGAGGCTAAATTATTAGAATTATAGAAATTTGAAGAAGCAATATTGTTTACTTTCATTTTTTTTGCCGATACCTTTCTTTAAAATTTTTTTAGGGGATTATAGTTTTTTACCTGTTTTTTAATCTGCTTTTGCTTTCCTGTTTTCCTATTTTTTGCGTCCGAGTAAATCGTCCATAGTATTCACAAATTCCCAAAGAGCAGATTCAAGTTCCGAAGATGGTTGAGGCTTTTTACGGGTGAGCAGAGCAAAAGCCGTAATACCTGCAATTACAACGGCTGCAGCTATCCCTCCGATTATTATTTTCTTTGATTTAGGGTTTTTGAAAAATTCTTTAACCTTAGAAATAAAAGAGGTCTTTTCAGATTTATTTTCAACCTGTACGACAGGGGTGTCCGCAGAGGTTTGTGTCACAGGGTTTTGCGCTGCAGGCTGAAGCACAGGGGGCTGCACAACGCCAGTTTGAGGCAAAGAAACTTGTACGGCAGGGTTTTTAGACAATGCAGCCTGCTCTGTAAAAGTTCTGAGCGGCACCTGCATGGAACCTGCAGGATTTTGCACACCACCTTGAACACCGTTCTGCACAATATTTTGCACGGAATTCTGCACAGGATTTTGTACCGTGGGAACCTGCGCTGAAGGAGCGGCATTTTGCTTTTCGAGATATGAAGCTAAAAGGCTTGAGCCGCGAATATTTGGACCTATATTATTAACTGACATTTATAGGATCCCCATACAGTTTGTGCGTCTGTATATCCTTAACGCTCCTAAAAAACAAAATTTGCGCACATCAAAATTTTATTCACATCAGCTATAAAAAGCCAAAACTACACTGTAGCTTCTTTTTCAGCTTCCTGTATATCCTCAACGGGATGTAAAGGCAGGCAAAAACCGAATGTTGATCCTTTGTTTAATTCGGATTCAACAAAAACCTTGCCGCTATGATGTTTTTCAACGGTCACTTTTACCAGATGAAGCCCGAGCCCCGTACCTTTAATAGTGTGTGTGTCGTTTTCGACACGGTAAAAACGATCAAAAATCTTTTTTTGATGTTCTTTTGAAATACCGATGCCCGTATCCGTCACGGTTATTTCAACACTTTCCGCCATTTTATCGGATATTTTTGCCCTAATATTAATTGAAGAGTTATTCGGTGCATATTTTATCGCATTTGTAACAAGGTTTGAAATCACACGGGAAATGCTCTCCTCGTTGTATGGCAGCACAGGGATTTCCCCTTCTTTTTCAACCGCAAATGTCACACCCTTCTCTTCCGCAAGCACTTTAAGGCCCGACAAAGTTCCTTCAAGCGTTTGCATAATGTCACCTTCGGTTTTTTCATATCGTGTGTCCGATTCAAGCTTCGAAAAATCCAAAATATCATTCACCATATTATTCAGACGGATAATTTCCTGATTTATGACACCGATAAATTCGCTCTGCTCTTCAAATTTAAACTCGGAACCAAAATTATAAAGAGTATCAATGTAGCTTCTAAGCACGGTTACAGGGGTGCGAAGCTCATGGGATACGTTTGAAATAAAATCACTTTTCAGCTTATCCACTTCGGCTTCTTTTGTAATATCGATAAGAACAATAATATACCCTAAATAATCGTGCGATTTTGAAAACATCGGCGAAATAACAGATTTTACAACACGCTGATTCACATCCACGTTAAATTCCAGCGGTTTTTTCTCGATAATTTCAAGCGGGGTCCTTTTAAAGGTTTCAATTTCATCCTTAAAACAGGCCCTGCCTTCAACATCAACAAAATCTTCAAAGGAAGTGTCAATAATATCGGACGATTTAACGGACAAAATATGCTCTGCAATAGGGTTTACAAGGACGGCATTGTCTTCGCTGTCGCAAACGACAACCCCGTTTGCAATATTCATCAAAACAGATTCAAATTTGTTCCTCTCAAGGGTCAGCTCTTCGATATTTTGTTCTTCGTAAATATGCAGACGGCTTGACATATCGTTAAATGCGGCAAATAATTCCTTAATTTCACCTGACGCTTCCTTGTGCTCCAGAAGGGTACCGAATTTCCCGCCCGATATGGCTTTTACCCCCTGATGAAGAATTGACAATTCGCGGGTAATTAAAAATGTATTTATCAAAATTACAACCGTAAACACCGCCCAAACAAGCGTAAAAACAATAAACATGGAGTTTTTGGTCGTCTTTGCAATGGCAGATGCCATCGAAGCATTCAGCCCGATTTCAACCGTGCCTTCAATTTCTCCTTTTTCGTTTGAAATAGGCGCAGAGAGGTTTGTTTTTGTATTTTCGGCCTTTTCCTTAAAAGTATCCGTTGTGGATGTAATTATATTGCCGTTTTTATCCTTAAATGTTATGAAAGAAATATCCGAATTGCTCTCCAAGATTGAAACGGAGTGCGATTTTAAAATTAACCGTCTTTCATTTGGGGTTTTATTTTTTGTAAGCTCATAGCTTTGTATTGCAATAGTTTTACCTAAAAGCTGACCAAAATTTGCATAACTTTCATAAAGTTTTTCCTGAATTTTTCCTATAGCAAAGATTGAAACCGCGATGATTAAAACGGTGGAAACCAAGAGCCCAGCCGTGATTAATCTGTTTTGTGCCGTATCATCAAAATTCAATTTAAACTTCATAGCAATTGATATTATATCATAGGCAAAATTACCATGGTATAATAATTTCTATGGCAAACGAAGGAAGAAAAATAATAGCCGCAAACAAAAAGGCATACCACGATTACTTAATCTTTGACAAGTTTAAGGCAGGAATTGTGCTTTTCGGAACGGAAATAAAATCGATTCGAAAAGGTGCAATAAACCTGAAAGACAGCTTTGCAAAAATTGAAGATATGGAAATTTTCCTCTACAATTGCCATATAAGCCCGTATGAAGGCGGAAACAGAAACAATCACGACCCCGAGCGCACAAGAAAGCTTCTTTTAACCAAAAAAGAAATATTAAAAATTTTAGGCAAAATAAAGCAGGAAAACTACACAATTGTGCCGCTGGAGCTGTTTTTGGAAAGAGGTTTTGCAAAACTTGAAATCGGGCTTTGCAAAGGTAAAAAACTTCATGATAAAAGGGAAACCCTGAAAAAGAAAGATGTACAAAGGGAAATGGAACGGTTTAAATAGGATATTATATTTAGCGGGTTGACTTTTGTTTTTGTAAATTTTAAAATGTACTACAATTGTAATTAAAAATAAGGAATTAGAGAAAATGGCAATAGAGAGAAGTGCTGCAAAACGTCCAAACTGGTCATCAGGCTTTGCTTTTATAATGGCAACGCTCGGGTGTGCCGTGGGGCTTGGCAATATTTGGCGTTTTCCTTATGTTATGGGGCAAAACGGCGGCGCTTTGTTTCTTTTAATGTATGTGCTTTTGACCGTTTTTATATGCTCAATCCCGCTTCTTTGCGAACTTCTGCTTGGAAAACAAATGCGAAGAGGGGTTATAAGGTCTTATGAAAAAATAAACAAAAAATTCAGTATTTTCGGCTGGCTTTGTTTTATCACATCAATCTTTATCCCCTGCTTTTACTTTGTAGTTGGCGGTTGGACGGTAAATTACATATTCATATACCTCTTTGGCACTATCCCCGTTGATCAAATCGGGCAGGGAACCTTTGAAACCTTTGCAGCACAGCCTGTTGCACCGCTTATTATGGGAATTATTTTCCTTATCCTGTGTGCGATTTTCCCGTTCAGAGGGGTAAACAAAGGAATTGAGCAGGCAAATAATATTATTATGCCGATGTTTATTATAATGCTCTTTTTCCTTGCAATTACAGGGCTTTTCCTTCCAAATTCGATTGAAGGGCTTAAATTTATGTTCACGCCCGATTTTTCAAAATTTACATTTACAACCGTGCTGACAGCCCTCGGACAGGCGCTTTTCACACTCAGTGTCGGAATGGGCTGCCTTGTGACATATGGAAGTTATTTAAAAAAAGACAGCGATATAATACAGTCTTCAGGGCTTTTAATTCTTGGAAACACAATAATAGCAGTGCTTGCAGGGATTATGATTTTCCCTGCGGTGTTCTCATTTAATCTGGAACCAAGCGCAGGCGCGGGACTGGTATTTATTACTCTTCCAAAAGTCTTTGCAGCACTTCCTTTCGGGCAGTTTTTCGGGCTAATGTTCTTTATTTTACTGTTCTTTGCAGCGGTAACATCAGGGATAAGCCTTCTGGAAGTAAGTATTGCGGCAATTTTAGAGAAATTCAAAATTTCAAGAAAGCTTGCAACAGTTTTAATGTCTTTAATAATTTTGGTCTTTATGGTGCCTACAACGTGGTCTTTCGGGCCTTTAAACGGTTATAAGCTCCTTGGCAAAACGTTTTTCGAGATTATGGACTTTACGGCATCAAACATTTTGCTTCCTTTAAACACAATAATTTTGTGCATTGTAGTCGGCTGGATTTTAAAACCAAAAATGGAACTTTTAACAAACAACAAAAAATTCTACGATGTTTTTACCTTCCTTTTGAAGTTTGTTGTACCGCCTGTACTCGTGCTGTTAATGCTGTTCGGGCTTGGGCTTGTGTAAAATTTGCATAAAAATATATGTTTATTAAATTGCATAAAACCTGAAATTATTGGCTATGGCTTTGATTTCAGGTTTTATTTACGTCAAACCATTGCCCTGCAGGCTTTTTTAGAGATAAATAAGGATGTATAGCAACAACAGCAATGTTTACAGGTAAGTTTTACATACTTTTACCGTAAAACACCTGAAAATGCTTGCAATAAAAGGCTTTTAGATGTCAGCAACTCTGAAAACGCACTACGCAAAACTATCTAAGCCGAAAATATTTGCAAACATTTATAAAAATTTTTAATTTTTTATGATATTTGCCACACAAAACTCCCGAAAACCTTCAGTTTAAAAGGGTATCGGACGTCACAAACACCTTAGAAACAGCCCTGAATAAAGTTTTGGGGCACATTCATATAAAAGTGCCCCAAAATAAAATTTACCGTCAATATAATGTATACCTTAAAAACCTTATGCGATAAGGTTTTTAGCCTACATAACCATCTCTAAACCAATCAGAGTCTTTGTTTCTCTAACCATAAGTTTAGAATTTGCCGTTTTTACGATGTAAATTGTATCATGTTCGTTTTGTTCCGCAATTCTCGTTTGAATGCTCGGGTTAAGAAGTGTGATTTTGCCGAAGTTTTGAATAACAAAAATCTCATCTTCAATATAGCCTATAAGCGCTATGCTGCCGTCATAATTAACAAGACAAAGACCTCTGTTTTCGCCAAAGCTTGCTGTTGCAAGAACATCGGCCTCATCTCCGCTTCCTGCCTCTTCTTCAGCCACCGCAACAGGTTCAATTGCACTTGTTTCATCAAATGTCTGCATTGGCTTAACTTCATAAGCTTCTGCCGCATCAACAGCAACAGGGGTTTGCGGTTTTTCTTCGTAAGCAGGATATCCTTCCGCCTTTGCCGCTTCAACATGTGTTACAACGCCATCCACAATGTTTCCAAGGCTTTCATACCCGTGTGATACTGCAGAATCTTTGTCTGCAGCTCTTTTTCTTTTCGGGAAGAGCAGAAGACCAAGCACCACAAGGAGAAGCGCGATTGCAATAATTAAGAAAATATTGTCAAGCACGGTTTTTGCAGCATATTTTATCATCTGCTTTATGCGCTGCTCCCTTGACATTTCGGGAATTACTTCTTCTTCGCCTGTCGCAAGTTCTGTTAAGCCTTGTTCTTTAGCGTCTTCTTCAAGACTTAAAATATCTTCATCGGATAATTCATCCTCTAAAACTTCTTCTAAATCAACAGGGGAGGCCTTTTTCTCAACATCAAGAGTTCCGCCTTTGGGTTCCTGCATTTGATTTTTATTCTTTGCTACTATCTCAATCTCAGTACCTGCAGCTGTTGCAATCTTTTGAGCATCCTCTTTCGCTTTATTTATAGCCTTATCCACCTTTTCGGACACTGTTTTTTGTTGTGTCACGGGAGCATCAGCTGTATTGTTCTTGGAAACCACAGGAACGGAAGGTTTCGCGGCAACTTTCACAGGTTCTTTCGTCTGTTCTTTTGCGGTTTCAACAGGTTTTACAGGGTGCTGAGTCTGAACAGGCTTCACTACAGGCTTTTGTGCGGTGCTCGGATAGTTTGGTTTACCGTCAAATGCGCTGTCAAGCTGTGCAAGCTTCTTTGCATCCACTCTCGGGGCCTGTTTTCCTGCTGTTCTTACACTTGTTGTAAAAGTAACGGGTTTGCTTGTTGAAATATCAATTTTTGTATATCCGTTATTCAAATCCTGTCCTGCATAAGGATAAAGTTTTACATCAACTTTGCTGATATCGCCTGATGTACCCACGGATGTTATTGAATGATAGGTTTCGGGCAAAAAGACATAATAGCTTGTATCAGATTTTTTAATCACTTTAATTGGCTCATTATAAGGTTTTTGGGTGAATAAATCTATCTTGTAGCTGCCGTCATTTGCTTTCACCACATCCACTTTTAAAAGGTTATTTTTATAATCGCTGTCAAGAGCCATCGTATCAGCGTTAAATATACCGCTAAGCCCCAAAAGCAACGCTAAAATAAACCCGAGTATATATTTTCTCATCCTTCTATCCCTTCAATATTGGATTTTTTTGTATGTACTATATTATAATAAATTACAAAGGTAATTATACTATGAATACAAAAAACTGGCAAAAAAACAATAGCAAAAAAGAATAAAATCTTAGGGACAATATAATGACAAAAAACTTTAAAACAGGCTTTGTAACTTTAATTGCGCGGCCAAACGTCGGAAAATCAACTCTTTTAAATAAGATTGCAGGACAAAAAATCGCAATCACAACCCCCGTTGCCCAAACCACAAGATACCAGATAAAGTGCATTTTCACGGACGACACTTCTCAAATTATTTTTATAGATACCCCGGGGGTGCACAAACCTTTAAATAAACTTGGCGAATTTTTAGCCGATGAATCAAAATCTTCTATTGAAGATTCTGACGTTGTGCTGTTTCTGGTTGATTCAAAAGATGAAGCAGGCGCAGGCGACGGGTGGATTGTTGAAAATTACCTCTCTGCTTTAAATAAGCCCGTTATAATTGTCGCAAATAAAATTGATACAGTATCTCCGATAAAGCTTGAAAACAATATTATTTCTTATAAAAAACTTTTTGAAAAAAATCTGCCCGTGGTTAAAATAAGTGCAAAAACAGGCAAAAACGTTCAAGTTCTTCTGGAAAAAATTAAAGAATACCTGTCTTTAGGCGAAAAACTTTATCCTGACGATGAAATCACCGATCAAAACATGAGGGCTATTGTTTCTGAAGTTATCAGAGAAAAAATTATTTTAAACACAAAAGATGAAATTCCTCATTCGGTTGCAGTTTTGGTTGAAGATTACAAACAAACCGAAACCATAGACCGCATAAAGGCACAAATAATAGTATCACAAGAAAGCCAGAAGGGAATAATAATCGGCAAAGGCGGGGCAATGCTTAAAAAAATCGGCACCGAGGCAAGGAAAGAAATCGAAGATATTGCCCAGAACAAAGTTTTTTTAGAGCTTTTTGTAAAGGTAAAGAAAAACTGGCAAAAAGATAACAACGCGCTTAAAGCGCTTGGGTTTGAAAAGAAGATATAGCAGGCATTATGCAGGTATTAATAAGCCTTTCAGTGCGGCCTTAAAACAAAAAAATCCGACAAAATATCCGGCCTGGTTGTATCCTGATTGTATATATTTTAATTCACAATTCTTTACAAATACAATTTTTTTTCAAAACTTTTTTAAACCCTGAAAAGTCAATGGAATTAATATCATAAGCCTGATTGGAAATAAAAAATTTATACCCGTGTACTAATTCTTATGGCTTATATTTTAAATCGTTTTGTGATATAAGAAATGTATCAGTTTTACTGTGGGTATCAGATTTATTATGGAGAAATAAAATGGGTCAAAAATCAGTCGGACAGTTCGTATTTATGCTTCATTCCCACCTCCCGTATTACAGAAAAGCAGGTATGTGGCCGTTTGGAGAGGAAAATTTATACGAATGTATGGCAGAAACATACGTTCCGCTTTTAAATATAATCTCAGAACTTTATGATGAAGGCATAAAAGCAAAGCTTACGATAGGTATTACGCCTGTTTTAGCCGAACAATTAAACGATGAACACTTAAAACAAGGCTTTATCGACTATCTTGATACAAGGATTAAGGCAGTATCAGGAGATTTGGAGCGCTACCCTGACCCTGAAGTGGCGCACTCACAGCATTTGAAATATCTTGCAAAATACTATTTCGACTGGTTTAACCACATAAAAGACCTTTTTATCAATAAATTTAATAAAGACCTGATTGCAGGATTTAAAAAATATCAGGAACTTGAATGTATTGAAATTACAACTTCAGGCGCAACACACGGTTTTTCACCGCTTCTTGCAACGGATACAAACCTTAATGCCCAGTTTAAAGTAGGCTCCGATACAACAAAAAGATTTTTCGGCAAAAAGGCAAAAGGCTGCTGGCTGCCCGAATGTGCCTACAGACAGGGTTATGAATTTACGGGAAAAGACGGTAAGAAAAAATGGCGCCCCGCAATTGAAGTTACCCTTCAAAATAACGACATTGAGTACTTCTTTACGGAATCTCACGTTATTGAAGGCGGAAACTCAATCGGAAACAGAAGAACAATCGGAGTTTACGGAAATATTGAATATATCCCGCTTCCAAAAAGAGAGGTAACAGGATATGACACCTACAGCGCATATTGGCTTCCCGATGCGCAGGTTGCCGTGATGGGCAGAAACGACAGAGCAGGTTTTCAGGTATGGTCCGCAGCGGACGGATACCCGGGAGACGGTTGCTATAGAGAATTCCACAGAAAAGACCCGAATTCAGGTATGCACTACTGGAGAATTACTTCATCCAATACGGATTTAGGGGATAAAATGCTCTATGACCCCGTACTTGCAATGAGTCAGGTTAATTCAAATTCAGACCACTATACAACCCTTCTTTATCACCTTTTAAACGACTACAAAATGTCTCACAACGGCAAAGAAGGCCTCTGTATGGTATCATTTGACACCGAATTATACGGCCACTGGTGGTTTGAAGGGGTTGAATTCATTAAGCAGGTTATTAAAAAATTAAACCAATTCCTTCCTGAGGTTGAAAGAATGACTGCAGGTGAGTACTTAAAGGCACATCCGCCGACAGACGCCATTCAAATCCCTGAAAGTTCATGGGGGCAGGGCGGACACTTCTGGGTATGGCAAAACCATCTCACCGAATGGATGTGGCCAATCATTCATTCCTGCGAAAAGAGAATGATTGATGTTGTATCAAAATACGAAAAACAACCGGAAGATAAGCTTTTATTGAGAGCTTTAAACCAATTGGCAAGAGAAAACCTGTTACTGCAAAGTTCCGACTGGCCGTTCTTAATTACAACATGGCAGGCTAAAGACTATGCAACAGACAGATTTAGAGAACATGTTAGTCGGTTTGAAGAAATTGCCGATATGATTGAATCAGGAAATATCAATGAAGACGCTCTCAGGGCAATTGAAGAAATCGATAACTGCTTTGCCGAAATTGATTACAGGGTTTACCTTCCTATTGAAGAAGGGGTAATTCCTCAGCAGGAAGCAAAACTTGCCCCGCTTTATAAGGATTAAAACTCTGTTAAACCATATGCAAAAAAGCTTTAAAACTCCCTTACCTTAACGGCAAAGGGAGTTTTATTAAGCAAAATTTATTATATATCAAACAACTTTGCGGCATTGTCGTGGAAAATACCGTTTAAAATTTCATTGTAATTTTCAGGATAATTTCTTTTAATAAAATTTTGAAGAGTTTCAACAGATAATTCATACGCTTCTAAAGGACTTTTCCCGCCCTCGGGATTTTCACCGAAACACCCGAGAGGCGTATCCGTTGCAAATAAAATATGATCAAGCGCATCATATTGAAGCGCAACATCAATAACTTTTTTTACGGAAGGTTTTTCAAAAGAGGGCAGCCCGTTTTCCCAATCTACCCAGCTTAAATCAACATACAAATTTGCATTATCGTTTTTAAGGGATTCTTCAAACACATCTATCGCCTTTTGATGGCAAAAAGCCCCGCCCGCGCCCATATGCGCTAAAATAACAGGAACATTCGGAAATTTCTTTGCAAGATTATAAATTGCACGGACACCGGAAACCCCTTCGCCTTCCGAATGGAACATACAAGGGAAATTCTTTTCCTGCGCAAGCTTCATATAAGGTTCATACCTGCAATCATCAGCAGGTAAATTCATTGCTTCGGGATGAAATTTAAAGCCTGCAAAACTTTTCGGATATTTTTCAAGAAGTTTTTCAATGTCTTTTGTATCCCCGTTTGTTTTATCGGGTCTGCAAACTGCAAGAGGCACATAAAAAGGGTCTTCTTCAAGTGTTTTCAGGAAATCTTCGTTCCCGAAAAATTCACCCCTGTAGTATTCTTCGGACATAACATCCAAATCAGAAACCAGCATATTATCAACTCTATCCGTATTCCTTGTAAAGGTATCGGCTTCAGAAGTGCCGCTTGTATTTCTTAAAGGCGCTTTAAAGTTGTCCGTAAAGTTTTTTCCGTAATAATAACCGCTCTCACCCTGTTTATACCAGTGCCCTGTGTGGACATGGGTATCTATTATGCCTTTAAAAGAAATGTTTTGAACAGAATTTATAAACATAACTAACCTTTTTCATTCTTTATTACAAATATATAAACCATGAAAAAAGTTTTCTTTCACCCGCACTAAAAACAAGGGTTAATACACGGTATTGAAAATTCTGTCACCCGCATCACCGAGCCCCGGAACAATATAACCTTTATCATTCAGTTTTTCATCAATTTTTGACGTCACGATTTTTAATTCGGGGTAGTTGCTTGTAAGTCTTTCAATCCCTTGCGGGGCGGAAATTAAACTTACAAAAATCATATTTTCCTGCGGGATTTTTTGTTTAATAAAATTATGAACGGCATCATAGCCTGAATTTCCCGTTGCAAGCATAGGATCTAAAATAAACACAAAAGTTTTTTTCGGGTCTTTTAATTTACCCTTCATCTTGTTGTAATACCAGATAGGCTCAAGCGTTTCTTCATTTCGATACATCCCGAGATGATGAATATGACAAAAGGGAAGAATTTCCTGAGCAACATCAGAGAAAACAAGCCCCGCCCTTAAAATAGGGGATATAATAATTTCAATTTCAGGGTCAATAACAGGAGACATTGTCTTGCAAATAGGCGTTTCTACAGGAGCTTCAACCGTCGGCAAAAATTTTGTCCCCTCAAAAAAAAGTGCGTAAGAAATTCTTTTAAGGGCGTGGTTAAATTTTTCCGTGTCCGTTTCTTTGTCTCGTAAAATGGTTAAATTGTGTGCAACAATCGGGTGATTTACAACAAATACATTTTCATTCATTTTATACTTCCAATTTTATACTTCAAACCTTAAGTTTTCATCTGCCAAATTCGTATCCGAATTTTTCCTTATTATAATTGTAAAAAAACTGTTAGTAAATACAACTCAAAGGATTTTTTGTAGTATAATTGTTTTGAAAATTGTCTTAAAATTTTTGAAAGGCGTAGAGGATATTAGATGGTGTTTGACTTTAACTCTGATTTAGCACAGGAATACGGAATTTATAGAAACGAAAACGCATACGATATTGCAAAATATATGAGTTCCGTTAATATTTCCGCAGGTTTTCACGCAGGCGACCCTTTAAGCATTAAAAAAGCTCTTGAATTTGCAAAAAACAATAATCTTGCAGTTGGAGCACACATCGGCTATCCTGATATTTCAGGTTTTGGCTACCGCAATATGGAAATGAATAATGAAGAAATCGAAGCTATGGTAATTTACCAGCTGAGCGCGATTTCATCCTTTGCAAATACATTAAATGTTGAAATAGAGAATGTAAGATGCCACGGCGCAATGTATGAAAAATTAAATACGGATGCTGATTTTGCACGCTCCGTTGCACTTGCGGTAAAGAAATTCAACCCTTGGCTTAATTTAATTGTCGGAGATCCTGAAATAAAAGAAATAATTCAAAAAGAAGTCGGGATAAACTGTACATATGAAGTATTATTTAGTGATACAATGTCTGTAAGACAATTAAGAGAGATGTCTGTCGTGCCTGAAACGGTACATTTTAAAGACCTTGAAAATGCAAAAAGGGCATATGATGTTATAAAGCCGAGCCCCATAAACTTTAACAGGGTGCAGGAACAACTATAAATACAATCAGGAGTACAATCGGAGGATTTAAAGCTTAAATTATGAAATTTTTGAATTCCAAAGTAAGAATGCCAAAAGACGCTATCTGGCTTGTGCCCGGGTTAAGAATTAAAAGATGGTTCGCACTGATTGTTTTAGGTTCCGTACTTGCCGCTATCGGTATTACACTTGTATTCAGGCTTGAACCTATTTATTTTATAGTTTCAACCGCAAAGAAAATTTTTCATGTTGTTCCTGCGGAATTTGCAGGGCTCGTCTTCATAGGTTTTGGAGCATATATCTTTATTCAGGCCTGGAAAAAAACAAACTTTTCAATGCTTGATTTAAACGGCACAAGAAACCAGAGTACAATGGGCGAAACCTTATACCGTAGAATGAAATTGAACCACGGCCCGAAAATTGTTGCAATAGGAGGCGGAACAGGCCTTTCTACAATGCTCAAAGGGATTAAAAAGATTACAAATAACATAACAGCAATTGTAACCGTGGGCGATGACGGCGGCTCATCAGGACGCTTGCGCGAAGAAATGGGAATTCTGCCCCCCGGAGATATCAGAAACTGTATCGCAGCCCTTGCGGATGATGATGATATTGTAACCCAGCTTTTTCAATACAGGTTTAAAACAGGCGAAGGGCTTGAAGGACACAGCTTTGGAAACTTATTTATTACCGCAATGACAGCAATTTGCGGAGATATGATAACGGCAATTAAAGAATCCTCCAAGGTTTTACTTATAAGAGGCAAGGTAATTCCCGCAACAACAGATGATATGCGCCTTATTGCAAAAATGGAAGACGGTTCATACGTTAAAGGGGAAAGCCAAATCCCCGAATCGGGCAAAAAAATAATCGAGCTTTTCTGTGAACCCAAAGTTTGTAAACCCTCAAACGAAGTAATCGAAGCTATAAACAATGCCGATTTAATAATTTTGGGCCCCGGAAGCCTTTACACATCAATTATCCCGAACCTTCTTGTAGAAGGCATTTCAAAGGCAATACAGGACGCTAAAGCAAAGAAAATATACGTCTGCAACATTATGACCCAACCCGGAGAAACCGATAACTACAGTGCTTCAGACCATATCAGGGCACTCTTTGACCATATGAAAAAATGCGGGGCCACAGAAACCGAAAAACCTCTGTTTGATGCGGTTTTAATTAATAACCAGCTGCCAAACAACCTTGCAAAAAAATATGAAGAAAAAGATTCCCTCCCCGTTGAGATTGACACCACTGAAATTAAAAAGCTCGGGCTTGAAATTGTAACATCAAAGCTCATTCAGGACAACAAAGAAGGGCTTGTAAGACATTCTCCCGCACGCCTTGCCAGAAGCATTTACTACTGGTACAGGAAAACTTCCAAAAAAGGCTCTTCAAAAGAAATATGCGAGTGCAAAGAAATTTCAAATAAGTCCGAAACACAGGAATTTAGCGAAGAATATGAAAAAAACCGCAAAGAAAATTCAAAAGTTTAAGCTTGAAAACAGGAAAATTACAGCGTTAACGGCATACGATTACCCGACGGCAAAATTTTTGGATATGGCGGGGATTGATATCATCCTTGTCGGAGATTCCGTTGCAAATGTGGTTCTGGGATATGATTCGACAACAAAAATTTCTATGGATGAAATGGAAATTTTTACATCAGCCGTGGCGCGTGGAGCAAAAGAAGCGCTTATTACGGGTGATATGCCGTTTTTAAGCTATAACGTTTCAATTGAAGAAGCGATAAAAAATGCGGGACGATTTATAAAGGCAGGGGCAGACGCTGTTAAAATCGAAGGCGGGTCGGAATATATTATAAACCTTGTAAAAAGATTGACCGAAGCAGGCATTCCCGTTATGGCACACCTTGGTTTTACTCCGCAATATGTAAACACAATCGGTGGAAATTTAATTCAGGGAAAGGATTTTGAGACTACCGTAAAAATTCTTGAAACCGCTAAAAAACTCGAAGAAGCGGGGGCTTTTTCCCTTGTGCTTGAAATGGTGCCAAAAGAGAGTGCAAAATATATAACGGAAAACCTTGCAATTCCGACAATCGGCATTGGTGCAGGAGCATATTGCGACGGACAGATTTTAGTTATAAATGATTTAATCGGAAAATTTGATGATTATTCTCCAAAATTTGCTAGAAAATATTTCGATTCCAAAGAAATGATTTTAAGCGCCGCAAAAAAATATATTGAAGATGTTACAACGGGAAATTTCCCGAATGACACCGAAAGCTTTAGCCTAAAGGAAGAGGAGCTTAAGAAACTTGAAAATCATAAGCAATGTTGAAGAATTAAGAAATGAACTAAAATCCCTTCAAAAAGAAAAGGGTGCCGATGTTAAGGCTGATGTTAAGGTCGGGCTTGTGCCTACAATGGGAGCCCTACATAAGGGACATTTAAGCCTTATTGAAAAATGCAGAAGCGAAAATGAAATTGCTGTTGTAAGCATTTTTGTAAACCCGACACAATTTGGTCCGAACGAAGATTATGATAAATACCCGAGAACACTTGAAGCCGATTCCAAACTTTGTGAAAAAGCAGGCGTGGACATAGTTTTTGCTCCGTCTCCAAGGGATATTTATGATGAGTACTATTTTACCCACAAAGAAACAACTTTAATTTGTCCTCCGTACGATGTTGTTAATAAACTCTGCGGAAAGACCCGCCCGGGGCATTTCGACGGCGTTTGCACCATTGTTGGAAAACTTTTTAACATAACAAAATGCGACAGAGCATATTTTGGCAAAAAAGACGCCCAGCAGCTTTTTATAATTAAAAAAATGGTCAGAGAACTAAACTTTGATATTGAAATCACAGGCTGTCCCATTGTACGTGAAGAAGACGGCCTTGCAATGTCAAGCAGAAATACATATTTGACAGAAAATGCAAGAAAAAAAGCTCTGAATATCAGCAGAGGGCTTTACAAAGCAAAAGAACTGCATAAAAAAGGCGTAAAAGAAGCTGATACTTTAACCGACACTGCTCTTGCCTATATGGAAGGCCTGGATGTCGAATATGCAGAAATTGTCTCTGTTGATACATTTGAAAAAATTGATATAATAGAAAAAGATCCGAAATCCAAAGAAAGCACAGCTATAATGCTTGTTGCGGCAAAAGTTAATTCGGAAAATTCAACAGTAAGGTTAATAGATAACATTGATTTATAAAAAATATACAAAGCTGCATGATTGCATCAGCACCATAAAAGTTTTATGCACAATGGCTGCTGTTTTATATGTTTTATACTGGTTTTTGTGTCTTTTAAACTTTACCTTTATAAAGTATATAGCGCTGGTTTTTGACCCTGCCGTGTCTTTGGTCAAAAACTTTGTGCACCTTGATATACCGTACGGAAATGAAGTCATTGATATGGTGCCGCTTGTTGTTGCCGCAATTTTTCAGGGTTTTTATTTTGTATTCAACTATTTTGTATCCGTTATAGACAGAATGGAAGAACAGCACAAACTAAACGTTATAGCTGAAAGAAAGCTTGAAGAAAAGCTTGTAAACGAAAATTTAAAAGAAATATTTAAAAATAAAACAATGGAATATACAAAGTTTGCAATTCTTTTAAATTTAGACCTAAAACCCGCCGTAGACCCGAATATGGCAGATAACAGCCGAAACTTTAGGGAGCTTGCCGCAAAAGAATATTTCAGAATTGTCACAAAAATGAGGGAAAAATATGCAACCTGCAAGGCAATTACTCCTGGAAAACTCTTTATCGTTTACAATAATTTCGCCCTCTTTGACGACTTTTTTACAGACCTTTTAAAAGAGGTAAAAGAAATCAGCGCAATTAATACCGAAAAGCAAATTTCAACAAATTTTATCTTTGTAATTGACGCACTTAAAGAAAGCGACAAAGTTTCAAACACACTTGATTTAATGGAAAAAATTTCAACATTTAACTATGTAAATAAAGCTGTTGCAACAAGCGGATTTAACGTAAGATATAAATTAAACAGTAAAAATAAATATATCCTTGAAACCATGGGGATTTCAAGATTTTTTGAAAAAGCACCGGTGGGCGCAGGAGCCGCTCCTGAAGTTTCTGCACCGAGCGTGGATTTTGAGCTTTTCTGTTTAAAAACCCCGAAGCACCCGAAAACATAGATTAAAGTATGTTTTAAAATGCTGGAGTAATATCGTTAAAGATTATTTGCTTTCCTGAAATTGTATTATCCGCCTTAACCGTTTTATAGAGTGATTTTACAAGGATTTTAGATTTTTTATAACATTTAAAATCATAATTCTCTAATATCTCTAAAAGCACCTTATGATTTACAAAGCAGCTCTTTATTCTAACATATAACGTCCATCCTGAATTTCTTTTTGAAATTTCAAGTTTAACAAATTTTAAAATATCCGCCAGATACACTTCATACCCTGAAGCAAGGATTGCATCCAGAGCAAAATCTTTGTTGTTTCTTGTCGATACGGTAAAATACCCGAAAATCTTTTTATTTTCAGTATTTTCAAGCACATATTTAAAAACAACTTTGTTTTTAAGTCCGACCAAAATATTGTCTTTAAAAGATTCCGTGTCCATTTCAAAGATTGGAAGCTGATGAGAACTTATAAGACTGTTGCAAAATTCAGAAATTTTAACACATTCGGAGTTTTTGGAAAACCTGATGTATTCAAAAGACGTGTCTTTTTGATAAGAAAAATCCGATTTTTTAATTTTGAAAAGATATTCATCCGCAAGAATTCTGAATTTGCATACATCAGAAACAAGTTTTAACATCTTGTCATCCGCCTCATCCACAACAACGGAGAAAGATTCGGCTCCTTTTGCAAAGAATTTATTTACAACATAATTTATCAAAAGTTCGCCATATTCTATAGAATTTTCCTCTAAAAAAAGCTGGGAAATTTTCAACTTGTTTTTATTGTTATCATCCTTTTCAAGCGTTATTAAACCGTATGTTTTGCCGTTATCAATCGCAACATAAGATTCTTTTAAAAATTTCATTTTAAAAGGCAGCATATAATGCAAAATATCAAGCGGAAAAGGCACAAAGCCCGTAGCACTGCACTCGAAATTTACAAATGAGGTTAAATTTTTAAGTCTGTCTTTGGAGCAAAAAATAAGATTCTTAATAATCGCCATAAGATAATAATATCATATTACACAACTGTTTTAAATAAGGAAGGCTTCATCCGCATCAAACAATCCTCCAAACAAATGCAAATTCTACATGTCTTTAGGTTCTTTTTTTAGCGTATAGTCAAAATTTTTCTTCATCATATTTTGAAACCTGAACTTTAAGGAATTGCGAATACCTTTACCGAATCTTATAAACCCGTTTTTCATATGCTTCAGAGCGGTCTGCACATGTTTAGATTTTACTTTTTTAATAAAATCATTCACCTTAACACTTTCTTCAAGCCGCTCCGCCATTCGAGAAATTCCCCAGACGGCAGCTGTTGTTGCGGCAAAAAGCATTACAGCCGTAGCTGTAAGGCTCGGTTTCTTTTTATCCGAAGAAGGTTCCAAAGCAGGAGCGGCAGCCTGAGGAGGATTTACGGAAACAGACACCGAAGAAGCCGCAGGCATAACAGAGCCCGATTGCGCAGGCCTTGTATAAAGGTTTCCATATACACCTGTCGGTTGTATGACGCCGCCCAAAATTATCCCTTTCCAAAATTTGTGCAATATTCCTGTTCCTATAAAGCCGAAAAATGAAATTTGTTGATATCAAACAGACAAAATTCCGCCTTTATTAACAAAATTTTACAAAGGTTATAGTATAATTTAAAAAATGGAACAAAAAATTAATTTTAAAAGCTGTTACAATTCACCAATCGGAAACATAACCATTGCAAGCGACGGCAAAAATCTTACAGGCCTCTGGTTTGAGGGACAAAAATATTTCGGATATACGATTAATATCAAAATGGCAGAAAATAATAAGCTTGAAATATTCAAAAACACCAAAAACTGGCTCGACAGATATTTTACAGGCAAAAGACCCGAAATTTCAGAACTCCCGCTTGCCCCCACAGGAAGCGATTTTAGAAAAAACGTCTGGCAGATACTTTGTAAAATACCGTACGGAAAAGTTTGCACCTACGGAGATATCGCACAGATTATTGCAAAAGAGCAGAACATTGGAAAAATGTCCGCACAGGCTGTAGGCGGCGCTATCGGACATAATCCGATTTCTATTATCATCCCATGTCATAGAGTAATAGGCTCAAACGGCAGCCTGACAGGATATGCAGGCGGAATAAACACCAAAACTAAACTTTTGGAACACGAAGGTGTGGATGTAGAAAATCTGCTTGAACTAAAGAAAGACAAACAGGCTTTACGGTTTATTTTTCCGCATTCTTAGCGTTTTTTTCAGCCGCTTCTTTTTTATATTCTTCAGGCGCGTCTTCTCTTTCCTGATTCCAGCGTTCTAAACCAAGCTGTTTTCTAACAAGACCGATACCCACATGCACACGCCATTCATCCATTTTAAGCTGCATAGCAAGGATTTTATGACATCCTATCGGAGGAAGCGGCAACAAGGGTTCATAAAGGTTTTTAATTGCCATTAACTGGTCAGGAGTAAGCGCAAGCTTTCTTTTCGGGAAGCTTACCTTTGGAAGCATCATCTTCTGCCTGATTAAATTTATACCGAAAAATACTTTTTTTGCTTCAAGCCCGATCGCTTCTCCGATAACTTCATGAGCATCAGGGTTTGGAAGCGGAAGCATTTTTTTATACAGCTCTTCAATTTGAGCCAGCTGTTCTTTATTCACCAAAAGCGGTTTGGATTTTTGCATAGGGCGTTTCGGGCCGTTAAAACGGTTTCCGCCCGGTTTTTGGAAGCCGCCTGGTCTTTGTCCGCCGCCATTTTGCGGTCTTCTCTGGAAGCCGCCCGGACGTCTGTTGCCTTGATTCTGGCTATTATACGGCTTTTTATAATAATTATTATCTGAGCCTGCGGAATAACTTCTGTACTGTTGCTGAGGCTGTTCTGCGGCAGGAGCATTCGGATCCGTCAATATCGGATTTTTATCAGGGTATAAACATGAAGGGCATATCACCCTTTTTGGGTTTTTAGTTTCAAATTCTTTGCCGCACTTGGTGCATTTGTTAGTGTACATAAAAGGTTATCCTTCTTGGCTTTAGCATCATTCCATCAATTAAAAATCAGCAAAAATGCAAATTTCTCCCTTAAAAAATAATAAAATCATAAATTGAGGGTGGTTACTTGTCTATTCTATACTTAAAATTCAATAAATACAAGCTTTTTTTGAAATTAAATTGAAAATATTAAAAAGCCCCTGTTTGGGGCCCGAACCTATGCTATGAAATTGTTTCCATACTTTAAGGAGCCTACAAAATAGCATTCCTTAAGCATTTTATTCATACTTCTGTAAACTTTTTTCTTTGGCGGAAGGCTTGCTTCTTTAATAGCATTTGTAGCGTTTTTATATTCTCTTGCAATAGTTTCGGTTATAAAAAAGTTGTTCATCTTATTTACGATTAAATCAGCGTTTGATGTTATCATCTCTTAAAAATTCCTCTTTTATCCTTGTGTTCGTCTCTATATTTTAATAAAGTAAATTCGAGAAAAATTATTGACAAAATATATTGAAAATATATAACTTCTGTTACATTTATTTACATAATTCATTTTAATTGACACAAGTTAAATTTTTCTTTTCGTTTTGAATATTTACAACGAAGGCAGGGCAGTCTGTTGCACATCAACCTACTGTTTGAGAGATTAAAGCACAGTGCTTCGCAACAGCCTTCTTTTGCAAATATTCTTCACTCGAGAAAAATTTTGCTCAAACTCGATTGTTATTCTATCTCACATTCCGCTAAATTCAGATTTTGAACGGTATTCCAAAGATTTTCGGAACTTTCCTTGTAAACCCTTATATAATTCCTTGTTAAGCCCGTATATTTGCCGTTTTTGCCCTTCTTTTGAAATAAAACTTCTGCCAATTCTCCGCAAAGTCCAGCAGCTTTGTTTTTTTCCAAAAATTCACTGTGAAGCTTTGAAGAAAGTTCGATAAGCTTTTTTGTGCGCTCTTTTTTAATATGTTCATAAACCTGATTTTCCATCACCGCAGCTTTTGTGCCTTCTCTTTTTGAATATGGAAAACTGTGGATAAAAGAAAGCTTTGCCTCTTTGAGCGCATTAAAGGTCTCGAGAAAATCTTCTCCGCTTTCCCCCGGGAAGCCTGTAATAATATCACATCCAAGAAACGGTAAATTAAAATTTTTATGCAATTTTTCTATTACATTAAGCGCATATTCTTTTGTGTAAAATCTGTTCATACCCTTCAATGTCTTATTACACAAGCTTTGCAGGGAAAGATGAAAATGAGGACAGAATTTTTTAGAGTCCTTTAAAAATTCAATCATATCATCATCAAGCTCCGTCACATACAAAGACCCCAGCCTATACCTCGAAATCCTTGTCTTTTCAATCTCTTTTAATAAATCAAGAAGAGTCTTGTTGAATTCCCTGCCCCATTCTCCTATATGAATGCCAACAAGCACAACTTCCTTATAGCCTTTATCCGCAAGAAAATTTATCTCGTTTATAATGTTTTCCATTGTATCGGAACGGGAATTTCCCCTTGCATAGGGAATTATGCAGTAAGAACAACGATTTGAGCAGCCTTCCTGTATCTTAATGGAAGGTCTTGTTGTCTTTAAGTTTTTTAAATTCTTGCCATGGAATTTTTCAACAGAAAAAATATCCTGAACATATATGTTTTTTTGCGTATCCGCACAACCGTTCCCATCTTCATTTTCCGAAAAAGATTTCAGATACTTTGCAATTTCAAGCTTTTCATCGTTTCCAAGGATAATATCCGCATCAATTTTATCCAAACCTTTTGCAGTTTGTGCAAAACAACCTGTAAGGACAACTTTAGCTTTTTTGTTTTTTGCCCTGAACTGCTTAATAAGGTACACAGCCTGATTATCCGCATGAGATGTAACAGAACAGGTATTTAAAATAAAAAAATCACATAAATTTTGCAAAAGAACAGGTTCAAAACCGGAATTTACAAGCTCTTCCGTAATCATCTGCCCTTCAATCTGGTTTGTTTTACACCCGAGGGATTTTATAAAAAATTTGTTTGCTGCCTTATTTTTCATCACTTAACTTTTCAAAACAGGCTACGCTTTCAATATGGTGGGTAAAAGGGAACATATCGGCGCCCTGCAAGCTTTTTAGCTTAAACCCGAGATCATATAAAATTTTAGCATCACGCACAAGAGTTGAAGGGTTACAGCTTACATAAACAATCTTTTTAGTTAGTTTTGATATGATTTCAAGTGCCTCTTTATCGGAGCCTTTTCTTGGCGGGTCCAAAATCGTTAAATCATACTTTCTTTCAAACGTTTTGCCTGATTTTTGCACAGGTTTTTGAAGGGTTTTAAAAATTTCTTTTGCATCCCCTAAAAATACTTCATAATTTGCACAATTATTCGCTTTGAAGTTGGCCTTGGCGTCATTTACCGCGCTTTCAGACTCTTCAACAAGGATGATTTTTTTAGCCTTGTTTGAAAGAAAAATTGAAATTGCCCCGACACCGCCATATGCGTCTAAAATGTATGAATCTTTATCCGCAAAAGTTTTCACGGCATCGAACATTTTTTCCGCGGTTTTCGGGTTTACCTGAAAAAAGCTGTCTTTGCTGATTTTATAGGTATACTCTTCGCCTGATACGGATTTTAGTTTTTCTTCAACAAAATCATCCCCGAAAATAAGCTCTGTCTTATCTCCCGTTATTTTATTGGTTTTTTTCGGGTTAAAATTAACCAGTATTCCTGTAATTACAGGAAATTTTTCAGCCAGAGTTTTTGCAAATTCTTCAATTTCAGTTTTTATTTTATCGAAATATTCAAAGTCTTTATTCAAAACAAGGGTTAAAAGCATTTTGCCGCTTGAATTTGAAAAGCGGATTAAAACATGTTTTAAAAGCCCCTTATTTGTTCTTTCAACATAGCCTGAAAATTTCCAATTTTCTCTTATAAAACCTGTGATTTCATCCACAACCTTTGGCTGAATCGGACAAAATTTTATATTTACGACTTCGTGTGTATTTTCCTTGTAATATCCCGTCAAAAGGCGCTTTGAAACCTTTGTTTCGGATACTGTATTTTGAATCTTACATCTGTATTCTTTTAATTTTTCAGACCTTATAAAAGGCTTAAATTCAATATTTTTAAAGGCTTCAGAGGCATTTTGAGAAAACATTTCCTCCAAAATTCCCTGTTTTTGACTTATTAAAAAATCGTATTCAACGTTTTGAAGGTTGCAGCCGCCGCATGCGTTAAAAAGCGGGCAGAAAGGCTTCACCCTGTGGCTTGAAGGCTCAATTATTTCCACAATTTTTGCGCGAATAAAATTTTTATTTATCCTTAAAATCCTCGCCTTGATTTTATCCCCGGGCACCGCGTTTTCAATAAATACAACCTTTCCGTCAATATGAGAGAGTGCTGCACCTGAATATACAAGCTTTTGCGCGGTTAATTCAACTATATCGTCCTGTTTTAATTCCATTTTAATATTTAAAATACCTGTCAAAATCTACATCGTCAAAGGAGCAGAGGAGCCTGTAAACAGGATCATCCTCATCCATTCTTTGAAAATTATATTCATCAAACTTCCAAAACTTAGGGTTTATGCCTATTGCACGAACTATATTATGCTCGTGCAAAATTTTCAACTTTTTTTTCACGATACCGAGCTCAATTTGAAGCTGTTTAGATAATTCAACAGCAGAAATTCCATCGTCATTGGAGCATTTTTCAGGGGTTAAAAACATAAGCTCAAGGCCGATTTTTTTCAAATCTTTGTCTTCATCTTCTGAATCGTAAATATAATCGGGCATAGTATTAATTATAATACCCGAAAAACAACATTTTAATCATTTATTTTTATGAGATTTCAAGGATGGGCAAAGTTGTCAAACGGCGCCAGGATTAGCTTATAAAAATTTTCAGGTGTTAAACCAATGAAATCCTTTCATTACAAGGGTTTTGGCCTCAGAGACACGATCCCGTTTTTGAATAGGTTCAAACATCCTTATAGTCCCAAAACGAGCCTCTTTAACGGTCCCTTCAACCAAAACCCTCTCCATTTCAGGATTTAAGTGTTTATTGGTTGAAATTGCCTGATGTAAGTGTATTATATCAGGTGTGCACAAAAGGATTATGTGCTAAAATGTAGATATGAAAAAGATTTTAGCATACTGTTTAATATTTTTATTAGCCCAAAGCATTGCAGCGGATGCGGTTTTGGCTTCAACATTCGGCACATACAGACAGGAATACGAATACGGACTGTTTGACGGAATTAAATTCAACATTTTAAATCGAAAAAAAGATGAAAAAATTATTGATATAAAAGATGATGTTGATAAAAAAGTTGAAAAAACGGTAGAATCAAAAGAAGCACAGGATAAAAAGGATGATGACGAGTATCAGATGTATAAGTTTATGCTGGATGATACAATAGCTTTTTAACCTGAAAAATGTTTGACTGTCGGATAAAAAACGGACAAAAAAACGATTTAAAACCAAAAATAAGTATTAAAAAACCTCCAATTTCTTGGAGGTTTTAATTTTGTTTACCCGACTGTTACAGGATGTTTGATGAAAGGATGAAGTGTACTCTGCATCCTGAAGCATCTTCAGGTTTATTGCCAATCGGAACACCGATATAAACGTTTCCTGATAAATATTTTGTCAATTTCAAGATAACACCGCCGCCTGTAGACATAATCACATCAGAGCCTTCGCCTGATTTAACGTTGCCATACCAGCCAATATCATAGAAAGCGGCCAATCTGATACTGTCATCAATAAAGTGAAGTTTTTCAGGCAGCATCATTCTGAGGAACGGAATAGGGAACCTTACTTCGGCAGAACCTGTCATACCGTAGTCGGAAATAAATGAGCTTTCTTCGTACCCTCTAACTGAAGACATACCGCCGACAGCCATTTTTTCGGAAGGAAGCAATGCTCTGTTTGCCCATTGACCGCCCAACTGGAAGATACCTGTGGACCTTAAAGGTAATACCTGCAATCTTGCGGCACTTGCCGAAATTTTTACGGCATTATTGTTACCTACAGATTTATCATGTTTGCTTGCGCCGAAAAGGTTATCCGTACCGCCCATACCGGGAATACCAACACCTGTACCGATGTTTACAAAGGTTTTTCCGTAGAAGTCATCTTTAATGTTTGTTAAGTTTGCTTTAGCTGTTCTTGATTTGTATCTGTAATCAAGGAATGAGGCATTGGGGAATGTTGTGGATTTTGTTCTTGTGTTTCTCATATCAAAACCGATATCACCGTATAATTTGTAGTTTTCGGTTTTAACCAGTCTTCTTGAAAGTGATCCGAAGAAGTTGTGAGATTTTGATTCAAGACCAAGCCATTCCATATCTCCTGCAATATCTGCTCCTGAATAAGAATAGCCGATATTTAACTTTGTTTCTTTTGTTTTTGCAATAGGAATACTGTAGAAAAGCCCCTGACCGATAGAATGTCTTGCCAGAGTAGTTGTAGAATACAACTGGTCGCCGTGACCCGTCAGGTTATAAGTTCCGGCAAAGAAGATTGCACGGTTTAAACCTGTTGTGGTTGTACCCATATCGTCCCATCTGAAATCGAAGTCTAAAGGAAATCTGTCCGCGATGTTTAATTCCAAATTGGTAAATTCAGCACTTTCTTCGTTATCGGTTAGGGCAACCTGACCTTTCATATACCCTGAAGCGTTGATTTCCTGTAAGGATTCTTGAATATCACGTACGTTTAAAAGCTTTCCTTCTTCAATATATTTATCGGTTAAGAAGGTATTTTTAAGATAACTCTGCTTTTCCCATTTATTTCCGGTAACTTTAATGTCGCCGTATTTACCTTCCATAATCATAATGTGGATATTACCATCCTGAACTTTTTGAGGGGGAAGATAAGCTATTGTTGAAATATAACCTCTTTGCTGATAAAAATCGGTAACCATATTTGCCATACCGACTAAATCCGCAACCGTTACCTGCTGGCCTATTTTTTCACAAATTAAGTTCATTAACTCTTCTTCGGTGAATGCCGTATATCCGTCAAACTTAATTGAGTTTAATTTAAAGGTAACTTCTTTATTCGGAAGTTTATCCACTTCCTGTTTCATTTCCTTTTTCATTTCAATGGATTCATCGCCACGGTGTTCTTTGCTTCTTTCTTCACGGGCTTTCATCTCATATTCTTTAAATTGTCTCAGGTTTGATTGGTCGATAACACCTGAGTCGTAGTTACCCATATTTGAAGGAATACCTTGGGGAATATCCACAGCGAAACTTGTTCCTGTTGAAATTAACATACAAAGTGCAAAAGTCGGAATGTATGTTCTGAAAAATTTATTTTTCACTTTCTTACTTGTCCTTTTCATGAGAATAAACACTTTTACAGTATTACTCTAATCATAATGCAATACTTACAAGACGGCAATAAACTATATTAATGATTTTTTATCCTATTTATTAAATAGAACATTATCAACTGTTCTAATAGAATATTTAAAACATCTCAAAAAATCAACATGCTAATTTTGTCATTTTTATGAAGTTTTGTAAATATTTTTATGATAAAATAGAGGGGAATTAATACTTTTATTCCATTTATTTTTTTAGTATTATCCAATTGTAAAGTATTGCAAAGTTTTTTATTTCTTTGGCAATTTTCCATATTCACAAGTTTTTATTATAATATAAGACATCACTATAACTGTATAAAATGAGCAAAATCAACAACTTTTTATCTTTGAAAGGAAATTTAATGAAGAGTATATATATTAAAGAAAGGCTAGATATGAGTAATTTAAGCAGAAGAATCAAAGCTTCAGCAGTTTTATTCGCATTTGCAGCTTACATGCCGCTTTCATTGTTACCGTCAATTGCGGCTCCCGGAGCTGACAGCATCGGTGCAAACACAACACCGGTTCTGGATTCATCAATCAACGGCGGTTATGTAGGTTTAAACCCTAACGACAAAAACAAATTTGATGTTAATTTGGATAAAAACCTCGGTGCAGGCGGAACTGCACAATTTGACTGGAAAGAATTCAACGTAGGTAAAGATATTACAGTAGACTGGATTTTTACAAACCACTCTCAAACAGCTATCAACAGAGTATTAAATTCAGGCGGTTTATCTAAAATTTACGGTAAATTAACAAGCAGCTGCGCACAAGGTGACTGCGGCGCATATTCAACAGCAGGTTCAGGTAAAGTTATCTTAATCAACCCGAACGGTATTTTATTCGGACAAGGTTCACAGGTTAACTTAAACTCTTTCACAGCTTCAACTTATGACATTTCAGGCATGAAAGATATTAAAGACGCAATTAAAGACGGTTACCTCGGCGGAACTTTAAAATCCGACGTTCAATACAACGGTGTTAATAACTACAAATTTGCAGGGGATGACAAACTTACAGCAAACTATAAATGGGATCAAAAAATTTCATTCCTTCCCGGCACAATCGGCGCTAACGGAAACGGAACAATTGAACTTGACGGTTCAACTTTCAACGGTCCTACATACGACCCCAAAACAAACACCTGGAAAAAAACCAACGCTAAATCAGTTGCTTTAATTTCAGACAAAATCGACATCAACAATTCAACAATTCATACATTTACATCAAACGGAACTGAAGGTAACGTAGCAAACTACGGTCAATCCGATTCAAACGTTAAAATCATCACATCAGACGGTGTTACATTTGAATATTCAAACTACGGTACAATTCTTGAAAACGTTGATGTTAAAAACAAAACAAATAAAACACCCGGAAAAGACTACGGCATCAACATTAAGAATTCTCAAATCGAAAGCGGTTCCGTTCAAGTAGTAAACGGCGTTTCAGATACAAACCTTGTAATTCAAGATTCAACAGTTGTTGCAGACAAACTTTACAACGGTTCTTTAGGCCAGATTGCTCTTGAAAGCACAGGCGACATCGTAATTAAAGATTCACGTGTTGAAACAATCCACGGATACAACGATGATAAAAACAACCCGAACTCAAATGTAGGTACTCACGGAAACATCGATATCACAGCAATCAACAACGTATATATTGACAATTCAAGAATTCAATCAGCTGCTTCAACAAAAAACATAGGCTTAGATAAAGCAGTTGTTGGAAACGTAAATATCACAGCAGAAAACGGCAACGTTGAAATCACTAAAAAACCCGGTGCAGCAAACTCTCAAGTTCCTGCTCCTAACAGAGTAGACATCGTTGCAGGCGGAAACTTAAACATCTCTGCTCAAAAAGGCAACGTTATCGTTAACCTTGACGGCGATACAAAACTTCAAGCAGCAGGCCACGGTAACGGCGACCTTATCATCAGAGGCGGCGATGTTGAAATCAACAATGCACTCCTCGGTGCAAACAACATCGGTATTTACTCAGGCTCAATTGATCAAGCAGGTAACTTAATCGGTTCAGGAGCTCTTATTTTAAATAATACACAGGTAAATTCAACAAACTCATTAGACCTTATCGGATACAACACAACATTAACAGACTCAAACCTTTCATATAACGACATCAGATTCTATAACGAATATATGGAAAAACACGGTCTTTTAAATAACGTTGAAATCAAAGACGGTACAACAATAAACGACAGAAAAGCAAACGATGGAAGAAAAGACGCTTTAGTTCTTGAAACAAACGGCGACCTTATCATCACAAACAACAAACTTCAAAGAAAAGGTGTTTCTGAAGTTGACCCTGACGGCGAACACAACAAACTTCAAAACCAAACCGCTGATATCAAATTGGTATCAAAGAACGGTCAAGTTTCAATCAGAAACAATTCAGACATCACAACAGCAGGCTCAGTTACATTAGACGGTAAAACAAATGCAAACATTTCAACTTCAAATGTAACAGCAGGCAAAGATATTAACCTCATTGCAGGCAAAAGCGTTACAATCGGTGACCTTTATGAAGACGGAACAACAGGCAAGGCTTCAAACCTTAATGCTCAAGGCAACATCAACTTAACTTCAAACGGTTCAGGCCAAGCAATCACCGTTCGTAACTCAAACCTCAACGGTAAAAACAACACAATCAATGCTAAAAACGGCGATATTAAAATCTATTCTTCAAATATCACCGCAGCAAACAATAACGACCTTGACGCTGCAGGCTCAGTAACCATTTCAAGAGTAAACGGTAAAAACGGTTCTAAGCTTATCGCAGGAAACGAATCAGACATCAATGCAGGTTCTTACATCTGGGTAAACAAATCTGAAGTAACTTCAAACAATGCTAACAGATTAACCGCAAACGGCAGAAACGCAGGCGATGTTGTTGAACTTCAAGGTGCAACCGTTACATCAAACAACGGAGACGTTACAATCACTCAAATCTTAACAATGGACATCAACAACCAGTTCCATGACAGTTCAGCAATCGACGCTAAAGGAAACATCAACTTAAATGTTCTTGGAACAGGCGAAAATATCAAAGGTGAAAGCTTTGAAGCCCTTACTTACGGCGGAAGATTAAACCTCGCTGCAGCAAACGATATCATTCTTGAATCACAAGATTGGGACATCAAAAAAGTAAACTTCAATGCAGGCCACGATACATTGATTTCATCAACAGGCAAAGTTAATTTGAATGACACAGTATTCAACTCAGGCAACAAAAACGTAATCTCTGCAGTAGGCAATCTGTTAATCCAAAATGCAATGAACATTCAGCAAGGTGCTACAACATTAACAGGCGGCACTGTTAAGACAGATGTTAACGGTGTAATCAATGCAAACAGCAACAAACTTGCAGTAAACGCTAATACAGACATCGACATTGCATTCACAGGTGTAGACAACAAAAACAAAGGTCTTGAAATCAACGCAGGCGTAAACACAGCAAACGGCAACGGTGACAGATTAAACGGTAAAAACGTTACATTAGAAGCAAAAGACGGCTCAATGGCTCTCGCTAAAGTTAAAGCTGATACACTTACAATCAAGAACGCTGAAAACACCAAAATCCTTGCAGCTACAGACAACAAAGCAAACGCTGCTACAGATAACATCAGTGCCGATACTCCTAACAGCTACGCAAACAAAGCATATATCGAAATCAACAAACTTGCAGGCTGGAATATGGATAACAAAAACCTTGATATTCCTGAAAGTATGCCCGGCTTCTACAACCAAGACCAACACTTCGGTTTAAATGCTGACACAGGCTACCACCAGAACCACTTCATCACCTTCGGTGACAACGAAAACTTCACCTTAACTTACAAAAGAGCAGGCGGCGACTGCATTACTCCTCCTGAACCGAGCAACCCGATAATCTCAGCTCTCGATGAGTCAGCTCTTGTAAGATTACCAAAACACGAACAAGGTGTAAGCGCAGTAGCTCCCGTATTAAACAACATCACAGACCCGACAGCAAACGTAATTATGGCAGCTGCAAGATTAACTCTCGATGAAGAAGGCGAAAACGAAGATCAAGACAAATTCTAATTCGTAAGTTAAATAAGATAAATAAAACGCTCATTCAATTCAAAGGATGAGCGTTTTATATTGCATACTAGTCTTTGGGCGCAGTTGTATAAATTTATGATTTTGTATAATATTAAGATTGTAAATATAATCAAAAGAGGATTTAATGAAATTAAAACACCCGATTAAACATTTAATAATATACACTGCAGCATTTACAATTTTTTTCTATGCCTTTGCATTAAACGAGGCGTATGCAAAATGTGAAACTTCAAGCAAGGTTATAAAAGCTGCAAATAGCGTAATTTCAGACCCGAATGATACGAATATTAACCGTTATTTATCCGTTATGAAAAGACGGGTTGTTATCCACGGTTTAAAAAGGGACTATGAGGCACAGGCGGATGATTGCAGAAGCATTTTATATTTTTTAAGAAAGAATAAAAAATGCGAGGATTACATTAAATATTTTTCAATTTTAAATGATACCTATGCAAAGCTTGGCTTTAAAAACAACCCTGAAAACCGCCTTGAAATTGCCAAGAATCTTTGTTTGGAAGGGAAATTTTTTGCCGCGGGTTATGAATTTTTGGAACTTGCAAGTACAAATTATTCTCCTGAAATTTGTTATGAATATTTGGGAGATATTTCAGAAAAATTTAATAACCCCGAAAGCGCAGTTATTTTTTATAAAAAAGCACTCGAAATCGAACCTGAAAACTATTGCGTAACCTATAAGCTCGGGAAAGTTTATAAAAACACGGGCAAAGAAGAAGACGCTAAAGAATATTTTGAAAAAACAATAACTCTGACGGAAGATGATGAAATTTTAAATGATATTATAAATATTTATAATGAAGAGCTCAAACAAGGAGTGCAAAACGAAGTTTCATATGAAATCTTGGGGCTTGCCTACCAGAAACTTGGCGAATATCAAAAAACTTTCGAGCTTTTTAATAAAGCGCTTGAATTAAAGCCTGATGATATCTTTTTGAAATATTATTTCGGAAATCTGCTTTTTGATATGGCAGAATATTCAAAGGCAACAGAAATCTATAATTCAATTTTAGCTAAAAACCCATATGAAACGCAGATAAGAATTACAAGGGCAAAATGTTACAAGGCAAACGGAATGATAAATGCCGCAATCAAAGATTATCAGGTAGTTCTTGCTTTATACCCGAATTCAATGCAGGCGCAATACGGCCTATATAAACTGCTTTCAGGTAAAAACCCGGATGTTATAATAAAAACATTTTATCCGTTGAATAAAAACTTTGTTCCAAGTGCCGATTTTTACAACAATCTTGCTTCGGTTTTATATCAAAAAGGAATGGTAAAAGATTCCATAAAGTTATATACAAAAGCAATAGGGAAAGCACCTAAGGCACAACAGGCATACATTCGGCTTTATAGAATTTATGAACTTGAAGGAAACAAGGCAAAAGCTTATGAAATTATACAAACTGCAAACAAGAACCTGCCGAATAACCCTGAAATTAAAAAACTCTATAATGCTTCACGTGCAAACACAACAAGCGCAAAAAACTCTGTAGCGCTGTCTTATATGGCAAATAAAGAATATGCCAAAGCGCTTAAAATCTATAATCAGATTGAGCCAAAAAATGCTGCCCTGTATGAATCTATTGCAAACTGCCATAAATCTTTAAGAAACTACAAAGCAGCGGTGGACAACCTTGCAAAAGCAATAAAACTGGACCCTGTAAATTCGGATTTGTATTACAATACGGCACTTTTATATCTGGATATGAATTCAAAAAAAACGGCTGAAAGCTACCTTGAAAAGGCAATCGGTCTTGACAGAAAGAATTTAAAGGCAAGAAAGCTTTTAAGCTACATTAAACAGCAGGAAGTGGACAAAAGCCTTGATAGAGCATACAGTCTTTATAAAAAGAGAGATTACAAAAACACGCTTATTGAACTTTCAAAAGCGGAAAAATTATACCCGAACAATCCTGAAGTATATTATTACAAAGCGCTGACCTATAAAGCTTTGAATGATTCAAACAACGCCTTTAAATTTTTTGAAAAAACTCTGACCTTTGACCGCTCATATTATACCTGCCATTATTATATGGCAGAAATCTTAGAAAAAAGAGGCAGAGAAAAAGACGCTCTTGAAGAGTATGAAAGGTTTTTGGGAGCTGAAGTTGAAGATATGAATATGCTAAAAAAGGCACAAAATAAAGTAATAGAGCTCGGGAAAAAATATTACTAAGGCTTAGATAATTGGAAACAGGACAAATATTATGGAAAATATTACGGAAAAATCAGAAAAAATTAAAAAAACTGCAATAATAATTCCCGCACGATTAAACTCTTCAAGGCTTAAAAATAAGCTTTTACTTGAAGCAAAAGGGAAGCCTGTAATTCAGTGGGTGTATGAGGCTGCAGCAAAAGCACAACTTGCAAATCAGGTTATTGTAGCGTGTGATAGCGAAGAGATTTTTAATGCCGTTAAAAAATTCGGCGGAAATGTTGAAATGACATCAACAGAACATAAATCAGGCTCTGACAGGATAGCGGAAGTCGCAAAAAGACATCCTGAAATTGAATATATTTTAAATTTACAGGGTGATGAACCGCAAATGAGTGCCGATGTGATAGATTCTCTAATTGATGCGCTTCATAACAGTAATGCGGATATTTCAACTTTAGTCAGAAAAATTACATCAAAAGAACAGATTGAAAGTCCAAACTGTGTGAAATGTGTGTTTACAAAAGACAACCTTGCTCTCTATTTTTCAAGATATCCGATACCATATCCGAGAAACGAAGAAGAGGCTGAATATTTTGCACATATCGGAATGTATGCGTATAAAAAAGAAAGTCTTTTAAAAATGACTTCCCTTCCTATGGCAATGATTGAAAAGACAGAATCTTTAGAACAGCTGCGTGCTTTATATAACGGCATGACAATAAAGATTATCCAAACAAACTTAAATCCTGTAGGGATTGATACCATACAGGATTTTGAAAAGTTTAAAAATATTGTGGAAGGATAAAAATTCTAAAATTAATTGCCTGATTCAGTGTCAAGGTTGCAAGAGCCTGCAGTAGTGTCTGTACCTGCAGTCCATGTTCCTCCGAATGACTCACAAGCTTTCTTTTGAACATCATCCGTGCCTGAATTTACTGTATCTGCAGATTTTTTCATTGTGTTTGCCATATTTTGGCCTAACAATTGAAGTGCTGTTACTGCAATAACCGTAACCATTGCAAGTATCAGGGCATATTCAATCAAACTCTGCGCTTTGGATTTTTTATCTCTCAGTTTTTCAATCAATTTCATAAAAGTGCAACCTCATACCTTTATAATCAAATATTACTATATATCGGATTATAAGTAAATATTTTACGATTTTTTTACATCATTGTTACTATAATATTCCACAAATTTGTTATTCATATCTTCATATTACAGTACATTTGCACGTTTATTCGTAGCGGATACCTGCTGCTTCAAGCCTTCTGAACGCTTCTTCAAGTTTTTTTGTCGGCTGTACGATTGATACCCTGAAATGATCGTCGCTGTGGTCTCCAAATGCAATACCGGGTGTAAATACAACCCCTGTCTTATCAAGAACCATTTTGCACCATTCTTTTGATGTGTAGCCTTTCGGGATTTTAAGCCAGAAATACATTGTGGCAGAGCTTCTTTTCATTGTCCAGCCAAGCCTGTTAAAGCCTTTTGCGGTGATTTCGCGGCGTGAATTATATTTATCCATAATTTCTTTTACATATTTATAATCCACGTTCAGCGCAGCAATACAAGCATCCTGAACTATTGTGGATGTGCCGTAATCAAGATTTGATTTCATTGCATATATAACATCGATAAATTCCTTTTTACCGCAAACAAAGCCTGCTCTCCAGCCTGCCATATTAAATGTTTTTGAAAAGCTGTGGAATTCAACGGCAATTTCTTTTGCACCTCTTATTTTGAAAATACTCGTCGGGCGGTAATCATCGTAGCAAACTTCACCATATGCAAGGTCTGACACAAGAAGGATTTCATATTTTCTGCAAAAATCCACAACCTTTTCTAAAAATTCAACGGGCGCAACAGCACCTGTCGGGTTGTTCGGGTAATTTATAATAAATATTTTTGCCCTTTTTGCAACATCAACAGGAATTGTATCCAAATCAGGAAGATAATTGTTCTCATCCGTTAGAGGAACATGGTAAACTTCCCCGCCTGCAACCCAGGTGCCTCTTGATAGCACGGGATAATAAGGATCGGGAACAATGTTTATGTCACCGGGGTCCGTAAATGCCATTGCAACATTTGCAAGACCCTCTTTTGCACCTATAAGAGTTTGAATTTCTGTCATAGGGTCGATATCAACGTCGTATCTTTTTTTCATCCATTTTGAAATTTCTTCTCTGAACTCTTTTTTACCTCTAAAGCTTGGGTATCCGTGACTTTCGGGTTTTTGAATAGATTCAAGTGCAGCTTTAACGATAGGATCGGGTGTCGCGCCATCAGGATTACCTATACCAAGATCAATTAACTCCATGCCTCTCGCTCTTGCGTCTTCTTTCCATTCGTCCAATTCCGCAAAGATATATTTTGGCAGATTTAAAATTCTTTTTGAAGGTTTAATTGTATAGGTAGCTTCCATTTTTATCTCCTTAATTCGTTAAATTTTCTCTTTATTAATATTATATTATGACCTTTTTATATAAAAAAATGAGCCTCATTTTAGTGAGGCTCATAAAGTGTTCTTTTTAAATTTACTCTTCAGATTCTTTAGCCTCATCTTCTGCCGTTTCCGCAGCCGCAGCATCACCAGCTGCCGCAGCTTCCGCTGCCGCAGCCGCTTGGGCGGCTTCTTCCTGCTTTTGAGCTTCAAGTTTAGCTAAAGCTTTCTTTGATAATTTTTGTTCGGTCTTTTTATTGTATACAAGGTTGCCGTTTTCATCACAGTTTTTAATTAAATATGCAACTGTTTCTGTAGTCTGAGCACCTTTTTTAACCCAGCTTTCAGCACTTGCCTTGTCCAGTTTCATTTCTTTTGTTTTAGGGTTGTAATACCCGAGCTCTTCAATAGGCGCACCTTCTCTTTTTGAACGTGAATCTATTACAACTATTCTGTATGTCGGGTTTTTCTTATATCCTAGTCTTTTAAGTCTAATCTTAACCACTTTTGTTCGTCTTTCTTTTACTTTCTTTACTACTTTAACTGCTTAATTAAAATAAAACCACAAAGATATTTTAAAATCAAGCGCTTTTAAAGAGTTAGAAGCAAAAATAATCGTTGAAGAAACAGTGTTTGTTAATATGTAAATCGGGAGCAGAATTGCCAAGATAATTCGTAAGCTTCATTTTTGCAGTATTTGCCTTAATTACCGTGTTAAAACCGTAATCTATAAACACCTGTCCGCGCGCTTCTCCGTAGTCTAAAAGAAGGTCATATATAGTACTCCCGTCTTCAATAACTCTGCTTTTTACAAAAACATCCAGTATTCCGCCCGAATCGAAACGGGCAATTTTATACGGAACAGGGTCCACAAGGCTGCTTTTTGAGATAACACAGGTATTATTTGCCTTTTCACAATCTATATCAATGTCGTAACCTAAAATATGAAATGCAGCTATACATCCGAGCACAACCAATGCTATAACCGCTGCTTTCACACGTTTTAAAGCAAGATAATCAAAAAAAACTTTTTTCTTTCTTCTTTTTTTGTCTGCTCTTTCAATTAATTGTTCCAAATATTCTTTTTCCATAATTTAAAAAGGAAACCCTCCGTTATTCTTCATTCTGGCCATTAAATTTGCTTTTTGTTTCATTTTGGAACCTTTGAAACTGTTTTTAAGCTCGCCAAAGCCTTTCATCATCTTTCTTGTTGTTTCAAACTGTCCTAAAAAAGCATTTAATTCGTTTAAAGAAACCCCTGCACCTTTTGCAATCCTCTTTTTTCTGCTTGCATTTAAAATATCGGGGTTTTGACGCTCTTCTTTTGTCATAGAGCTTATCATAACCTCAATTTTTTTAAATTGTTTTTCTCCTTCATGAGAAATCTTTTGCCTGTCTTCCTTATTTAGCCCGGGGATAGGGAGCATGCCAAGAAGATTATCCAAAGACCCGAACATTTTCATCTGTTTTTGGATTTTAAGAAAATCATCAAAAGAAAATTTGTTTTTGAGCATGCTAAGCTCGAGTTCTTTTGCCTGCTTCTCGTCAAATGCTTCTTGTGCCCTTTCGACAAGACTTACAATATCGCCCATGCCAAGAATTCTGTTTGCCATTCTGTCAGGGTGAAAATCTTCAAGCGGAGATATTTTTTCGCCCGTACCGATTAATTTTATGGGTTTCCCTGTTGAATATACAACACTTAAAGCACACCCGCCGCGGCTGTCTCCATCAAGCTTTGTTAAGATTACCCCTGTAATATTGAGCTGTTCATCAAAGTTTTTAGCAATATCTATTGCTTCCTGCCCTGTCATAGAGTCTATTACAAGGAGTTTCTCATTTATTTTGCAGGTTTTATCCAAAATCAAAAGCTCTGCCATCATCTCCGTATCGATTTGGAGCCTTCCTGCCGTATCAAAAATCAATACCGTATTGTTGTTTGTTTTTGCAAATTCAAGAGCTTTCTTTGCAATTTCAGTAACATCTTTTGAATCTCTAAGACTGAAAAAATCAACGCTTATGTTTTTTGCAAGGGTTTCAAGCTGGGTTATTGCAGCGGGTCTGTAGATATCCATTGCAACAAGAAGCGGCTTTTTACCTTCTTTTTTAAGCTTTAGTGCTAATTTCGCACTACTTGTCGTCTTTCCGCTCCCCTGAAGGCCCAACATCATAATAATGCTCGGGTTTGTATCAAGCTTCAACGGTGAATTTTCACGTCCCAAAAGATTGGTAAGCTCGTCAGACACAATTTTAATAAGCATTTCGGATGGTTTGACACTCCTTAAAACATCAGCACCTTCCGCTTTTTCTTTAATATTTGAAATAAAAGATTTAACCACATTCAAAGAAACATCCGCGGCTAAAAGCGCACGGCGGATTTCTCTCAGCGCATCCGCCATATTTTCTTCGGTCAATGTGGCGGAAGATGAGGTTTTATAGATTATTTCCTGTAATCTTTCGGATAAGTTGTCAAACATATAGAAAAATTATACACGATAATTCATTAATTTTAAATAAACATTACATCAAAATGAAAAGTTTAACCCAGAGTCATAAATTTATTAAAACTGCTACCTGGCGCATTCAGCCCCTGTGTATTGCTTTGAGCAAAAATATTCCAAACATTTCTGTTTGTTTGAAATGGAGCCTGTGATGGTGCTTGCACCTGAACTTTTAAATTCGGTGCAGGAGCCTTAGCCCTGCTTTCTCTGTCCCCTTTTGGAGCAGAGAAAATATCAAACATTTTTGTAATAAGCGCAATTGCAACAGCAAAAGAAATTGCCTTACCCATAAGGTTTATACAGCTTGCAATTTTTGCCTGAACTTTTGCCGCAGATACAAGTTCATCCCCTTTTGGCGCTTCTTTTATAAACTTTTGAATGCCTTCAACAAATGCGTTTTTAGTGTTCATTATGTTTTCAAACGCAGTATTTTTGACATCTTCACCAACATTTATTACCGTATTTTTGTTTATGGCCTCGGTAATTTTAATAAGCCAATCTGTTTTTAATGCTTCAAGAGCATTTGAATCCAGAGTATCATCAGGAAGCACGCCTTTTAAATCCACACCTGCAGTTTTAAATTTTTCGGATAATTCCAAAATTGTGCTTTTGATTGAACCGTCATCAAATGCCTTTGCAAGGTCCAGCTGAGCACTTGAAAGCATTTCTTTAATCTGAATTTGCTTATATTCATTTTGTGCGTTTAAAAAACTTTTTGCTAAATTAAAAGGCCCTGCAGCACTTTTCATATTATCAGGCAGTGTTTCATTTTCTTTTGCTGTCTGCAAAAACGTATCATAGAGGCTCGCCGTTTCAAGCTCTATGTTGTCAAACGGAAGCAAAGAAACAACTCCGCCAGAAACAGCCCCGATTGCAACACCGCCTGCCACTGTTTTTCCTATATCAATAGCGGAGGATAAAACCGTATTCCCTGCATTCCTTTTTTCTTGAGGCTTTTGAGCTGACATTTGCTGTGGAATACTGTTATATACAGGATTTATAGAATTTATCGGTGCATTTTGCATTCAAATTTCCTAACTTTATACATTGATAAAACCCGTAATATTAATAATTGTCAGGCTTCATTTAATATTGTTAAGATTTCATCAAAATTGTAACAATCTTTAATTATATGGATTTCAGGATTTTGCCCCCTGTTTTTAAAAGCTTTTTTAATATCCGATATTTTAATCCCGTCCAAAAACTCCGTGCTGCCTTCTTTTAACATAACGGAAGGAATGATAATATGCTGAAATTCTCTATCTTCAAGCGCTTTTAGAATATCGGAACCCGTAATAAGCCCTGCAACGCTTATTTTATCCCCGAAAAATTCGTTTTTAACTTCAATCACTTCAAATTCAAGATTTTCCGTATGAATTTCCGCCTTAAATTTGTTTAAAAGCTTCGCAGCAATTGAACCTGTCAAAAAAGATGCTTTCTTTTTTTCGGGCAGGCATTTTTTCAGCTTTTTTTTGCACCTTTGAAAGCTATCTTCTAAAAGTCTTATAGCGCCTACTCCATCTTCAATTTGAACAAAATCTCCGTAATATTTTTTATTCGGAATCTCTCTTTCTGCTGTTAAAAATATTTCATCGGAGGCCATTGCTATATGTTTTTTTAAGGATGTATTAAATTCATCCAGCATATCAATAATTTTGTTTGCATTTTCAAAGGTTAGCGGCTTTAAAAGGTCTCCTTCTCTGTATTTGCTTACCCCGACAGGAACAACCGCCAAAGATTTTAATATTTTTTTATATTTTTTTAAATCTAAAAGCGTTCTTTTTAGCTCGTCTCCGTCATTTATCTCAGGACAGAGAACAATCTGGCCGTGGATTTCAATATTGAGTTTTTTAAACCTGTCTAAAATATCTAAAATCTCTCCCGCCCTTTTATTATTGAGCATCTTTACTCTTAAAGACGGATTTGTCGTATGGATTGAAACATACAAAGGAGAAAGTCTTAAGGCTTCCATTCTCTGCCAATCCTCTTCTTTGAGGTTTGTGCCCGTAATATACGTTCCTTGAAGATAAGATGTGCGCCAATCGTCATCTTTTACATAAAGACTTTCGCGAAGACCCTTCGGCTGCTGGTCTACAAAACAGAAGATACATTTATTGAGACAGGGTTTTATACCGTCAAATACAGCGCATTCAAAATCTATCCCCAAATCTTCTTCTTCATCTTTTTCAATCTCATATAATTCCATCTCCCCGGGCAATGTCGTTCCGTCTTCTTGAAGAATCGGAGCCTTTTTTACGGCAAGGTTTATATTTTCATCCTGTACGATAAAACTTAATTCAATTATATCTTTTGGTTGAATACCGTTCACGGAAAGAATCGTATCACCGCATGATAGGCCAAGTTCATCTGCGATTGAACCTTTTCTTACTTCAGATACTATCATTCCCTTTTTCATTGTACCGCCTCAAGAAGTGCTTCCGCTTTTAAAAGCTCTGTTTTAATGACGCTTTTTTGCATTGGTTCATACATATTGTAAGGGTTTGAAAGCGCGTCTTCCATCTCTTTCTTTAATAAAAGCAGATTGTTTGTACAGTTTTTATAGAGTTCTTTCTTTTCATCATCTTCCAAAACATCTGAAACACAAATCAAAACCGATACAATATTTAAAAGGTGCGACTTATTCTTAAATTCATATGAACAAACTGTGCTTTTCAAATATTTAAGTCCGAACGGAGTAATTTTATAAATTTTGGACAACATTCCGCCATCTGTCATCTTTGATTCAAATTCAACACAGGATAAGCCTTCAAGCTTTTTTAGAGCAGGGTTTATTGTGCCAAGACTCGGCTTTGAAAACATAAAGAATTTTTCCTGTATGAGTTTTCTTATTTTATATATAGTGGCGTCATACTTTGAAAGGATATAAAGGATTAATATTTCAACCATTTAAAATTCTCCAAACTATGCTCTATTCTAGCATTAAGTTTCAATATTGTTAAATTATTTATTTAATTTATAATTTATTAGGGCGAAAATGTTAAAGCTCATAAACTTTAAGAGGAATTAATTTTGTTTACAGCTGAAAATACAACGGAAAAAATTCAAACCATAGTAAAAGAGACAAATTTAAAGCACATTGCAATAATTATGGACGGAAACAGAAGGTGGGCAAAAGAGCACTGCCTGCCCTCCGCTATGGGTCATAAAAAAGGGGTGGACGCCTTAAAAAAGGTAGTTAAAGGGGCGCATAATTTCGGTGTTAAATACTTAACCCTCTATGCATTTTCAACCGAAAACTGGAACAGAAATCAGGAAGAAGTGGACTTTTTAATGAGTCTTTTAGCTTCTACCATTAAAAACGAACTTAAAGAATTACATCAAAACGATGTAAAATTAAAATTTATAGGTGATATTAAAGGTTTAAATTCCAACCTTCAAAAAATTTTAGCGGAAGCTGAAGCCACAACAAAAGACAATACGGGCGTAAACCTTCAAATAGCAATAAATTACGGCGCAAGAAACGAACTTGTAAATGCCGTAAAAGAACTCGTGAAAGATAACATTGCACCCGATAAAATTGATGAAGAAACGCTGAAAAATTATCTCTACACAAAACATATCCCCGACCCCGATTTATTAATCAGAACAGGCGGGGAAATGCGTGTCAGCAACTATCTTCTATGGCAAATAGCATACTCTGAAATTTATATTACAAAAAAATACTGGCCCGAATTTGATGAAAACGAGCTTCAAATTTCAATTGAAGAATTCAATAAAAGACAAAGAAGATACGGCGGCTAAGCCCTGTCTACCTTTGACACACGCTTTAAAAAACGGAGAATTTTATGTTAAAAATAATCCTTGGAACACAAAACGAACATAAAATATATGAGATGAATTTAATCTCAAAACCCTATGGCATTGAATTTCAAATGCCTGATACAAAAAATAAAGAATTTGACCCCGATGAAAACGGTGAAACTTTTGAAGAAAACGCGTATATAAAAGCAAAAGCCGCATATGAATGCGGAGGCGGAGAATTATATCTTGCGGATGATTCGGGGCTTTGTGTAGATTATTTAGACGGCGCACCCGGGATAAAATCCGCACGATATGCAGACACTGCAGAAAGCAGAATTGAAAAGCTTTTGTGCGCCCTGAAAGAAACAAAAACACCGAAAGAAAGATCGGCTCACTTTGAATGCCATCTTGTTCTTTTGAATAAAAGCGGAGAAATTTTAAACAGAACAAAAGGCGTTTGCAAAGGAGAAATTGCCTATGAAAAGAAAGGCTCAAACGGCTTTGGATATGACCCCGTATTTATTGTTGAAAAATTGAATAAAACAATGGCAGAACTTTCGGATGTTGAAAAAAACCTGCATTCTCACCGCGGCAAAGCGCTTTCCGATATGCTTGTATGGCTAAAACATAACTTTTTATGATATACTTTCTTTTGAAGAATGGAAAAGGATACAAAAAATGGAAAATGCGCCCGATAATAAAAGATGGTATGATAAAGACCCCATTTTAAAAGAGGCACTTGAGCTTTTAAGACTTTCAAGCCCTGATGAAAAAGAACATGCAAAAGATTTTATTTTGCAATTACAGGAACAGGTTGCAGGGGAAGTAATTGAGCGCATTTATCAGATAATTACGCAATACGAAGGCAAGGGAAACCGCTGGTATGATAACGACCCTGTTATGATAAAAGCAATTGAGATTTTAAGACATGCGGACCCCAAAACCCAAAGAAAAGCTGCGCTAAAGCTTTTACTTGCACTTGAAGAAAAAAGTTTCAACGAATAGTGTTCCAATAGCACACAAAAAGATTTAAAAAGTATGAACGACGTACAAAACCAAACCGATAAAAGAAATATAGACATCCAAAAAGTGGGCGTGAAGGATGTTGAAATTCCTCTTGTCATTCAAAGAAAATTAAAAAACGGAAAAACCGACACTCAAAGAGTTTATGCCAGAGCAAAAATGAGCGTCTCTTTAATGCGCCAATATAAAGGAACGCATATGAGCCGTTTTATTGAAATTTTGAATGACTACAGGAAAGAAAATCTTGTCGGCGTTGATATTAAAAAAATGCTTCAGGATATTAAAGAAAGACTGAACGCTGAAAACGCCTACGTTAAGTTTGATTTTAAATATTTTATTAAAAAAACTGCACCAAAAAGCGGTTTAGAAGCCCTTATGTGCTATGATTGCTACTTTGAGGGGACACTAAACAAAGATGATTATAAATTTTATCTCGGTGCAAAAGTTCCCGTTACAACGCTTTGCCCGTGTTCAAAAGAAATCTCGGATTACGGAGCACACAACCAGAGGGCAATTGTAAAAGTTAAAGTTTCATACCCTGAAGATTGTCACATCTGGCTTGAAGATTTAATTAAAACAATCGAAGAATCAGGCTCATCCGAGGTTTATTCGCTTTTAAAAAGAGAAGATGAAAAGGCAGTAACGGAACGTGCGTATGAAAATCCGAAATTTGTCGAAGATGTCCTTAGAGATATTGTTTTAAAACTTGATAATAACGAAATTATAAACTTTTTTGAAGTTGAAATCGAAGCCAAAGAAAGTATCCATAACCATAACGCCTGGGCTTATCAGAAAAAAGAGAAATAATTCTTCTAAAATAAATTCTTTTTGCTGTTCAATTTTATTTTTTATGTGTTTTAATTTAATAACATTTGTTGTTGTTAGGTAAAAACAAGGAGAAAAAATGCAAATTTCAGCACTTTCAGCTTTTAAAGGGATTAATTTTAAGAGCTTGGGTACTTATACAGACTCAAAAACAGGAGTTCTTTATGATGGCGGGCAGCCATGCGGTCCCACCTGTTTAAAAGAAGATACCTTCACAAAAAATAAACTGGAAAAAGCGGAAGAAAGACCGGATAGAGCCGAATCTCTAACAGTTTCCGACTTGAAACGAGAACCAATTCCTGTTGATGAAGGAACCATAACAGGTTATAACAACCATGAAGCTTATCTGTATTAATAAACATATAAAATAAACTTTAACAAAAACCCCGCCTGTTTTAAAAGCGGGGTTTTTACATATTAATCATTTTAAATCACAAATTCAAACATACGTTTAAACCGCACATTTTAAGTTATCGTGTAGGCCTTTCTTCTGTATAAAATCCAGCCGATAACAGCAATTGATATAACAGGAAGCCATGCCGCCAAAAACGGGCTTATGGCCTTTGTTTCCCCTAAATTAAGAGAAAACGCGCGTATAACATAGTATACAAAAATAATCATTACACTAAAAAGAAAACCCCTGTTATACCGCACCCTCGGCGGAGTTATCGCAAGCGGAATACCGACAAGTGCAAGAGCAAATGTTGTCACAGGCAGTGCGAGCTTATCATAAAGCTGCACCTGCAATTCAAGCTTTAACTTTTCCAGAATATCGGGGTTTTTCTTGTTCTTTTGAATAAATTTCATAAGCCTGAAAAAGTTATACTGGCTTGCTTCATCTTTTACAAGACTGTCAAGGTTTTCAATCCCAAAATTTATATTCGATCTTTCAAAAAGCGTTGTATTTAAGATTTTCTCGGTTGTAGACAGTGTATACATAACGCCGCCGTCAAATACCCAGCCCGAATCTGCCGTTTTTCCCACTTTGGCCTGAATAATCTGTACGGTGTCGTCATTTGAAAGGTCCAAAACCGTGATATTGTTCAAAGTTTTATCTTCACACTTTTGAACATAGAAAAGTCTTTTTAAGCGCCCTTCTTTATCCGTCTCATTCAAGGTATAGTTCATTCTGCCTTCAGGAACATGCTTTTTTTGGAGAGAATAAATTGCAAGATATTTTGCCTGCGTACTTGCGGCAGGAACGATAAACTCATTGATTAAAAAGCTTACAACCGTCATTAATATTGCAAAAGCAAAGATTGGCTTTGCAATTCGGGCAATCCCTATGCCGCAAGCTCTTAAAACCGTAATCTCCGAATTAAGACTCAGTTTGTTTACGGTCATAACCGTTGCAAAGAGAGTTGAAATCGGGATTGTCATAACAAAAACCTGAGGCAAATTTAAAACAACCATCATAATTGCAATGTTAAACGGTATTCCAAACTGGGTAATTTGCTTTATAAGCTGTGTAAAGGTTTCTGAGGCAAAAATAATAGATGTAAAAATAATTACCCCTAAAACAAACACTTCGATAAGCTGTCTCAGGATGTATTTATCCAGCATACTTACGGACGCCGTTTTAATCTTTAAAAACCTTATGTACTTTTTAAAATCTTTATTGTTCATAAAATTTTAGAGCCTGTTTTTGCCATTTTCATCATACATTGATTTTCTAATTTTTTGAAGTTTAAATAATGTATCTTTTAATTCTTCTTTAGACATATTTTTCAATTTTTGCAGATTTTGGATAAATTCATCAATTAAAATGTTAAAATTATCCGAATTTAAACTAAGCATATCATATGCAAGATTATAATCCGTTAAAGAAAGTCTTGTAGTATCTCGAAAACCGCTCGCCGCCATTTTTAGCGCTTTATCCTCGTTTGCAGCCGTTTTCATAAGTGCTGTTGATACAAGCATAGGAAGGTGAGAAATTAAACACGCAAACATGTCATGGTCTTTGGCGCCCATTATTACAGGCTTTGCACCCATATCTTTTATTAAATTCTCCAAAATTTCGTTTTTTTCATTTAAAATCCACTTTGCGCCAATAAAAAGCTTTGGGTACGAATGTTCAAACCCTGAAAACTCGGTTCCTGCCATAGGATGAGAGCCTATAAAATTATAAGGCCTTTTATACGGCATACCGTCATTGTCAAAATTTACAAACCTTTTTAGAGAACATACATCACATACAATGCAATCAGAAGATACAATGTTTTCCAATTCTTTAAGAACAGAAAGGGTTTCAGACATTTTAGAGCACACAAAAACAACATTACAATCTTTAACATCTTTAATATCAGAAGTTGCTTTCGTGCAAAATTCGGCCGCTTTATTAAAACTGCTTTTTGAAACGCCGATAACGTCATATCCTCTTTCATAAAGAAATTTTAAAACAGAACCCCCGATTAAACCTAAGCCTATAACACCAATTTTGAGTTCAGTTTTCAAATTCCTATCTTCCATAATTTCCATTATATTTGTATTATAATTGAAACAAAAGAACTTAAAAAGAATTAAGGATTATTTTATGGAAATCAAAAGAGGAAAAGCATTCAAATTCGGTGACGGAATTTCAACAGACCACATTGCCCCGGGAAGATTATTCCATTTAAGGAGCAATCTAGAAGAATTTTCAAAACACGTTCTGGAAGATGCAGACCCTGAATTTGCAAGCAAAATGAATAAAGGCGATTTTGTTGTTGCAGGAAACAACTTCGGTCTCGGGTCTTCAAGAGAACATGCACCGCAGATTATTAAAATTGCAGGAGTAGGAGCAGTTATTGCAAAAAGTTTTGCAAGAATTTTCTATAGAAATGCGATAAATATCGGGCTTTTATTAATTGAATGTGATACCGATAAAATTGATGCTGGAGATGAGCTTGAGCTTGATGTAAAAAACGGTGTATTAAAAGATGTGACAAAAAATATTGAAATTAAAATCACCCCGCTTCCTGACGTTATGATTAAACTTTTAGGAGACGGCGGGCTTATTGAACACCTTAAAAAACACGGTGACTTCAGCCTTGTATAATCATCTGTGTTTCAAAAAATCATAAAAAGTTGAAGTTTTATAAGAAAAAGAGGAAATTATGCACAATATAACACTGATTGAGGGGGACGGAATAGGTCCTGAAATAGCGGATGCTGTCGTAAAAATAATTGACGCTGCAGGCGTTAAAATTAACTGGGACAGACAATCTGCAGGTCTCGATGTTATTGAAAAAGAGGGTGTTCCCCTTCCAGACCGTGTTATAGAAAGCATAAAGAAAAATAAAATTGCACTCAAAGCACCCGTTACAACGCCTATCGGTAAAGGGTTCAGATCCGTCAACGTTCAGCTTCGCCGTGAGCTTGATTTGTACGCAAATATCCGCCCCTGTAAAAACATTGAAGGAATAAAAACGCCATTTAACGATGTTGATTTGGTTGTTGTAAGAGAAAACACGGAAGATTTATACGCAGGGATTGAGCGAAAAGTAGACGACGATACGATGGAAGCTATTAAGCTCATCACAAGAGACGCAAGCACAAGAATTGTAAAATACGCTTTTGAATATGCAAAAAAAATGGGCAGAAAAACCGTTTGGGCAGTTTCAAAAGCAAACATCTGCAAATTAACGGACGGGCTTTTCCTTGAATGCGCACGCGAAGTTGCCAAAAGTTATCCTGATATTGAATATAAAGAAATTCTTGTAGACGCGCTTTGCATGCAGCTGGTTCAAAATCCTTCAAAATTTGATGTTTTGGTAATGCCAAATTTGTACGGAGACATCGTTTCAGACCTTACCGCAGGACTTATAGGCGGGCTTGGCGTGGCACAGGGAGCAAATATCGGGCTTAACGCCGCAGTGTATGAGCCAGTTCACGGTTCGGCACCTGATATTAAAGGGCAAAACCTTGCAAACCCGTCAGCACTTTTAATGTGTGCAATTGAGATGTTAAAAAACATTGATGAATTTGACGCAGCTCAAAAAATTGAAAAGGCTTTGTTTAAAACAATTAAAGAAGGTAAAGTTTTAACAAAAGACCTCGGCGGCAACGCAAAAACAACCGAATTCAGAGATGAAATTATAAAAAATTTATAATTTCAAAACCATAGTTTCAACTCTTAAACAGAAGTTCTGACAGGCCTTTTAATAATCATACCGTATTTGTATAAAAGAAATTCAAGTTTTGATGAAATTTTATTCAGTTCACTGCTGTTTGTTGAAAGAATCTCATAGGCACTTTCAATATTATTTTCAAGCATATTGAAAACTTCAACGTCTCCTTTGTTGTAGGAATACATTGCAAGCCTTAAATAAATATTCATTGCTTCATCAGTATTAAACGTATTCAACTTTCCCGCTTTACTGTCATAAAGAAGCATAAGCCCCGCCTGAAGAAGCGCCTTTCTTGGTTCTGCAGTTTTTAAATCGCATTTTGGGAAACTTAAAGATTCATTAAGTTCATTGAGCGTTTTTATGACCCCGACATGATAAACATCCGCCATAAGGTCCGATCTTTTATCATCTGCGTCAAAATATGCCGTTATTGCCGAACCCACATATTTATTTAATTCTGTTGGCTCCGGTACAGGCCTTTTTCCGTATTGAAGCGCCATAAAGTTATCGTCTGAAAATTTGCTCAGGTCATACCCGTTTGCACGAAGCCACCTTAACATATTATCTTTTACGGCATCAGGATAGATTTTAATTTTGTAATCAGGCTCAAGACTCATCTTTTCATCATTTTTTACCTTAATCCAGGCTTTTTTCATACATTTTGACCACTGTTCTTTTGCCCATACATTTCTATCCCAAAATGATTTTAAGGTTGGCCTTTTTACAATTACCTCGCCCGTTCTTTCTTCATTCAGCATTTTTACAAATTCTTCAGGAGTAATATCCTTTTTACCCATAAATTTGCTCAGTTTTTTCCTGATAGACTTCGATTCAGGCAAAGTCCACGCTGTTGTTACAACGAGTGAAAGTCTTTCAAGTTCTTCGGGGTGGTCCTGCCAATACTTCTTCATCCGCTCTGAAATTGCAAGACCTTTTTCGGGGTGCTCGCCATAATGTTTTATAAGTCCTTCCGATATTTTCTTTTTATGTTCATCCGTCAGAGGGCCCCTTGGAATGTAAATTCCGTCCCTTTTTTCCGCCCTTCTTACTGCTGCTTCTTTTTGCCTTTCAGACATCATGTCTGTTATTCTTGCATTGTATTCTTTGTCCGAAAGTTTTAAAACATTGCCGTATGTAGGGTTAAGCCTTGGAATATTCAATTTTTCAAGTACACCGAAAATATTTTTGCCGTCCGTATATTCTTTTAAATCATTTAAAGAAAATCCTTCCGCCCAATACATTTGAAGAAGTTGAAGCGCTAAGTCAACATCGGGGTCAAACGCTTCAACTTTATCTCTTTTAACATCATCGATAAAAGAACCTTTTGCATATACAATTTCAGTATCGGACAAAACATCTCTAAATTCGGGAAACGCAGCCTTAACTTCATCCAGAGTTTCCATTTGAAGTATTTTGCCGTATTTTTCTTTGTGAATATCAATCAAAGTCTTATCTTCAAGGTTTCCCGCTCCGACAGTTTCAATTGCAAAGTCGCGTATATCGGGCGGATATACGGTTTCAGAAAGTTTATCCACAGTATGCGCCAAATTTATACTGTATCCGCCCGTAAAATTTATTGCGTTGTATATGCCTAAAGGAATTGTTGCGGAAGCGAAACCCTTTTTGCTTCCTGCATAAGTATATTTATGCGCCCTTAAAATCTTTGGAGCATTTTGCTCTGTTTTTGCGCAATTATTCAAGCTGTATGAGCTTGAAAAACCATTCACTTTCATAAAGAAATATTCCGTCGTTTCACAAACTGTTGAGTAGTTTTATAAAACTCGGGAATATTTTTCTTTGCTGAATTTTTAAAATCCGTTTAATTTTTTGTGCAGAAGCCTGATGTAAGGAAGTTTATCTTATTCCGAACACAACGTTAGAGACTGCTGTAACTTTCTTTTCAATACTTGTCGTATCATTTATACCCCAGTCTGAAACCGCATTTGAATCAGGGGGAGTTATTTGGAATACTCCCATTCTTACAGAGCGGATTTTACCGACATTGTTATGTGTGGCTTTAAGCATTTCTTTGGCACGGAGCTTTGCATCAGCTGTTGCTTTTTGCAAAAGTTCCGCTTTCTTTTCGGACAACCCCGAATACATATAGTTTGGTTCAAAAGATGATATCACAATTCCTTTTTCAATCAAGGAAGGGATTTCGATATGGAGTTTTTTAATTAATTCGACATCTTTTGAATTAATCTTTACAACCTGTTCATATGTGTAGCCTTTAATTTCTTGAGTTGAATAGCCGTTTGGTGTTGTTTTATATCTTGCATAGTCATTTACACCAAGAAATTCTATCTCGTTATCTTTTATACCCTTTGATTTTAAAAACTGTATAACAACGGGTTTTTGATGTGAAAGAGCCTGATAGGCTTCATTTCTTGTCACACCTTCCGTTTTAATCTGAAATTTCCAAACGCCTGAATCCGAGGTCACAATTTCGCTTGCAGAGCCTGTAACCGTGATTTCATCCTTTGAAAAATTATTTGATATAATCTTTGCCCCGAAAACAAGTGCAAAAATTAAACTCAACCCAAGAACAATCCCAAATACAACGATTTGTATTCTTGCCACCTTTTCGAACATTTTTAAATCCTCTCCAAATTGCCTATTTTTCTATATAAATCTCTTCTATGTTATGAACAGTACCCCCCAAAGAAGTCGGGTAAACATTTTTAAACTTTTTCCTTATTGCAACAATGTTTACGGGACTGTAAAGATAGATTAGAGGGTTGTGTTCCGCAACTATCTTTTGATATTTATTATACAGCTCTTTTCTTTTTTGTACATCTATTTGAACTTTTGCTTCATCAAAAATATTATTTAATTCAACCTCAAAAGGCAAAAGTTTGTCTGATGTTTTTAAATCTTCATCGCTTCTCTGGTTAAAAAGATGCAATGTCCCGTTAGAGCGCCAAACATTATTTCCCGCGTGCGGTTCAAGAGGGTTGCTTGTTAGAGACATTATAGCCGCTTCATAATCAAGCGTTTGAGTCATTCTGTTGACAAGCGTGTTAAACTCAACAGGTTTAAAGTTTACCTTCATTCCAAGCTTCGCCAAATCCTCTTTAATGCTTACTCCTGTTGCCTCTCTTTGAGTATTTCCCGCGTTTGTTGAAAGTTCAAATTCAACCTTATTTCCGTGTTTATCATAAAGAACACCGTCTTTTAATTTAAATCCTGATTTTTGAAGGAGAGATTTTGCATATTCAATATCCTGTCTGTGGCCTTTTGCAACCTCTTCATTCAAGAAAATACTTGTAATGCTCTCTGCAGTATGAAGGGGCTGTCCTATACCGGATAACACGTTCAAAACAAGGCTGTCACGGTCTATTGCCCAATCAATGGCACGGCGGAAATTTTCATCGTTAAACCATGCCTGCTTTTTAGGGTCAAGGTAGAACTCTCCTTTTTTATTTTTCCTTGTGTTCATATTGAATACAATAAAAGATGTGTTGGTTGTAGGGCCAAGGTTATAGAGAATATAATCGGAATTTTTTTCCAGTTCCCTGTATCTTGATACCATAGACCCCGGGATTGTTGTGGTATCCGTTTCTCCCGCTTCAAATTTTATGATATCGTTGTTTAAATCTCCAACGATAAGCATAACCCATCTGTCAAGGTATGGAAGCTTATTCCCTTCTTTATCAATCACGTAATAATTCGGGTTTCTCTCAAACACAACCCTTTGTGCGGGGATGTATTCTTTTAATTTAAAGGCACCCGAAATAACAAAATCCGAAGGCTTTGTTGTTGTTGAATAAAAACTTCTGAAATAATCCTTTCCTTTTTTTACGGCGGGTTCAAAAATGTGTCTCGGGGCAATTGATAAGGACAAATTTCTTAAAAAAGGCGCAAAAGGCACGGGCGTTTTAAATTTAACCGTATATTTATCAACTTTTTCAACAACAGGAAGCTTTCCTTCAACATAAAGCGCATCCCTTGTGCTTGTATCGCCAAAGCCTGCAAAAATGATATCTCTATATGTAAAAACAATATCATCCGCCGTTATTTCCCTGCCGTCAGACCATTTCAGCCCGTGGCGAAGCTCCAGAATATATGTCAGATTATCAGGCAAAATTTCAAGCCTTTTTGCCATCCTGAGGGTTACATCCCCCGTATAGGCATCGGTGCTTAAAAGCCCGTCATACATAAGGCCTGCCATCTGGGATGATGTCGCATCATTTGTATTAAACGGGTTAAAGGTTTTAGGGCCTTCACCGATTGTGGATGTAATAAAATCTCCGCCAAATTTCCCGACTTCTCCGCGCGAAACCAGATAATCAACTCCGTCTATGGTTTTTGTTTCAGCAGGTTCAAAGTTATATTCAATAACATCCAAGGGCCTTGCCCCTGAAAGTTTTGGAGCTTCATCATATCCTAAATCCCGCTTCAGGCAGCTTTTTAAAATAATGATACAAAACAACAATATAACAGCAATGTAAAGTATTTTTTTCATAGTATTGATTTTACCATAAGTTCCTGATATAAAATTACTAAACAACAGGACAGGTTTAGATGAACTATTTCCCCTTTTAAAGTTTAGACCGTCTTTTAAAAATTAAGGAATGGCAATTTTTATGAGAATACTTGTTACAGGAGCTTCAGGATTATTGGGGCAGGAATTATGCCCTATGCTGGATAGAGAAGGACATCAATTTTGGGCAACAAACTCCAAAATTTTTGATATTACAAACAAAAAGCTTGCACTTGAAATTATGAATAAGATAAGCCTTGATTTGATTATCCACCTTGCAGCATACACAAACATAGATCAGGCTGAGGTTTCAAAGGAAGAAGCTTTTGAAGTAAATCATATCGGCACAAGAAATATGGCACAAATTGCAAAAAAGCTTGATGTTCCGATTATTTACATAAGCTCGGATTCTGTTTTTGACGGAAACAAAAATTCCCCTTATAAGACAACGGATGAGGTACACCCCATAAATGTTTACGGGGAATCAAAACTAAAGGGCGAAGAAGAAATAAGAAAACTCACCAAAAAACACTATATTTTAAGAACAAGTACGCTTTATGGCAAAGGCGGGAAAAATTATGTTGATACAATGATTACTTTTTCAATGTTGTCAAACTCAATAAGCGTTGTGGATGACCAGATTTTAGCACCAACCTGGACAAAAGATTTATCCGATGAAATCATAAAAATTATAAACGACAAAAGACCATACGGCACATACCACATAGCTTCATCGGGCGAAGCAAAATGGTCTGATTTTACAAAGAAAATTTTTGAAATTAAAAAAAGAAATATTACGGTAAGCTCAATTGAAAAAAGCGATTTTCCGCGCCCTGCAAAACGTCCGAAATATAGCGTTCTTGACAGTTCAGGCGCACTCCCTGCCTGGGAAGAATCACTGGAAAAATATCTGCTGAGCAGGTAACCTTGAAATAGAAAAAAAACAGGCTATAATAAGAATAGATAATTTCGATACGGTAAATCTTGCAACCGGGCCAACAGGCGACAGTGGAGGAGCAAGCCCACATAATCGAAATTATCTTTTCAATATTTATTGTATCTGTCTTTATTTAACAGATGAAGTGATTTTATAAAGTTTTCTTTTTTATTTTTTGTTGTTTTAACTACCAATTTATAATATTTTTCATCATATTTAAATAATATAATGTCATATCCGTTTTTGGATTTATGAAATTTTGACGGTTTTTTTATTATTTTTGGAATCTTTTCATAATCAAAAAAAGTAATTTCAGGATGTATGAGTTTATTTTTTATCATATTGTCCATTGAAAATTTTAATTTGCAAACACTGCTCCCTAGTGTTTTTTGCAAACAAAAAGATAATTCGCCGACAATAATAAAACTGTTAAGCATATCTTTGCTTAAAAATTTTCTTGCATAATTTACTTTTTCAAAATTTTTCAAATCGCACAAACTGTTTTCAATCAATTTAATAAAACAATCAGCATCTTCATTGAATTTTAAAAACTCTCTATATTCTTTCAAACAATATTCCTTCAGCGGCAAATCCTTCTTTTCATTCCAGTATAACATTAAGAAAAATTTTGATAATACTTAACCATTTGTACCTGTTCGGGTTTTATTGTATAATTAACTGACGGGATTTAGAATTTTAAAGAGGAAGAGTTTTATGTACGGTATTATTCTTGCAGGCGGCAGCGGTTCAAGACTTTGGCCCCTATCCAGAGAACTTTACCCAAAACAGCTTTTAAAAATTAATACCGACAAAAGTCTCCTTGAGATGACTTATTTAAGACTTCTTGATTTTATGGACGAGAAAAACATCCTCTCAATCACAAATGCAAAGCATTTTGGAGATGTTAAAACCCAGTTGTCTTCAATTGCAAAAGACCCCGTTTTGTTATCGGAACCGACACAAAAAAATACGGCTCCTGCAATCAGCGTTTCCGTTAAATATTTGCTCGACAGAGGAAAAGACGATATTGTCCTTGTTGTGCCTTCTGATCACATCATAAAAAATAATAAAAAATTCACTGAAGCCGTTGAAAAGGCTAAAAAACTTGCTGAAGAAGGTTCTATCGTAACATTCGGAATAAAACCGACTTCACCCGAAACAGGATACGGATATATTAAATCTTCCAAAAAAGCAGGAGAGTTCGGGCTTAAGGTTGATGAATTCAAAGAAAAACCCGATGCAAAAACTGCTGCAAAATATTTTAAAAGCAAAGATTATTTCTGGAATGCAGGCATTTTTATGTTCAAAGCTTCTGTTTTTATGGAAACTTTGAAAAAATTTGCACCTGAAATTTATGAAATTACTCAGGAATTTAACTTTACAAAAGACAGTACGATTGAATTTACAAAGTTTGATAAAATGCCCTCAATTTCAATCGATTATGCCGTTATGGAAAAAGCAAAAAATATCGTAAACGTGCCTGTTGATTGCGGCTGGAACGATTTAGGCTCCTGGGATGCAATTTATGAAATAAACGAAAAAGATAAGGATGGAAACGTTAAAATCGGCACTACGATGACCGAAGGATGTAAAAATTCATTCTTTTTCAGCTCAAACAGACTTGTGACGGGTGTGGGGCTTGATGATATCATTCTTGTTGAAACATCTGACGCAATTTTAGCCTGCAAAAAAGATAAAACTCAGGATGTTAAAAAAGTATTCGATAAATTAAAAGAAATAAAGGATGAAACCCACCTTGTCCACACAACGGTTTATCGTCCCTGGGGCTATTATACCGTTTTAAATCAGGGGGATGGGTATTTAACAAAGATGATTTGCGTATCATCTCACGGCCAGTTGAGTCTTCAATCCCACAATTTCAGAAGCGAGCACTGGGTGGTGCTTTCAGGATGCGCAAGAGTAACTCTTGATAACAAAAACTATATCTTAAAACCGGGCTCAAGCATTGATATCCCCGTTAAAGTAAAACACTCTTTAGGAAATCCTTACAAAGAAGAACTCAAAATAATTGAAGTTCAAAAAGGCGATAAGCTTGTTGAAGAAGATATTATAAGATATAAAGACATCTACGGCAGGGTAAAAGCCTAAATAATTTTATTAAGATTTGATAATCTGTTCTTCGTTTTAAAAAAACGGATAGCAATTTTTGTCTTTCACATGTTTTTTATAGAAACCTGTTAAATTTTATATTTAAAAGGCATTTAAAAAATGAAAACAGCTGCCACAAGCAATTTAAACTTCGGAAAAGTACGTTAAGCAGAAAATTTTGAAGACTATATCAGTCATGTTGAAAAGAAAACCAGACACGGACTGAATTTTTGGGGTTAAAACCGATAAAAACCGAACATATTAAACACGCATATTAAAACATTAACAGTATGAAAATCAATCCTATATTTATAAGCAATACAAACACACAGAATACCGAAAACCTGAAAAAAACGGGGAACATCCCCGCATTTGGCAAAAAACTCCTTGAAAAGACAAGGGTCAGAAAACCGTGGGGCGAAACCGTACGTGCTAAATTTGTGGAATATGACCCTAAAAACAAAAAAGACAGAAAGCTAATATATGAGCTCAACCATAAACACTGGGGAAGAACCGCAAAATATATTGACAATATATCATACTCCTTTGATCGCATGACAAAAGGAGGTGCACCCGAAAAACCGATAAAACAACAATATTTCGGGCTTGAAGACAGATACAGCCACACCCTTGCAATCGCACAGGTGCAAAGTTCCGATAAAATTTTACGGCTCGGGGATATGTTTTTCCCAAATGCCGCAAAAATTGTCTACATTCAAACGAAACCATCAGAAATTTTCACATCCGACAAAAGGCAATACGAAGGTCTTGGGGAAGTTCTGGTTTCAAGAATTGTAAAACGTGCAAAAGAAGAAGGCAGAGATTCTGTTATTTTATACTCAACAAATCATAATTTCTGGAACAACAGCGGCTTTTTCAAAATACCCGAACAAGCAAAAAAACACAGGGTTGACGTCATGCAGCTAAAATCCAAAGATTTTGACAATTATATAAAATTTGTTGAAAACAAAACAAATTTTGAAAACCCTTATCTTGATATATACGCATAATTATAGAAAATACAACGGAAAACAAAATGAGAACAATTCCTATATATTCAAATATAAATTCAAAAATTTCATTTGCAAAAACCTTCATAAATCGAACATATGTGAGAAAAAATGACGGTACATCCATGCCCGTAAATTTTGTAGAATATGATAATAAAAACAAAGACGACAGAGAACAAATCAGCAATCTGCAGGATAAATGGAGCCACGCTTTTTACATACAAAATGTTACAAAAGACTTTTTAAACAAAAAAACAGGCTTTGGCAGACCCGTTCAACGTCTCAAAGGAATTGAAGACGGCAAAGGAAATGTTTTTGCAATTGCAGAGCTTCAGACAAAAAGTAAGGTAAAAGCAGGAAAATTTGGAAGATATGAATATATTGCATACATTCTTGCAGACCCCGACAAAAAATATGAAACATATACAACAACAAGAAGCTACAAAGGCCTCGGTGAAACTCTCGTAAAAGAAATAGTAAAACAGGCAAAAAAAGAAGGTAAAAGCTGTGTCGAACTTTGTTCTGCAAACGAAGGTTTTTGGAAAAAAAGCGGTTTATTCAACAGGGTGCCTTCAAAAGACGGGTGTCTTTTAAGAAGGCTTGAAAATGAAGACTTTGATAAATATATTGAATATGTTGAAAGAAAACAACGGCCCGCAGTATCACGAATAGATATATCGGCATAGTATTTCTTTAATTAATATTAATATACCTTTGGAATAGAATCCAATAAAAGCTTTGTATAACTGTGTTTTGGACGGTTGAAAATCTCCATTGTTTCACCCGCCTCTACAATTTCACCCCGATACATAATTGCAACCCTTGTGCAAAGATATTTTACAACGTTCAAATCGTGAGAAATAAAAAGATAAGTAAGGTTGAATTTTTCTTTTAATTCTATTAAAAGGTTTATGATTTGCGCTTGAATACTGACATCCAGAGCAGAAACAGGCTCATCAGCCACAACAAATTCAGGTTTTAAAATTAACGCTCTTGCAATCGCAATTCTTTGTCTTTGTCCGCCTGAAAATTCATGCGGGAAGCGCCTTAAATCATCCCCGCTAAGACCTGTCAGTTTTAAAATATTTTCAAGCATATCAAGCCTTTGCTTTCTATATTTTATCCCGTTTACAACCAAAGGCTCTGACAGGATTTCTTCTATTTTCATTTTGGGATTCAGGCTTGAATACGGATTTTGAAAAATGAGCCCCGTCTTTTTTCTGAATTCTTTAATATCAATTTTTGAAAAATCTTCAAGGTTTTTGCCATCATATAAAATTTTGCCGCAATTTATATCAAGAAGCTTCAAAATACAGTTTCCAAGCGTTGACTTCCCGCTGCCCGATTCACCCACAAGCCCGACAATTTCACCTCTTTTAATATTGAGGCTAACCCATTTAAGGGCATAAACAGGCTCTTTTTTGGGTTCCAGAAATGTTTTAAAGCTCTCTTTGCCGTCATTAAAGGTTTTATGAACGTTACGAACTTCTATAAGATTATTTTCAAGGTTTTCCATAACTTATTTTTTAACATATTTTACAAAAGTTTTCTATACGCTTCACGGCAATACAAGAAAAATCCTTTGCATTTATATTGTGTCGATTTTATTCGCTCCAAAAATTTAAAAATCTCACACTAAATCCTGAAATGGAAAGGGGGTTAGTTGAAAGGACCGTAAAAGAGGCTTGGGTGCGAAGGTTCAAAATTTCAATTGCATACCATAGACGGGACCGTGTCCTTTCAACTAACCCCCTTGGAATGGAAGGATTTCATAGATTAGACACCACAAAAACACTGAAATCTCCACAATAAAAACCTCCGATATGAGAATATCGAAGGTTTTAGGTTACAGAAATTATAAATCAGTTGTTTATATCGTTATAAGCATTGTTTTATGTAAGATAATTTTTCAATTCGCAGATTTTATCCGCTTTTCTGAGTTTTTTTAACGCCTCCCCTTCTATTTGCCTTATCCTTTCTTTTGAAAACCCTAAAATTTTCCCCAGCTCCTCAAGCGTCTTTGTTTTTCTTCCCAGAAGTCCGAAACGATTGATTAAAATAAACCTTTCCTTTTCAGAGAGAATATCAAGCGCTTTTATAATATCTTTGTGTAAAAATTCTTTTTCAATCTTAACATCAGGCATTTTACCTATATCATCTTTAATATAGTCTTCAAGACAAAGGTCTTGCGCTACAGGAGTATCAAGGCTTACGGGCTCTTTTATCATAGCCTTTTTTGTACTTTTAATCTTTTTAATGTCCATCTTAAGGTAATCTGCGAGTTCCTCATCGTCAGGCTCCCGCCCTAAGTCTACACTCAATTTTACGATTGCCCTTTTTAAAAGACGGATTTTATCACTCATATGAACAGGAATTCTTATCGTCCTTGAATTATTCGCAATTGCTCTTATAATCGTTTGTTTTATCCACCAGGTAGCATAGGTTGAAAACTTAAACCCTTTGGTATAATCAAACCTTTCTGCCGCCTTAATAAGTCCGAGGGAGCCTTCCTGTACCAAATCCATAAAAAGAATGCCCTGGCCCGTATATTTTTTTGCAATACTTACAACAAGCCGCAAGTTTGCCTGAATAAGTTTTTTTCTTGCAATTTTAGCCTCTTTTTTATTCCCCTCTTTGATTGCTTTGCCTATCATTGTTTCGTTTGTTCTGTTTAAAAGCTTAACCTTGCCGATATCTTTTAAATACATTTGCAAAATTTCATCTTTATTTGCTATGGTATTAAAGGTCCTCACTTCTTCTCCGGTATCTTCATCATCATTATGGCTGTCAAGAGCGCCGATACCGTTTATACAGTTTAAATATTCATACTCGTCAAAATAAGCATTCTTGTTAAGTGCATTATTTTTCATGGTTATTCCTCTAACTCCCCTCTTAAATTCCTTAAAAAATCTCTTAAAAATTTTTTGCCTTTTAACCTATTTGACGCCTAAAAATTAATTATGTTTCCATTATCTTAAAAATTAGTGTATAATAAGCGGTATGAAACTTTTTAAACTACTTTTTTTATTGGGGTTTATTTTTGTTTTCCAGTCTGCGGCAAATTCTGCCGAAGTGACATTTACAGCTATTTCGGATACAAACATTAAAGCAGACAAAGTAAATAATTCTATGACTCCCTCCATTAAAAAACTTTTAATGGCAAAGAATGATATTAATAAATCGGGAAGCAAATTTGTAATTTTCCTCGGGAACAACATTTCAAAGGCAGAAAAATATGACCTTGTAATGTTTTCAAAAATCATAAACAAAATCAACAAGCCTGTTTATGCAGAAATAGGAAACCACGATATTCAAAGAGTAAAAGGTCTTGATAAAAAAGAATATTACAGAGTTTTAAACAAATATTCAAAAAACAAAATCTCAAAAGTGCCCTCAACTAAAAAGCTTGACGGGTTTGTATTTATCTTTATGGACGGCATAAACGAAACAATTCCTATGCCGAAAGGATATTTCAAAGATAAAGAACTGATATGGCTTGAGAGCACACTTGAAAAAAACAAAGATAAAAATGTTATCCTTATTCAACATTTTCCAAGTTACACAGGAAAAGAAGAAAACGACACATTATACAACCAAGGGCCTTATAACAGGCTTTTATCAAAGTACGGCAACATAAAAGCCGTAATTTCGGGACACACAAACTCTGATTTTGAAGGGGAAGATGAAAACGGCATTAAGCATATAAGCGTGCCTTCTTTATCATCTGCAGGCGAATATAAGGTCATAAACATAAAAACCATGGATGGAAATACTTTAATTCAAACAAAAACAATCAGCGTAGAATAAGGAGGATAACGTGACAACAACATCTTTTAGCGCCTTTATAAAAAAGGCAAAAGATTTTATCACAAAGCATGCAAACACTTTTTGTATAGCAGCGCTTCTTTTGTTCGGGTATTTGTTTCTTTTCTTAAACCTTGGAAGCTACAGGCTTATAGACATTGATGAAACAAGATATATAAATATTGCCCGCGCAATGTTTTTTAACGGAAATTTTGTAACCCCCGAGTTAAATTTTGAAGCTTTCCTTGAAAAACCTCCTCTTTTCTATTGGCTTACAGCATTATCCTATAAGCTTTTTAACAATGTTGACGAATTTGCTTCAAGATTCCCTGTTGCCTTAACGGCTCTTGCAATCGTGTTTGGAACATATTTCTTCGGAAAAAAGGCTCTTGGCTCTAAAATCTACGGGCTTGTAGCCGCAATGATTCTTTTATCATGTATCTGGTTCGGGCTTTTTTCCCACATTGCAATTATGGATATCGGCTTCACGGCCTTTGTTACGGCAAGCATATACTGTGCTGTTATAACACTTTTCAATGTTAAAGAGGAAAACAAAAAATACCTCTGGTATCTTTCATACCTTTTTATGGGCTTAGGTGTCCTTCAAAAGGGGCTTATCGGGGTTATCCTTCCTGTTATGGTAATTGTGCTTACATTTATCGCATTAAACAGGTGGAAAGAGCTTATAAAGCCTGTTAATATCATCCCCGGGCTTATAATATTTCTTCTTGTAAGTTTGCCCTGGCATATTTTAGCCTATAAGGCAAACGGTGCCGTATTTATTGAAGATTATTTCGTTAAACACCACTTTGCAAGGTTTTTAAATTCATCTTTGGGCCTTGGAAGAAAGCAGCCCTTCCTGTTTTTTATCCCGATATTAGCCGCAGGGCTTTTACCGTGGACATTCTCGTTTATCTCTGCAGTTATTCGCGGCATAAAATCTTTAATTAAAGACTTTAAAGCAACAAAATCCTTCAGACAGATAGTTTCAAATGATACAAACGACAGAAAACTTTTAATATTTGCAACAATCTATGCTGTTTCAATTTTGCTTTTCTTCAGCATATCTTCAACCAAACTTCCGACATACATTTTGCCTTTATTCCCTGCATTGGCACTTATTACAGGGTATTACTGGTGGGGATACATTGTTGATAATAAATTTCAGAAAGGAATTAAAATTTCAACAATTGTAAGTGCCGTATTTTTCATCCTGCTTGGAATTGCAGGCGCTCTTGCACTGGTAATTTTAACGGGTGAAAGCCTTACCTTTGCAAAAAGTGCGGACAGTTTCAGGATGTTAATGTCATCATGGCTTATTGTAATATCTTTAATTACGCTTCTTTGCCTGATTTCAAAGAACAGAAGCCTTTTATTCATTGCAAATGTGATTTTAATGCTCGGCGTTTCAATTATTACAAGCTGCAAAATTTTAAGTTATACAACAACTTTCGGCCAAACGGAACTTGAAGCATTTGCAGGCAAAGCACAGATGGTATCAGGCTCAAAACTTGTGACGCTGGGTTTTGGCAAAAAATACAGCGTATTAAATAATTCCAAAAACAAAGTCTACTTTATTACAAAAGCGGACAATAAAGGTTATAACAGCCTGAAAACCGCTGTAGAGGAAGCCAAAAAAGAAGGTGTGCCCGTTTATTTAATTATAAGAAAAGACCGAAAATATGCACCCGACATTATGAAAGGCTTTACAATGCTTGAAGACGGCATAAAATATGAATTGTATATGAAGTAGCCTTCACAAAGGTTTTTTAGCCAAAAAATAAAAGTCTCCAAACATATTGGAGACTTTTTTAAGTATTTATTAAACCTGTTGTTCCGCATTTTGCCTTACGGCGCAGAGAAAATTCCTTAAAAGCCTTGGAAGCAGTGTGGAATGGATTGCAAGAAAATCTATTACAAATTCATTTATCCCAACTTCCTGATAATATGGAATTTTATCAAAATTTTGTTCAATGTCCGCTTCAAACATATGCATTTTGCAAAAACCGTCCACAACAAAAGGCAGGATTTTATTCAAAGAAGGATCCTTAACGGACCAGTGGCCCTTATGACAGGGTGCAGAACATGTGAGCCTTGATACAACGGCAGAGTTGCAATTCAAAGGACACAGCCCGAGGCTCTCCACCCTTTTTCCGCCTGCAATACGAATTTTTCTTGTTCTTATAATCTTTTTTGCCTTTTTGACGCACTTTATAATGTTTTCTTCATCCCCGAGCGCCGAAAAATCAAGTGCATCAATCGGATTCAGATTTGACAAACATTTAATCGAATAACTGTTTAAAAGGTTTATCCCGCCTCCGATTTCAACAGGAGTTGTCTGAAATTCAGGGTCATTCATCTTTGTCCAGAAAAAACCGATATTGTTTATTACAACGGTTTTTGGCTTTGGCTCGGTCAGACAAAGCATCTTCACAATTTCATATACCCTTTCAAAATCCCTTTCAATCAAAATTCTCGGGGTAGAAATATTAAGCCCCATATTAAATTCCGTACAAAAATCTCTTGCACGGTTTACAAGCTCTTCAAAAGGAATTGTGGATAAATCCACAGTGGAAGCCACTTCTCCGTATTCAACGGAATTTACAGGGTTAAAACCTGCCGCTTTAATAAATTTTCGAAGCTCTTTAAATTGTTCAAGACTTGAAAGTTTTAAATTGAGCTTTGGAAGTTTTAATTTTGAATAATCATAGCTTTTATCAATTCGTTTACATTTAATCTTCCAGTCATATTTTTGAATATAATTTGCAAATTTGAAGTCTTCCCCTGTTGCAGAGAGAATTTCACCCGAAAAATGGCTCGTTTTATAAAAACTTTTCCTCACATGCTTAAAGGGAAGTTTTTGCTCTTTAAACATCTTGGGCTTATCTAAAATCTTTTCAACAAGCTTTATACCGTTTAAAATTTCATCTGATGTTGAAAATTTACCTTTTATTACAACGGAACTTATCGCCTTTGATTTTATAAGGTCATCGGCAAAATAGGGAAGGTTATCCGTATCCACTGCAAGCGGTATTTTTGCATATTTGCTTATCTTTTCAATATTTTTAAAATAAACTTCTTCCGTTATTATAAGCCCGTCAATTTTGTGGAACATCTCCATAAATTCAACGCCCGAAAGGTTATGAATATCAAAATAAGAATCTATTATAACCTTAAACGGCAAATCCATCGTTTTTATAATTTCCAAAATTCCGTAAGAATTTACAAAAATGCCGTCGATTTCCGTTGTTGTTAAAAATTCGATGAATTTTTTTGTAAGATTAACATCTTCTTCCGTTATTGAATGTTTAAAATTTACATAAATTTTAGAGCCTGTTTTTTTAGCAGCGTCAATATATTCATTTATATATTCAAACGTTCCGCCGGGGCCGTTCGGACCTTCGGGGGTATTTTTCATAAAGCGGTGGTGATAAACGTAAAATTCCCTGCATTTAACTTTTTTTGTAAAGTTTAAAATATCACAGGGGCGCTTTATTGGAGATACTACAAAAATCTCTTTCATACCCCTATCCTATAAATTTACAAGGCCAAAGTCAAGAGCGCTAAAGCAAGATTTTTTAATATGATGATTGAACATTTTATAGGCATTATGAACATATTATAAGAATATTTGTGTATTAAAAACCTGCTTTTGGAGTATTATCCTTATTTATTGTTTCTATAGCCTATGCCTGCGCGATAGCCTGAAATTGTATACATTAAAGGAAGCATGGGCTCAATCCATTTAAACCCCGATAATACCCCTGCCGTTGCAATATCATCCGTATGCAGCGCCATATCCAAAAGTTCAGGTTTTCTTTCATTATAAAGGTCTTTATGGTGTTTGCGCGCAAAACCCCCATTGTTATTGCGGCAATTACCAGCCTGTTTTGGAGTAATTTTATTGCAAGATGCTAGTCTTTCTCTTTCTGTTGTAAACCTTTCAAAAACTTTATGTTTTGATGTAAATACATTTAAACTGTCTGCAAAATACGGGTTTGAAAGCTGTTTAGGCCTGATATCAACGTTTTTCTTCTTATCAAAAATAGGATCCAAAATCTTTTTCCCGCTTAAATTTGCAACAAAACTTCCGCCCATTATCCCCGTTACAAATATTCCGCACATAATAATACCGAGTTTTTGCAGAGGGCTGAGCGCCTTAATTATTCCTGCTTTTTGAAGTCTCTCTGCGCCAAAAAGCGCACCTGCAGCACCAACATTACACATAAAAATATTTGCCAAAAATTGATATGCCCCTTCTTTTATTTTTTGAGATGTAGATTTTGGCGTGCTCTCGCCTGTGATTTTTTCTGCGGCAATTCCTCCTAAAACCCCTGCTGCAACAGGTGCCAGTCCCAAAACCGAAAGTCTTCCCGTCTCTTCAAAAATCTCTTTTGCACTCAAATTTTCTTTCTTTGAAAAAAGCGTCTCTAAAAGCTTTTCTTTGCCCTTTATTTGCGCTGCGCTCCGTTCCGTGCCGGCGCCTGCTCCGCTTTTTTCCATATTTAAAAGCTTTTCTGTGTCCTTAACATTTAAAAGCCCCGTTTTTGCTTTGTTTAAAACTGCTTCAACATCTTTAGAAACCTTATTTTCAAACAAAAAATTATCCACGGCCCTTTTTTGCCTGTCTAAAATTTCATCCGTGCTTTTAACGTTCACAAGCCCTTTGATGAGCTGTTTTCCGCCCATTTTGCCATTGCCGCCGATTTTTAAACCAAATGCACTCAAAAGAGAGGTCCCAACAACAGTACTTAAAATTACTGCGTTTTTTAACCCTCTGTTTTTTCTCTCCTCCTTCGGCGCCTTCATTGTATCATACAAGCCATAGGCAAAAGCAGCCCCGCATAATATTTTCGGCGTTTGGTCTTTAAGTTTGCTTATTAAAAGGGGCTGGTCCAATGCTTTTCCTATGGCGGAGATATTCATATAAAATTCCTTATAAAACCTGATTTAACGGCAAAATTTTAAACTTAAAAATTTTTGACAGAGCAAATCCCCCACACAAGAGGGTTTTGCCTTGTGTTAGCTTCGACTAACAATAGAATAATTATAGATAATTAAAAAAGTTTGTCAACCCTAACAATTAATAAATTCTAAAACACTGCCCGAAAATTTTAAGCTATGGGACGCTAATTTTATAACGGCAGTATGATTTCAAAAACAGTATTCTTCACAACCCGATCTCTTGAACCTGAACTGCCTTCAGAGCTTCCTTTCACCCTGTAACTCTTGCTTTCAAAGGTAATTTCGCCTTTATGCTTTTCTATAATTTTTTTACAAATTGCAAGACCAAGCCCCGTACCCTCGCCGACTTTTTTTGTCGTAAAGCCTGCCTGAAAAATCTTTTTCTTATCCTCTTCTTTTATTCCAAGGCCGTTATCTTCAATTTTAACGGAAAGTTTATCCTCAAAAATTGCTGTCGTGATGATGATTTCACCACAATAACACCCGTCTGCACCCCGATTTTTTGAAGGTGCACCCGAAAGTCCTGCATTTTCAATTGAAGCCTGCTTTTCAATGCTTTGAATCGCATTCATTAAAATATTTAAAAATACCTGATTCAGCATATTCGGATAACACTCTACAAGCGGAATGTCGCCATAGTTTTTCACAAGCTTTATATCTTTTTTAAGCTTATGGCGAAGTAAATTCAGAGTTAAATCAAGCTCTTCATTGATATTTGCAGCCTGACTTGTCATCTCATCAAGTCTTACAAAGCGTTTTAAGGATTGCACAAGGTTTGTAATCCGCTTAATGGCGTCTTTATCGATATCGTTTGTATCTTTTAAAATTTCCACAATATCTTTATCGAAAGTTTCATTCGTATCAAAGAAACGCTTTGCAATTTCATTATTTGCACAAATGCTTGCAAGCGGGGTATTGATTTCATGCGCGACAGAAGCTATCAATTGGCCCAGAGACGCCATTTTTTCAGAGTTTATAAGCTGTAATTGAGTTTCTTTCAACTCTGTAAGCGCTGCTTCAAGCTCCTCTTTTTTATCCGAAACCGCCTTAAAGAGCATTGCCTGTGTAATTGCGCTTGAGATTTGCATTGAAACCCCCAAAAGAAGCTCTTTTTCAATTTCTTCAACATTTTTCTTTGCGGTTAAAATTACAACAATCGCAACCAAATTCTCCTTATTCATAATCGGAAGAATTATCCTTGTTAAAGGCGATGCCATGGGCTCTTTAGCATTTTCATTATCTTTCAGGCATACCTGAATTGAAATTTTATTGTCTAAAATATCATCGGTTGTTGTTTTGTCATATTTTAAAATTTCACCTGCAGCCTGCTTTTCAAAAGGATGGGTATATTCAACCTCAAACTCCTCTCCGCCTGATGTTTGCACCCTCTTTGCAAAGTATGCTTTTTTTGCGCCAAAAATAATACTCAGCTCGCTTAAGGCAGTATTTAAAAGGTCGTTAATGTCGATAGTTTTTGAAATACCGGTTGAAATTCTGTTTAAAAGAGCCATTTTCACAGCCTGATTTTGCGCCTTTGAATTTGTGTTTAAAAATTCTCTGTTTTGAATTTTAAGCTTTTCGTTTTCGCTTGAAAGCCGCTCCAGCATTCTTTCTTTAGTGATATCGTAAAAATACAAAATGCGATATTTTTTCAGAGAAAATGCCTGAATTAAAAAATAAAGATATTCCCTCTCATTCTTTTGATACATCCCGTAAAGACTAAAGTTTTTTTTCGATTCAATCGCATCTTTTAGGGGGGAATACGTTTTCAGATTTTCACTTTCCAAAAGACAAAATTCAAAATAAAACTTGTAATCAAGCTTTTTTAAAGCTTTTATGCCCGTTTCAGAATTTATATCGGAAAAAACATTTTGGAATGCTTTGTTAAAATATACGCCGTTTAAGTTTTCAAGTTTGTTGGCACTGCCTTTTTTGCCTTCGTTTTGAACATCCGCTTGTCCTTTTGGGCCTTCTTTGCCGTTGTTTTCAGGCACCGAAAAATCACAGATAATTATGGGCTCTTTCAGGTTATGGTAAAAGCTTTTTAATATGGTGCTCATAATTTAACCCCTGCCCCTATATTTGTGTATGCCCCAAACTCCCGTGTTTAAAACGTTTAAGGCCCGAAAAATCAGACCAAACCAAGCTTTAGAGCATATAATCATCGGACGCTTTTTTAACGTAAAAACCGAGACCAACCGATTTAAAGCTTGAATTTTCACTTTTAAGAGTAAAATTTTCCTTATTTAATTCGTTTAACTTTTGTCTTAATGATTCGTTTTCGGTCTTTGCACGGATTAATTCCACAACAATTTCATCAAGCCCGTCCATTTTTTCGCTCAAAACGCTGGAAATTCTATCCACAATATTATTTTCAAGAGCGGCAAGCCCTCTTGAAACACTGTCTTCTGCGCCATCTAAAGACAATAAATCAGAAGCATTTGAAACAGATACCATTTCTTGCTTCTGTGCTCTTTCTTTCACCCTTTGCAAGAAATTATTTTCTTTGGATTTATATAAAACACCCGGTTCATTTTCTTCTTTTTTAATATTCATTTTCTTAACTGCTTCTTCTATTGCACGCTTTTTTTCTTCTTGAAGCTCTTTTGTGTGCCTATAGAGTTCTTTAACCTTTTTGAGCACATCAATATCATCTTTTGAAAAATAAATGTTGCCAAAACCGTCTTTTTTAGGCTTTAAACAAGCTTTCTGGCAAAGCGTGGATACTTCTTTCGGATTTGAATTTAATATTTTTAAAAGCTGTCCCGCAGTTATTATTTCTTCCATCTGATTAATATTTTTCACTTCAAAATTTTCCAACTTAAAATCCTTCTCGATTTAAAATTTTATATGGGTAATCTGTTTCACAACAACATTATAGATTAAATTTTTTAAAAAACTATAACTTTATTTTTCAATTTTTACAATTTAGCAAAAATTGTAATATTATAATATAATAAACTTAAAAGAGATTGGGAAACTTCACGGTATGCACAACGAACACGGGGAAAAAAGAGGATATTTTATCACCTTTGAAGGTGCGGACGGTTGTGGCAAAACAACACAAATTAAGCTTCTTTGCGAATACCTGGACAAAAAAAATATTGAAAACATCCTGACGCGTGAACCCGGAGGTTCTGATTTGGGCGTGCATTTAAGGAAAATACTCCTTCATTATGAAGCTCCCGTTTCAAATATTGCAGAAACTTTTCTCTACCTTGCAGACAGAGCCCAGCATATTGAATATAAAATAAAACCTGCGTTAAACGAAGGTAAAATCGTTCTTTGCGACAGACATACGGATTCAACCCTTGCCTATCAGGGATATGGCAGATGTCAGGATTTGGAAAAAATTAAATACCTGAATGATATTGCAACAAACGGCATAAAGCCTGATTTGACAATAGTTTTTGATATTGACTCGGAAATTGCCCAAAAAAGACTCGGCGGTGAAAAAGACCGTCTTGAAGCGGAAGGACTTGAATTTCACAAAAAATTAAGACAGGGATATTTAGACATAGCAAAAAATGACCCGAAAAGGGTGAAGGTGATAGACGCAAATCAAAGTATAGAGAAGGTTTTCTCGGATACTTTAAAAGTAATTGAGGAATTTTTAAACGTATGAAAAAATTAGGCATAAAAAAAAGATTTTTAGTGGTTTGTTTAGCTCTTTTAATCCAAACTCAAGGGTTTTCAAGTCCTCTCTGGAATATTGAAACGGGTGTAAACCTTATAAACAGCCAAAAATACGCAGAAGCTGCCAAATTTTTTGAAGGCTACATAAAAAGCAGCCCGAACGATTCTGACGGGCATTATTACCTTGGTCTTTGCTATAAAAATTTGAATAAGATGGATAAATCCGCCTATCATCTTCAAAAATCTTACGAATTATCAAAAAACCTTGAAAAAATAAGCGTTGCGCCAAAATATACCGCAGGTTCCACTGCAGAAGACGATTACCTTGATATGGCAAATATGTATTATGATTCGGGAAATTACATAAAGGCGCTTCAATATACTGATTTAATTTTGAATGTGAACCCGAACAATTTGAACGGACTTATTTTAAAGACCAAAATTTACTATAATCAAAACAACCCGAATCAAGCCGCCGTTTACTTTAAAAGGGCGTTAATGCTTGATAATACGTTGCTTTCATCCATCTGGGCAAAAAATTTAAACATAACAACCATTCCAAAATATGATTTTGATTATTACAACACAAAAGGTCTTGAATACTATTATTCAGGGGATTGCAAGAGTGCAATTACTTATTTTACAAAGGCAATTGAAATCAACCCGAAAAGTGTACAGGCATTGAATAATCTTGCATTGTGCCATTTGCAGATGAATGAATTCGATGAAGCAAAAACGGCACTAAACAAGGCTTTAAGGGCTGATAGAAACTTTAATTTAACTTATATAAACCTTGCAAAATATGAAGCTCTGAAAGATAATGCCCTGAAAAAACCCGGCAGGCAAACAGGGGTAAACAAGCAGAGAGAAAAATATTTAAAAGAAGCCTTGAAAGTAAACCCGAACAGCAAATATGCCTATTTAGAGCTTGGAAATTTTTACCTTGAAAATAAGGATTATTCAAATGCAAATGCGAATTTTAAAAATGCCGTTTTGATAGACGGAAATTTCTATGAAGCGCTTATGGGGCTTGGGATAAGCTATGTTGAAGAGGGCAATTTATCTGACGGAATTAAAGCTTTAAGAAAAGCGTCAACCGTAACTTCGCAAGGCTCTAAAAACCCTGATATGCTTTATTATTTAGCAAAAATTTGCGTTGCAAATACCAACGTTAAAGAAGGTAAAGGATATCTGCTTGATGCAATAAAACAAAGTGAAAACCCTAATTATTACTTTGAATTGGGAAAAATTTATTACAGCGAAAATGATTTATCATCTGCCCAAAATGCCTTTAAAAAGGCTATGGAGCTTGATTTGGATTTCGAACTTGAAGCAGATCTTTACAACTATTTCGGACTTATTGAATACAAAAATTTTGATACGGATCAGGCAATTTATATGTTCAAAAAGGCTGTAGAACTTGACCCCAAAAGGGCTATGTACCTTTACAATCTTGCTCAGGCCTACAGAAGCCTCGGGGACAAAAATGCTTATTCAAAAGAAATTAACGCAATTGCAAACCTGAAACCACGCACGGTGCAAGATTTCTTAGACTTTTCAACAATTTATTACGACAAGAAAAACACCCCTGTTGCCATTAAGGTTTTAGATGACGGGATTGCAAAGTTCCCTGACGAAAGAAGCCTCTATGAAGCTAAGTTAAAGCTTTTCCGCACAACAAAAGATGCCAAAGGAATTAAAGACACGGAAGCTGAAATCAGAAGCAGGTTCAGGAGATAATTTTAAAATCAAGATACACTAAAACAGGTGGCGCTGTACCTGTTTAGCGTTCATAGCTGTGCATTTGACGTACATACTTAACATGCGAGCACATTGAAAATTCAAACACAGAGTAAAAAATACTCTTTTCTAAAAAGCTTCGACACAACATTAATGTTTCAATTCCGGTCGACAGTTAAAATAGAAAGGAGTTAAGTATGGAAAACATCAATTTAACACTAATTTTGATTTTATTGATAATGTTCATAATAAAAAACAGCACCCATCAAAAAAGATAGGCGCCGTTTCAATTCCTAAGAGCATTCGGCAGCTTCGCAAACTGCCACTCTGTGTTTTCATTATAACCCCATTTTGTATTTTTTTCAATAGGAAAAAGCTTTTATAAACTAAAACTTATAGCCTAAAAGCCTTATCCTACGGCAAATTCAGGAATTTGTGCACCTGAGGAATGAGGCGAATTCTTGAATATTTTGAATACAATTTTTGGAAAATTGCTGTCATATCAAGCTTTTTTGATATAGGCATTTTAGGCTGCAAAATTATTTCTATCCCATGCTTTAACCCCAAATTTGCAAGCCCCGTTATTTCTTTATCTGTAATATTTTCATCAAAAACAACTTTTGCAAAAACATTTGAATCCCTTGCTACAAGCAAAAATTCATCATTTGTGGAAAAATCATTTTTCTGTCCTGTCGCACTTTCAAGCTTTATATCCATTGCAACAACATCAACATATTCAATAACGTCCCTTAGGTTGTAAGGCAGGCTGCCATTGGTTTCTAAGTATATTTTTTTCTTTAAGGAACTTTTATATTCCGCTAAAAAATCCCTTAAAAATTCCGATTGTAAAAGAGGTTCTCCGCCTGTAAAACTAATGGTTTCGGCGCTATAATGTTTTATTTCATCATAAAGTGCTGATTTTGTGAGTACTACAGCTTTTTTATCATCGGGAACATTGGTATCACAATATTTACACGCCAAATTACACCCAAAAAGCCGCACAAACAGATGCTTTTCACCGATACACAGCCCTTCTCCCTGAATTGATTCAAAAATTTCCGATATTTTGCAAGTCTTTTCCAATTTCTCTTTAATCCCTTATCTTAGTGTGATTTAGCGGTTTTAAATCCGTATATTATTTGCCATTCAAGAATTTCAGCCTTTTTTCACATCCAAATCCCTGAGTTTTTCATAAAGTTCAAGCTCTTTTTTGCTCAAATTTTCAGAAATATCTATCTTTACAACAACCGTGTAATCTGCCGTCAATCCTGACATTCGGGCATTTAAGCTTTCCTTTTTAAGTTTAAATCTTGTCATGGATTTTGTCAAAGGCGGGATTTTAATCTTTACAAAACCATCACCCAAAGGCACGGTGATTTCTCCCCCCAAAACCGCTTGCCACGGAGTTATAGAAGTTTCAATCAAAATATTTCCGTCTTCAAATTTTTCATTATTCTCAAACTTGTTTTCGGTTTTTTCGGACACAATTTCTATCAAAAGGTAAAGGTCGCCGTTTTTGCCGCCAAATTTCCCGTATTCGCCTTCGCCTTTCACTTTCATTTTGACACCGCTTTTAATTCCCGCAGGAATTTTGACGCTCATAATTTTGTGTTCCGATTTTTCGCCTGCACCGTGGCAAAGGGCACAAACCATCCCGTTAAAATACTTGCGCCCCAAGCATTTTGGACATTTATCGGTATGAAGAACGTTGATTTTCCTCATTGTTCCATGTTTTGCTTCATCTTTTGATATTTTTACGACGGTTTCAATATCCTTACCGTCTATTTCAGGGCTTTTTGTGCATGTTTTAGCCCGTTTATTTCTGTCAAAAGCTTTATTATCAGGTTTTATAGCAATATCATTTTCAAAAAAACCAGTATTTTTAAGTGTTTCACTTGTTTTTTGCCCCGAAAAAGCACTGCCCTTTTTGTTTTCACCCGTTTTTTTACCGAATTCTATACCGTTTTTTTCAGACATACCCGCTTTTGAAGAAGCGCCTTTTGTGCCGTGCGAATTATAAACCTCTGAAAAGCCTACCATAGTGTCATATTGAAGCCTTTTTGCATCGTCAAGAAGCGTCTCCACAGCATTATTCAGGAGTTTAAAATAATCTTCAGCTTCTTTTGTCTTATTTACATCGGGGTGATAAATCCGCACAAGCCTTCTGTAGGCAGCTTTTATGTCTTCCTTTGAAGCGTGCGGGTCAAGCCCCAAAATATCGTATAAATTTTTATTTTTCATAAATCTTATTTTATTCTGGCTTATTTGATTTTAACAAATTTTTAAGGATAAAAAAATCCCCCGCGGAAACCCACAGGGGAAAACTTTTAAAGAACTATGGAGATATAGGAGAGAGGAGAAATTTATCTTAGGAAACCCTTTATTGTCAAGGGTTTTAACCCGTTCGCCCGCCGCCTTTTAAAGTTTCAGGCTTTTTGGACTTTATGTAATTTTATAAACTCTTTTTAAACTGCCGTTTTTAAATCACAGTCAGTATTTACATGGTTTGAAGCACTGCTTTGGCTGCAAGGGCTGCTGCCTGAGCCTCTGAAAGCCCCGGAAATTCTGCCTTTATAACATTTGTCATATCTTCAACACTGTTTTCAAAATCACCCATGGAAGCCTGAATTCTTGCTATAGACTCATCATCCAGATATTTTTTCGGGTCAATTGTAAGTGCATTGCCTAATACAGCCGCTTTATTCTGCGCTGCAGATAATTGCATTGCACTGTAAATTGCTTCGCTGTCAACCTTTTTGCCCTCTTGTTGCACGGGAGCCTTGTTTTCAGCTACATTATTTTTTTCGTCTTCTTTCTTTTCAACCTGTTTTTGGAAATTTAATCCGTAAAGATTTAGATTAATTTTGTCCATAGTCATCTCCTTGCTTCAAAAGTTCTTTAAATTCTTTATTATTCCTTATGTTTAGACTATCGACTTTCTTTTACTTAAACTTTAGGATTTTACAAAAAACCGTTACAAAAATTAATATTCCGTCCAAAAACCCTGTATTCAAACTTATTCAGCAAAATATCGGGCTTTTCACCCCTCAAACCTTTTAAAAATCTTATCAATATTTCTTAAATATTTTTGATAATTGAAACATTCGTCAATTTCAGCATTGTTTAAGTATTTTCGCATATTTTCTTTAAAATTTTGTTTTCCATCAACCCCGTTAAAGGCGTCCATTGCTTCACTTTGGACGATTTCATACGATGCTTCGCGGGTCATTCCTTTTTCCGTAAGCTTTAAAAGACAGCTTTGAGAAAATATTATATCTCCGTATTTTCCAATATTTTTCAACATATTTTGCGGCTTTATAACCAGATTTTCAAGCGTTGAATTCAGCCTTTGAAGCATATAATCCGCTAAAATTGTGGAATCAGGGAATATAACCCTCTCCACACTTGAATGTGAAATGTCTCTTTCATGCCAGAGGGTAATATCTTCAAGCGCAGCAAGGCTGTTTGCTCTTAATACACGCGCTAAGCCCGATAGATTTTCGCCTGAAATCGGATTTTTCTTGTGCGGCATAGCAGAAGAGCCTTTTTGCCCCTTCTTGAAGCCTTCTTCAACCTCGGCTACTTCCCATCTTTGAAGATGGCGGATTTCAACCGCAACATTCTCAATAGCACACCCGATTAAAGAAAGGGCCGAAATATATGCGGCATGGACGTCTCTTGCTATTACCTGCGTACTGATTTTAGCGGGTTTTAACCCCAAAATTTCACAGGTTAATTTTTCTATCTCAGGTTCAATGTTTGAATAAGTCCCCACAGGGCCTGAAACCTGACCTGTTAAAACATCCGAAAGAGCGTATTCAAGCCTTTTTTTGGCTCTCTCAAACATATCATACCAGTTTAAAAGCTTGAACCCGAAAGTTATAACTTCCGCCCCAATGCCGTGCGAACGGCCGATACAAACTGTGTCTTTATATTTAAAGGCAAGAGTTTTTAGCGTTTTTAAAAGATTATCCATATCTTTTAAAATGATGTCGCTTGCATCCTTTATTTGAAGCGCAAAAGCCGTATCTATAACATCGGAGCTTGTGAGGCCTTTGTGGATATAGCCTGAATATTTTTCGCCGACATAGTTGTTCACACAGGTTAAAAAAGCGATTACATCGTGGTTTACGGTCTTTTCAATTTCATCAATTTCAGGAACGGTAAATTTTGCTGTCTTTAAAATGTGCTCATACCCAACTTTTGGAATTTGCCCGAGCCTGTAATATGCTTCCACCACGGCAAGTTCAACTTTCAGGTAATAGGAAAATTTGCTCTCCAATTCCCAAATTTTTGACATCTCTTTTTTTGAATATCTTGAAATCATACTTCCTCTGCCGCCCTAAAAGCTTCTGCCTTGCAAAAAGAGCTATACTTTCACCTTTGCCTGATCGACGATTTTTTGAATGTAGGCGCCGTAGCCGTTATTTTTATATTTTTTGCCGAGTTCTTCAAGCTCTCTAACGCTGATATAGCCCATTCTGTAGGCCACCTCTTCAATACAGGCAATTTTCATCCCTGTATTAATTTCCATGGACTGAACAAAGTTGCTTGCCTGAAGAAGGCTCTCAAACGTGCCCGTATCAAGCCATGCAAAACCGCGGCCCAAAATTTCCACATCAAGCGCACCGTTTTTTAGATAAATATTGTTTAAATCGGTTATCTCAAGTTCGCCTCTGGCGGATGGTTTCAGGGTTTTAGCGTATTGTACAACGTTACTGTCATAAAAATACAGCCCCGTTACAGCATAGTTTGACTTGGGGTTCATTGGCTTTTCTTCAATGGATACAGCCTTGTTGCTATTATCAAACTCCACAACCCCGAACCTTTGCGGATCATTTACCTGATATCCGAAAACCGTTGCCCCTTCGGTTTTTTTACCGACGGCTTTCAACATTGATGAAAAACCGAAGCCATGGAAAATATTATCCCCCAAAATAAGCGCCACAGGCGAATTTTGGATAAAGTTTTCAGCTATTAAAAAACTGTCCGCTATCCCTCTTGTCTCTGTCTGCACGGCGTAAGAGAACTTCACACCGAGGTTTGAGCCGTCCCCCAATACCCTTTGAAAATTCCCGAGGTCATTCGGGTTTGAGATAATCAAAATATCCCGAATTCCAGCAAGCATAAGGGTTGTAATAGGATAATAGGCCATAGGCTTATCGTATACGGGAAGCAAAATCTTTGAAATCGGAAGGCTTGCGGGATACAGCCTGCTTCCTGCGCCACCTGCAAGAATTATACCTTTCATGCGTTAGCCCCCTCCTTTTGTTTCTCCGCACGGGCTTTTTGAAGGGTTTTTAAAACATTTTCCCAATTTGCCGCATTTCTAACAGAATCTTCAAGCGAAGTTTGCGCCTGCCATTTTAGAACCTCACGCGCTTTAGAATTATTCGCAATTAATTTTGCGGGGTCTCCTTCGCGCCTGCCACAAACCTTCAGAGGAACTTTAATATTTAAGCTGTTTTCAACGGCCGAAAATATCTCTTTTACGCTTTGTCCGTCTCCCGTACCAAGATTTATAATCGTGCTTTCATTTTTTTGAAGATATTCAAAAGCCATCGTATGGGCTCTTGCAAGGTCGCAAACATCAATATAATCACGAACACAGGTTCCGTCTTTTGTATCGTAATCTGTTCCAAACAAGTTAAAGACCTTATCACTGTCCGCTTTCAAAATGTTTGGAACAAGGTGGGTTTCAATATCGTGCCATTCACCTGAAACCATCTCCGCATCAGCCCCTATAACGTTAAAATATCTGAATATCATATATTTTAGACCGTATGCATGCGCATAGTCTTTAATTGCAAATTCTATTGCAAGCTTTGAATTTCCATAGGGGTTTACGGGTCTTTGCGGGTGTTTTTCATCAATTGGAACATATTCAGGCTCTCCATATGTGGCACAGGTAGATGAAAAAACAATTTTTTTAACATCATTTTTTACCATCGCATCCAAAAGGCTGATAGAACCTGAAACGTTATTGTTGTAATACTTTGAAGGATTTGTGACACTTTCATTCACAAGAGAATTTGCCGCAAAATGCACAACAGCGTCTATTTTATATGTTTTAAAAAGTTTATCAAGAAGTTCAGTGTCTCTTGTATCTCCTTTTATAAAATCAACAAGGTTTCCTTTCGCGCTTTTAGCAAAGGTTTTAATCCTGTCGATTATTTCAATGTGCCCCACTGAAAGGTTATCGAGGATTACAACATCATATCCAGATTTTATAAAATCAATCGCCGAATGTGAGCCTATATAGCCTGCTGCTCCTGTGACAAGTATCATTTTTATTGTTCCTTATTTGCAAGTGTTTCTCTTACTTTTTCTTCAACCTCTTTTAGGATTTCAGGATGTTCGCCCAAAAATTCTTTGGATTTATCCCTGCCCTGACCGAGTTTTTCATCATTATAGCTAAACCATGCACCCGCTTTTTTCACAATGTCCATATTCACTGCAACATCAAGAATATTGCCGAGGGCACAAATGCCTTTACCATATACAATATCAAATTCTGCAACGCGGAAAGGCGGAGCCACCTTATTTTTCACAACCTTTACACGAACTCTGTTTCCTATATCTTCGCCTTCTTTATTTTTAACACTGTCAAAACGGCGGATATCCAGACGAACGGAAGCGTAATATTTAAGCGCGTTACCGCCGGTTGTGGTTTCGGGGTTGCCATACATTACGCCGATTTTTTGCCTTAACTGGTTAATGAAAATTACGGTTGTGTTTGTCTTTCCTACAATACCTGTCAGTTTTCTTAACGCTTTTGACATAAGTCTTGCCTGAAGACCCATTTGCTGTTCATCCATTGCTTTTTCGATTTCAGCCTTTGGAACAAGAGCCGCAACAGAGTCGATTACAATAACATCGATTGCACCCGAACGAACAAGTTCTTCTGCAATTTCAAGTGCCTGCTCACCTGTATCGGGCTGAGAGATTAAAAGTTCATCAACATTTACGCCCAGATTTTTGGCATATTCAGGGTCAAGCGCATGTTCCGCGTCGATAAATGCTGCAATGCCGCCTTTTTTCTGTGCTTCGGCCACGATGTGCTGTGCAAGAGTTGTCTTACCGCTTGATTCGGGACCGTAGATTTCTATGACCCTTCCTCTCGGCACCCCGCCAACTCCAAGCGCTATATCAAGTGCAAGCGCGCCTGTCGGTATACAATCCACATTCACGGAAGATTTATCCCCGAGGCGCATGATTGAACCTTTTCCAAAATCTTTTTCAATCTTATCCAAAGCCATTTTTAGGGCTTTGTCTTTGCCTTCTCTTAATTCCTTTGCTGCCGCATCTTCTTTCGTCTCTTTTGCAGACGCTTTTGCTTTTGTTTCCGCTGCCATATCTTAATCCTTCTCCATATCTAGTTCAGGCGCAATATTTAAAAATTGCTATACTTCAATATTCATTATATAATAAATTCTATGAAAACCATAATGCTTAATAATTTTGAAATAGGCGGAAACAACCTGACAATTTTTGCAGGGCCATGCGCCATTGAATCAAAAGATGTTGTTTTTAAAACAGCTGAAAAATTAAAAACGGTTTGTAAAGATTTAGGTATAAACTATATTTTTAAAGCCTCTTATGATAAGGCAAACCGCTCTTCAATAAAATCTTTCAGGGGCCCCGGGCTTGAAAAGGGCTTAGAAATTTTAGCAGAAGTTAAAAAAGAATTTGATTTACCGATTGTAACCGATATTCATAAAGAAGAAGAGGCAAAAGCCGCGGCAGAAGTGGCGGATGTATTGCAAATCCCTGCATTTTTATGCCGTCAGACAGATTTACTTGTTGCCGCAGCAAAAACCGGAAAGATTGTAAACATTAAAAAGGGTCAGTTTTTAGCACCCTCCCAGATGAAATCCATCGCTCAAAAAGTGATAGATTCAGGAAATGATAAAATTTTAATCACGGAGCGCGGAACGACATTCGGTTACAATAACCTTGTTTCCGATATGCGCGGGATAAAAATTATTCAGGATATGGGCTATCCTGTTGTTTTCGATGCGACACATTCCGTGCAGCTCCCGGGCGGCGCAGGAGATTCCTCCGGCGGAGAAAGAGAATTTGCACCTTTACTTGCAAAATCTGCAGTTGCAGCAGGGGCGAAATGTTTATTCTTTGAAGTTCATCCCGAACCCGATAAGGCACTTTGTGATGGTGCAAATATGATACCTTTAAATGAAGCGTATGATTTATTCAAAATTTTGAATGAAATATTTAAGGTTGTGAATAAATAGGGGCTTGAAAGTCCTTCAAAAAGCTTTAGTTTTACTCATACAGCTTTGAGATTTTTTCTTTTAATTCGGGATGAGTTTTGCAGAGTTCCTGAATGAAAACGGAAAATTTTGTCATGCGGTCAAACATCGTTTCAGACATTATATGCTCCATTTTGCAGGCATTTTCAATTGCTTCATCTTTGGACAAATTCAAAATGTTTTCCAAAAATTCGCTCATAACTTTGTGTTTTTCAATGATATCCATGGCAAGCTTTTCACCAAGCTCCGTTAAAGTAATCGCCGAATAAGGCTCATAGTTTATAAGCCCTTTGTTTTTAAGATTTATAAGGGCGCCTGTAACGGAAGCTTTTTTCACATTTAAAATGTTTGAAATGTCCGTCACCTTTGCTTCGTTTTTTTTCAATATTTCATTGTAAATTGCTTCAAGATAATCTTCCAAGCTCTCAGAAAGTTTCATAAATCCTTTTCCTTAAATCCTTTTCTTCTGCCCTGTTTTCAGGGTATTATCAGGAGGTCATCCGTTGTAAAATCTAGTTTTCATCCACCTTTATTGTGCCTTTTACGTTCTTATCTATGTTTAAACTTTCAAACAGACTGTCTAAAAGCTGATTTGGAGTGTTCGCGCTGTAAAATTTGCCCCTTGTTGCAACCGCAGCACAACGAAGCTGATTATTGGCCTCTTCATCAAAGATATCAAACGCAATAACATCAATTGCAATGTCGTCTCTTGTTTTCATAAGTTCAATCGCATAATCACACGGACTTTCATCACAGTTTTCACCGCCATCGGTTAAAAGAACAATGTGTTTTTTACCTTTAACCCCTGCAAAATCAATATTTACGGCCTGTTTTAGAGAATATGTAATCGGTGTCCAGCCGACAGCTTTTGTGTTATACAGAGCGCCCAAAATGTTATCCGCATTTTTTTCGGCAAAAGGAACCGCCATTTTTGATGCCATACACCCTTGAAGATATGTAAAACCAACCTTATGCCCGTACACGCGAAGCCCTGTTTTCACGGAAGGCGGAATTTTCGGCAGAATTACCGTTAAAGTATCAAGGGCCACCTGCATTTTGGTTTTACCGCCCATTTTCTCATTCATCGAATTTGAATAATCGACAATAAACAAAATGTTAGAGCCGTCTGAAAATCGGGGGGTATCCGATTGTAATTTTTGAAAGCTTTCAGGCGTATAAACACTGTATTCAAAGTTTGATTTTGCAAACACAACACCTGTAATGGTATAATTTACAAAAGAGATAAAAAACGATATAAGAAATATTATCTTAAGATTATTCATAAAATTATTCTACTATAAAGGAGTTCACTTATGGAAATATTTGAATGTATTGATACAAGAAAAACTATCAGAAAATACTCTGATTACATACCGACAGATGATGAGATTAAAAGAATAATAAATTCTGCCCGCCTGGCCCCTGCTGCAATGAACACTCAAAACTGGAAGTTTCTGGCTGTTTTCAACAGTGATATCAAAAAGGAAATGGCAAAAGCCGTATTAAAAAAATATGACGAAATAACATCAAGAATCAAAGACGAAACAAAAGAGGGCATTTTAAGATACAAAGGGCACTCTACCTTCTTTGAAAATGCGCCTGTTGTAATAGTCTGTGTTGAAACAAATGCAGCATCTTTTATGGGCGGAGTATTGGAAGAAGCAAACTATACAAAAGAAGAGATTTCAAAAATGCGTCCCGATTCTTATCTTTTAAGTATGGGCGGTGCGGTTGAAAATATGGCGCTTGCAGCAACAGCACTTGGGCTTTCAAGCTGCTGGATGGTTGCACCTTTGCTTGCAGGAGAAGAATTTAAGAAAATCTTAAACCTTAAAGAAGATGATAAAATTGTAACCCTCTTAACCATAGGAAAGGCTTATGCGGAAAACCCCAACAGGGCACCTAAAAAGGAATTGGATGAAGTTATGGAGATTATAAAATAAGTTTTTTTAAAGCTTTAAAATTCCTTGGTTTTTAAAAAATATGTTTGCACTTTAAAAATGCTTGTGGTATTTTAATTACCCGGGCATTTTTGGCACCCCGAAAACTGCACTTTCAGATATATATAACAAGATATTGCATATAAAATACTAACAACATATTTTAAAAAAGCCACATTAAATTAAAGAGGAAATTGCATTTTATGCGCATGGATTCAATAAGCTTTAACAACAAAATTTCTGCTGCAAAAATTAATACAACATACAAAAAAGTTTCAAATAACTTCTTAGAAAATTTAGGAGATGTTTTAAAGCCCTTAGAAAACGACACAATAAGTTTTGAAGGCAAAAAACAAGGAAAGCAAGGAAAAAATGAGGACAAAAAGGCAAAAAACACAGGGAAAATACCTGCATTTTTGCATTCTTTTTTATTAAATAAAGGACAAAAAAGGGCGTCAAAACTTGAAAATCAGGCAAGAAAAATTATGGAAGACGCACAGGATGCACTCGGTTTTTCTTATGTTGGCAAACAGTTTTTGCACAGCAGACAAACCATAACGGACGGGATTGAAACAAATAACGGGAAAAGAGTAACGACCCAGGTTTATAAATATATGGACGGAGAGCTTGTAAAAGCAGAGCTTGAAAGAACCGAAAATTTAACCACGGGCGAAAAAAGCATAAAACAGATTTTTGAATTTGAAGGCGGAAAATTATCTTCCGTTTATGAAAACTATACAAAACGTCAAGACGGTACGGTTGATTTTCAAAGAAAATTTATGGCAGATGAAAAAGGTCATCTTCACTGCGTTTATAACAAAGTTTTATAGTATATTCTTTATCTTTTATGGCGATTTATGAACCATGAAAGGATATAAAGACATATAATAACCCTTCCTGCCTCAAAGACACAAAAAGAGGCAGGAAAAATTATTCCCGCCTTTGCTGAATTAAACTAAATTTTGAAATCTTCTACATCAAGCCCAACATCTTTTTGTACCAACTGAAAGTTTCAAGTTCAATCCCGTTGAACGTGGTTTTTAGGCATTGCTTTTTAAGATAACTTTGAAATTCATCGTTGAATTTCGATTTGATGGGTGATTTAACTTTGAGCTTTTCAACCAGAGTAGTCATGTTTTAGCACCTCCCGTTTTGAACACACTGCACACTTTTTAACTAACAACATAATATATTATATCACATTCGGATGATTTTATAAAGTTTGTAAAGTTTATTTTTTGCCATAAAAAGGCATCTGAGAGCAGCTTTTTATGTAAATTTTTGTAACAATTTCGGCATGCCTGAAACTTTTGAGTATGCATACTCTTAAAAATTTTATGATTTCGGTTATTGCTTTAAATATTTTTCCCCATATTGTATGCTTCATTGAGCAAGTCTTTGCGGTTGCTTACGGAATTTGCCCCGTAAAGGCCCGTCCCTTCAAGATATCCCGAAAGTTTTACCCCGCTAAAACAGGCTATCCAACCTTTAACCCCGTTTAATACCGTTTGTATAATTCCATCCGAATTGTCTGCAGCAGTTGCAATCACATAAACTTCCCTAAACCCGTAATTTGCGGAAAAAAGACTGTTTGCCCTATCTATCATTGTTTTCATCTGCCCTGCCATTTCATAATAATAAACAGGGGTCGCCCAGACAATTACATCCGCATTTTTCATTTTTTCCACTATAGCGTTTGCATCATCATTTATTGTACATTTGCCCGTTTTCTGGCATGCAAGACACCCTTTGCAAAATTTTATTTCTTTGTCTTTTAAAGATACAAATTCAACTCTGTGACCCGCTTCCTTTGCGCCGCGTTCCGTTTCATATGCAAGGATTTCAGAATTTGCATTATTCCTCAAACTCGTTGAAATTATTAAAACGTTTTTCATAATTTCTCCTTAAAAATGCTTCAAATTTTTACCGTATTTCTACAATACACTTTAGAGTTTACTCTAAGTCAACCCTTCCATAAAATAAAATTGCCTAAAATTGCCGCACTTTTGAAGCTTCAATTTCAAAACAACAAATTTAAGGTTATGACCTTGTTTTAATATCATATGCCATTTGAGAACCCGGGTGGTTTCTTGATGACACGTTTAAAAAACCGTATTTTTCTGAAATTCTTTTCTTTAATGCCTTTTTCTCCGGATCAAAATCAAAAAACAGGCTGTCGTAAAGATTTACCCCTTCAAAAAACAGAGGAGAATTTTGATCTTTAAAAACATCGGGATATGTTTTTTTATAATACTGGTGCGTTAAAACATTCAGGGCAAGACAATTTATTTCTTCCTGAATTGAATTTTCGGAATCCCCGTCTTTTGCATGGCCCGATTCGTGGATAAATGCCTCTGAAATTGCAAGAATGGCAGCAAAAGAAGTTAGTTCTTTATATTTTGAATTTAATAAAACATTTGGAATTTTATCACTTGTATCAAGGCAGGCATGGACATTCGGGTTTGAAAATTCAGCATAAGCAACCTCAATATTCCTGCTTTTTAAATATTCAACAGCTTCATTTCCGTTTTGAAAGGGGAGACTTACTCCCAAATTTTTCATATAAAGGACATCATTCGGGTGAAATTCTACCTTTGAAAGCTCGTTTAGTGCCTTTTGTATGGTATCTTCCTGAGCTTTTGTGGTTTGCACGGGCGTCACATAAATTCCGCCTTTTTCCGTTGCAGGATTATGGTTCTTGCCTTGTTCGAGGGCGTTGTTCGTCTTGCCGTTTGCGGTATTTTTTAATCTGCCTTCGGACTTTGGCCACAATTTACCGTAAGATAAGCTGTTCAGACTGTTTACTCTCATCTGATACCCGATTTTATCAACACAATTTATTTTATCTTACAATATAACGCCCGAAAATGGAACTGTTTGCCTTATATATCTTTCATTCTTTTATTCCTGGATTTCTATTTCAATTAAATCTGCGATTTCTTCGGGTGTTTTACTTTCTGCAACTGCTTCTTTAGCCGTTTGTTCAAGATTTTCCGTATCCGCAGGAGGTGGAGTATTCTCATCCGCCTGCCCAACAGATATAATGGTGTTATTGGAATCAGCAGCTCCGGTTTGCGCGGGCTCTGCAGGTGTCGCAGAAACAGCAGGAGGAATTTCGGTTTCCATGCTGCCTTCAACAGATTCCGTTATGGCAGGAGGCACGTTTGGAACAGCAGAAGGTGTAACAGCAGGGGTTTCTGCTTCTTCAAGCGGAGTTTCTCCCTCAGCTGCAGCAGGAGGAACACCCTCTTCACCGCCTTCGCCTTCAGGATTTTGAACAGCTTCGCCTTCTTCACCCGTTGCGGGAGTTTCACTGTATGCAGGAATTTCGCCGTCACCGCCTGCAGCCTCAGGATCATACGCAGGGGCACCGTCACCTGCAAAGGCAGGTATGACAACAGGAATATGTTCACCGTCAGATTCCGCATAAGAATCAAAAGAACCGCTGTCAGTCAAAGTATCAGGCTTTGCCGCAGGAACATTCATGGCGTCTTCTTCCGCCTGTTTTCTTGCTTCTCCAATTCTAAGCTTGTTCGCCTTTGAGATAAGGTCTGATACAATCTTTTGAAGGCTTGATGTATTTATTTCAGGGTTTTGAAGCTGAGCAATCTCAGTATTTATAATATCTGCAAGGGTTAAGGCGTCCGAGCTTGTCTGTACCATTGAAGCCTGTATTTCATAGTTTGCTGATTTTTCGTTAATAATAGCCTGAATTTTGTCTCTAACCCGTGTACTTATGGCTTTTAATTGGCCTGTATCCACGTTATATAGTGAAACACTGTCTTTATACTGAGCAATCTCGGCAGAAATTGTCGCTAATTCGTTCACGGAACCTGCATTTTCAATTCTTGATGAAACTTCATATAAGTAATCATCCGCAATTGCCTGCTGCTCTTCCCTTATGCTTGCAAGAACGTCTCTAAAGGCGTTTGTATCCACGTCAGACGAAGCTTGTTTAAAGGCTTCGCCCTGTTTTGAAACTTCATCGTAGAGCTCATCAAGCTCGCTCATGGATTTTCCCGAAACGGAAATTGAATCAATGTATTCATCAACCCTTGCCTGCTGCTCTTTTCTGATATTTGCAAGAATAGTATCAAATTTGCTCAAATCAAGGTCCAGGTTGTCTTTATATTGGCTGAAATCTTCGAAATCCTTATTTGTTGCTTCATAAAGCTCTTCCAATTCTTCGACCGTTTTACCCTTGAGGTCAATATTACTAAGGTATTCATCCACATCTTTCTGTGCGGTTTCTTGTGCTTCTTTTTGAACATCTTCATATTTTGAAGTATCCAAATCATACTGCCCGTCCGTGGCAGCACCATTTACCCCTGTCTGGGTTTCACCTGCAGAATTATAAACATTTGAATATTCGCCAAAATCATACTGTCCACCAGAGCTCAAACCGTCTGAAAGGTTTTCGGTGTCGTTATTCACTTCTTCCTGATTTTTTTCTTTTATAAAATTGATTAATTCTTTAAGGGGTGCTATATCAACATTTCTTGTCATTTCATTGTCATACAGCATACTGATTAAGGCGTTAATTTCATCGGCGGATGCGATATAGCTTCCCGTATCATCGACAACGTTTCCGCTTGATTCTATCGCGTTTTTTGTATGCTCAACAAATTTTTCAACATATTCGTTTGCATATTTATTTTTATCATCTTCATTACCGAGCTTATCCAATAAATCCGCGCCTTCAAAAGGTATATCGTATTTTTCGCAAAGTGCTGCCCATTTTTCCATTGATGCCTGAAATACCTGAATGCCGTTAATATTTGTGAACATGTCGTTCATATCGTTTATATCATCGAAATCGGCTTTTTCGAGCCTTTTAATATCATTTTCTATTGCAGACACTTCATCTTCAACGATTTCACCGATTTCCTTCTGCGCATATTCAAGCTTTGCAGTGCAATCGTCCATTGTTTGCTGCATTTGCTCTTTGAGGTCATCAATTTCACCTTGTTTTACCGAATTATATATACCGATACCGATTGCAGCGGCAGCGCAAACACCTGCAACAGCCCAGCCTATAACGGGAACAGTTACACTCACCCCTGCAATGGTTGCAAGCGTGCCTGTCGCACCAAACATTGTTGCGGCACCTGCAACCGCAGCGCCGCCAAACATGCCGCCCCAGGCCATATCCTGAGACATAATGCTGCCCATACCGCTTTGCCGACTCACACCTTCCAGTGCCGCCATATTGTACGTTAATTCTGTCATATAAGAATCAATAGTATCAGGGTCTTTGCTTGCAATCGCACCGTCAATTGATGCCATAATACTGCTTAAATTATCTGCAATGTGGTTGTAATATTTTTGAACATCTTCGAGCTTACTTTCTGTGGACAATTTTGAAGCACCGCTAAGACCGTTATTTACAAGCCAGTTTTTATAATCAACATCATTCTGCTTTTTCAGCCCTTGTGAAGCACCGTTAACATCATTTTTGTCCGTGTCTGTTTTCGTGTCGTTTTCTTCATCAATATCATCATCAAATTCAAGAGAAAAAGTTTGAAGCGTGTCCTCCGAAACACCTGCACTCAGAAGCTCACTTTTTGACACAACTCTGACACAGTTGCTTTCCACATATTGCTGTTGCTCCAAAGAAGACATGCCTGAAATTTTATCAATTTCGGCTTGATTCATTTTGCTAAAATCGTAAACGTTGTTTCCGATGTGATACCAACAATCTTTTCCAAACGCTGCCAAACCCATAATTCTTTACCTTCCTTTGATTAGCCACACTTCAATAAAAATATCATCGGCGCTTTTTATTATAAACTTTACAACATTTTGAGAATTTATTAATATTTTGTTACATTAAGCCCGAAACTATGGAAAATTTTGACCTTCATGAGGTTTATGTATTGTATAATTAAAAAAACAACCATGAAAAAGATTTTGATGACAGAAATTCATATGCCCCCTGCAGATATTCAAAACGGTTCCGCCTTAAATACGCCAAAGGACCGCATCCTTTTGGACTGGCTCATAAAATGGGTTGAAGAAGGGCTTCAAAACAACCTTTTTAACGTTGGTGATTTAATCCCCTCCAAAAAAGATCTGGCAAAATTTCATAACGTAAGCACAGGAACAATGCAAAATGCCGTAAGATACGCGGAAGACCTCGGATATTTTACATCAAGACAATGTGTGGGGACAATGATTGCAGATAAAATGCAGCCAAATTCGGATACAAAAGGAACCTCCAAAAAAGATGCTGCCGTTTCAAACATTAAAAAATACATCGTAAAAAATAAATTTAAAAAAGGAGATGTTCTTCCCGCTTCAAGAATAATTGCGGCAGAAGTAGACACTTCTCAAAATACTGTAAGACTTGCTCTTGATATTTTAACAAGGGACGGAGTTTTAACCCAAAAAAGCAAAAGCGCAAATAAACCCGTTAAAATTTTAAACTGTGATTATAAAGAAATTGAAAAGCCTGATACTGCAGATGATATTAAAAGCGAAACATTATCACATAAACTGTATTTAAAGATTAAAAAATATATAACCGAAAATTATCGGCTAAACGATAAAATAATGCCGAACGAAGAATTTGCAAAAATGTTTAATGTAAGTGTGCGTACAATAAACGATGCTATGAAAAAATTGAATAAAGAAAAAATTATCCTCTCTTTAAGAGGAAAATACGGCACAAGGTATATTAACGAGCCCGATAAACTTTCAAAACAAAAAGAGGCAGGCGAAAAAAGCAGGTTTATGTCTGCTCCCAAGGGGAAAAACGAAATTAAAAATTCCTATCTTTACAGCTGGCAGCGCGTTTTAGACCAGATTAAAAAATATATGGTAACAAACCACGAAGCAGGAGACAAACTTCCTTCAATGAAGGAGCTTGCAGGCACGCTGAATGTTAGCGCCAACACCATAAGAAGGGCTGTGAGCGAGCTTGTGGAACAGGGGATTTTGTATTGCGAAAGGGGAAAACACGGCGGCATTTATATTGTAGAAATGCCTGCAAAAGAAGATACTTATCAGTGGCTTGCCTTAAACCCCAAATTTTTGGTGCAGTAGACAGGTTCATTTGGCGGATAACGAAAGCGATGGTTTGGCGCAGCGAGCAGGTTTTGATGTGAACGGGTGTTCGGGTATGGGGATTGTTTCCGTTAAACTCAGCTATATCATGCGTTTTGCCTTTTTTGTGTCTTCCAGATATTCTACGTAGTTTTTGCTTTTTTGAACGTCTTTTACGAGTTTTGCTATTTTTTTCATAGCGGTATTTATTAATTTTTGTTCTCTTTCTATACGGTTTTTTATTTCATCAGCATGCATAGAGTTTTCCTTAGTTTGTGTTTCTTTTTGTAAACATCTTTTATTTGTATACGAATAAATTTATTCGAATATAAATAAATAATAGCATATATGGCAAATTTCTGCAAACAAATATACCATTACAAAATGAACAGCAAAAAGTTTGTGAAAAATCTTTGCAATTTGGAAGACATAAAATATACGGATGTTGTAAAAATTCTATCTGACAAAACAGGTAATAAATACACATATCAATCTTTATATGGCAAATTGGCAAGAAACACTTTAAGGTTTAATGAAGTTTACATTTTAGCTGATACTTTAGGTTACGACCTTGAACTTGTAAAAAGAAAATAATTATTTGCCGCAGTCGGTTTTAAAACCTATTTCAGAGGGTTTTGTCCTGTCCATTAAAAGGGAAATCGCTTCATAGAGCTGTTTCATATCCGCCTGATTTTCTTCGCAGTGGGTAATAAAATATCTTTCAAGCTCTGCCAATCTTTGCGCCAGTTCTTTATTTTCAAGCGCCCACCTGCGCATATTTACAAACGTGTTCATTATTTGAATATTAATTTGGATTGCCTTTTTAGAGCGTAAAACACTGGATAGCATTGCAACACCCTGTTCCGTGAAAACATAGGGGAGGTATTTTCTAATTTCACTGTTTAAGGTCGCAAATTGCGACCTTTGATTTTTACTCTCGTTTAAGGTGCCAATTTGGCACCTTAGAATTTCATCTTTGTTTGAGGTCGCAATTTGTGACCTCAAAACTTGCCACTCTTCTTTGGTTAATTGAAACATAAAATTATCGGGAAAGCGTTCAATATTACGCTTCACAGCTTCGTTGAGCCTTTTTGTCTCAACCTCATACAACATCGCAAGATCGCTATCAAGCATAACCTTATAGCCCCTTATCTCGTGTATTAAATTTTTTATCAGCGCGGGTTCATTCATCTCTCTTTTTCCTTATATCTTTTGAAAGGTCATGATATATTCATGTTCAAAGATGTTGAAGCCGCCGGCAAGCGCCCTGTAGCGCCAGAGGTTTGCCGTTTTCCCTTTTGCTTTTTCATTTCCCGTAATATTTTTTACAACAATGGCCTTTGTTACAAAACCAACGTTTTCCATCCTTTTCATACATTCAAACCCGAGAGGCTCTACCCTTGAATTTTTGTATTCATCTCCGATGATAAGCGCTGAAAAACGCCCTTTTTCAAGTAAATCGTAGGCATTTTTTGCCACCTTTTCAAACAAGTCGTAAAATTCTTCGGGTGTAGCACAGTTTGAAAGGTCTTCTTTTTTATCGGAAAATTTAATAATATCATCATACGGAGGGTGCAAAACAACAAACTGGGCTGTGTCTTTTCCCTGTTTCTTGCCCATAATTTCAAGCCTTGCCCTTACTTTTTCCTTGGTCTCTTCCGTTGTCGAATCGCCGCAGATAATGTTTACATCGGTTACCAGTTCTTTTTTGGAAAATTTTTCCGATACATAATCTACCATTTCCTGCTTTAATTCAACCCCGATACAGCGTCTTTCCATATTTAAAGCTTCAATGGCGCTTGTGCCCGAACCGAAGAATAAATCCACAACCACATCGCCTTTTTTTGTATATCTTTCAAAAAGCTGGGTTGCAATTTGGGGGATGTAGTTTCCATGGTAATCATAAGAGTGCCCGTTTGATTTGTCACGGGAGGCAAATTCCCAGAGGGTACCCGTTTTAATATGAGAATAAACTTTCCAGTTGTTTAAATCTATATCATTATAAGGCTTTGTCTTTGGCGCCTTAACAACTCTTAAACTCTGATTTTGACTTTGGCTTTCACTTTTTTTAACGGTATTTTTTGCCATTTCTTATTTTCTCCCCAATATTGGATAAATTTCTCCTACATTGGAGTAGTATATACAAATGTTCAGTAGTTTAAATCAACCTAATAATGTAGAAATTTTAAAACCCGTTAAAACTCATTTTTTTGGAGGATATTAATACAAATTGTTAAAGAAAAAAATTAATGCGCCGAAAACAATAGTATGAGAGCAACTGAGCTCTCACTCAAAACCTCCTCCCCAAGTCTAGTAGCCGCTAAGTTTTAGCGGCTTTTCATTTATAAAAACCTTTTACAGGATTTCTTTATAAAAGCATTTTATCAAGCAGACTGTATATCCGCTTGATTCTATCACCTTCGGTATCAAGCCTGTTTCCGCCGTCAAAAATATGAAACCAGTTTTTCCCGTCCAGATAATGTGCAAAATTTTCAGCACCCCAGTCGGTTCTCTCTCCCGTTACAAAATCAAAAAAGCCGTCCGTATACTGTTTCAGCCTGCTTTTGTCGATTTTTGAATAAAGACAGTTCCAGTTTGCAGAACCTGTATCCATCCAATTTTTGCCGTGTACTGAAATAAAACCGAATTTTTTATACCTGTGAAAATTCAGGGGCAGGTTTTGAACGGTTTTAAAGTTGAAAAACGAAAACCCTGCCCACATATACCATTTACCCGAAGGCACCGTGACATATCTTCCAAAAACAGGGTGGTCTTTAACGTATTCAAAGGGTTCAATCGGTTCAATCGGGAAAATGTCGTGATCTAAAAAGGCAAAATTATTCTCTCTTTTTCTTGCAACATTTTTCCATATCCAATTTAGGGCTATGGCGTGAGAATTACTGTATCCGTTCGGAGTTTTCCTATCCTGTACCCTTATGTATGAAACATCGTATTTTGTACAGATTTCTTTTATTTCTTCCGCTGCCTCTTTTTTGGTTGAATTATCGCAAATTATATGCCTGAAATTTCCTTTAAGAAATTTTTTAAACATCCTTATTTGATAATCTATAAGTTTCGGGGAATTAAAAGAAACGGTGATAAGGTCGATATCAGAAGGGTTTTGATAATCTGTCGAATAAAAAGGGCTGATTTCAAATTTATTTTTAAAAGAAAGTTTGTATTCAAGCCTTCTTTTCTTTCTTTCCAAGCTTTTTTGAAAATAATTTTTTATTTTATTAAACAATTTTAAAAAACCTCTTTCGTTCTCAGAATATACCATATTCGTATCTTACTTTGCAAAAACGACAGGCCAAATTCAAAAATCCGACCTGCCGTTAAAATATTGATATGGACTATATGATGGAGTTATATCGCCTTCATTGATGTTTCATAAATTCTGCACACCTGCGACTCATCCGCTTCATTTGGGGCGAGCCCTAAAAGCATACCGAGAGATGGTGTTTCAAAGGCAAGTTTTGTAAGCTTTTGAACATCATCCTTTTTAAAGCCCAAATCTTCAAGCTTTTCTTTAATTCCGATATCAAAAAGCCACTTTTGAACACCTTTTGCGGCCTTCTCGGCTTCATCCGCTTCCCCTTTAAGATTAGGAACAATAGGTTCTAAAATATCAGCAAGAGTTGCCGCTTTGTCTTTGTAAATGCAATTAATTACGGAAGGCAAAAGCATTGCAAGCCCAAGACCGTGGGATAAATCAGGCTTTATAGCGCTAAGCGGATGTTCAAGCGCGTGTGTATAGTGCAAAAGGCCGTTATCAAACCCCACACCGCCCAAGAGGGAAGCATAAAGAAGGAAATATCTTGCGTTTAAATCTTCGGGGTTATTAATTGCAAGCGGCAAATACTTTGCAACAAGGCGGATAGTCTCTTTTGCAAGGGTGATTGCATAGGGAGAAGCCACTTTTGATGTCGCGCCTTCCACAACATGATTTACAGCGTCCACGGAGACATAAAGAGTTTGTGCGGGAGAAAGCTTTGTCATTAAAGCAGGGTCATCGATTGAATATAGAGGATAAATACAATCGTATGCTATTGCAGGTTTATAATTTTTTTCCAACAACGTTGCAACGGCAAAACGGTTCACTTCCGTACCCGTTCCGTGGGTTAGATTTATTGCAACAACGGGTGCCGCTTTTTTTGCTTCAAACTTATATTCATAAAGGCTTGCACCTGTTTCTTCAGGGTATTCCATTAAAATTGCAACGGATTTTCCCGTATCAATAGCACTTCCGCCCCCGATTGCAATTACAGCTTTTGCACCGAAATCTTTTGCCATTTTTGTGGCTTCATCTATCCCGTCCGTTGTGGGGTTCGGAGTTACTTTTGCATAGTTTACGTACCCCACACCGTGCTTTTTGAGCGCTTCCTCAACATAATCCCAGGCGCCTGTGATTTTATATGCGCCTTTTCCTGAAACAACAATCACTTTATCCACACCATCGTTTTTTAAGGCAGATACAATTTCATCAATCTTTTTAATTGCACCGACACCGAAAAACACCTTGGTTTTTGTAAGGATTTCTTTAACATCATTGATGTTTACATCTTTTTCCCACATGGCAATATCCTTTCTTTTTTAAGGGCTCGCATTTTCAAAATTTTCAGCCCTTTCTATTCATCAAAGGAATTGTAGCATATTTTTAAAATTTTAAATTGGTCAATTTAAACTATTGTATAATTTTTATTATGGAAAATATTATCTTAAAAGCTGTTGAAGCCCATAAATTAAAAAGGGATGAAATTGTCTCCATTTTAGCGGATGACAATATAAACGAAGCGCTTTTCAGGGCGGCAGACAAGGTAAGGAATGAGTTTGTCGGAGATGAAATCCATTTGAGGGGCTTAATTGAATTTTCAAACATCTGCAAAAGAAACTGTTTTTATTGCGGGCTTCGGTGTGAAAATAAAGATATTGAAAGATATCGAATCCTTGAAGATGAAATTGTTTCCTATGCAAAAAACGCTGTAGAGATGGGATATAGGACAATCGTGCTGCAATCTGGCGAGGATCCGTATTTTACAGCAGAAAAACTTGCAAAAACCGTGGCTGAAATCAAAAAATGTGGCGCTGCAATAACTTTAAGCATTGGGGAAATGGATGAAAAGGATTACAGGCTTTTAAAAGAGGCGGGCGCAGACAGGTTTTTGCTTCGAATTGAGACAACGGACCCTGTTTTATATGAAAAGTTTCACCCGAAAATGAGCCTTGATAACCGCATAAAATGCTTGAAAACCATAAAAAAACTCGGGTATGAAACGGGGACGGGTGTTCTTGTCGGACTTCCAAACCAAACTTTAGAAAGTCTTGCAGATGATATTTTGTTTTTTAAAGAACTTAATGCAGATATGATTGGGATAGGCCCTCTTATTCCGCACCCGAACACCCCCCTGAAAGATGCGACACAGGGAGATTTCACGCTCGCGCTTAAAGTTATGGCGATAACAAGACTTTTAATGCCCGATATTAATATCCCTGCAACAACTGCAATGGAAACCGTTAATCCAAACGGCAGAATAATTGCGCTTCAATCAGGGGCAAACGTTGTTATGCCAAACGTTACAATCAGTGATTATCGAAAAAAATATGAAATTTACCCGAATAAAATCTGCATAAACGAAGATGAGTCAAAATGCAGAAATTGTATTGAAAGTAAAATAATTTCAATCGGAAGAAAAATCTCAACAAATTTTGGGTTTAGAAAACAGATATAGAAGCTATATTTCTATGGCCTCACCATCTTTTGGTATCATTACAAAATTTTCAATACCTTCTTTTTCGACAAATTCTCCAAGCTGTTTTCTGTTTAACGTTGCATGCCCGACACAATCCATATGGCTTGCAATTATTTTTAAATTCGGCGCATATCTGTGCAATTCCATAATATCTTTTTTGCCCATAATGATTGAGCCGCTGTTTTCAAGCCTTGCATCCGCCGCATTCACAACTGCAACATCCGGATTAAATTTATCAATTGCATTTTTTACATAATCACACCAAATTGTATCCCCTGCAAGGTACAGTGTCTTTTCGTGCTTGTGTTCAAAAACAACTCCCATAGCTTCATGCCTAATTCCAACCATTTCAAAATACGGCATGGTAGTTTCTTTTATACCGTGGATACAATTTGTTTTGTACAGTTTAATACCGTTAAATTCATTGCCCTCTTCTTTTAATATTTCAATATTTTTAAACCCGAAATCTTCTAAAACATTTCTGTCAAATTCATCCTGCACAAAAACTTTGATTTCTTTAGGCAATATATTAATTGCAAACTCATCAAAATGATCTGAGTGGTAATGTGTCATAATAACAGCGTCAATACCTTTAATAATTTCATCACAGATTTCAGGCAAATCAGCAATCGGCCACCTTAAATCAGGAGTTGCACACATAGGTATCGGCGGATAAAAATCCTTTGGCGCAAACATAGGGTCGATAAGAAATTTTTGGTCAAAAAAAACTATAACAGATGTTGCACACCTGATTTGTTTAATATTCATTAATAATTTCCTTCCAAAAGATTTAATTTTGCATTTTATCAAGAAGATTTTTAATTTCTTCTATTTTTTGTTTAGCCTCTTCATTTTCCCCAAAAGCGGCAGCAACGCAATCTTCAAGGTGTGTTTTTAAAATATTGTTCTCAACCCGTTTAATTGCAGCTCTTGCTGCCTTCAACTGAACAATAATATCAGGACAGTACCTTTTTTCTTCTATCATTTTTTTAATGCCTTCAAGCTGTCCTATGGCCCTGTTCAGCCTTGGGATTTCAGCCTTGTGGCAAGGGTGTTCTTTTTTATTATCCTTTTTCATGGCTTTTATTATACCATTTTAAAAAAGGAGCACAAAGCCCCCTTATTCAGCTTCTTTTTTTGGTGTATGACATTCGGACGGGCATTTGCATTCATCTTCGGTACATTGACAATTGTCACCGCAGGTACAGTTCGGGCATTTGCAGTGGGGGTTTGTGCATTTTGACATAATAATTCTCCTTGCATATTCTATATACCCCTATGGGGTATTTATCTATATTCACAATATACCCCATCTGGGTATATCTGTCAAGGACATTTTATTGGGGTTTGTTCAAGTGGCGGATTTTAAGACCACAGCTTCTTTATATTTTATTATTGCTTGCATTGTGTTTTTTTTATATTACAATTGTAGTAAAAAAATTAAAAATAGCGCTGTCGCGTAGAGTTTTAGGAGCATTAACAAAATGAAAATTAAAGTTGCGGATTACTTGGCAAAAAGAATTATGGAGTTTGGTATAGATACGGTTTTCGGGCTTCCAGGAGACTATAATTTTAATATCCTTGACGCTATAATAAAAAACCCCGGTTTAACCTGGATAAATTCAACAAACGAGCTGAATGCCTCATATGCTGCAGACGGCTACGCAAGAATTAAGGGTTTCGGCGCAGTTGTAACAACATTCGGTGTAGGAGAATTAAGTGCCATAAACGGCATTGCAGGGGCATACAGCGAAAACGTTCCTGTTTTAAAAATTACAGGTGTGCCAAAAACCTGCTTTATTAAAGCAAATACACCCTTACACCATAATTTTTCGAACCCTGATTATTATGCTTTTGAACGTGCTTTTTCAAATGTGACGGAAACTACTGCATTTTTAACCGAAGAAAATGCTAAAGACGAGATAGATAGAGCTTTTGAAACAATAGTAAGAACTAGAAAGCCCGTATATCTGGCTCTGCCTGTTGATATTTGCAGTCATTTAATTGAGGATAAAATTCCCGATATTAAGATAAAATCTGACGAGAGGGCGCTCAAGCTTGCGGTTGAAAAGATAGCTGAACTTATCAATAAAGCTAAAAACCCGCTTATTATAACGGATTATTTAATGAAAAGATTCAGGCTTCAAAACGAGGTGAATAAATTTATAAATAAATTCAACATAAGAATTACCTCTATGATAATGGGAAAGGGGCTTATTGATGAAGACGACCCGCATTTTATCGGAATAAACTATGGAATTTTAGCAGATACGGATTTTCAAAAAGCCTACGCAGAAACGGATTTAGTCATCGGATTTGGAACCCTTTTTGCCGATTTGAACACTCTCGCCTTTTCTTTTATTCCTGATGAAAGGTTTAGAATTAATATTCAAGGAAATTTCACCGAAATTGACGATGTTCGATATGAAAATATTTACGCGGATGATGTAATAAAGGCGCTTTTAAATGCCGATATCATTCCGAAAACACATGTTGAAAATATTCAAAAAGGTTACGAAGAAATTGAAACCACTGATAATCCTATAAAAACGGATGAAATTTTTCCTATCGTTCAAAAATACTTAAAAGAAAACGATACAATTACTGTAGAAACAGGTATTATTTCCTACCCCGCTTCAAAAATGAATTTGAAGAAAAATTCAAACTATATAAGCCAAACCATGTGGGGCTCAATCGGCTGGGCAACGCCCGCATCTTTCGGTGCTTTTATGGCAGATAAAACAAAGAGACTTATCCTCCTTACGGGCGAAGGCTCTCACCAGCTTACAATTCAGGAGATAGCAAATTTTTTCAAGTTTGATGTTAAACCAATTATTCTGCTTTTGAATAACAAAGGCTATACGATAGAAAGAGTGCTCTCAAACAACCCTGATGACCCTTTTAACGACATTACAAGCTGGGATTACAAAAAGGCGCTTGAATTATTCTCAAACAGAACAGGAAGATACGGAGCAAACAGCAAGGACTTTGCCTATTTTGAAGCAAAGACTTCAAACGAGCTTAATAAAGCGCTTTTAGAAGCTCAAACATTGCAAAAAGAAAAACTTGTATATATTGAAATATTTACAGAAAAAAATGATGTGCCGATACTTGTAAAGCAATCATTTGACAGCTTTAAAATGAGATGTAATGTTTAAACATCCTTTGTTACAAACTGCTCATAACATTTGAACCATGTTAAAATAAAGACTATGTTGATTTGTCCGCACAGCGGAATAGGAAACCAAATAGGAAACTATGTCTTCGGACAGTTTCTAATTTACATTAATGCTGTCGAATATAAAGAAACACCGGATAAAAACAATACAAACAACATTGGTTTAAGGTTTTTGTTTTTGGAAGATGAAACAATTGACAGAACATTTGTTTTAAACAAATTTAACACAAACCTTATTCAGGCTTCAAAAGAAGATGTTGAACGTTTTTTAAAAGCAGAAACTGATTTTCGTCTTTATTTTTCCCTTATAAATAACATTAAATACAGCAAAAAAGAGTATTTTAACTCATTCTACAAAGTTTTAACAAGAATTCGTACAAAATATCATTTCTATCCGTTTAAAACGCCTGCACTTATGGCAAAAACAGTCTCTTACAGAGATATTTTAAAAATTGTTTCGAATAAAAATTTAAAACCTGCCAAGCAGAAAAAATTAATTGGAAATGTTGCTGTTTGTGATTGTTATTCCCCGATTAAAGAATTTTACAATCAGGACTTTAGAGAAAAAATGAAAGAGCATTTTACTTTAAAGGAAGAGCTTGATGAAAAAAATTCCGAGGTTTTAGAAAAGATAAGAGCTTGTAAGAATTCTGTCGGAGTACATATTCGGAGGGGAGATTACATCGGACTTAAAATTCCTGTTGTAAGAAAAGAATTTATTCTTGAGAAGATGAGGATTTTAAACGAAAAATTCAACGATAAAAAAGACGCTGCACAGTTTTTTATATTTTCGGACGGAATAGATTGGGCAAAAGAAAACCTGATAGAAAGCGGAATTTCAAATTTACATTTTATTAATATTAACGATGAAAACCACGGATATTTAGATTTTTCTCTTTTAAACACCTGCTGTCACAGAATATATTCAGCCTCATCTTTCAGCAGCTGGGCACAATATTTAAATCCTTATAAAAACAGTATTGAATTTTACCCTGAAAAGAAAGATTTGGTTATTGAATAATAAAATTTATGGAGATACTATAGAAACAGAAATTTTAGGGAGGAAGTTATGAACTTATTGATAGGAATTTTAGGACAAATTGTCGGATTTTTAATTTTTATCGGAATTATATATGTAATATACAAAAGCGTAAAATTGAATCCCGGTCAGTTTGAACTGGCAGAGGGAGAAGAAATTTTAAAGAACGTTAAAGGAGACTACTGGGAAAAACTTGTAGTAGGCGGAGAAGGACAAAATTCAGGAGAATTTGCATTTACAAATAAAAGAATAGCTTTTAGAAGCACATTTCAGATTTTTGGCGGCTTGAACTTTGACATCCCCTATAACAGTATAGTTTCCGTTGAAAAATCAAACGTAAAAGGTTTTTTGCCCGTGGCGTTCACAGTTAAAACCACAGATGACAAAAATTATAAATTCGCCATTATGAAAAGAGATATTTATATTGATATTATTAATACTCAGGCCCAAAAAATAAAAGAAGGAAATGCATAAATTTTGCAAAATGCAAATTTTAAAATTGAAGATTGGTTAAAAAGCGCGGCCGTAAAATTAAATGCAACATTTAAAGGCCGCCTGCTTTTTATTGGCTTGCAGGGAAGCTATGCCAGAAATGAAGCCACAAAAGAAAGTGATATTGATCTTGTTGTAATTTTGGATGAACTTAAATTTGATGACTTAAAAATTTACCGTTCGATAATTATGAATATGGAAAACAGTTACCTCGCTTGCGGGTTTATTTCAGGCAAATATGAACTTCAAAAATGGTCTAAACAGGATTTATTCCAATTTTTCTACGACACAAAACCTATACAGGGAAAACTTGAAGATATAATTGAGCCTCCAAAAAAAGAGGATATAAAAAGGGCAGCAAAAACCGGGGCTGAAAACCTTTATCATATGGCAGTTCATAGTTTTGTACATTCAAATAATTATACGGAAGATTTGAAACATTTATATAAAAATACATTCTTTATTTTGCAAACGAAATATTTTATAGAAACAGAAAAATACATTCCAACCAAAAAAGAGCTTCTGGAGGTGCTTTCGGGAGCTGATAAAGAAATTTTGGATATTTGTATAAATAAAGATAAAATTTCAAATACAACCTTGATTGAACTTGAAACCCTGTATGCAAAGCTGATTCAATGGAGCAGAGAAAATATTACTGTGCAAGTTTAAGCCCGATCGTTCCTAAGACAATAAGAAGGATGGACGTTATTTTTATAAAACTTACAGATTCGTGAAAAAATATCATCCCGATTGCACTTATTAACAATATTCCAAAAGCGCCCCAAATTGCATAAGCCACACTTACATCAATTGTTTTCAGGGCAAAGGAGAGGAATAAAAAGCATAAAATATATGCGATGGTTGTCATAACTGAAGGCAGCAGAACGGAAAATCCGTTTGACATTTTTAATGCGGTTGTTCCTAAAGTTTCAAAAATGATTGCAAGTATAAGATAAAACCAGCTCATAATTTTTCCTTTTTAAGGTTGACTTTAGCATTATATCGAACGAAATTAAAAAATAAAAACCTCTTTTTGGCTATTTACAAAAACAAAAACCTGTGTGCATAAAATCATATAATTATTAAAAATTAAAACTAAAAGACCTCCAAAGAGGTCTTAAAAATTTATATGGGGCGGGTGATGGGGATCGAACCCACGAATATCGGAACCACAATCCGAGGCCTTAACCACTTGGCGACACCCGCCATTTCATTTTATTCAATTGTAAAATTTGTTTTTGAGTTCTATCGTTCCTAATATCGGAACATATAATCCTCAGGGTCAGCAGCTGCCTTTAACAATACCTGTCAGCTACATAACCAAATATATTCTAAAAACAAAATATTTTCAAGCCAATGTGCTAAATTTGCGCTATAATTTTTGAATGAGCACACAGAATAATACTTACGTATCAAAATTTTTGCCTGTTGAAATTGAAAAATTTAAAACCGTTTTCGAAGGCGAAAACGCCACATTTTCTACCCCGCAATATATGTATTTTCAAGCACGCGGAAAGGGCTTCACAGCCTCATTCTACAATAGCGGAAAACTTGTAATTCAAGGGGCAAAAACTGCAGAAATTGTCTCAAAATATTTTGAGCCCGTACAAAATCCGCTTTTTGACACAGAAAATTCCATGCTTGCACTTAAAAACCAAACCATGGGCGACATTGCCCCTTATCCGCACATAGGAATTGACGAATCTGGCAAGGGTGATTTTTTCGGTCCGCTTGTTATTGCAGGAGCTTATCTTGATAAACAAGGAGCAGAAACCTTATCAAAAGCAGGGGTTACAGACAGCAAAAAGCTTGATGATAAAAAAATACTGGAACTTGAAAATTTGATAAAAGAGGTTTCAACTTTTGATATCATTGCAATTTCACCTGTAAAATATAATGAATTATATACAAAATTTAAAAACTTGAACAAGCTTCTTGCCTGGGGACATTCTACGGTTTTAGAAAATCTTCTTGCAAAAAAACCTTGTAATATTGCAATTTCGGATAAGTTTGCGGACGAAAGAGTTATCCAATCTGCCCTAAAAGAAAGAGGCAAAAGCATTCAACTTATTCAGCAAACCAAGGCCGAAGCCGATACTGCAGTTGCTGCAGCGTCAATTTTAGCAAGAGCTGAATTTGTAAAAAGGATTTCGAGCCTTTCAAAAGAATACGGAATAAACCTGCCAAAAGGTGCGTCAAATTTGGTTTTGGAACAGGGGCAAAAATTTGCCGAAAAATATGGCAGGGGAGAACTTAAAAACGTTGCAAAGCTCCATTTTAAAACATATTCGGGTATAGTATAGTTTAGAGCCGCTGTCTTGTAAATCTTCTAACTGACAAAAGCGCTCGAATCAAAAAAACGAGCGCTTCCAAATTTATTAAACTTACTTAGGGGCTTTTTAAGGTTGTGTTGTGTTTTTTAAAGCTTTTGCGGCTATTTTTTGGTTATATTTTTCAAGCTTTGCCTGATATTTAGCTTCCTGCTTTGCTTCGTATTTAGCCTGCATCTTGTCTTTGATTTTAATTGTCGTGTTAGCGGCAGCAACCATTCCAATTGCATATAATACATATGACGCAAAACCGGCTGCATTTGTTTTGTTTGCCTTATTCAATATTTCTTTAGTTAATTTGCCGTCTTTGAACAAATCTTTTGCTATCTTTCCGCCTCGAAGAGAAGCAATACCTTCTTCTGCAATCATCGGGAGTATTGCAAGAGCTGTCAATTTGTCTGCATTTCTTTTAACAGTGTCTTTTAATCTTTGAAGCTTGCTGTCTGTCGGGAGCTGTTCATCCGTTGTCTTTCTTTTGTTCAAAAGAGCAGCAGCCAAAATAATTCCCGGGAGCATCATTGCTGCTGGTCTTACCTTCTGAAGAGCTTTTAATATGACACTGCCATTGTTATTTAAAGCATGGCCCATTTCATGGAAAGTACTTGTTTGAAGCTTTTTATCGGGAGTGATAATTTTATTTGCATGTGGAAAATACCCTGCATTATTTCCTAATTTGTAATTAAGCCCTGCCGCTTTTGCAGAAATTTCATTAGCAGCATCTTTAATGCCGTTTATCAATTCTTGCATTTCTTCGGGCATATTTGCTGCCGGTTTTTGCTGCATATTCCCAAATATTTTTTTCAAACCGCTTTTTTTATTTGCAGCTTCACGGATTTCCGTTTTAATAACATTAAGAGCTTTTTTATCCTTTCTTGTATATTTCATAGGGATAAAGGCTTTAAACACTGTATTCATAATTTCTCCGGCACCTTTATCCGTAAAATTATTCGGATTTGAAAAAACATTCTTAATTCCGTTAATATATGAGTCTTTATAGGCTCCGAAATTTTGGACTATATCCTTTAATTTCGGCAGAGAAACTTCTTGCATTCTGTAAACTCTGACGCCCTTATCATAAAGACCTGATTGTTTCAAGCCTTCTCTTACACCCCTTCTTAGTATTGTAGTTTCTTCAGGAGTTAATTTTGAAACCGTTTGCATAAGCTTGGTTGCCCCAAAACCGGCAACACTTGCCGGTACTGCGGCCATAGTGCCAACATACCCTGCCGTAATAATCCCTTTATTTTTGGTTTTGGGTTTTTTCGGGGGCTTTTTACCTGTAAATGAAACTGTAGAGTTTACCTGCATTTTGAAATTCGGTTCTTATAAATTTTGTTGTCTGTATTCTCTATAAAACACCTGAACAAAATAAATTGCGCATGTTAATAGAGCTTAATCTTAACATTTTTAAATATTTTTTGCTATAAATCCTTTGATTAATTCCATATTTTTCATATCCGATGTTTCAATGTAAAACCTTAAAAGCGGCTCCGTGCCTGATTCTCTTATTAATATCCAGCCGGCGCTGTCGCCGTTTTCTTTTTTTAAGAAAAATTTTACACCGTCAATTTTTAAAGTATCAGATATATTAAACCCTGCAATTTCAGGCATTTTGGAAAATTTTTCCGTTATCGCTTTCTTTTCTTCATTTAACTTCAGTCTGATATCCACCCTGTCTTGAAAGAATTTTTGTCCCGCAAATTGTATTATTTCATCTTCCAAAACATATAAGGGCTTATTCAAAGCGCAAACAGCTTCTAAAATTAAAAGGTTTGCAAATATACCGTCTTTTTCGGGGATATGAGAACCGATACTTAACCCTCCGGAATCTTCCCCCGCAAGAATTGTATCATTTTCTCTCATCTTTTCAGACAGCCATTTAAACCCGACAGGAGTTGTAATCGTTCCAATATTAAGATTGTTTGATACAATATCTACAATTTCGCTCACACCGACTGTTTTAATCATCTTGCCTTTACAGCCCTTATTATGCAGATATTGAAGCAAAATCGCCATTATAACATTCGGGCTTACATATTTGCCTTTTTCATCGATAACACCGTATCTGTCCGCATCCCCGTCATTTGCAAAGGTTAGATATCCTTCTTTTGTATGTTTCATAAATTTTGCTTTAGGCTCAGGCAGACCGCCACCAAAATTCGGATCATGGTATAAATTAAAGCTTTCAAAACTTATCCCGTTCCTTTTTAAAAGGGTGTCAAAATATCCTGTGGAAGCACTATAAAGCCCGTCATAGATAAATTTTGGGGCCGCTTTTTTAATAACATCGAAATCAATCAGTTTTTCGATATGGTTATAATATTCTTCGCTGAAATCTTTTAAAATAACCTCTCCGCTATGGCCCGAAAAATCAGGGCCGCCATCACAATTATCAATCAAAGAAACGATTTCATCCGTCATCTCTTTTGTTGCAGGGCCGCCATAGCTTGGAATATATTTAATTCCCAAATATTCTTTCGGGTTGTGGGAAGCCGTAAACATTATTGCGCCCGCACAACCGGCTTCAACGGTGGCAGCATAGGCAAGGACGGGGGTCGGCACAACTCGTGAAGATAAAAGCACCTTGAAGCCAAAATCTTTTAAAATTTCGGATGAAAATTCCGCAAATTTATCCGCGCAAAATCTTGGATCATACCCCACAAGAACGGTTTTTCCAAGAGAATGTCTTAAAATATATTTTGAAATTGCAAAGGTAATTTTTCTTACATTTTCATATGTAAAATCATCCGCAATTATCCCCCTGAAACCGTCTGTTCCAAATTTTATTTCTGTTGCCATATTTACCCTAATCGTATTAAAATTATTATATGGATAATTTTATCAAAAAAATACTTTATTTGGGACCAAGGGGCTCTTACACACAAATTGCAATGGAAAGTTTTAAGGAAAAACTTGGCGGCCCTTTAAAGCTTGCAAAAAGTGAAGATATTTCATCAATTACAAGAGTGATACAACAATTAGACACTGAAGAAGGTACAATCGCAGTACTTCCGATTGAAAATTCGATTGAAGGAATTGTGAGAGAGACTATTGATAAGCTTATTACAACAAAAAGCGGGGTGAAAATCCAGGCAGAGCTTACAATTCCAATATGCCACTGCTTGATTTCAAAGGGCAAAAAAGAGGATATCGAAAACATAGTTTCTATGCCTCAGGCATTATCTCAGTGTCAGACATATATTGCGGATAATTTTAAAAAGAATATAAATATTGTGAGCGCAAATTCAACCTCTGCCGCAACAAGTATGCTGGATGGGAAAGATGAAACCTGGGCTTCAATTGCAAATGAATTTTGTGCACAGCTTTACGGCAAAAAAGTTTTAGAAAAGAACATAAACGATGTAAAAGATAACAAAACAAGATTTGTTTTGCTTTCAAAAGAAGATTTGAATATTGAAAAGCCCGAGAGGACATCTCTTGCATTTTCCTGCAAAAATGAATCCGGGAGCCTTTTACAGGTGCTTGAAATTTTCTATAAGCATAAGTTAAATATGATATATATTGAATCGCGCCCTTCAAAAAAGGTTTTTGGCGAGTATATTTTCTTTGTAGACATAGACAGAGGAATTGATGAAATTTCCCATATGCTTTATGAAATTCAGGAAAAATGTGAATTTTACAGGCTGCTTGGAAGCTATAGGGAGATATAAGGACAAAATATGAGCAGATTAAAAGAAAGAATTGAAAATTTTAACAGAGCATATAAAATATTTTGTGATTCCGTAGGGGAATATAAGTCAGACATACAAAATGTTGTTTATCATATGGCCGTTATACAATCGTTTGAGGTTTGTTTTGAGTTGGGCTGGAAAATATTGAAAGATTATCTCAATATTAACGGTGTTAATGTCAGCCTGCCAAAACAGGTAATCAAAGAAGCTTTTAATAAAGAAACTATCAAAAACGGTCAGATTTGGATTGATATGCTGAAAGACAGAAATGCAACAAGCCACGAATATAATATGGATAAGGTAGATAAAGTTTTAGAAAAAATCAGCACGGAATATTTTGAAGAACTATGCAGATTTAGGGAGCAAGTAAAGGAATTTAATGAATAAATTTGGACTTCCCGAAAGAACAGTAAATGAATTATTGGAATATTTTAAATCAAAACCCGGGGTGGAAAAGGTTGTTGTATACGGTTCAAGAGCAAAAGGAACTTACAAAAACGGCTCTGATATTGACTTTGCTGTCTGGACTAATGGCAAAAGCGCCTATGATTTAAGAATTGAAGCGGAACTTGATGAGCTTGAAACACCCTATATGTTTGATGTGACAGACTACAAAAATTTAAGTCACGAAAGAATGAAAAAAAGCATCGACAAAGACGGCATTGTGTTTTATGAAAAGTTTGTTTGATGAAATTGGGCAGGTATGCCCAACCTAGGGACTAATATATTTGATAATATATGATGATTGGAAGTTTATAAATGAATAAAAAAATAAAAACTTCATTTTTAAAACTGTTTTTTGGAATAATATGTTGTTTTATCGTTATTAATTGTTCTTGGGCAGCAGGTATACCGAAGTATAATCCTAGCGACCCTAATCCAAAACCTGGGTTATATAGGGTTGGAGACATGAATTACGAAGAGAATATTATGTTTTGCATATCAGGCTTGCCTGATAACAGAATTCTTTTTGCTGGTTATTCCCCAGATAACTCTTTTCATAAAAATAATGCCGAGATTTTTGTTTCAAGCACTGGAAAATTTCAGACAATCATTGATACAAATTATATGCCCTACAAATGTGCTTTAATGGACAATGGAAGAGTTTTATTATTGGGAAGATCTATTCGTGGACTTGGGCTTGCCACTCACTCTTGTTTGGAAATCTACGATCCTAAGTCAGATAAATTTATTGACACTCATATATGTAAAAATGATCGCTTTTTTAATTCTCTAGGATACAAAACAAATCCATCCTTAAGTAAATTAGATAACGGTAAATTTACTGTGTATATAAGAGAAATGTATGGAATACCATATACGCAACGCTATGCTTTGTATATCTATGATTCAAATAACAATACAATTACAGACGAACCTATTTTAGAAGGAGAGGAAGGGTTTGTCATTCCTGATGTTTCTTCTAATGATGGGACGCTACCATTTTCTGACGCCGAATATAAAACAATGAAAAAAAATATAGAAGGAAGAATTGGTTCTTTTCATCATTTAGTTTTAAATGATGAGAGGATATTAATTTTTGCAAGGGATTTGGTTGACTATGATGTAAGGGTTGATTCTATTGAAGATGGAAAATACAAAGGAAAGAAAAGTTGGTTTTCACCAATGTATGAGTATAATATTAAAACTCAAATATTAAAGCCCTTGTACGAATACATACCATCTGCTTACAGCAAGGGTGTATCAGTGAATAATAATACATATCTTATATTTTATAACAGCATTCCGCATGAAATCCATAATACATCTTTTGACTCAAAGAAAATACCCTATGGAATGCGTGTAAATAAAACACCCGATAAAACAAAAAGGATAAAAAATACATACTTTTATATTTACAAATAAATTAAGTGATATTAAAAAGAAAGTCCGTAGGTTGGGCATACCTGCCCAACATCATTAATTTAACTTGCCTAACGACATTAAATAAACATACAATTTATTGCACCCTGCGTGCTAATTATATTATTTTCTTTTGTCTGTTTAAATTTGCGGCTCTTCCCTTGCAAAAGCCTTATGGTGTGGTATAATCTTGAATACCTGATTTTCAAAGAAATTTGGAAAATAAAAAGATTTTGAACTTTGAAATTTTAATATGGGGATGTTTATGGATTTGACAGGGTGTTTGTGTCATCTGGGCTGCAAGCCCGGGCGCTGTTCCCGGTTACCAACGAGCAACTAAAATAAACGCTAATAACGTTGTTGATGCTAGAAATGCTTTCGGTGCAAGAGCACTCAAAGCAGCCTAAGAAGATTAGGTTAGCCACTCTATAGACCCAACTTGCCGGTTTATAGGGTCAATTATGCAAGTACAGCGTGTGATTTTAGGCATAGCACGTGAAGACCTTCAACCTTAAAGGTTAGTTTTTCCTTTCAAAAAAGACTTTGATAGGCTCTTAGGTTTAAGATTATTTCCCTTGGGCCAATCGAGATTTAAAAATAAACTAAACTTGTAGATGTTCATTTGACATCATTTTGGACGCGGGTTCGACTCCCGCCATCTCCAGATTTAATAAGTATATAGTGCAATAGCGCCGTTTTTAATACAGAATTTTCGCACACTGTGCGGGTATAGGTTTTCAGGACACTTTGGATGCGTTTATATTGGCTATGATGCCGAGTTGCTGGGAGTTTAAGGCAGGTTTATAGTGTAGAGATTTGCCGGACTATTCTTGCACTTTTGTCCCAATTTTTGCACTCTTTTGCACTAAAAACTTGTCACCCTGAACTTGTTTCAGGGTCTATCCCGCTTTGTATTTGATTTTTAGCAAGTGCAAATAAGTGCAATAAAGTGCAAAAATAAGTTATCTTGCATTTTGATATGTGTCTTTTTGTCTCTGAAATTGAGATTTAGGACTTGATGTTTCTGTGAACAAGAGCGATTAATGTGTATGCAAAGGAGCATACGCATGGCAGAATTTACTCCAGAAAAATGTAAACAAATAGCACTTGCAAGATTAGATGTTGTTCACAAGTGGCTTGAGTTTAGAAAACAATCTCAAAACAAACTTCAAGCTGATTATGATTTTGTGAAATTGCATAACACTTCAAATTCATACTTGTTTGAGATTTTAGGAAAAATTTCTCGAGGAAGTTTGCATCGCTGGCTTGCAATGTTAAACGGAACGGAAGATTTTACAAAGCTTTTGCCGCAATATAAATATAGTAGTGTTGATGATTACAGAACTGTATTAAATGATAATGAAATAAAAATATTTATGAACTTGCTTCTGCATCCGAATAGGTTATCAAGTGGGAAAGCAATCGCATTAACGAAATATAGATTAAAAGAACAAGGACAAAATTTTATTCCGGCAGATATTACATTCAGACGTTATGCAAAATGGTTCAAAGATAACAATTACGACAAATGGGTTCTTGCTCGTGACGGAGAAAAAGCATTATCGGATAAAGTAGAACTATACATAAAACGTGATGCAAGTCTGCTTGAAGTCGGAGATATTCTAGTCGCAGACGGGCATAAATTAGCGTTTCAGGTTATTAATCCGTTTACAGGCAAACCCTGCAGAGCAACACTTGTCGGATTTTTGGATTGGAAATCAACAGCTCTCGTAGGTTATGAGATTATGCTTGAAGAAAATATACAGTGTATCGCATCAGCTCTCAGACACTCCATAATCAATCTTGATATGATACCAAAAGTTGTTTATCAGGATAACGGCAGAGCGTTCAGGGCAAAATATTTTACTGATAATAAAGGTTTTTCTGAATTAGGTTTTCAGGGATTGTATTCAAAACTCGGTATAGAAACAGTTTTTGCGAGACCATATAACGCCCGAGCGAAAGTAATAGAAAGGTTTTTCAAAGAATTTCAGGAAGGATTTGAAAAATTACTCCCAAGTTATATCGGGAGCAACATCCAAGACAAGCCTGCTTATATGATGAGAAATGAAAAATTCCATAAAAACCTTCATAACGATTTTATTCCAACAATTGAAGAAACAATAAAAATGATTGATATGTGGCTGAGTTTCAAAAATTCCCAACCCTGTCCGAATGCTCCGGATAAAACAATAGCGGAAGTTTTATCCGAAAGAAAAAGACAGAATATTGATATAAATATCCTTGATGATTTGATGCTTGCAACGGAAGTCAAAACAATTCAGCGGAATGGCATAAGATTCTTGAATTGTGATTATTTTGATGAGAGATTATATGGATTTAAAAGCAAAGTTTTGATTAAATACAATCTTTTTGACCTGACAAGTATCAAAGTTTACACCCTAAAAGGCGAATATTTATGCACTGCAGGACGAGTAACAGAAACACACCCTATGGCAAAGCTATTAGGTGATGTTAAAGATTATGAGGATTACAAGCAAAAAATTGTACGTCAGCGCCAGTTAAAAAAGAAAACTGTTGAATCTGTTAAAAAATATTTGGAAACGGAAGATATAAAACTACTTGAAACACAGATAGAGCCTACTGAAATTCAACCCCTGTTCAAAGCTGATTCAAAAAGGGTTCAAACGCTGTTCAAAAATAATTCAGAAAAATATGAGTATTTAGTTGCACATGATCCGAATAATTCTTGGATAACGGAATTCAGAAAAACAAAGGAGTACAGGCTGTTATATGAATAAGATTTTTGTAAAAACTCAAAATGTGAAAAACTTTATCGGACTTGTTGAAAATCTGATTAACAAACCGAAAAATATTCCTAAAATGGGATTAGTTTATGGCGAACCCGGATTAGGTAAATCCCAAACAGCTTTATGGTTATCTTGTAAATATGACGGAATTTGTTTAAGAGCATCAAACCTTATGACAGGGAGATGGCTGCTTGAAGAAATTGTTAAGGAACTTGATGAAATACCAAGATTTCTGACTTCGGATAATTTTAATATTGTGGTTGAAAAGCTAAAACAAAATCCGCAGGTAATTTTTATTGATGAAATTGATTATCTGATGAATAACTATAAAACCATTGAAACCCTCAGAGATATCCACGATGAAACAGATTGTCCGATAATCTTTATCGGAATGGGATTTGCTCACAGGAAACTTGAAAGATATAAACATCTTTATGACCGATTTTCAGAGATTTTAAAATTTGAAACTTTTGGAGTAAATGATTTATCGCAAATAATCGGACAACTTTCGGAGATTCCATTTACTCCAGATGCGATTGAATACATGCATTCAAAAATTAACGGATTCAGGCAAATTGTTCAACTGATAAACCAAATGGAAATATTTTCAAAAGACAATAATTTAACAGAAATAAATATGGAGGTCATAAGTCAAATATTATGAACATAGAAAAGTTGGCACGACACCTAAAAGAATTTACTATTGATGAAATAGAAATGATTGCGGAATGCGATTGTAAAACAGAACTTGAACGTCTTTTGAACGAGGGTAAATTGGTATTTGAACAAGGATTGTATAAATACAAAGAAGCGGAGCAAGCACAAACTTTTGAATTTATTGCAAAACCCAAAATATATAAAAATAAGAAGATTTTATTTAAAGATATAGCTTTGTATTATTTAAACAACAGAGATTTGACCTATTCAACGTATAAAGGTTACCGATACCAACTCAAATATAACATTCTGCCATATTTTGGTGAAAAATATATTGATGAAATAACTTATGAAATGCTTATAGATTTTATGACTGTAATGAAATCGAAATATAAGCCCAAAACCGCAAGTAACGGAGTAACGCTTGTCGGAAGCATTATGAAGTACGCATTTTTTGAAGGCTATATTAAATATAATCCGTATTTTGGTGTTAGAAATTCAATGGGTAAATAAGGAGATACTATGACAAAATTAGATAAATTAAAACAGGCAGAGCATTTGTATGTTTGTGAAAAACAACCGCTTGATGTGATTAGGGCGAAATTTGACCTTTCGCGCAGGACTTTATTTTATTGGAAGAAGGAGTTTGAATGGGATAAAAAGAAGTTTGAAAAAGGCAGAGAACAAGAATTATTTAATCGTGAACTGCTAAATTTTGCACAAAAAATTATGGAGAACATTTCAAATGATATTGACAATAACCAACAAACTCCGCAGGCAGAAATGTATTCGCTGATGAATATTTTGAAAAATTTACCGCAGGTTAAACAACAAATTACCGTTCAAAAACAAAATCAAAAACCAAAAACACTATCACCGGAGCATTTTAAACAAATAGAGAAAGAGCTATTTGGGATTGAATAATATTCTAATTTAATAGTTTTTCAAGTTTTCTTCCAGATATTTTTTATACTCTGTCTGAAGTGATTTGGGTGATATGATTTTACATCCCGCACCCCATTTGAATACATGCCATATAATCTCTTTACTTCCGCTTGCTTTGAATGTTAATACATAGCTTCCGTCTTTTTCAAATTTACCCTTTTGCGTTGGGTGAAAATTAAATTTACTTGCTTCTTCTGCTAAATCAGGAGTAAATGATAATTTAACATCCAAAACTTCTCCATGATAAACTCCGAAAGATAAATTTGTGTATGCTTGCAAATCAAAATCGCCTTTATCAAATGTTTTGTCGGTTAGTTTTAGGTCTTGAAACTTGTGTAGCAAGTAGTTATAAATTCCATTCCCTTTTGCTTTTTCACGAGCAACAAGATAAATCTTTTCGCCGTAAATCATACCTAATGGTTCAATTGTGCGTTTTTTGTCGTGATAAATTCCGGTAACGACTTTTGAATGCTGAACAGCATCACGAATGATTTCAAGAGTATCAAGACTTATTTTATACTGCGGCATTTGGCGAACGGCATAGCCTTCTGTTTGCATATAAAGTTCAATATTGTTCTCAACGGAAGTGGCGTGCTTGCGGTTAAAAGCCTTAATCTTTTCTACGGTTTTGCCGAGTTCTTCCTTCATTTCTTTATTAGTGGTTCTGCGTTGGCATTGTTCGATATTAGCAAGTTCTTTAGGTGTAAAGTTAACAAATTGGGATATTGAATAGTTTATAAAACCCCAGTGCTTTTGCGTATCGTCAGTTTCAATTTCATCAACTTGTGGAAATATACAAGTTAAGCTGTCTCGCATACGTTCTGCAGTTCTTCTTGAAACCTGATACCTTTCTGCTATTTCATTAATAGTTATGCCTTGCAACTTTGAAGACATGAAAATTGCTAAATCTAAAATGTCTGAAACTCTTGAATATCTTGGCTTATCTTGCAAACATCGCTCCTTTTATAATTTATTTTAACATCATTTTTACAGTATGTCCATTTTTGTCGTAATAGTAATTTATTATATAAATAGAAAGGCGGTTAATTATGACAGATGAAGAAAGAAAATTTTTAGAAGCAGCTTACAAAAGATGTTGGGATTATGAACCAGATGATGATGAAGTTGATGCAAAATATGATGAGGAATTTAACAAATGGTGTGATGAAGAATGTGGAAAACAATAAACTGTTCATTCCGTTCATCAATAGAATAAAACCGTAAAAACAGAATTTTACTTATTATTCAGGTATAAGTTGGGTCAATCTTTATGGTAGAATACAATTATGGCAAAATTTGATTTACACCTACATTCGAATAATTCAGACGGAAGCGATACCCCGCAAGAGCTTTTACAAAAAGTTCTTGACGCCAATATCGAAATATTTGCATTAACAGACCACGATACCGTTGCAGGGATATCGATAATGAGAAGTCTTATACCGACAGATGTAAAATTTATCCCCGGAATTGAACTTACAAGTAAGACTAGGGGTGTTAAATGCCACATTTTAGGCTACAATATAGATGAAAATAATTCAGCCCTTATTGATTTAATTGAAAAAGGAAAGCAACTCCGCAAAATAAAACTCGAAACAAGAATAAAATTTTTAGAAGACAAATGGAATATAGAACTCAGGAAAGATGAATTAGACTGGCTATATTCAAGAAACAGTGTTGTAAAGACTCATATTGCAAATATTATAGTAAACAGAGGTTTGGCTTCAAATAATATTGAAGCGATGAATAAATACCTTGATGGATGCAAAACAGGTAATACTCGTTTTGATGGTGCGGAAGCTATTAATACCATTAAAGCTGCCGGAGGAATTCCTGTTTGGGCACATCCCCTTGGAGGTGAAGGAGAAGAACATCTGGAAAAAGAAGAGTTTTTATCAAGATTAGAAACAATGATTGACTGCGGAATACAGGGACTTGAATGCTATTATTCAAGATATACCGATTCTGAAATAGAATTTTAAAAGACTGTGCAAATAAAAATGGTCTGTATATTACAGGCGGTAGTGATTATCATGGTCAAAATAAAACAGTATTGCTTGGTCAATTGAACATAGATAATATTCCTGTTGACTCTAAAGAATTAAACTTTGATCAATATATAAACAAATATTAAGCATTAAATTTATACACATTTATTACGACCATTTTTGACGCAATGATATTTTATCATAATCATGTAAAAAGAGGTGATAAATATGTCAAAAATCATTGAAATGAAAAAGTATCGTAAATGTAAAAAAATTGATAGAATTCTGCTTTACTGTATTGATAATAAAATGGAAACACGATATATTACGGCAGAATTCAAGAAACAAAATCTGCTCATAAGATTTACACATTTTTATCGCTGCTGTACACATATTGTAATGGATCATATCTATGAATTTTCAGCAAAAGAAGCAAATAAGTTTGTTAAATTATTAGCTGAGAACAAATCGGATTTCTTATATAAACTACAAGAAATGTTTAATACTGCATCAGCATGTCAGGACATAACTCATTTCGCAGACAATAATGGACTAAATTATAGGCTTATTCCTGAATTAAATTATGATGATGGAGATGAAATCTCTAGATATAATTTTGGGGATATTTATGAAGATACTCCTCTCTTATATTACAAAGACGGAAGTTTAATAGTTCCTACATTGTACAAACATCCTAAAAATGGAGTTGTAAAAATTTATTTGCCATCAGGATATTTGTATATGGAAATTTCATATAAGAATAATCTTAAAGATGGTTTGACAAAATGCTATTTTAAGGATTCTAAACAAATAAATTGGCAGCAAAATTATACAAAAGATAAATTAAATGGGATTATAAAAAGCTATTCAAAAGAAGGAATATTATTGCATGAAGAGACCTTTGTTAATGGAGTAAAACAGGGATGGGAAAACACTTATCATCCGACAGAAGGTTATCTAGAAATACAAGAAATGTATGCAAATAACAAAAAGAATGGTCAAGCTTTTAAGTATTATTCTGATGGACAAATTAAACACGAGGCATATTTCAAAAATTATAAACAAGAAAGCATAACCAAACAGTTTTATGAAACGGGAGAGTTGGAACTTTTAGGATATTGGAAAAATGATAAAATGCACGGACTACGTGTAACTTATCATAAAAATGGCAAAATTAAGGCTATTTCAACATCAAAAAATGGAGAATTTATATCACCGGAATATCAATATTATGATGATGGGACACTTGAAGCAATACTTCCTGCAAGAGATACAGGAATAGAATTAGTATACTATCCAAATGGTTCAATAAAAAGTGAAAGAGAATACTATAAGGATAAAAAATGTGGTAATGGCAAATGGTACTATGATGATGGAAGAATTGAATATGATTACAACTATAAAAATGATAAACGACATGGGCTTTGTAAAGAGTATCATCATAGTGGAAAACTACGTTTAGAATGCGAATATAAAAATGGGAAAAAACAAGAAATAGAAAAGCGTTATTATAACAGTGGTCAATTAAGCTATGAGCACAGTTATAAAAACGGTTTAAGAGATGGATATTCAATTAGTTATAAGGAAAAAACTGGCGAGATTGAATACAAAATCCTGTATCGTAAAGGTAAGCTAATTGATTATTGTAATAATGACGGAATAACTGGTGTTAAAAATTTGGATGTTAAAAAAGCATAGAAAGGATAAATTATGGCTAGTATATTATATGTAAGAGGTATGAGTGTTCAAAGACCAGAAGATCACAACGGATATTTTTTCGGTGAACATTCAAAAGGATATGGTAATATTTGGGATGCTGTTTTTGGCGCATCTGAAAAATTTTTAGTTTTTTTACGAAAGGTTGTGCAAGACGGGAAAGTGATGTTTCAAGGTCTTAAAACCACAAATAAACAATATGCAGGTATAAAATATCCAGAAAATAATAAATTCTCAGTACTAAGCCTAATTGAGGAAAATGAAAAATCAAAAGAATATGTTTCATCTTATCCACTTTTAATAGGCATAAATAATGAAGTTAAATTAAAAGAAGTATATCCTTGGGCCATTGAAGGCGAAGGTGAAATGGCTGCTGAAACTAATTTAGGTAAAATCATCAATTTTCATAATCCATATTTTGCAATAGATAATAAAAATTTTAAGTTTGATAAGATACAAACGATTTCACTTGCAGGTTTGGCAATGACAATAGACAAAATGGAAGTTCAGGAATTTCCGGCAGAGGGTGATACATACAAACATTTTTTAGAAGAATTTTTGAAAGAAAATCCGAATAAAACAGAAAAAGATTTTGAAACTCCTATTCATAGAATTGATGCGGAACATTTTAGAATGTTTGTTCCAACAGACTACTGCTCTGAATTTGAAATAGCAACACAAATTGAAGAGATAGAGTATGTTGAGTTTCTTGGCGAAAAAATTGCGGTTATGAAAGTAAACCTTGAGCACGGTGATGATAATGAATATCTTTATTGCAATATTTATGCTTCACAACACGTTTTAGATAAATACAAACCAAAAGTCGGCGACGGCATAAATGCTGTTGTTTGGATGACCGGATTTTTTAATTAAGGTGAAATTATGTCATTTATGTATTTGGATAATTTTTTTGAATATCATAAAAATGATTCTTTTGAAACATTAATAAAATTAAGGATGGAGTTGATAAAACATATCAGACATTATGAGCTGACAAAAGAAAAACCACCAAAATTTCCTAACAATATAGATGTCCATTCGGAAAAATTTAATAATTGGGTTAAAGAGTATGCTATATTTGTTTTCAGAAAATGGAATCAATGTTCACCGTCTCCCGAAGCAATGTATAAATATCATAAGCAATATTTAAGAGCAATCGATAAACTATTAAAAGAAAAATATCCGAATAGGAAAGGAGAAATGAATATGTCAATGCCAGATCCTCAAAGTTATATTGAAGATTTAAAAGATGAGCCGTACGAAAAACTTATAAAAGTTCGAGACAAAATAATAAAAGAAATAAAGCATTTTGAAAAGCATAAAGAAAAAACTATGCAAAATGACAAATATCAAATTCATCCGTCTCCTGATACGGTTTATTGGTGGAATTTAAAGGCTCTTGGTCATTTATGTGAGCTAATGAGTGAAAAATTTAACGAAGAAGATGAGGCTAATTGCTAATGATAAATATAAAATTTGATAATAAAAATTTTAAAATCTATGCAAATAGAAGAGTTGAGTGTTTAGAACCTTGCGAGGATGTTGTTATTAAACATTTAAAAAGTATGATAGAAATGATAATGTTTACTTATAACAATCCAGCAGACGGTTTTCCTGTTTCATTTTTGGCAAATAGGTTACAAGATTATGATATAGAAGTTCTTAATTATCGTGATTACGAAATGGAAAATGCTCCTGTGGGTAGAATATACTAGTAAATGAATTTGTTATAATTTTTCAATATACCAGTTGCTATTTCCAAAATGATTAAAGTTCCAATGGAGTTCAAAATAAAAATTAAACTCCAAAGAATTATCATCTTTGAAGTTCCAAGAGTATTTATTTAATTGTGTTTTGCGATAACTTTCAAACGCATCCTGAATTTCTTTTGCAAACTTTTTTCTGAATTCAGAATACGGAATATCTAGTGTTTCTTTCGTTAATTTATTTTTCAAAATCATCTTCAAACCCTCTTATATTATCAAGCTCAATGTTATACCGCTTGCCGGTTTTATCCACACAGGTTGCAAAATCTACGGTTTTGTCAGCAAATTTGTTTTCCCATAGGCAAATCAGCAAGCCGATTTCTTGTGTTTTTAAATTCAAAATCTTTGTTCCGTATAACATATAATCTTTTTCGACCATATCAACCTCCTTTCAAGCTACACCATTCATTACTCTTTTAGCGAGAAACATCAAGTGTATGCGTCTAAAATCGTATCATTTGGACATAATAATTTTGAACGCTATTTAAACAGCTTTTAAACACCTTTTAAACGGCATTTAAATTTTCAACATCTTTTTCGTGATCTATAAAGAATGCATTTAAAACATCAGCATCATTGCCTAGGTGCTTAACTACCGGCGCAAGATTATAGCATTCTTCAATCTCCGGTTGATTTGCAACAAAATAATCAATAACAACCGCTGTGTTATAAATATTCTCTGACCATTTGCTTAATTGCTTAAACTCCTTTGGCGTAATATTTAATCCGACTTTTTCCATGCGACCTCCTTTATCGTGTCGTATTCATCACTCAAAGTCAGAATTAAATCAAGTTTGTTAACAAAAACCTATTATATTTTTAATAATATTCATTATTCTCGGTTTTAAATTTTCTTTCATTGAAGTATCAAATCCCATACCATAATCTATAGGAATATAATCAATATGTTGTATGTCAAAAGCACTATTTGATACCTTGTTATCTTTATTTCTAATTAATAAAAATTTCTTTTTATCATAGACTCTGCCTAACTCAAACATTACATTAGGATTTACCTTATTTTTTCCATGGTTTGATATATCTGCTATAAAAATATCACATTCCCCTATTTGTTTATCCATATTTGTTAGTATATCAGTGCTCTCGGCTTTATATGTCATAATAGGATAAAGATTTAATTTATCTTTCAATAATTCATCTTCCTGTTTCATTTCTTCAATAAGAGATTCTAATGTTTTGTTAAATTGTTCGACTGTCGTTTTATCATAATATGGCATTGCTACAAAAATATTTATTTTACGATCTAACTGCTTTGATGCATTATGAAACATTTTATTAGGTTGTATAAAAGAATTTGAATCGTGTTTATAATATTCTGCCCATTTGTTTACTTCATTAATGAATCTTATAGATGTTTCAGTATCACCCTTATGTTGGTATAAAGTATAAAATACAAATTGTGGAAAACACCTGAAATTTTCTCTTAAATATTTAAATCGATCTCTTTGGGATAAAATTTCCTGAGATTTATTAATATAATCACCAAAAGTTTTCTTATCAAAAGGTAAACAGTCTTTATCTGATTCTTTTAAAATCAATTCTAACACATTCAGAATTTGAGTTTTAGCATTTTCGTTTCCTTGACTGTTTTTATAGTATTCTTTATTGAATAAAGTGTGTCCTTCAAAATTTTCTTTGAAATATTTTATGTATGGAAGTATGACATTTGCAGTTTCTAATTCATGATCTGTCCAATTTTTAGCATTTACTAAACCCTTTAAATTCTCTTCCGAGGTTAATTTTTTTGATTTTGAGTTTAAGAAATAAAATAAAAAAGCTTCATCATCTTCACTTATAGATGACTTATCCCAAACTATAATAGAGAACGGAATGTAATAATTATCATCTTTTATTGCTTCAAGTCTATGATTCCCATCTATTCGATATAGTTGATCCTTATTTACAGATAACCTATAATAATCTAAATTTTCAATTTCACCCTTCTGAGTTTCGTTTAAGTTGCCAGATATTGCAATCGGTTGTAATGAGTTATACCCACGTGCAACTAATGTTACTTCTGGAAGATATTTAGCGGAGGATTTCATTTTCTTCATGAATTCAGTCAAGGCACTAACATGCTTTAAGTTTTTATCTCTCTGATAATTATTATCTGCTTGAGAACAAGCTGCAATATCAGCAGATTTTGCAAAACCTCTTAATACAGTTATCCCGTTTTTAACTTTAAAGCCTCTTTTTTGAATTCTTATTGGATCTTGCTTTGTAGAAGTAATTACTTCCCCGCAGTTTTGACCTAAAATCCCTTCAAATGTAAATATTTGTTTATTATCAGGTTCTTTTGTTAATTCTTTATACAAATTAGAAGGCGGATCATTCATTATTTCAGACAAACTTTTTTTATCAGAATTAAAGCTATTTTGTATTGCTTTTGCAGAATTATTTATTGAATTTACTAATTTATCATAATTGCTTAAAAAACTTTCATTATAAAGCGGAGAGCAATATTTGTTTATACTTTGCATTATATGATTTATTTGAGCATTTTCAAGAGCTTTCATTGCGGCTTGTGTACCAGGGTTTTGCATCACTTCAGCAGCAACTTGCAATTGTTCAGTATTTGTTTTGGCATAAATATCAGTTAAAATATTTTGTATTTTAAAAACTTCATTAGGAATTTTAATGTTATTTTTTTCTATATAATCTTTCAGTTCAGATTCTTTCTTTGCTTTTTCATTTTTTATATGTGCTATGCCTTTAGGAGTAAGTAAAGTATTTATTTGTATTTCTGAATTTTTGTCTTCATATCTATATTTAATGTAGTCTTCTAATCTTAATTCGTTTATTGCTTCTTTTGATAGTGTTGATATTGCACCATCATAGTAATGCTGAACAATTTTTCTTATTTTTGATTTTATTTCTGAATGTAATATTTTCCCTTCGTTATAGTTATGAGTATTGATGTTATAATCCCAAAACAATAAAAGTATTTTTTCTTTTATTTCTTTGACTTTTTCCTTTTTTGATAATTTTGATATTCTCTCATTCTCTTTATTAATTATGTCTTCGAGAGATACTTCCTTATGTTTTTGATTCTCAATATTAGATTTTATATCATTAATTATTTCTTTTTTTTCTTCAGGAAATAAATTTAAAATTTCTTTTATACCTTCTGTTGTTAGTTTTAATTTCCCTTGATATTGACCAACTGCATAACCAGCTTTAGTTTCTATAAGTTCTATTCCTTCTACTAATCCTTCTTTCACCAATTCAGATATAACTTCTGTGCAAAGTTCATAATTGTCCCCCGCCATTTCGACTAATGCTTCATAATCCATGTCTTCTTTTTTTGCATATTGACCTGCAAAATATGTAAGATAAGTATATCGAAGAGTTTGTTTATCCATTATTTAAATAGCACCTCCTCAAAAACATTGCGAGAATTAGTTTTACTATTTATAGCATCCATCTGTAATTTATCACATTCCAAACGAATCTTGTTTAATTTACTTACAAGTTCATTTTGTATATTTAACGGTGGTAGAGGAATAAGAAAATTACTTAGTTCATCAGTATTTATATTAGCCTGCCCTGTAACTTGTCTACTTGTTGCATCTATTTGTGTCCTCAATATAGGCGAATTAAATAAATAATTTACATAATAAGGGTTTATTTTATTAGTATCTAATTTTACTTTAATTAAATAAGAAGCAAAAATATAGGTCTCATCTTTATCAAAAACACACATTTTACCGACCAATTCTTTACTATTTGTTCTATTAAAAATTAAATCACCTTTCTCAAGTTTTAAATTTTTAATTTCGCTTTCTTTTAATGTATTTATATATTTTAGATCTGATATATTCAATGCTCCATCAATAATATTATTCATTCTTAGAACTGGATAGCCGGCTTTTGCTTTAGAAGCTTTATTAGAAGTTCCATATTGATATAAATTAACACAACTGCCAAATCTTACAGTTTTATATTTATTTCCAAAATCTATTATATTTTGAGAAAAGAATCTGTTATATTCATAATCCCAACGTTTTAGATTTCTAAAATTAGTGAACATTAATGTTTTATTAGATTTACTATAATCATTTAGCTTTAATCCAAGTTCTGAAAATAAAATATTTACAATTTTTTCCTTACATTTAGTTGCAAGATTAATATTTTCTTGTGCTTGATTTTCTACCTGCTTATATAATTTGATTAATTGCTTCTGCTCGTTTTCAGAGGGCAAAGGGATTTTAATATTACCCATTGATGTAAACGATAATGTCTGCCTTACCGAGCCTGTTGTATTTTCTCTAATTAATTCATTAAACTTATTTGTTCTAAATAGTATATATAGAAATTCAGGTAACAATCCTTTTTTGCAGCTAAAAACAACATAAGCAGGACTTATATACTTATATTTTTGTTGTTCGGTTTTTAAGCCAATAGAACCAACGTTAACACGATATGGATTGTATGCAAGAAATCCATCTTTTACAACTTTATATGGTTGATTTATTTTACTTCCTTTTTCAATATAAGCATCAAATAATCCTGTTTTATTATTTACTCCTAATATTTCATAGTTATCATCAGGATTTTCAAATGGTTTAATTTTTATGTTTTCTTCCTGAATGTAATCTGACAACTTAACTACATTATATTTCGTTGAAGAAATATTATTTGAAGCATAACGTTTAAAATCCCACAAAAAGAGATTCGAAAAATTGATAAATTTAAGGTGTGGATAAGCTACATTATTCATCAATAACCTCTTCTACACCGTTAGTTATTCTAACTAATTCTTCTCCGCTTATTTTATAAGAAATATTAGGTTTATTAACCGTCCACAAACCTTTTAAATCTCTGTAATTTTTAAATTCTACAGCTACATCTTCAAGCTCATTTTCGCATTTTGCACCTGTTGTTGTAATCCCGGCTTGTTCGACTTGAACAATTGGAATTTCATAGTTAAAGAGTTCCTTAGTTTTTTCTTTGATTTCAGTTTCTTTTTTTACTTCAATCTCTTTTAATGCTTTAGTTTTAGCTTTTTTATCATTAGCATATTTTATTTCAATTTCTTTTACTTGCGGTTCAAATTCTTTGTCTACAGCTTTTGCTGCTCTATTTTTTGCATCAGCATATTGTTTTCTTTCTTCTTCTGTAAAGCGTTTAAAAAATAATAGACTAGGTTTAATTGTTGCACCGGAGGCAATAAATACATCCTGCGGTATTGAAGTAATTAGTATAATTTTTGCTTCAGATTCAAAATAATCTCTTACTTTTTGCAGGTTAGAATTATTTAATACACCTTCAGGTAAAACAATTCCCATTCTTCCGCCCGGTTTAAGAAGTTTTAAACATCTTTCCATAAATAGAACTTCGGTTAAACCACTGACTTTACCTAAATCGAATCTATCAAGAATCTTTTGACCACCATCAATAGCTTTATTTAGTTCCTTGATTTGCTTAATACAATCATCACCATAGCGTTTCTCATATTCTTTTAGTTTTTCTTCATCATAGAAACGATCAGTTTCACTTAATTTGTAATCTTTTTCAATTCTTGCACCAAAAGGCGGATTGGTTAAGATTACATCAAATCTGTTTTCAAAAATTCCATTCACGTTTATCAAACCATCGTGATGATGAACTCCACCATGTCCATCACCGTGCATTATCATATTCATCTTTGAAGTTCTTGCCATACGAGGGTTGGCATCCGTTCCATAAATACAGCTAGAGGAAAGTTTTGAAATTCTTCTATTTTTTTCTGCTTCAGTTTGCTTTGAATACGATTTATTTGGCACATTAATATCTGAATTTAATTTTTTCAAGATATTGCTGTATTTCTCATTAATTTCTAACTGTTCTTTTTCAGAAAGTTTTTCATATTTTTCATCAAATAGTTGAGCCTTTAATTCTTTTTTATAGTTTTCAACGTCTTTTTCAATTTTATCTCTTACATATTCAAAAGATTTAATTAAAAATCCGCCGGAACCACAAGTCGGGTCGCATATTGTTTCACCTTCTTGAGGGTCAAGAACTTCTACCATAAAATCTACTATCGTACGAGGAGTGAAGAATTGTCCTAATTCACCCCTAAAAGTTGTTCCTAAGAAATGTTCAAATGCTATACCTTTAACATCATCAGATGTTGCTGATAAATTGTATTTTTCTAATTCTTTAACAATTTGTTCAAAGCTATATTGCTTAATTTTGATTGTTTCATAAGAATCAAATAGTTTATCTTCAGCGAATTCATCTTTTGTCGCTTTAAACAAATATTGCATATAAGGAATTTGGGCTTCTGCCGGTAAATGCTTTTTTATATTTTTTTCAAACTGTTGTTCATCTCTTTGAAACTTTTCTAAGGAAAATAAAACTTCTTCATCAGGATTTCTTTCATATCTTATTTTCATGAACAAAATTTTACTGATTTCATCAAATGCAGCTTCCGGAGATAATTTGTCATTATTCCTTATAATGTTATGGCATTTTTGAAGCAGTTTAGCAAACTCATCTCTTGAAAAAGCCTTCGTTTGAGAAAGCAATTTATCGACTTTCTTTTGGTCATTAATAATTGAAGCATTAGGAATATCTATAATTTCATCAAGATCTTTTGGCATAGAATCTTTATCAACACGGAAGAATTTAGTCTCTTTTTCATTCGTTGTTACAAAGAAACTTGCACCTGACCATGCTGCATAATTTGCACCTTGATAATAATCTTCTTGTCTAATTTTTACCGTTTCAGCCTTACATTCAACAACTATAAAAGCAGCTTTATTCTTCTTTTTATCTTCTTTTGATTTCCAAATTACAATATCGGCTCTAGCCTTGCCTTGACCACGGTGAGAGTTGTTGACTTTTAATTCTTCGTCCATTTGTTCAAGGTCGTAGCCATAAACATTAACAAGACGGCATATATAACTCTGTCTTACTTGCTCTTCCGGAGTTAATACAAGCCACTTATCTCGTAATGGAGAATATATTTTATTACCTTCAACCTGAACTTCCAATTTTAATGCCATACTCTAACCCTCTTTAACATTTCTATATTAGCACGAATATTGCTTATGGGAAGAATGTAAAGAAGGTTATTATACATTTTTAGGATAAACTTATTTTTTAGAATACCAAGCACCACGACCTTTAGAATGCAACAATAATATATCCTTTGTTACTAAACTTTGTAGAGCTTTTTTTACAGTATTCCGATTAGCTTTTGTATATTCAACAATTTTTGCAGTTGTACCATTATTTTCAGATTTAAAATATGAAATAATTTGTTCTTCTAATTCAGTATAATCACCATTATTGGTTGATTGTTTTTCTTCATTATTTATTTTGTATTCAAGTCTAATTTTTTGTTTTTGTAATGTTTTTAAGAAAAAATCCAACCAAGGTTCAAAATCTATTTTTTCATTTTTTAAGGTCGTTTGAGTTTGTCTTAAAGCTCTATAATAACCTTCTTTATTATCTTCTATTACAGCTTCCATAGAACTATATGGTACATAGGAATATCCGGCTTTAAGCAATAATAGACAAGTCAATGCTCTTGATAATCTGCCGTTTCCATCTTCGAACGGGTGTATTGCAAGAAATTCTACAATAAATACCGCAATAACGATTAACGGGTGAAAGAATTTGTCTTCAAGATTTTTTCTTGTCCAATCAACTAATTCTTCCATCCTGATCGGAGTTTCAAAAGGTGTTGCCGTTTCAAAAACAATACCTAATTCTTTACCTTCTGGAGAATATGCTGCTACCGCATTAGATATTTTTTTATATTCACCTTTGTGTCTCTCATCTTTTGATGAAAATTGTAGCAAAATTTTATGCAATTGTTTAATATAATTTTCTGATAACGGAATAACTTCCCAATCAGCAAAAATTGCATCCATTAGTTTTGCATATCCTGCAACTTCCTGTTCATCTCTTGTAGCAAAAGATTGTTTATTGATTGATGAAAGCAGCTTTTCAACTTCATTATCTGATAACTTGTTGCCTTCAATACGATTTGAAGAACCGACACTTTCAATCGTAGCAACTTTTTTTAGGCTCTTTAATCTTTCAGGAGCCATTTTACCCAATAATTTCCAAGTAATTTTAAATTCGTCAATCTCTGAAACTATTGACAATATTTGGTTTGTAATTTTTATATCATCAGTTTTAATCATAATTGAATATCCATTTAATTTTTATCTATATCCAATTATATCCATTTTTATCCATTTGTCAACTAGGTTTATAAAATCTTTGATTCTACTCGTTTAACAATATTTTCTATTAAGCCTTTGTTATTTGCTATTACAAACCGTTTTGCATTTAAATACGTTAAAATATTTAATTGTCTTATCCGTTGTTTGTCTCCCATATTTAAACCATGAACTGCAATAATTCCAATATCGCCAATACATAGTAATGTTTTGGATGATATTGGAATTATTTTATTTACCCCTGGAGTTAATATTCCGTATCCGTAATTATTATCTATTTTTTCAGGTAACAAAAATAGTGGATTGTCTGATGTTAAAAAATTACTGTTTTTAGCGTAAAACATACGCCATTCCATCATTGAATAATTTTGAGCTATAGTATTTGCTATATCAATTAATGTCGTGAGATTTGTAGCTTTATTGAAACTAACTTTTGCATTTTTAATCTTTTCAATTGCTTCTTCTCTTGAACAACCCATTTTTTCAATAATATGGTCAAAATCTCCATTATACAATCTCATATTTTTTGCCCAGGTTAATATCTCGCTCGATGTTTTATTATTTTCTTCAAGAGCTAATACGGTGCGATTTTCTAACAATGCTATAAACAATGATAATTGGGCTTTTTCTTTCAATGTAATAGTTTCTTGTTTTATAACTTTTGAAATTATGGGACCTGTAGCCGATTCAACTTCACTAAAAGATTTTTCAATTGAAAAATCTTTATTACCTTCAGTATCAGTAATTGTATATAAATTCTTTTCTAATGTAGTATCCTTTGTCGATAGCTCTTTAAGACTTTGCTCATGTTTATCATAAACCCATACTTTATCATTTTCATTAGTGAAATTTTTTAAATAAACTCGGGGGATATAATGTTGCCTTGTAGGATTTGACAATTTATATAATCTCCATAACTTAAACCCATTAAAGTGCTATTCTCCTATATAGTTTATCATAAAATAAGGCATTGAATTTGTTTATTCAAACAACATCTCCATCTCATAGTTAATTTAATCTTGTTCTATATGTTAAATTACAGCGGGCTTTAGCTGAATTTAGAGACAAATATTATTTTAAAAGAGAGCCAAATTGCACCTTTTGCAGTTGGTTTTTGTTTTTATAGTTTAGAGATGTCCATTTTTGGATGTTTTAAAGATTAGATATTCAAGAAAAAAGTAAAGCCCTTTGTATGAGGGCTTTTTGTTTTGTTTTAAGTTTTTAATTCTATGCTGATAATAATTTTAGGTTCTTATCCCCAATTTCACAAAGTTTTTCAACTGTTAAATCAGGGTTTTGCTTACCTTTAAAGATTTGTTCGTAACAACACATCAAAATATTATCGGTATTCCAAAATAAAATAGCAAATAATGAATTACAATATTTTATTCCTGCCAAAACTTCCAAAGACATTATAATCAAAAGTAAATTCTACATCTATGCTATTACCTTCAAATTCAACAGGTAGTGGTGCAAATGGTGCAGTCATTTCAATAGCAGCTTTTGCTGCATCATCTGTTGAAACAGAGCCTGAGCTTTTTACTATTTTTATTGATAAAAGCCTGCCATCTCTGCCAATTCTAAAAATAACAACCGAACGCTTTGACGCATTATCTTTGGGGGGATTCCAATTTCTTTTAATGCGTTTTTCAAGATTGTGCATATATGGTCCCCAATTTATTGGTTTTCCATTTTCATTGTTTAAATTTGACAATTTTGGAACAGATATTTTAGAAACCGGTTCAAAAGTACAAATATTGGAATAATATAATTCTCCAATGGAATCAGGAACGATACTATTCCAAGAACCGGGGTATATATATTCTTCATTGCTATCAATAACTTGTGATTTTAAGTCATAAATAACAAAGCTTTTATTTGCTATCATTTTTTCGTTACAATCTACGATATTCTTTGATAGCAAGTACCAGATCTTCTTGTTATAAGCTTTCTCTATTTTTGTAAAATAAGAACTGCTATCATTTAAACTTTTAATCCAGAAAGAAAACTTTCTTGTATTTCCGGTTTCATATCTTTCAGAATAGGACTCAATACTATCTATGTCTATATATAACTTATCATCTATTTGTTTCCAATCTGTTGCAAAAACAGATAATGTAAGATTAAAACAAAAATACAAAACCAGCAAAATCTTTTTCATAGAAGCTCCTTATCCTGATTTTATCATAGAAACTCTTATTTTTTGTATTAATCACATTAAATTTCATACAAAGCATGTGTTATAATTGTTGAAAACCAAGGAAAAATGTAATGGAAAATGGGATTATAATATATCAAACCCAGGATGGAAAAACAAAAATTGATGTAAAATTTGAAAACGAAACCGTTTGGTTATCTCAAAATCAAATGGTCCAACTATTTCAAACTACAAAACAAAATGTAAGCGCTCATATCAAAAATATTTTTGAAGAAGGCGAACTTGATGAAAATTCAGTTGTCAAAGATTTCTTGACAACTGCTCAAGATGGTAAAAACTATAATACAAAACATTATTGTCTCGATGTCATTATATCTGTCGGCTATCGCGTTAAATCTTTAAGAGGTACCCAATTTAGAATTTGGGCAACAAATGTTTTAAAAGAATATATGAAAAAAGGTTTTGCTCTAAATGATGATTTATTAAAACAATCAGGCGGTGGCGGATATTGGAAAGAGCTTTTAGAGCGCATTAGAGATATTCGCTCATCTGAAAAGGTTTTTATCGCCAAATATTGGACATTTATGCAACAAGCATGGATTATAATCCAAATTCGGATGAAACAAAGATGTTTTTTAAGGTTGTACAAAATAAAATGCACTTTGCAGCCCATGGCCAACAGCAGCTGAAATTATTTATTTAAGAGCAGATAGCACAAAAGATAATATGGGTTTAACTGTTTTTAAAGGCAACCATCCAAAAAAGGATGAGGTAACGGTTGCAAAAAATTATCTGGATGGAAAAGAATTGAATATTTTAAACAGAATAACCTCTGCTTATCTTGAATTTGCGGAATTACAGGCCATAAGACAAATTCCAATGCATATGAAAGATTGGATTTTAAAACTTGATGATTTTATTAAGATGACAGGAAGTGAACTTTTAGATAATCTGGGCACAATTTCAAAACTGGAAGCTGACAATAAAGCCTTAAGAGAATTTACAAAATATAAAGAAACAATAAAAGATGAGCTTTCTGAAGTTGAAAAGCATTTCTTAGAAAGTGTCAAAAAAACCCAAAAACAGATTGAGAAGAAAGCGAAAGTAAATTAACTTTTAATTAAAAAATTTCGTTATCACCACTATAAAAACCTGCAAATATTTTTCCTAATTATTGCAAAGTTAAAAAAATAGAATAAAACAGAATACAGCCTTGTATAACAAACAAAATCAAAAATATGGAAACAAAAACTGGTGGAGGATGAATAATAGATGAGAAAAAGAATAATAACATATGCAGAAATAATGAATATTAATCCCGAAGAACTTAGTGAACGGGGCGTGTTAAACCCAACAATAAACAGCGATGTACCATTATTTGTCGATCCACGTTTGTTAAAAACATCAAAACATAAAATTTTTCAGAACGCTTCAAAAACATATAATGATTTTTATAAAAATTTGGCTAAAAAAATTAGAGCCTATTTGAAACTTGAAAAACCAAATGACCAAAAAAAGCTGCCACTACGATAATGGGTCTTTTGACAGCAAAAGAACCGGCTGGTTTATGCCTTGGATATTCTAAAAATAATACCAATGGTCAGGGAGTTGAGAAAAATATTGCCAAATTAATAATTGATAATGCGATAAATATGTACCGCTTATTTCCTGATATTGGTGCCGAAGTTTTTTCTCTGTTGGGTTTATTATCAGAAGGAGTTGGCGCAGATTATATTGGGGATATAACTTCAAATATAATACTAAAAGAAATTCATGAATTTACTGAATCTATAACAAAAGATTTAAAGCTACCTATACAACAATATTGGTTGGGCGATAAGGTTTACCGATTACCTAAGCATCCAAATGCAACAGAAAAGCGCAATTTCCCAATATTGTTTATTGCGCGTGATATTTTAACAGATTTACCCAAAGATGCTGACTTTGAAGACATATTTGAAGGTTTTATAAATGAAAATGATACCATAAGATTAGAAATAAACGATAAAATATCTAATATTATAAAATCTGATCTAAAAAAAGCAGAAAAACAATCCCGAATTAATGAAATATTAAAAGAAAATTCCGATATAGTAATGCAAATCATTGAACACATAAAGACGATTGAAGGAACGGCTTACGATTTTCAAGGTGATCCAAGGGGTTATTTAGTCCGAGAACGCCTATTACAATTCTTTGATGAAATTAAAACAGATATTAAGATTACAAAAAATCATGACAATTTGAAAATTATTGAATATATTATTAAACGTTTTGAAAAATTTATTCAACACAACAACAAATTAAAAAGAGAATTATTATGGAAAAATGAACATGAATACAAACCTGAAACAGCATGGCAGCAAGTCTTTCATACTTTTATTAACGAGATTCTATCTATCTGTAATATTGATGTTATCCCAGAAAAAGAAACGGGTAGCGGTCCTGTAGATTTTTACTTTTCAAATGGTAGTAAACTCAGAGTGCTCGCTGAATTTAAACTCTCTACCAACAAAAAGCTTAAAGATGGATTGGTTAAGCAATTGGAAAGATACAAAGAATGTACAGACAACGTTAAGGCTGCATATTTTATCTGCATAAATGTACACAAAACCAAACAGTCTCAAGTAATATTTTCTGAACTTTCCAAAATAAAAGAGAAACTAAACTTGAATGCAAAAATAATTGTTATAGATGGGCGCATAGAACAATCAGCAAGTAACTTGTGATTTTTATAACAGCTTACTTAAAAATTGTTCCTCTCTTTTTATTTTACAATTTAGAAGCAAATGGTGGTTTAAATCCTTTTTGCCACATTTCTTGCATCTTTAAGCTTGCATTGTAATAATGACGTTCATACAATTCATTACTTTCTACAATACAAAAATATTTATCATCTATTAGCATATCTCTCATTTGATATATGTTATCATATGGATGATTATTGCCATTTATAATTATATTAATAGAATATCCAGCCATATTAATTACATATGCATTGTGATTGCCTATTTTACTCTTTGCAATAAATACAAATCTGTTAAAATCCTCGTTGTTCGGATATTTAAAAATATATGTTTTAAATAAATCTTTGTATTTTTCTTCACCCTTTAATATTTTAAGAGCTATGTTCTCATATTTTCCTAAATGAACATCATCCAATTCTCTTACATTTGAAATTGAAGCTCTCCACAATATTGAAATGAAAAATTTTCTTAAATATTCATAATTATAATTTTCAGAAGTTAAATAATATATCTTTGTATTTTTATCACTATATAAAATATGTTTATAAACTTCACTAAATAATATTCTGTAACCTTCCTTATCGAATTCACCTAATATTTTTCCATCGCAATCCTCACATAGAATATTTTTATCGTAGGCACCACTTTGTTGAATCGTAAATTTTCCAGATATTGAATCAACACCCAAATATTTCTCATTTTTATAATTAAGATAAAAATTCCTAGGGATTATATGCGCTTTTATTAATTTCTTTTCTTGTCCGCAAAATTTACAGATGTTTTTTGAAATCATTGGTAACCTTATTTCATTGCTTAAAATATTAATTATAAGTTTACAATTTGAGCAATTTCTTTTTTCCATTCGTTAATTCTAAATATTGTAGCTTTTTTACTTGCTTTTTTATAAAACGGTCGCATATTTTCATCATTTAAAACCAAATGCTCATATCTTTGCTTTATATTATCTTTGTGTCTTATTATTAAATCTGAATCAAAATCTGCAAAACCAAGCATTTGCATATCATAAACAGATTTCGATAGCGATTTATAATTAATCTTATGCGCCCTATTTTTATTATCGCAGTTTTTAAAAGCATTATTACCAAATACTGCTACACACATATCCACTGATTTTTTAAATTTAAGAACTATGTCTTTAGTTTGAACTGTAAACATTTCGTCCGAGAGGCTGTTCATATCCATTTTCTTCTCTGCATATTTGTTTAAAACATCATTCATATTGGCATGGTAATTACCAAAATCTTCATATAAGGTAAAGAATCTTAAAATATATTCTTCCTTTTCCATTCTGTCAATTTCTTTAGTTTCAAAGCATTTTTTGAATGGTTCATATTTTGCTAATTCCTGTATTAAAGAATTGAATTTGCCCTGACAAACACAATGTCTTAACTCTTGAGGACTTAATTTTGTTGCCCCGCTATTAAATCTTCTATAAATATCAAATAAAATTCTTTCATTATTTAAATTATTTATCTGTGTGATGCTCAATTTGTAATTCATTATGCGATTTTTTAAATTATCGGGTAGCATAAAAAAATCAAACCCTGTTAAATTATCATTTTTTGGACCAGAAAGTTTAAGTTTATCATTTATAAATTTTTTAATTGTGGTAAGCCTTTGTTGACCATCAATTACCAATTCTTTGTCACTATCATGCTCTAAATATGTATATATATTGGGTATAGGCATACCTCTTAAAATGGATTTTATGAGTTCACTTTTTTGTTCTTTATTCCATACAAAATGCCTTTGAAATACCGGATGAATAACATATCGTTCATCATTGCACAAAACATGGACGGGAACTTGGAGAGTATTATAATTTACGTCATATATTGTTAGATCATTTAATGATTCAATAATTTTACCTTTATTTTTAATAATAATTTTATCCATATTTTCTCCTTTTTTGAAATAATGATACCATAAAACAAAAAACATGGCGCCATGTTTTTTTAACTAGTGATATTTATTTGATTCTCAATAATAATTACTTTTAAAACAACAAACTATGTTTATGACAAAGTATTTTTAAAATACTATTTAAAAATTTTCAAACCAAAATGAAGATGAAATATTAGGCATTATTACCAAGATACAATTTATTTGATGTCGCTTTCAAACATAAAATGTTTGGTTAGAACAAATCAGACTACAAAAAATCAATTAAAAGATATTAAAGACGGCAGCATTATTTTTGAATATGCAATCCCAAGAATTGGTAGACGAATTGATAATATTCTCTTAATGAATAATAAATTTTGTTTTTGCGTTTTAAAAAAAAAGGGGGGGAGATTAAAGCTTATAACTTGCACTTTATTATGCAAACAAAGAACATATGCTAGTGATTTAACAAATTTCCAAAAGACAAATAAAATTATTCCAATTTAATTGTACAGCTTCTTTTCCAACTCATCACTTAATTGATACTTACGTGCTTTTTTGGAATGATTAGTCATTATTAAAAACCCTTCTTCAACCCAATCTTGAGCAAGTTTTCTTGCTGTACGAGGAGCAAAATTAAAAAATTCTGCAATATCATTTGATGTAATTGTTTTTTGGGTTTCAAAAAGTTGCAAAATCTTTCTTTGTTTTACATCCAATTCACGCAATATTGGCGTTAAATCTTTTGTGCCAGATTCTTTTTGTGCTTTTTTATATACATTTTCAAAAGATTCTTTTACGCCTTTTATAAAATATTCTATCCACTTTGTAATATCAGCTTCAGCCCTGCCTAAATAGTAATTATGCGAAGGTCCTATGGTTATAGCATCGTAATATCCTTTTAAATCTCTTGCATAATATTCTTCCAATGAATAAATGCCTTTTAAGTCATATCCGTTTTTATGAAGAACAAGAGTGGTTAAAAGTCTTGCACTTCTGCCATTACCATCATAATAAGGGTGAATTGTTACATATTGATAATGTGCAATCGCAGCCTTAATCAATATTGGGGTTTCTTTATCATTATTTAGCCAATATATAAAATCTTTCATTAATTCAGGTACATTCTTGGCTTCAGGCGGCATATAAACAATTTCACCTGTTAAACTATCTTTAATAACATTTTGACCACTTCTGTAATCTGTATTATTTTCGCTTTCAACCAAAGCATGGATTTTCTTTATTTCAGCCTCTGAAATTTGAGATTTTTTTGAGGCTAATTTTTCAACATAATGAATTGCTTTATAATAGCCTTTTATTTCCTTTTCATCGCGTTTCCTTTGCGGAATAGCTTTTTTATTTTTAATAATATCTATGACTTGTTCCTGTGTTAATCTATTTCCCTCAATTTGGGTAGAATAATGAGTTGTTGAAAGCTTGGCACTTTCTCTTAAACTTGCCATTAAATGCGGTGTAACAGGCAGATTTTTAATCCGTTCTTTAATTTGTTCTATTTTAAGTATGTTGTTTGCGATCGATGCAGTAATCGTATATTGCGGATTAAATTTGAAAGTTTTCATAAAAGTTTTATTAAGCCTCCAATAATATGCCTTTATTATGCCATTAAATTGCCAATAAAACAAGATCGTTATTTGATAATATTGTGATATAATTCAGGTAAATTAAGCACGGGTGATTTTAAAATATGTTAAATTTGCAGAAACTAAAATATTTGAGTTCAATTTGTGCTTACTGCAATAAAGTTATGCTGATGAATGAAAGAACTAATGACCATATTATTCCAAGATGCTCGGGCGGCATAACTGAAACCAATAATGTGGTTATATGTTGTAAAAACTGCAATGGATTAAAAGGAAATGTTTTAATAAACGAATTCCTTGAAAAATATCCTGAAAAAGCAGAATGTTTTTATAATTACCTGAATATGATTGACTACCAGACGGGTAATAATGAATATTCAAAAGCAATCTCAGATGTTTTAACCAAATCGTTAAAACTATCATATATAAGACAAAAACAGCGTGATAAAAAATTAAGACGAAGAAAGAGAAAAGAAGAGAATAAAACAATAACACAATATGATGAAGTTCAAAATATTGAATATAAATTGGAATTGAGCAGAAAATGCTTTTATATAAATGAACTTCAGGCAAAGATTTTAGACTATTATTTGGAACATCCTGATTTTTCTAATTATAAAACATTGGCAAAAGAACTTGGGATTAGCAAAAGTCATATTATAAGAGAAATTGTTTGTATAAATAATTTGACAGGTATTTTTAAACTCAAAGAAACAAGCAAAAACGGCATCGTATTGAATGATTTATTGTGCAACGAATTGCATAGCAAGATTTCAAAGACTATTAATTAAGTTTGAACAACATCCTGCCGTAACTAAGCTTTTAGCTCCTGTCTGTTATATTATTTATTTTTATATTAAGTGTTTTGTGTATGTTATAATTGATAAAATAAAGATCAATGTAAAATTTGAAAATGAAGCAGTTTAACTATCACAAAATCAAATGGTTTAGCTATTTCAAACTATAAAACAAAAAGTAAGTGCTCATATCAATTTTTTTAGAAGGTAGGTTTGATTAAAGCCTAATTGTTAAAGACTTTAGCAGTTAATAGTAAATTTAAAATTTGTGTAACAAAATAAAGAAGATATTATATGGATAGAACTTTAATTGATAATTTTGCAAAGGAATGCGACAGAGCAATAGAATCTGGCGATATTGCACAAATTGATTTAACGATTGAAAATCTTTTAAAATTAGAGGAACAAAATAATGATGATGAGACTGTTATCTCACATATTTTGTATTGTTTATCAAATTTATATACTGAAAAAGCTAAATTGACAAACGAATTTGTCGGAAATTGGCGTAAAAACATATTTCCTGAAAATAATATACTTGCACTAAATTATTTAAGAAAAGCACTATCAAAAATTAACGAAAATTCATACCCAAATAATTTGCTTGAAATTCAAACAAATACTGCTAATTCACTTAATGCTTTTTGCAGGGTTATTGAAGCCAATTATTTTTGGACTTTTGATTATAATTTCAATTTGCCAAACGATGCTAATTTTGTTGCACCATATAGAAGAGCTTTAACTTTAAGATGGTTATCCCAATTTTTAAATGATCCCAGTCATTCTGAATATTATAATTTTATGGCATATAAGCTCTTAAAATCCTTAAGGCAAAACTCGGATAAAATTCAACACCCAGGCATTAAAAATGATATTCGGCATAAACCTGACATTGTAGACTTTTTAAAATATGGTGAGAAAATGCAAAGGTATTTTAAGTCATTCAACAAAATGTCTGAGGGTATTTGTTACGAAACCTCTGAAGAATTAAACTATAGAATTTGGTGTCTTGACAACTTATTATTTTTAAATCCTATGAACGACATTACAAATACGCTGATGGCTGCTAAGGATATACTACAATTTCCCAATTACATTATTGAAGCAGGTGAGGGTCCATTCTTTAGCTCGGCTTTTTCTGACATTAAAAACAGATACTGTAAAGCACGATATTTATTATATTGTGCTATAAATGCGGCTTATCCAAGTTGGCTTGAAAATGAATTATATTTAATTGATACATTGGATTTCGTGGATTATTCAACCAATACTGAAAATTTCAAGATAGCATTTAAACTTTGTTTTAGTGTGCTGGATAGTTTAGCAATGCTCTTAAATCAATATTTTGAGATTTATGATGAAAAATGTTCATTTACTTCAAGTTGGATTCGACAAAAATGCTGCCATTTAGAGAATCCGTTTATTGATTCTTTATATTGGCTTTCTTGTGATTTAACTGATATAAATAAAACAAAGAATTGGAAAGCCCCAAACCCAAATGCATCCTGTTTAAGAATTTTAAGAAATGATTTTGAACACAATTGGGTTAGGATTGCTGATTATCCGCATTCAATATGGAATAATAAATATGACTATGCAAAAGTTATTACAAAAAACGACTTGGAAAGTATAACTATGGAAATGTTTCGATATACACGTTCTGCCATTTTATATTTTACTTTTGCAGTAACATTTCAAGAAAAATTTAACAAAATCTCTAAAGAAAAAATGGTTGAAATTGAGCCGCAAATATATAACGCAACCGAACTTTTATAGCATTAGTAAAATTTTCCCTCTTTTTTCCCTGTTAATTCAGTGTTTTGGATTTTAGTACACAAACAAATCCATTGTTGGGAAAGGATTTCTACGATTTTCAAAATTTTAGAGCACGGTGCTTGGCATACTCCAAACTCCACCATTAAAACAAACAGAGTGAATTTAGTTCTTTTCTATGATTCATCCTCAAAATTATTGCCTAAAAGCGTTAAAAAAGGTATGATTTAACTATAGTGCCAAAAAGGAGATTATAGTTGTTTAGTTTAGATTTTTATAAAGAAAAAGAACAAAAAATTGTCAAAATTTATGCAGCAATAAAAATTATCACTATTGCAATGGTAATCCTTGCAATAGTTTTTGTAAACCATATTCTTACAAAAGAACGTGTTTCCGCCGAAAAATATTTGGAACAAAGCGTGATGCAAGCTGCTTCAAACTTAAGAGGCAGAATTACATCTTCAATTAACGAACTGAACATTCTATCCGCAAAACTTGCAGCAAGCGCACAACATTATAATGACGATGAAATCTCCGATTTTCTTTTGGCACACATCGCAGATTATGATTTCCACAGGCTTGTTTTTGCATACCCGAACGGGAAAACAATACGTTTTCAAAACGATACGGGGAGACTTCAAACCTCCGATTGGTCAGGGGAAGAACGTTTTTTAAGAGCTATATCCGGCACGGCTGTTTTTGCAGAAACCAAACTTAATGATGAATTTCCTCAACGGTATGTAAATGAATTCGGAGTGCCTGTCCATGGAAAAGACGGCAAAATCAGCGGCGTTCTGGGTGCGCAAATTTATGCCGATGAATATATTAAAATTTTAGGTTTTAATAACTATAACAAACAGGGATATTCTTATATTATAAACAAAGAAGGAGATTTCCTGATAAAACCTGCAAGAGATAAAAACCCTGCGAAAAATTTCTTCAATCGCGATATAAAATTCATCAAAAAGACAAAAGAAGAAATCTTGGGCTATCTCGCAGAAGAAGACTACGGCACATTTACATTCAGATATAACGGACAAAAATATATTGCTTCATTTGCAATGATAGATTCACCCCAGCGCTATGTTATGACAATGGTGCCCATAAATGTCTTAATGCTTCATATAGACAAACTTTTAACGGGTCTTGTAATTATAGTTATATTTGTCAGTATATTGCTGCTTGCACTTTTATACTACAGCAATAATCTTTTAAGACGTCATGAAAACATTATTTACGATATTGCATTTGTAGATAAAATCACAGAATGCGACAACAAAAACAAGTTTTTAATAAAAGCACGCGAATTTCTTGATAATAACCCGAATAAAAATTATGCAATGATTTGCGCGGAAATTACAAAATTTAAAGCTATTAATGAACTTTTCGGTGTTGAAAATGCAAATAAAATTTTAAAAGATTTCAACGCAATATTAAACAAAAACCTTTTGCCCAAAAGCACCTGTGCTAGAGACCATGCTTCAACATTTATGGTACTTTATGAATATGACAGAGAAGAATTTATCTCTAAATATTTCATCGATAAAGTTATTGATGACATTACGATTTATAATAACGAATCAATTCAACAAATTGCAAAGACTGCAGGAATACTTTTAAATTCAAAACTTGCACTTTCTTTCGGTATATATTTAATCAATGACCGTACAATTTCAATAGAACAAATGTGCGAAAGGGCAAACATAGCAAGAAGAAGCCTGGGCAGTGACGTTAAATCAATCTGCAAATTTTATGATGATAATTTAAGAGCTCAGCTTTTGCAGGAAAAAAATATTGAAGACGAAATGCACGGTGCTTTAGCTGCAAACCATTTCCATATGTACCTGCAGCCAAAATTTGACCTTCAAACAAAAGAACTCGCAGGCGCAGAAGCTCTTGTAAGATGGATACACCCTGAAAAAGGCCTTATTCCGCCGATGAGTTTTATTCCGCTTTTTGAAAAAAACGGTTTTGTAACTGAATTGGATAAATGCGTTTGGAAACAGGCTTGTGAATTTTTAAGCGCGAGGAAAAAAGAAGGCGCAAAACTCTTCCCGATTTCCGTTAACGTTTCAAGAATTCATATGGAAAACGATAAATTCATAGATGAATTAATTCTTCTTACAAGAAAATACGGTATTGACCCGAAATTCTTAGAACTTGAATTAACGGAAACTGCTTGTTTCAATGATGAAAAACGTTTCATGGAAACAATAAATACCTTAAAAGATCTTGGCTTTGTGGTTTCTATGGACGATTTTGGAACAGGATATTCTTCTTTAAATATGTTAAGAAATCTGCCTATTGATGTTCTAAAACTTGACAGAGGCTTTATTAAAGACACAATTCAGGATAAAAAAGGTCAAATAGTTACAAGCAGTATCATTGAAATGGCAAACAAGCTTAATATGACAACCGTTGCGGAAGGTATAGAAACTGAAGAACAGGCTGAATTCTTAAGAAGCATAGGTTGTAAAATAGCACAGGGCTTTTTATACGGCAAACCTGTCGATATAAACAGCTTTATGGAGCTTTTTATGCCAAAGACAGCTGATAAACAAGCGGACATACAGGCATAACTACCATTTTAAAAACGGTTTTGCGGTTTTGGCACTTAAATTCGCCAAAACCGCAAAAACCATGCTATAATTCCCATAGGAATTTATAAAATTTGTATGACAAAGAAGTTAAACATAGCATTCATCTGGCATTTTCACCAGCCTATTTATCAGGAAAATTATAATGAAGATTTCTTAATGCCCTGGGTGAGACTTCATAGTTCAAAAGATTACTATGACATGCTCTGGCGCATTGAAAATTTCAAAAATATCCGTTTAAATTTTAATATTTCCCCCGTTCTTGTAGGTTCAATCGAAAGATATCTGCAAGGAAACCATGATATTCACTCAAGACTTTTAATAAGCGATGTTGACACACTTAATATTGAAGATAAAAATTTTATTCTTCAACACTTCTTTGACGCAAACTATGCCAACATGATTTTAAAAAGGCCATATTATGCAAGCCTTTACAATAAAAGATATTCAAAAGAAAATATCAGCACAGATGCCTTTGATAATCAGGAATATGCTGATATCATGGCAAATTTTACCCTTTGCTGGATAGATAAAAAATTCGTTGAAATGTTTCCTAATTTATCAAAGCTTATGGATAAAGAACAGGGCTATACACTTGAAGACAGGAAAGAAATTTTCAACATCCAACTTGAAATTTTCAAAAAACTTCCCGATTTATACAAAAAATTTCAAAACCAAAACAAGATTGAAATTTCCACAAACCCTTTCTATCACCCAATTTTACCTCTGCTTTTAGACATTAATGAAGATAAATATCAATATTCTGAAAATCTTCCCGAAAAATCGAAATTGATGGAAGAAGACGCCATTGAACAAACTAAAAAAAGTCTTGATAAATTTGAAGAATTTTTCGGAAAAAGACCTAAAGGCGTCTGGCTCCCTGAACAGTGCATAAGCAAAAAAGCAATAGAACTTTTATCCGACCTTGATGTAAGATGGACGGTTGCAGATGAAGGCATACTTGCAAATTCAATTAAAAAAGAATTTACAAGAGATTTTGAAGGAAACCTTGAAGACCCTTACGACCTTTGTGCAAACTACAAATTAAAAGATGACACCAAAACAAACATAATTTTTGCGGATTCTTTCTTTGCAAACCTTGTAGGTTTCGGATACGGAAATTATGAAGGCGAAATTGCGGCAAATGATTTTTATGAAAAAATAAAAACCATTCAAAACAAACTTGAAAATTCGCCAAAGGAAGAACACCTTTTAACAATTGCAATGGACGGGGAAAACTGCTGGGAAAGCTATCCGAATGACGGCGAAGAATTCTTAAACACTCTCTATTCCCTGATAGAAAACGACCCCAGCCTTGAAACGGTTCTTGTAAGTGAATTCTTGGAAAAATCAGAGCCCATTCTTCTTGAAGAATTATCGTCAGGAAGCTGGATAAACAGAAATTTTGACCTCTGGATAGGAGAGCCCACAAAAAACGTCGCGTGGCTCTATCTTGATAAAACAAGAACAAAGCTTGAGGAAGTTAAAAAAAGGCTTTTATCGGAGGCTAAAAACCCGAAGGCAAAAGCCGCCGCAGAAGAATTGATTAATAAAGCAAAACAGGAAATTTTTATTGCACAGGGCTCCGATTGGTTCTGGTGGTACGGAGAGCCGAACGAATCAGGAAATGACCACATATTCGATTACCTTTTCAGGGCACACTTAAAAAATGTATACAAAATACTAAATGAACCGCACCCGGGGTATCTTGATATTCCTTTGATTTCAATCATAGGAAAACCTGTAAGAGAACCGAAAAGATCAATTTCGCCCATTATTGACGGCGTTATCGACGACAGTGTCGATAATTGGGCAGACGCAGGGTATATCTTCCTCCCTGACAGCCCGACATTTTCCGCTGAAAAAACCATAAAAGGAATTTATTACGGCAGTGACGATACAAATGTTTACTTTAAATTTGAATTAAACAGAAAAAATATTACAAATTCGAAACATTTTTTAAGAAACCAGATTTTCTTATATTTTAGAAGTGAAAACCAGAACATTCTAAGCCCCGTAAGAACTGTAAGCAAAACAGAAAATATCTATCCGATTATTGAAAACCAGTTCACACACGAAGTGTCTTTCTCTTTTAACGACACGGAAATGCTTCCCTTAGACCTTGCAAAATCAACTTTCGGCGGTCTTTGGATATCCCAGCTTCTAAAAAGGGTAAATTATGCATATCGTGACACAATTGAAATTGCAATTTCCTTTGAAGACCTCGGTATACAAGAAGGCGAGAGCGTTGAATTTTGTATTCTTGCCGCAACAAAGGGTGTTTTGAACGAAGTTTACCCGCAGGATGTGCTTTTAACCCTTACAAGATAAGGTTTTTGGGCTGCTTTTCAAACGTTTTATAATAAATTATTTGAAAATGAAAATTTAATATGCTATATTTTTAATTAAGAAATTGTTTTATCTAAATTTAATTTGAAATTGTTTTATCGTAAAAAAAGGTTACAGAAATGAAAGAAATTTTGTTGTGCCAATTTTGGCAAAATTGTTTTCGGCAGCATAAAAGCTTTTTTGCCGAAGGAAGATTAAAAGAGGATGTTGCAAAAACCCAATCTTTGGACAACACCCCGACAGGTCAGGCATTGACTGATATTTTCAAAAAACACGCGGCGTTTTCATTGGTGGAAATGTTGATGGCACTTCTTGTGGCGTCATTATTGCTGGCTGCATTAGCACCAGTTATGACAAAGAGAATGGATGAAGCAAAGATAAATGTTTCAGGTGTTGGCGCTGCACAGTATGATAAAGACGCCATTATTCAAATATATACAGGTGCTGCAGATGAAGATAAAGTTTTTAACATACCAAGTGACGTTAATATGATAAAAGCTACCCTCATTGGCGGAGGAGGAGCAGGAGGTAATTCATTCTACGGAAAACAGGAAGTAACAACATCAAGGTCATGGACTGTCCCCGCAGGTGTTACAAAACTACGCGTATTCATGCTCGGCGGCGGAGGTGGCGGCGCCAGTGGAGGTCTCGGTACAGGCACAGCAACAATTCCTGCGGGCGGCGACGGAAATACGTATAAAGATTTTTTAACAGCCGGTGAACATACTTTTACAATTCCAAGCAGTGCAACTTCTGTGCCGGAACTGAATGAAGCTTGTATAGCAAGCGGTAAAACCGCATGGACTGGTGTATCAGACGGTCAAAGCTACACCCCGGGTAAAGTAGCAGTTTCTGTCACCGCCTGCGGCGGGGGTGGCGGTGGAGGCAGGGGAGGAAATGGGTTTGCAGGTGGAGGTGGGTCGGGTGGGTATGTTGAAAATATCCAGTTACAAGATAATTTGCCTTCAACTATTTATGTTAAAGTAGGCGGAGGAGGTGGCGGAGGAGGTATTTCGGGCGGGTATGCTGCTGGTGGCGGTGGAGGTAGTCCTGGTGGTCAATATGGTACAGCTCACGGGACAATCACAAGTGGTGCTAGCGGAGGAATGTATGGCGGAAAAGGTGGTGATGGCGTTACAACTTCTCCGCACTGTGTTTATAATTTAAATGCTTATCCAGGTGGCAATGGAAACGGAACCCAAAATACATCTTCTGGTGGAAAGGGTACAAATATAGCCGGGTATATCGGAGGAACTGGCGGTTTTGGTGGAATTTGGGGTGGTGGTGGAGGAGGCGGAACTGTTACTTGTGTTGGTGCAGGCTCTGGAGGTGGAGGTGGAGGAGGAGGCCCTACAACAATTTCTACGGCTTCTGGCATATCTGGTAGTATATTATTTCAGGTTGGCGGAGGAGGTGGCGGAGGAGCTGGAACCTATGTGCTTTCTGGCGGAGGTGGTGGCGGTGGTGGCTACGGCTCTGGTGGCGGAGGAGGTGGCGGAGGAGGTAAGCTTGCTACAAACATTGTTATCCAAGGTGTCTATGGTAATGGTGGTATTAGGTTTAGTTCAACCGTAGGAGTTGGCAAGGGTGCAGATGGCTTAAGCGGTCTGATGGCTAGCCTGCCTTGCGGTGGGGGTGGTGGAGGAGGATATGGCGGTGTAAGCGGTACTTCTGCCTCTGATAGCGCCAGTGGAATTGGTGGAAAGATAGGAGCCAGCACAACATGGAAAAGTTCAAGCTATTGTGATGGCGGCACTGCAGGCAATTCTGGTAAACCTGGTGCACTTCGTCTCTACTACACATATCCTGCGTTGAAATGTGATTATTCATTGCCTGCCAATGGTTCAGGGGGAGGGGGTGCAGGGCAGATAGTTGTGGGCGAAATTGATGTTACTCCCGGGGAAACATTGTATTTTGAAATAGGAAACGGAGGGAATACTCAGGCTGCCGCAGGAAAGAACGGCAATCCTGGTTATGCAACAAATATCAGAAGAGGCAGTGCAAGCGGTACAATAATAGCCCAAGCCTTGGGAGGTTTCGGAGGGCAGTATTCAAGTGCTGAAACAACACCTTCCTATGGCGGTAATTCCCGTCCTACAGTTGCAATAGGAAGCGGTAATACAATATCTGATAACTGGACAGGAACATCATTTGCTGCTAATTCAAACAGAGGTGAAAACGGTAATTTAGCCACTGCCCTTTTAAACAAAGGATTTGGAGGAGCAGGAGGTTCAAGTGTAAATATTAAAGGTGAAGTATTACAGGGAGGGGCAGGCGGAAACTCTGTTAAAAACGGAATGACTCCAAACGGAAACAGCTACGGTGCAGGAGGCGGAGGCGGTGCAGGAAGCCCTGTTATAGGGGATACAACATTCGGTATCGGAGCAAGCGGTGCTGCAGGATATATCTATTTTGAATACGGAGGAACAAACGGAGGGGGAGGAACAGCAGGAGAGATGATAACAAAACTCCTTACAAACATTAAAGGAGGGACTGAGATAAAAATAAATGTCGGAGACGGCGGGGATAACAGTGCAGGAGACGGCAGCGGAAAAACCTCTTCTATTGAATATCAAGGGGGCAGTACGACAAAAACATTATCTGCACGTGGCGGCCTTCGAGGAAACGACGGGGGTATGGGAATAGGGGAGCAGGCAGAAGTTAAGATGCTTCCAAACACATACTCTAATTTTAAAAGCGATGAAAACGCCGTTGTCCATGGTAAGGGTGCAACAGAAACCTACGGCGGCATCGGGGGATACATAGAAGAACTGTATCAAAACGCGGACGGCAGCTGGGCAACATATATCAAGGCAAAAGACGGAACAATAGGCGGACCTGTGCTTGGAGGGTGCGGCGGAAACCTGACTGCTCTAATGGGCTCAATAACTTGTAACGGAACAACATCTACTCCTAACGGAAAGAACGGAACCTTCGGAGGCGGAGGAGGCGGTGGCGCTGTTATTAATGAAACAGGAGGCCTTGGCGGCAAAGGGGGAAGGGGAATGATTATACTTGAGTACAA
>CAJTPW010000003.1:103138-211154 GCA_910578465.1 uncultured Vampirovibrio sp. | reverse complement strand
TGCATGTATGAGGCACACCGCCAGCGTTCGTCCTGAGCCAGGATCAAACTCTCCGTTGTCAGAAATTTATGTCTGACACTTCGAAAAGAAGTGATTGACTCAATTCAATTTCAAGCTTTCGCTTGAAGCACTGTCCAATTGTTTTTTTAAAAAAATCAACAGGTATTTGTCGTTTGTAAATAATGTGTTATTCAGTTTTCAATGTTCAAGATCTTAAATCTTTTTTCTCGTGAATAGTCCAGCAAAAATTTGCTTTAATTAATTCCTGAACCATTCCTTACTAAATCCCTGCGCTTTTCAACTTGCGCCGTAATTAGTATGTTAGCACCTCAATATTTATTGTCAAGCGATTTTTTAAAAAATCTTTTTTTGAATTTTTTAATAAGTTTGTATAAGCCAAGAAGATTTGTTTAATCTTCTAATCGCTTAACTTTGCTTCTGTTTGCGAACTTTTATATTGAGAATGTACTTGAGTTGGTTTTGGCTTTTTAAACTTTCGTTTATTATCGCCTTTCTGATGTTAACACTTCAATTTTTAAAGTCAAGAAGTTTTTTTGATTTTTATTTTCTTCTCTTTTTTTTGTTTTGAATGTGTGTCACATCCGTAACTATTAATTTAAAACAAATAAAAAAAATTTCAAGCGTTTTTTTCTTATTTTTTATAAAAACATTTACAAAAGTTAAAATTATACCCTTGAAACCCCGCCGTTAAAGGTTTTTAGGTTTTCTACAATAAGGTATTCTTTTTCTAATTTTTTTCTTAATTCAGGCTCTAAAAACGCTTGCTTTACAAAAAACGTGGGGCCTGAACCTGACATCTGAAACCCGAGACCGTTTAGATATTGAATTTCTTCATAGTGAGGCAAAAGAGCAAATTCCAAATCATTAGGCAAGTTTGACACCCCGCCTTTCATAGCAGCTTCATCAAATCTTTGATAGGCTTCTTTTGCAGAAATCTTCAGGTTTAGCGGTTTTATTAAAGTTATAGGTATTTCTTCATATGGCATATCAAAAAGTTCTTCACCTCTGCCTTTACAGAGTTTTGTGCCGCCTGCAAGACAAAAATTTAAATCAGACCCCATGGTTTGAAGCATGAGATTAATTTTTTCCATGCTCAAAGGTCTGTTATAAAGCTCATTTAAGCCCCACAATACTCCGCTTGCATTCGTTGAACCGCCTGCAAGTCCGGCACAGACGGGAATATTTTTTTCTATATATATATTAATATCACTTTGAATTTTGGTTTCTTTTAAAAATAATTCTGCGGCTTTATATGCGATATTTGAACAGTCATGCGGAATTTCATTTGAATTTGAATCAATTTTAATTTCACAACATGCCTGAATATCTCCCCTGTCATAGGCTTTGATATCTATATAATCAAACAAAACTATTGCAGACATTATGCTCTCAATCGGATGAAAACCATCAGGGCGCACATGCCCCACTTTTAGCGTCAAATTAATTTTTGCAGGCGTCTTTACTTTTATTTTCTTCATTCTATCCTCCGGCATGCCTTTTATTTTATATATTTATTTTGCGCCATATTCCGATAATACTTTTGAGAGTCTGCAGAAATCTTCAATCGAAAGCTTCTCCCCTCTTGTTTGAACATCAAAACCTGCTTTGTTTAAAGCTTCTTCGACATTTAAAAAACCTGCATTTTGAAGAGAATTTTTAATATTTTTACGCCTCCCCAAAAACGCCGCTTTTATTGTTCTTTTTAAAAGAGGAGTTACTTCACACTTTGGCATGTCATTTATTTCTATCTTTAAAACAGCACTGTCTACCTTTGGCGACGGGAAGAAACAGCGCTTTGAAACATTTTTAATAATGTTGCAATCAGCCCAAAATTGAGCAAGGATTGAGAGCATGCCATATTCTTTATTTGGAGATTTTTCATTTGCAACAAGCCTTAAGGCTACCTCATATTGCACCATTAAAATAATTTCGGAAATGATTGAGCGGTTTTCATTGTTAATTTCATCAATCTCCCCAAGCAAATGAGCAATAATCGGAGAGGTTATATAATATGGAATATTGGCAACAACCTTAATTTTTTTACCTGCAGCAAACTCATCTTTAAATATATCTTTCAAATTTGTTTTTAAGATATCGGCATGGATTAAAGTAAAGTTTTCTTTTCCGCCAAGATTTTTTTCTAAAACCTTAATTGCATCATCATCGAGTTCAACAGCAACAACTTTCTTTGCAACGCTTACAAGTTTTTCTGTTACAAAACCAAGCCCGGGGCCGATTTCAAGAACAACATCTTCAGATGAAACCTCTGATACTATTTTATTCAAAACTTCAGAATCGATTAAAAAATTCTGTCCGAGACGTTTTTTTGCTCTGAACTTTTTCGCCCTTAAAATATAGTTCATTTTTTCAAAATCGATATTTTGAACATCCGCACCAACAGGCTTTACACCTTTGGCATTTGCTTTTTTAGGCTTTGATGTAATGGCATGACCCTTGTTGTCTTTTATTTTTTTACCGTTCATAAAAATTATTATATCAAAAATAATATTCAGGAGCGTTATAGAAACGAGACGATATAATATTATCCCCGAAGCTAAAAGTTTAAAACAAAGTTTGTGGTAATATCAGATTATGCAAAACACATTGAAATCGGAAATTGAAAAAATACTGGCTCTTCCTGTTACAAAAAGGGAGATTGAAGAATATTACAGGTCAAACTGCAAAAAGGGGGAACTTAAAGTAGGTCTTGAATATGAGAGGGTTTCTCTTGATTCAAGAGCATATGAACCTGCAGAATACAGGTGTTTATCTGAAATCATAAGAAACTTTGCCCTTATGAACGAGTGGGAGCTTGTTATTGATTCTAATATTATAATAGGGGCAAAAGACGGTTTCAGCTCTATTTCGCTTGAGCCCGGAGGCCAGTTTGAAATAAGCTTGGAACCTAAAAGCAGCCTCGATGATATTTTGGAAAATCTGAACCACTACACAAGACAACTTGATAAACTGGGCGAATTTTATAATATTACGTTTCTGCCATACGGCATAAACCCGAAAACCACTTATCCCGATATTAATATCATAAAAAAGAAGCGCTACGAAATTATGGCGGATTATCTTCCAAAAACAGGTAAGCTTGCGCCCGTTATGATGAGAGAAACAGCAGGCGTACAGGCAAACTTTGATTATGTATCGGAAGATGATGCAATTTTAAAATTAAAAACCGCAGCATATATGAGCCCGTTTGTGACAGGCTTTTATGCAAACAGCCCGATTCGAGGCGGTGAACTTACAAAATATAAAAGTTTCAGGGCTCTGGCATGGAAATATACAGGATATGACAGGTGCAACCTTTTTTATTCAAACCTTATAAATTCAAGAATGGGACAGGGTTTTGAAGATTACATCAACGCAATTATAAATGTACCAATGCTCTACATTCAAAGAAACGGCAGAAACATAGAGCTTGAAGGCAAAATAACATTTAAAGATTTTATGCAAAGAGGATATATGAACTATACCGCAACCCTTGAAGATTATATCCTGCACTCAAGCCTGACATTTCCCGATGTGCGCTTAAAAAATTGCATAGAAATAAGAAACCATGACAGCCAGAATATTTCAAATGCGCTTTCCGTTTGTGCACTATACAAGGGAATTTTACACAATAAAGAAGCGACGGCCGAGGTTATAAACCTTTTAAAACCGCTCCGTCATGAAGATTTAGAAGTTTCAGGTTTAAACAGTGCCAAATACGGGCTCAATTATATGGTAAACAAGCTCAACATGGGCGCATATGACGTTGCAAGAAAGATTTTTGAAATTTCAAGAAAATATTTACCCGATAACGAGAAAGATTATCTTGACGGACCTTTATGGCTGTTGCAAAACAGAAAATGCGTCGCGGATATTATCCTTGAAAAAGGTATAAGAGACACCTCTTCTTTGTGTGAATATTTAAAAACCGTTTCTTAAAATAAAATTTGAGACATAAAAAATAATAGTGCTCAACGAAAACTTTTGTTAAATTTGTTAAAAAAGTGTCTTTGAAAATAATGTTTGGTAGAATTTTCTTATGACAAATTTTGCAACGGAAATTTTAACCATATCAAAAAATACCGGCATGCTTGAAGATGTTTTTGCAATTTTAAACTCTTCAGGCATCCAAAACACATCTTATAAATATGAAAACGAAGATGAGACACTGGATTTCATTAAAGAAAACGCCCCGTCAATTCTTATTCTGGATGATAAAACGGAAGCGCCTGCAATTCTTGCAAAAAAAGTTAAGTCTGAATTTGAAGATAATATATTTATAATACTTCTTTGTGACACCGAAAATTTCGAAGTGAAAAACGGAGATTTTTCAGGTTCTGTCGATTCTTTTGTACAAAAACCGATACAAAAAAATATCCTGATATCGACCGTAAATTCTTTTCTTAAAATTAAAAAAAGTCTGGATAAATTCAAAAAAGACAACAAAGAATTAAACAAAAGCCTCTATCAGCTTGATGTTTTGTATAATACAAGCTCAAAATTATCAGGAAACCTTGATAAGAAAAAACTTTATGAAATAATGTTTGAAACACTCGAAAAAACCTTGAGCTTTGATTTGGCCTGTGCGCTTATATTTCCGCAGGCTTATGAAAACAGTGAAAACAAACTTTTTATACATTCTCTGAAAAAACCCGATGAAACACTTTTAAATGTTTTGTCTGAAAAAATAACGGATTATGCAAAAGAGAACGCTCAAAATAATGATTTCACAAAGGTTTCTATTGAAGAATTTATAAAGCCTTCATATGAAAATCAGAATTTTGATATCAAACTATTAAATTTTGATAAATTAATGGCACCGATTCAGGTAAAAGATAAAACCTACGGCATGCTTTTAATTTACAGAAATAAACCCTTTTTAAAGGAAGATGTTGTATGTTTTCAATCAATCGTACATCAGATTTCATCAGCCCTTCAAGCAATAATTCTTTATGATGAAATTAAAAATACAAACGTTGAATTAAAAAAGCTTGAGCGCATAAAATCAGAATTTGTATCGATTGTATCCCACGAACTTCGAACACCGTTGACCCCCATAAACAATTCTCTTGAAATAGTATTATCCGAAAACATAACGGATACCGCCAGAAACTTTACGAATATGGCAAAAAGAAACGTAAAAAGATTGTCTGGTATTATTGAAGACCTGCTTGATTTATCGAGAATTGAAACGGGCAAATTTGACTTTAAATATGAAAAATATAATATTAAAACTTCTTTTGATATAATTCAAAAAACTTTTGAAGAACAGGCAAAAGAAAAAGGTATAATTTTTGAAACGGAGTTAAACTCTAATCTCCCTGATATTTATGCAGATTCAAGAAAAATTGAGCAAATATTAACAAACCTCACAACAAATGCAATAAAATTTACACCAAGCGGCGGCAGCGTTAAAATTTCCGCACAGACAATAAACGCAAAAAACTTAAATAAAGACACTCTGATAAATCCTGTTTGCGATTATAGCGGAGATTATTTAAAAATTTCTGTTAAAGACACAGGGATAGGAATTAAAGAAGAAGATATCCATAAGATTTTTGATAAATTTTCCCAGATTGAAAACTCTTTGACAAGAAATGCAGGCGGGGTCGGACTCGGTCTTACGATTACAAAACATTTTACGGATGCACACCTCGGCGGAATCTGGGTAAATTCAACAGAAAACGAAGGTTCGGATTTTAACGTTATATTTCCCGTATATTCGGATTTAAAAGCATTTGAAATAAACCTCAATGCGGCAAGGAAAATAAATGAAACAACCTGTCTTTTAACATTAAAATCAAAAGAGGGCAGACAAAAACTTGATACTCTTGTTCAAAAACTGAAGGAAGAAAACATAATAAAACAACTTAAAAATTCAAAAGAGATTTCTTTTGAAACGGAAAATTATTATGCATACAAAATCTTCTTTTCAAATCTGCAAAAAAACGTGTGTGATTTTATGACACGGCAGATTCAGGATTATATTAACAAAGAGAGCATTTTTAAAGACTGTGGTATAGTATTAGAAAGAACCGTTTTTAGAAAAGAAGACGGGGATTATTCACAAGGGATATAGAAAAAATTATGACAAAAATTTTAATCGTTGATGATGAAAAAGATATAGTTGAAACCCTGTCTTTTTTGTTGAAATCAAAAGGATATGAGGTAATTTCAGCATATGATGGGGAAGAAGGGTTAAAACTTGCAAAAGAAGAAAAACCCGATTTAATAATTTTGGATGTTATGATGCCAAAAATAAACGGATATAAGATTTGCAGACTTTTAAAGTATGATGCAAAATACAAAAATATTCCGATTATTATGGTAACTGCAAGAAGTCAGGATAATGACAAACTTATAGGCGAAGAAACAGGTGCCGATGAATACATTACAAAACCCTTTGAATTTTCCGATGTGCTTGATGTTATAAATAAATATGCAAGCCAATAGTTTTGAAAGCGCAGGGCTAAATGGATTTAGTTACAAATAAAACCATAGACAAATTAAAATACGACCTTGTAAGAAACAATATCATAACCTTTGAAGATATTGAAAAGGCACAGGAAGTTGCAAATGTCCAAAATATAAATTTGGGACAGGTTTTAATAAACACATCCATGATATCCGAACATGATTTATTAAAGTTTTTGGAAGAAAAACTCCATATCCCTTATGTTGATTTGGAGGATTACGAGATTGATAAAAAATGCCTCGGGTTTATAAGCTACAATGAAGCTTTAACATATAAAATGCTTCCCTTGTTTGAAATTGAAGACATTTTAACAATCGCAATGGCAGATCCTTTGGATTTATTTGCAATTGATAAAATCATTGAGCGGACAAACAAAACAATAGAGCCTGTTTTGGGGTCCGAAAAAAGTATTTTAAAAAAGATAAACGAATATTATGACACAAAAGGAAAAGTTCAGGATATTGAAACCAAAACAGACCCTAATTTTAAATGGCAGGATGAACTTCATAATGATGATCTGGATGAAGAACACCTTCAAAATCTTTTCCGTGCAATTTTAAAGCATGCAATAAAAGAAAATGTGCATGAGCTTTATTTTGAACATGATATCGAAGGACTTTCGGTTAATTTTAAAAAACAGGGCGAACACTATTCAACGGGAGCAATTCCTTCCCTTTTAATTAATCCGTTTATTCAAATGATAAAAACATTGTGCTCCTTAGACCCGAATGTATCCGAGGTACCGCAGCTTGGCAAATTAAACTTCAATGTTGATTCAACAACCCTCACTGCAAGCATTTCAGCTTTTCCAACCATAAACGGCGAAAGAATTTTACTTAAAATCTATCATCCGCCAAAAAAAATTGACGTTTTAATTCCCGATATCGAAAAAATCAATACCCTGAAAAGCCTTTTAAATACACCGGGCATTGTCCTTGTATCAGGCGGAGCTTTAAGCGGCAAAACACACCTTGTATATTCGATTTTAAACGATTTAACACCGAAAAATTCCGTTGCAATGACACTTGAATCCGTTGCAAAATATAAACTCGAAAGCACTTTACAGTGCGAATTAAACGAAAGTGTCGGCTTCAATATGGATAAAGCAATGAGATTTATTGAATTTCAATCTCCTGATATTGTCTACTTTGAAGGCATTTCAACAAAAGAAGGGCTGGATTTTTTAACCTCTCTGAGTCTTAAAAATAAAACTTTAATTACGGAATTTCTGGCCGATAATATGGAAGATTTACGCAGAAAATTTGACAGAAGCGAATTTTCGCTGTTTAAATCTTTAATCACATGTCTTATTTTTATTCACAATCAGCACAGCATTGAAATTTTCGACAAATCCGCGCTCGAAAAATATTTGCTTTGATTTTGCTTACTCTTAAAAGGAAATTAAGATGGAAGTTTCGGAAATTATAAAAAGGATGATAGATTTTTCAAAAGGAAATCTGCATGATATAAACCATTTTATGAAGGTTTACGCCTTTGCAAGGCTTATCGGCGAGTGCGAGCTTCTTGATAACAATACCCAAAAAATATTGGAAGTTTCCGCAATTTTACATGATATAGCCTGCCCCTTGTGTCGTGAAAAATACGGAAACACAAACGGCAAATACCAGGAAGCCGAAGGCGGCCCCCTTGCAAAGAAATTCCTTAAAGACACGGGGCTTTTGGAAGATTTTATTGAGCGCGTGGCTTATCTTATTTCTCATCATCATACGTTTGAAAATGTTGACGGACTTGATTATCAAATATTATTGGAGGCGGATTACCTTGTAAACGCCGATGAGAGTAAATACTCAAAGGAAAACATCGAAAGGTTTATGAAAAAAGTTTTCAAAACAAAAACCGGCATTCGGCTTTTAAAATCCATGTATTTGAGCCCTGTTGTGAACAATTAACAATATTGCCCATTTGAAAAGTTTCAAGGTATTATTAAAATAAAACATCCCTCAGAGTGTTAAGGTTTACGGATTTTGACAGATGTGGGAATTCAAATCGTCACTCGCAGGGCCGCAAGAAAAGATTTTTGCGGTTTATGGCCTGAGGTTTTATTATTTTCGGGCTATCGTTTGGTAAAGTTTAGGTTATCAAATTAAATTACCTGCGAAATATTTTCGACACAGCTGCACATTGAAAACATACGGACAGCCTTGCAGTGCAACCCATACTATGGCGGCTGCCCGGGCTCGTACAATGGCAACTGCTACCCGGTCGAAGTATGGTCAAGTACTTACAGAGACAGCTCGAGCTACTACAGTTTTTGGCTTGGGAGCGGGACTTTTAAACAAGAGTCAGGAAATAGCAAATCCTTGCAGGCCTTTGGTGTGCGCTGTGTCCTGGATTTGAAGCAAAACTAACAAACGCAAAACAACGTAAAACAAAATTGATATAAATTTTTAAAGGTGTAAAATTTCTATGGGGGAAACTCAAATGAACATTTTTATAACAGCAACAGATACTGATGTCGGCAAAACCTACGTTTCAAAAGGCATTGTAAAAGAATTAACCAAAAGAGGTAAAAAAACAGGATACTTTAAACCTCTCCAAAGCGGAATCGTTCCAAATATTTTATCCGACGCAGACAATGTTCTGTCGGGACTTAAAAATGTGCCGGCTGACGCAAATGCCGCAAGCCAAACCGCAAACTTTGCAGACAATTTAACCGTTAAAAACTCCTATATCACAAAAACCCCATGCACTCCTTCGGTTTCAGCTGAAATTGATGGTATTGAAATAAGCATTAATAAAATTCTGGAAGATTATAAAGAACTTGAAAAAACTTGTGACACGGTTGTTGTAGAAGGTTCAGGCGGACTCTTTGTTCCTTCGGGCAAAGATTTTATGATGTCAGATATTATAAAAATATTAAATTTGTCTGCAATCATCATTGCAAGACCTGATTTAGGTACAATTAACCATACTCTTTTAACAATTCAAGCCCTGCGACATTTAGAGATTAAAATCTTAGGAGTTATAATTTCAAATTACCCTAAAAATACAACTGATCCTGCAATTATAACAGCTCCCGATTTAATTGAAAAATTCGGCGCTGTTAAGGTGCTTGATATCATTCAACAAGACGGAGAGGATTTTTCAAAGATTGTCGATATACTAATCTCTTAATAATATTGCCATATTGTCAGGCTATCAGTTATTATTGATTTTAGAAATTTACCTTAAGAGTGCTAAGACTCAAGGGTTTTGGCAGATAAAGGAATTCAAATCGTCAGGCAAGGCCGTGAAATTCACGGTTTATTACCGCATATAGCGGTTATCGTTTGGTAAAGCTTATGTTATCAAACCAAATTACTTGCCCCGATACAGACACAGCCGTACATTGAAAAAATCAAATTTCTTGAAATGAAAGAGATTTCAGGGGTGAGGACCGTTAAAAATGCAAAACAAACCACGGAGCTATAACAATATGTGTGAGCTTGTATGCAGAGCTGATTATTCAACATGGATTAAGAAGATGAATGATAAAAGGCTTCCGCCCGTGTCCGAAAACCTAAAATCTCTGAAATAAAAAGAAAATGCAGGTAAGCTCTGCGACAGAGATTCGGGTTACGGCGCCCTGCAGTGTAAATATCATACAAGCGGCTGCCCGGGCTCCAATGATAGCTGGTGCTACCCGAACATCGTATGGTCAGGCACAGCCAGTAGCAGCAATTACATTTACTACAATCTGAATAGCGGTACTTTCAATGGCCCGAACAATAACCCGCCTGCCAAAGCCTTTGGTGTGCGCTGTGTCCTGGATTTGAAACAAACTAAAATCCGATAAATTTAATTTAATTCCCTGCAGGTAAAGGTACATCAACTGTACCCACAGAAGGCGTCGGCGCACCGCTCGGAACGGGTGGCTGTTCCGTCTTAAAGGGCTTATTTGTTGTAACCGCAGGAGCAGACGGCTGCATTATCTTGTCCTTATCCCTGTCTTTGTCCTTGTCCCTGTCTTTTTCTTTATCTTTATCTTTGTCTTTTTGACGCTTTCTTTCCTTTTTATCGGCATCATCATTTTGCTCTTTATCTGCGGTTATACTTTCTCCGGGCAAAGGTACATCAATATTTTCATCAACTTTGATATCGTCGTCTTCTTCTATCTTTTCGGTAGGTTCATCCAAAATTACGGCTTCAGCTCCGCTTGTATCCGGTCTTGGGTAATCAAACACAGAATGAGGATAATTTTTAAGCGCAACCTTCATATAATCCGCCCAAACCTGCGCAGGCATTAAACCGCCAGTTATGCCGGGCAGTCTTGAATTGTTATCGTTGCCAAGCCAAACACCTGCAACGATATCAGGAGTATAGCCAACAAACCAGGCGTCTTTATAATCATCCGTGGTGCCCGTTTTTCCTGCAACGGCACGCCCGATATTTGCAGCGCGCCCCGTGCCCACTTCAACAACTTTTTGAAGCATATAGGTCATACCTGCTGCCGTATCATAGCTTATAACTTTAACATTTTTTGGCCCGGGATTTTCATAAATTACAACCCCGCGGGAATTTTCAACCCTCTCAACCGCATAAGGACGCACCCTGAAACCGCCGTTTGCAAAAGCACCGTAGGCTATTACCATATCATATAATTTTACGCCGTTTGAACCAAGCGCAATTGTCATATCGGATTGAAGATGAGTTGTAATACCCATTTCTCTTGCAGTTGCAATAACATTTGCCACACCGACTTTTTCAATCATCTTTACGGCAACAACATTGGAAGATACCGCAACAGCCTGCCATACAGGCATTTGCCCTCTGTATTTGCCGCCATAGTTCCTTGGAGCCCATCTGCCAAATGAAACAGGGGCATCATTTACAATATCATTAACCTTTACACCCTGCTGCAGTGCTGTTGCATATACAAACGGCTTAAAGGAAGAACCCGGAGGTCTTACGGCATTTAAGATTCTGTCATACTGACTCTTTTCATAGTTTTTTCCGCCAACATACGCATAAATTTTCCCCGTTGTGGGCGAAAAAGAAAATAAAGCCATCTGGGTTTTATCGGATGTCAGTTTTGCTGCTTTAAGGCGATTGTTTATTGCATTATCTGCAGCTTCCTGCGATTTATAATCAAGTGTGGTATAAATTTTTAAGCCGCCTTGCGAAATATCTTCTTCACGAAAACCGATATATTCAAGCTCTCTTAAAACAAAATCTATAAAATAAGGGGCTTTATTGAATGAATAAATTCTTGATTTGTTATTCAGATGAAGCTCTTCGGTTTTTGCCTTTTCATACTGTTCTTTTGTAATATATCCTGTCTTATAAAGTCTTCTTAAAACCTGATTGCGTCTTTCAATAGATTTTTTGGGATTTTGCAAAGGCGAATACACACTCGGTGCCTGCGGAAGCCCTGCAATTAAAGCAGCTTCGGCAAGAGTCAGTTCGTTTAGATTTTTATTAAAATAAGTTTTAGAAGCAGACAAAACGCCGTATGTACCCGAGCCCAAATACACGGAATTCAGATACATTTCCAAAATTTCATCTTTTGAAATAGTTTTTTCTATTCTATGTGCAATAATCAGCTCTTTAATTTTCCTGTCAAAGGTTCTTTCATTTGATAAGAACAATATCCTTGCAAGCTGCTGGGTAATAGTACTTGCACCCTGTTTTGCGGAACCTGCTTTAAGGTTTACAATAACCGATCTTAAAAGACCGATTGTATCAAAGCCTCTATGGTGATAGAAATTTTTATCCTCGGTCGCAATTATTGCATATTTTAAGTTATTTGGAATATCTTTAATTGAAACTTTTTCAAACCTGAATACTGTAAATGTTTTAATATTTTCACCATCTGAAGAATAAATTGACGTAACGGGATTTGGCTTAATATCTTCAAAATTACTAATGGGAGGCAAAGAGGCCAGATAAAGGTTAAAAGCCGCAATTGCAGCAAGCACCGCAGATGCTGCCATCATTAAAATATAGAGGAAAAAATTCCCCTTTTTGTTCTTTTTATTTTTTGCTCTTCTTGCTCTCACGTTTCCCATACTGATATTTTATAAGAAAAATTTTTAGTTGCAATACAAAAAAGCACCTCTTTTCTTATAAAAAAGGTGCTTTTATAAAATATTTAAAGCGAAAATCCGCCCGTAAACACAAATTAGAAATCAAGACCTGCTTCTCTTGCAGCGTCTGCAAGCGCTTGAATTCTTCCGTGGAACAAGAAACCGCCTCTGTCAAAAACACATTCTTTAATGTTTTTTGCAAGAGCTTTCTTTGCAATATCTTCACCAACAACTTTAGCAGCATCAATGTTACCGCCATGAGATAATTTATCTCTTAAGTCTTTAGCATCGGATGAAGATGCAGCCAGAGTCACACCATTTACATCGTCGATTAATTGAGCATAAATGTGTTTAATGCTTCTATATACTGCTAAACGCGGACATTCAGGAGTTCCTGAAATCTTAGTTCTGACTCTTATGTGTCTTTTTCTTGTTTGTGCTTTTCTGTTAACTAATTTAATCATTTTCTTTTCCTTTCACCCGAACCTGCATAACACAACCCTGTATTATCGGTTCATATGGGCAATTTATCTGCTACTTATTACTTCTTACCTGCTTTACCTGCTTTACGTCTTACAAACTCGCCTTCATATCTTACACCTTTTCCTTTGTAAACTTCAGGAGCACGTTTAGATCTGATTAAAGCGGCAGTGTCACCAACAGCTTGTTTATTTGAGCCTGAAACAGTGATTTTAGTGTTTGCTTCAACTGCAATGGTAACACCTTGCGGCGGCTCAACAACAATCGGGTGAGAATATCCCAGTTGCAAATTGATTGCAGTACCTTGCATTTGAGCCCTGTAACCAACACCCTGGATTTCAAGTTTCTTTTCAAAACCGTCTTTAACACCTGCAACAACGTTTTGAACCAGAGTTCTTGAGAGACCGTGAAGCGATCTTGACTTTCTGTCATCATTAATTCTTGTTAAGATGATTTGATTACCGTCAATTTTAACTTCAATTTCAGGTCTGATTGTAACAGATTCCGTACCTTTAGGGCCTTTTGCCGTTACAACGTTATTTTCTACTTTTACCTCAACCCCTTGAGGAATCTCAACAGGTAATTTACCAATTCTGGACATTTTTAATTTTCTCCTTTATCTTTAGTTTATTAATACATAAACGGGAACGCTTCAGCAGTTTAACTCTAAAAAAGTAAAGCTGCCAAATAAACCCAATAATAATATTTTAAGTTTCGCAACTACCAAACGTAACAAAGAACTTCGCCGCCAATATTTTCTTTTCTGGCGCGTTTATCTGTTAATAAGCCCTTGCTAGTTGAAACAACAGCAATTCCAAGACCGTCAAACACTCTGGGCAGATTTTTTGCCTTTGAATAAGTTCTGAGGCCCGGTGTTGAAACTCTTTTTAAGCCTGTAATAACAGGTTTTGTGCCGTCATATTTTAATTCAACATCAATAACTTTGAAGTTACCTTTTTCTTTTACTTCGTAGTTTGCAATGAAACCTTCTTCTTTAAAAAGCTTCATTAATTCAACCTTTAAATTTGAAGCAGGCATCTCAACATTTGAATGACGAACCGTATTTGCGTTTCTGATTCTTGTGAGCGCGTCTGCGATAGGATCTGTAACTGTCATATTTAATTTTCCTTTCTACTTGCAGGGACATTTTGCTTCTGCCCTGTAGTTTAGTAATTCACCTGCACAAAAATGCATTATGGCATTGTGCAGAATTAATAATATATAAAACATGATTTTAATGCAAATTTTTGTAAAAAAATATTACACAATGCATTTTTTGAACACAAAGGCACACCCTATATAAAGATGTGCCTTTAGATATATTTTTATCGAAAGTCTCTTACCAGGAAGCTTTTGTAACGCCCGGCAATAAACCTCTGTGTGCGAATTCTCTTAAGTGAATTCTGCAAAGACCGAAATCTCTATGATATCCGTGCGGACGGCCACAGATTGAACATCTGTTATGAAGTCTTACTGTCGGATATTTTCCTTTTGCAGCAAGCATTTCGCGTCTTTCTTCTTTGTTTATCATTGCTTTTTTAGCCATTATTCTTTATTCTCCTTTGAATTAATGCTTTTTAAAAGGCATACCCAAATGTGCGAGTAAGCTCTTTGCCATTTCATCGGTCGGCGCCGTGGTAATAATTGAAATGTTCATACCCTTAACAATATCCACTTCTTCATAGTGAATTTCAGGGAACAAAGTTTGTTCTTTTAAACCGAATGTATAGTTTCCTCTGCCATCAAAACTTTTAGCGGAAACACCTCTAAAGTCACGAATACGGGGAAGAACTACGCAAACAAGTTTCTGGAAAAAATCATACATTCTGTCGCCGCGAAGAGTTACCATTGAACCAACGGGCATACCTTCTCTTAACTTATAAGAAGCGATTGATTTTTTAGCCTTTGTAACAAGGGCTTTTTGACCTGCAATTTTTGTTAACTGTGCAACAATTGTTTCTGCAAGTTTTGAGTTGTGGGAAGCTTCGCCCACGCCCATATTAATTACTATCTTATGAAGTCTTGGAATTTGCATTTCATTTGATAGCTTGAATTCTTCTTTTAATTGATTTCTGATCTCTTTTGTATATTTTTCTTTAAGATCGCCTGTTTTTTGAGCTGACATTTCTTTTCCTTCCTAGCCTTTGAAATTTTGCCTGCCGTTTTAAGCAACAAGGCCTGTCAAATTTCAATGCTTTGCTCTTTTAATTATACATCCAATGATTCGCCGCATTTTTTACAAACACGGATTTTTTTGCCGTCTTTTACGTCATGTTTAATTCTTGTTGCTTTTTCGCAAGACGGGCAGAAAACCATAACCTTGCTTGAATCCATATAGGCTTCTTTTTTAACAAGACCACCCTGAATTCCGGCCATAGGGTTTGCTTTTTGTGCTTTTGTTACAATGTTAACACCTTCAACGAGAACTTCGCCTTTTTTTGCGTTAACTTCTTTAACGTTGCCTGTTTTGCCTTTATCACGTCCGGAGGTAACGATTACTCTATCCCCTACTTTTGTATGCAGTTTCTTTTCTTCTGTCTTTGACATTTTTACTTGTTTCCTTTTATATTAAATAACTTCAGGCGCAAGAGAAACTATTTTCATATAGTTTTTATCTCTTAATTCTCTTGCAACAGGGCCAAATACACGGGTACCTTTCGGGTTACCGTCTTTGTTTATGATAACTGCCGCATTATCGTCAAATCTGATAACTGATCCGTCATTTCTTTTGATATCAGCCTTAGTTCTAACAATAACAGCGGTTACAACTTCTGATTTTTTAACAGAGTTTGAGTTAGACCCAAAACTTGGAGAAGGGTTTGCACTCTTAACGGCAGCAATAATAACATCGCCAACGCTTGCATATTTTTTATTTGAGCTTCCCATAACCCTGATGCAAAGAAGTTCTTTAGCACCTGTATTATCTGCTACTTTTAATCTGGTTTCTTGTTGTATCATTTCTTTTTACCTTTTTATTCACTTAAGCTAAAGCTTTAACTATTTTGCAGCTTCAACAACCTTGTCCAATACCCACCTTACAGAGCCTGAAATCGGTCTGTTTTCAACGATAGAAACAGTATCACCCATTTTAGATGTGCCGTTTACATCGCTTACTTTATATTTTTTTGAGAAGGTCATTGTCTTTTTGTATTTTTTGTGAGCCTTGTGTTCAGCAACGGATACTACAACCGTTTTATCCATTTTGTCGCTTACTACTGTTCCGACTTTGACTTTTTTTGGCATTTTATTGCTTCCTTATCTTATACGTTTAGTTCTTTTTGTCTCAAAATGGTCTTCAATTGGGCAATTTCTCTTCTTGCCTTTTTAAGCTGAGCAGGATTTTCCAATGGAGTCATTTTGTTATGTTTCATTCTTAAAGAAAATAATTCTTTCTTAGCGTTTAAAATCATTTCCTTTAATTCTTCAACGGTTTTTTCTTTAATTTCATTGAGTTTCATCTTACTTCACCTATTTTTCTACAATTCTTGTCTTAACAGGAAGCTTTTGAGCTGCCAGCTTAAGCGCTTCAATTGCATCTTCTCTTACTGAATATTCGATTTCAAAAAGCAATCTGCCGGGCTTTACAACCGCTACCCAATATTCAGGGTTACCTTTACCTTTACCCATACGAGTTTCGGCAGGCTTTGCAGTAATAGGTTTATCCGGGAAAATCTTAATCCAAACATTACCGCCACGTTTGATTTTTCTTGTCATGCAGCGACGAGCAGCCTCTATTTGGCGTGATGTAATCCAAGCAGGATCCACACTTACTATCCCGTAAGAACCAAACTCAAGGTTTGTACCTCTTGTTTCAGTTCCTTTCATATTGCCCTTCATTTTCTTTCTGAATTTGGTTTTTTTAGGCATTAACATTTTTGATTTGCTCCTATTTTATCGTTATGCTTCAGCTGAAGCATTGTCTTCACTACGTTTTCTTCTGTTATTAAGACGGGGAGCCCCTTCTTTTCCCTGGCTCTGAGGTTTTTTGGTCTTAATATTTTGATCGGCTTTTTCACCGGGCATAAGATCGCCTTTGAATACCCAAACCTTAACACCGATTTTACCCATAACGGTATCAGCTTCGGCAAAACCGTATTGAACATCTGCTCTTAAAGTTTGAAGAGGAATTCTTCCTTCTTTTGCCCATTCCGAACGTGCAATTTCAGCACCGCCCAAACGTCCGGATACCATAACCTTGATACCCTGAACGCCTGCTCTCATTGTTCTTTGCATTGCCTGTTTCATAGCTCTTCTGAATGCGATACGTTTTTCCAATTGAAGAGCGATATTTTCGGCAACCAATTGAGCATCCACATCAATTCTTGCAACTTCAACAACATCAATTGAAACATTTTTGTTGTTGATTAAGTTTTGAACCGCAACTCTTAATTCGTCAATACCTTGACCGCCTCTACCTACAACAATACCGGGCTTTGCGGTAACTACCGTGATATTAACATTTTGTGCTTTTCTTGCAACAATAATGCGGCTTACACCTGCGGTGTAGAGTTTCTTTTTAACAAATCTTCTAATTTTAGCATCTTCTGCTATATTCAAAGCATATTGTTTTCTTTTAGCAAACCAAGTACTAACCCAAGGTTCGATTATTCCTATTCTAAATCCGGTTGGATGTGTCTTCTGTCCCAAAGTTATATCTCCTAGTTTTTCGTTAATTTTACTGTTAAGTGTGAACTTCTTTTGAATCTTTTGTACATTCTGCCTTGCGCTCTGGGACGTGCTCTTTTGTATGTTACGCTTTCATCTGCATAAATTTCAGAAACTTTTAGAGCATTAGCATCCCCTGAGAATTTTTCAGATGCGTTAGCAATTGCTGCTGTTAAATTCTTTTCAACAACTCTTGCAGCAAAGTAAGGCATAAACTTAAGGATTCTTAATGCTTCATTCGCCATTTTACCGCGAACTTCGTTAATTACCCTTCTAAGCTTTCTTGCAGGCATCTTTATATCTGTTTGTTTAGCTGTTGCTTGTTGCATTGTCCTTATTTCCTTTTATTTTAAAGTTATTTTCTCTTAGCTGTCTTATCTTGTCCGGCGTGCCCTCTGAATGAACGAGTATTTGCAAATTCGCCGAGTTTATGTCCTACCATTTGTTCCGTTACATAAACGGGAACATGAGACTTACCGTTGTGCACAGCAATTGTGTGTCCCAACATATCAGGTATAATCATAGACGCCCTGGACCATGTTTTAATAACTTTCTTTTCGTTGTTTTCGTTTAGTTTTTCGATTTTTTTATTCAAAGAGTCTTGAACGTATGGACCCTTTTTTAGTGAACGAGCCATCTAATTATATTCTCCTATTATTTTTTTCTTCTTCTTACTATCAGTTTACCGGAAGCCTTCTTGGCATTTCTGGTCTTCTGACCAAGAGCAGGTCTTCCCCATGGAGTTTTAGGATGTCCGCCGGGGCCGGTTTTACCTTCACCACCACCGTGAGGGTGATCAACAGGGTTCATTGTAACACCGCGAACGGTCGGCTTAATTCCTAAGTATCTTGTTCTTCCTGCCTTACCTGTTGATAAGTTTTTAAATTCGGAATTACCAAGAACACCGATAGTTGCCATGCATTCTTTTCTTACCATTCTCATTTCTGATGACGGAAGCTTAACGGTAACATAATCGCCGTCTTTTGCCATAAGCTGAGCGCCCTGACCTGCAGCTCTTACCATTTTACCGCCTCTTTTGGGCTCCATTTCAATGTTGTGAATCATAGTACCCAAAGGAATGTTTTCCAGAGGAAGAGCGTTGCCTGTTTTAATATCTGCTTCAGCACCTGAAACTACAACATCGCCAACATTCAAACCTTCCGGAGTTAAAATGTATCTTTTTTCACCGTCTGCGTATACAACGAGTGAAATTCTAACGTTTCTGTTCGGATCATATTCAACGGTTTTAACAAAACCAACGATACCGAATTTATCTCTTTTGAAGTCAATAACGCGATATTGTCTTTTGTGGCCGCCGCCTATATGTCTTGTTGTTATTCTTCCTGTATTATTTCTTCCGCCTGATTTTGTGAGCGGTCTTAATAATGATTTTTCCGGTGTATCTGTTGTGATTTCAGAAAAATCAGGTCTTGTCATGCCTCTTTGTCCCGGAGACGTCGGATTAATTTTACGGGTTGCCATTGTTATACTCCTGTTAATTCTTCAATAGGATCGCCTTCGATTGTAACGATGGCTTTCTTTCCTGATTGTGTTCTGCCGAATTTCATACCTAATCTCTTTTCATGAGAAGGCATATATACGGTTCTTACTTTCTTAACTTTGCGATTCGGATAAGCAAGTTCGATTGCTTGAGCAATTTCAACTTTTGAAGCATCTTTGTTCACTTCGAAAGTATATTGGCCCATTTGAACAGCCATCATAGACTTTTCGCTTATCAGAGGTTTTTTAATAATATCGTAGAGTCTTTCTTTGTTGGTTTTTGTCTTAGCCATTATTTTGCCAACCTTTCAGTTATTTCATTGACAGCATTTTCAGTTGTAACAATTGAATCTGCTTCAATTAAATCTTTAACGTTTAAGTTTGAAGGATATAAAAGCTTCACTGAAGCTATATTCCTTGCAGACTTTTCAAGATTTTTATTTTCTTCAGCTTTTAAATCTGCAATAACCAGAATTTTTCCTGAAACTTTAAGATCGGATAAGATTTTTGCAAATGCTTTTGTCTTAACTTCATTAAGTTCGGAGAAATCTTTAACAACGGTCATTGCTTCCAATTTAGCTGAAAGAGCACTTCTTAATGCAAGTTTTCTTGCCTTTTGAGGAAGATTTGTTTCATAGCTTCTCGGTTTTGGACCGAATGAAACACCGCCGCCTGCAAATAAGGGGCTTCTGATTGAACCGGCTCTTGCTCTGCCTGTTCCTTTTTGTTTCCACGGTTTTCTTCCGCCGCCTGAAACTTCAGCTCTTGTTTTTGTATTATGAGAGCCTTGTCTTGCATTGTTTAACTGTCTTTTAAGAGCAAGGTGCATAACGTGGATATTGGGTTCAACGCCAAACACGTTTTCATCCAGTTTCAATTCGCCAAGCTCGCTTCCTTTTGTATTTAATAATTTAACTGTTTGTGTCATTTCTTGTACCTCTAATTCCATTTTGTTCTTGAAGGTTTAATTGTAACTAATTTACCTTCAGGACCCGGAACTGAGCCCTTAACTAATAACAAATTTTTGTCGCTTACAATTTTTACAACACTTAATTTAGAAACGGTAACTTTTTCATTACCCATATTTCCTGCCATTCTTTTGCCTTTAAGAACGCGGCCCGGTGTTGTACCTGCACCTATTGAACCCGGTTCTCTGTGGTTTTTTGAACCGTGGCCCATAGGACCTCTTGAGAAATTGTGTCTTTTAACGGTACCCTGGAAACCTTTACCAACAGATTTACCTGATACGTCAACTTTTGATATTTCATTTAAAACACTTAAATCTATTTTTTGACCAACCTGATAATCTGCAGGGTTATCAACTCTAAATTCTTGCAAGTGTCTGAAATTTTCAAGATTATTTTTCTTAAAGTGACCAATTTGAGCTTTTGTTAAGTGTTTTTCCTTCGCAGGAACGACACCAACCTGAATAGCGTTATAACCGTCTGTCTCAACAGTTTTAACCTGTGTCACGGTTAGAGGGTCAACTTTAATTACGGTAACAGGAATACACAAACCTTGTTCGTCGTATACCTGTGTCATTCCGAGTTTTTCTCCAATAACACCTAATGTCATTCGATTTTTACCTTTCTGTTGTGAGAGCTACTTTTCTTAACTCTTTTCGTCTTTTGTACTTCTTGGCTTTGTTTGTTTCCTTTTATTTTCAAGGTGCCCCGACAATTTTCTCCGTGTGGAGGGGATCAAACTCCGCCTTTAATAGTTCACATTCAATATTTAATTGTCAAATGTTAACTTTTGCTTCGCCTTAATGCTTACCGGTCAAAAACAATACTGCCTTTACCTTGGAGCAATGTCAGCTTTCTACAGTTTAACTTCAATATCAACACCTGCAGGCAGGTCCATTCTTGAAAGTTCTTCTGTTGTTTGTTGCGTAGGGTCATAAATATCGATAACCCTTTTGTGTGTTCTCATTTCAAAGTGCTCACGAGATTTTTTATCAACGTGGGGTGATCTTAGAACACAATAAATTCTGCGTTTTGTAGGAAGCGGAATAGGGCCTGAAACACTTGCACCTGTTCTTTTAGCCGTTTCTACAATTTTAACTGCAGATGTGTCAATAAGCTTATGATCGTAAGCTTTTAAACAAACTCTTATTCTGGGTCTTTTATTTGTTTCCATTTTGTTTAGTTCCAGTTCTTTGAATATTGTAGTACGTAATAAACCGCCGATAAAATATCGGTACGATTAAATGTAATATAAACAAATTTTATCGTCAACACCTATTTTTCAGAAGTAATTCAATTTTGTTACAATACTTTAAAAATCAAATTTTAGTGTATTATAATATTGAACTTTATAAGGAGAAAAATTTGCAAAACACGAATTGCAAAAACACGGAAACGTTTCCAAAAATACTGTTTATGGGACAGCCTGATATGGCAATTGTCTGTTTAAACAAGCTTATAAGTTCAAAATTAAACATAGGGGCCCTTGTTCTGCCAGATAAAACAAACATATCAAGAGAAAATATAAGAACAATCGCGATAAATAATAATATAGAGGTTCTGGAATATGAAAAAACTCCAAATGAACCTGATTTAATTGAAAAGATAAAGGCCTCCAAATACGATATAGGGGTAATTTGTTCCCTTAACCATAAGCTTTCAAACATATTTCTTGAAAGCACAAAAGACGGCTTTATAAACTGCCACCCTTCAATTCTTCCAAAATACAGAGGAGGAAATCCGTACTTTCATATAATTAAAGACGGTGAAAAAATGTCCGGGATAACACTTCATTTTGCGGATGAAAATTTTGATACGGGAAAAATAATTGCGCAGGAAATTTTCCCGCTGATGAAAAAAGAGACGATGGGAATGCTTTTTTCAAGAACAAATTTTATGATAGCAGATTTACTTGCAAAAACTCTTTTAAAATATAAGGAGACAGGAGAAATACAATCCGTTGCCCAAAAAGAAGGTGAGTTTAAAAAAGCACCTAATGTTCCCGGGGAAATCTATATTAATTGGGCAGATAATATTAATATCACAGAAAGATTAATCCGTGCCGCAAACCCCTTTTATAATGCACTTACAAACTTTAGAGGAGGTTTTATAAGAATAATTGCAGGCGATTTTAAAGAAGAAAGACACAATAAAACCCCAGGTACAATTGTAAAAGTGAAAAAAGATTTAATACAAATTGCGGCAGAAGGAGGATATTATTTTCCTAATGTCATTCAGGCAGGAAGCTGGGGAATATATTCAATTTCGGAATTTATAGAAAAATTTAGCCCGAATGAGGGTGAGATATTAAAATAAGGTAAAATATTAATTATGGAAAAATTAAACTTTTTAACGGCAGGAATCCCTCTAAGGGCAAAAGATTATAAAACAGGATTTGAGGCACTCACGGAGCTTTCTTTAAACGGACTTGAGATGGAATTTGTCCACGGGGTTCGAATGTCTGAAAGTTCAAAAAAGTTTTTAAAGGAAAATAAAAACGAATTCATTTTAACGGCACACGCCCCGTTTTATATAAACCTCAATTCACAGGAAACGGAAAAAGTAGAAGCGAGTATTCAAAGAATAGTTGAGACAGCAGAACTTGCAAATGAACTCGGGGGGTATTCAATTACATACCACGCGGCTTTTTATTTAAAGGAAGACAAGAAAACCGTGTTTAACAAGCTTGTGGAAAGACATAAAAAAATATTTGAGCCGCTTGATAAGGCAGGAAATAAAATCTGGGTCCGCCCCGAAACAACAGGAAAGGCAACCCAATGGGGGGATATTGATGAAATTATAGAACTTTCAAAAATTTTCCCGAATATGCTCCCTTGTGTTGATTTTTCACATCTTCATGCACGAAGTGTCGGCAAATTTAACACCTATGATGAATTTGCAGGAATTTTTGAAAAGATAGGAAAAAACCTTGGAGATATTGCTCTGAATAATTTTCACGCACACATTGCAGGAATAGATTACGGAGACAAGGGAGAGAAAAAACACTTGATTTTGGAAGAAAGTAATTTTAATTATAAAGATTTATTAAAAGCTTTCAGAAAATTTAACATTAAGGGTGCGGTTGTATGCGAAAGCCCCAATATAGAAGAAGATTGCAAACTGTTAAAAGATTATTACGATTCACTTTAGAAAATACTTATTATTGCAAAGAGAATTACAATGAGGTAAAATATTTAAAAAGTATATAAAATTTATTTTATGTATTTAAAGGTTATTTTAGGTTAAAAAGAAAGTTAAGGGTTTTTGGATGAATAAACAAAAATTTTTTACGGGCCGAAAAAAAGGCTTTACTCTTGCCGAGGTATTAATAGTACTTCTTGTTATCGGTATTATTGCTGCTTTTACCATACCTCTTCTTGTAAGCAAAATTAACAATGCTAAATTTGTAACAGGGCTGCAAAAAGCTGCATACACTTTTTCAAATATGACAAATGTGGCTCAGATAGATGTTAAAATGGACAATTGGAACTTTGATCTTCCGACCGAAGATTTGGCAAATGAATACATAAAACCCCACCTTAACGTTGCAAAAGATTGCGGAACAAAAACAGGTGAAGGATGTTTCGGAAAAAATTACACCCTGAGAGACGGCACTGCCGACACAGATTATGACAACAGTTCAGATTACTACAAACTTGTAACAGGTGACGGGATTTCAATAGGAATCAAAGGAATACAAGGCTGCACAAACGAAAACCCGAGTGTTTGTATTGAATATATTGTCGATGTAAACGGAGTTAACCCCCCTAATACATTAGGCAAAGACGTTCACGTGTTCCAAACGCTTGCACATTTGAATGCGGTAGTTCCTTACGGTACATTCAAAGACGGCGGGTACAATCCTGCTACGGGAAAATGGACTTTTGAAGAAACAGAAGTTGCTTCAACAAACTGTCTTTCAGGAGACGCAAAGTATTGTACGGCAAAAATAATCAACGACGGCTGGGAAATAAAATATTAATCCGTTACAATAAAATTTGAAATCATAAAATAAGTATAAGTTGCAATTCGTGCCGGTGTTTAAACAAAAGTTTAACCCGGCACTTTTATTAAAAGGTTTAAAAGTGTTATATTTTAGGGCCCTTTTATTAATTTAATGTTTATGGTATAAAGATTTTAAATTTAGAAATTTTAGAGGAAAATTCAATGGCTAATTTCTTTTTCATATTACAAATGATTTCAGGCGTACTTTTAATAATACTTGTACTTCTGCACTCCCCGAAAGGCGATGGTATTGCGGCAATAGGCTCTGCAAGCCAGCTTTTTTCTTCGCAAAAATCTGCAGAAAAAGGATTAAATAAAGTAACATACACTGTTGGCGGCATATTTATTTTAGCCACTTTGATTTTAGGATATTTAATCGTAAAATAGTGTACAAAAAAACGCTTTAAATATCAACCGTTTGACCTAGCATTTCAGGGCTAAAATTATACCAACGGTTGATTTTTAAAAATGACAAATATAAGACAATTTAATCTATGAACACAAATGAGAAATGTCTTTTAAACTATTTGTCGGATTATTCTATGCCCAAATTTGAGGCAACGGAAACTCTTATAAAATTTTTATCCGCCCGCAACAGGAAGCTTGAATTTAAAACGGAAAACCCTGTTTATAAAATATTGGATGAGATGGAATTTTTAAACGATATAAGCTATAATAATATGCTATGAACAGGAAATTTTGGACTAAAGCAGCTTATATTTTAACAACCGTCCTTATTTTTGGAGTATTTCTGTATTTAAGTTTACTCCCGTCATTTAGAAGTTTTGTTTCTGAAATCGAAAACAAAACCTTCGATTTAAGACAGGGCATAACATCAAAATACATTTCTCCCTCGGACAAAATCACAATCATTGACGTGGATGATGAGAGTTATGAATACATTGTGGATAAATTTGGCAGCTGGCCTGTCCCTAGAGTGTTCTGGGCGGATTTAATCACGAATCTGGAACCCGCAAGGCCGAATATGCTTGTTTTTGATCTCCTTTTCTTAAAAAGATTCACGGCAGACGGCGATTCCGATTTTGAATTAATTAATGCCGTAAACAAAAATAAAAATGTTTATGTCTCAATGAATTTTGATAACTATTCAAAAGAAGTAAGAACTCCGCCAAAACTCCCCAATGCACTTAAAAACAACATTGAAAACGATTTTTTAATTAAATCTAACCCTGATTTAGTCTATTCAAATTGCAGACCGATTTTAGAAGAAATCTTAAACGGCACAAAAAATATTGGTCTTATAAATGTTCAAAGAGATAAAGACGGCATAATCCGTACAATGTCTCCTTTTTCATACTATGACGGCGCATACTATAAACATCTTACAATCCTTGCAGGGCTTGATTACCTGAAGCTTTCAACAAACAATTTTAAACTGAATAAAAGAGGTGAAATCTCCGTTGAAAATAACGGGAAAAAAGCCGTACTACCCCTGAATTCAAAAGGAAGAGTTATTTTAAACTGGTACGGACCCGAATGGACATTTAACTATATCCCCCTCTGGAAAGTGGCTTCCGCTGTTGAAAAAGGTGACAGAGAATTTTTAGACAGAAGCTTTAAAGATAAAATTGTTTTTGTCGGGGTAACGGCAAACAGTCTTTCCGATATTAAAAGCACGCCGGTATCTTATATGTTCCCGGGTGTTGAAGTTCAGGCAACATTTTTAAACAATATTTTAGACAATAATTTTATTAAAAAATCTCCCCTTCTTTTTGATATAGCACTTGCAATGTTTCTTGCCGCTCTTATCGGTTTCGGAGTTATGAATTTTAAATCTCCCGCAAAATCTGTCATTCTTTTCTTTGGAGTTTATACGGCTTATTTTATTTTCTCAATTTTAATTATGCACTTTTTCAATATCTGGATAAATCTTGTTGCACCAATTATGCTCGGTATATTTGTTTTTGCAGCGGGATATATCGCAAAATACCTTATAACTTCCCGTGATTACGAACATACATATAAACTTGCCGTAACGGACGGTCTGACCGAGATGTTTAACCACAGATATTTTCAGGAACAAATGAGTGCAAACATCCAAACCGCAAAAAGATATGAAAGCGTATTTTCATTAATTTTAATAGATATTGATTTCTTTAAAAAATTCAACGACACATACGGCCATCAATCAGGTGACGCTGTTTTAAGGCAGGTAGCGCAGACCATTAAAAGAAATATACGTTCAACCGATATCCCCTGCAGATACGGCGGGGAAGAAATGTCTGTCATCCTTACAAATACAAACAAAGAAGATGCCATAAAAACAGCCGTAAAGATTTGTGAGGCGGTTCGAAATAAAGAATTTGAACTTGCAACAGGTGATTGGACCCATGTTACAATAAGCCTCGGCGTTGCCTCCATGCCGCAGGATGGAGAGACAACCGAAAGCTTAATTGAATATGCGGATAAATGTTTGTATGTGGCAAAAAGAAACGGCAGAAATCAGGTTGTGTTTGAATTTCCCGAAGGCACCCCGGCAGAATAGCTAAGAAAAGATAAAAACATAGAAACAACTTCAATTTTAAAGCCGTTTGACTGTGCTTTTTGTTAATAATATAATCTTTTTAAATCAGATAAATATACGGTCTTATAAAGACTTGGGAAAGGCAAACGGATATGGTAAACTCGGCTGTTATAGTGGGAAGAGTTGGGCAAGACCCCGAAATGAGATATTTTGACAACGGGAAGGTTAAAACAACTTTTTCATTGGCGGTAAACCGCTGGGATTCAAGAACAAAAGAAGAGATAACCGACTGGTTTAACATTGAAGTTTGGGATAAACAAGCGGAAATCGCGGGTGAATGGGTGAAAAAAGGCAGACTCGTCGGTGTTGAAGGCAGAGTTGTTGTCAACAAATGGCAAACTCCGGATGGCGAAACTGCGGAAAGGTTTATAATCAGATGCAGCAATGTACGCCTTATGGGCTCAAAAAAAGATGAGAACTAAGGATTAAAATCAGGGGATAAAAAATTAAGGATTTAACCTAGATGTTAATTTCAAATTCTATCGGCATAGTTGCAGACGACCTGACAGGCGCAAACGACACCGCCCTTCAGTTTTTTATGAAAGGTTCCAACACGGAAATCATTCTTGATGTTAATTCATTGAATGAAAACCATTTGAATGTTGAAACCTGGGCGCTTTGCAACGAAACAAGAAATATACCGCCCGAAGACGCGGGAAGAATCGTTTTTGAAACAACAAAACTTTTAAAAGAAAAATTCGGGATAGAATATTTTTATAAAAAAATCGATTCTACCCTGCGCGGAAATATTTCGGTTGAAATTCTTGCTATACTTGAAGCAACAGGGTATGATGCTGCGATTGTTGCTCCTGCTTTTGTTCAGGAAGGAAGAATAACAATAGGCGGTTATCAGCTTTTAAAAGGTATTCCGATTGAGCGCACCGATGCTGCACGCGACCCTAAGGCACCGATTTATGAATCTTATATTCCTGATATCCTAAAACGGGGCTTAAGCGAAAGTGCACAGAAATTGGTAGCCTCAATTGAGATGAAAACTATTGCCAAAGGTGCAGGCCCGATTGCATTAAAATTAAACGAGCTGATTTCACAAGGAAAGAAACTCATTGTAATGGACGCAGTTTCAACGGTTGATTTTGAGCAGATTGTTCTTGCAATGCAAAAAAGCTCCTGCAATATTCTCCCTGCAGGGTCTGCAGGCCTTGCACACGCACTTGGCGGAGTATGGCTCGGAGAGATAAAACAACCTGTTCAAAAAAAGGTGCCCCTGCTTCCAAAACTTATTCTTTCAGGTTCGGCAACATCTTTAACGGCTCTTCAAATTAAAAAATTACAAATGGACACAGACATTGAAAACACATATTTTATTCCGCTTCGACTTGATGATGTCTTAAAAGACCCAGATGAAACAATGATTGAAAGAATAGCATCAAACCTTACAAAAGAAAATATCGTAGCGGTTCATGTATCGGAACTTGAAGAAGAATTGACAAAAGATGACGCTAAAAACAGGCTTATAGATGACGGTATTACAAAAGAAGGACTTGCAACAAAAATAACTGATTTTCTTGCAAAACTTGCATACGAAGTAAAAAAACGCGCGGAATTTATATTAATTACAATCGGCGGAGAAACATCTTACAGATGTTCTAAAGCCATAAATTGCGAATATCTGCAGGTTGTGGATGCAATATTGCCGTCTATTCCTCTTTGTATGGATTCAAATGCACAACTTGTAGTTACCAAATCAGGAAACCTCGGAACATCATCCACTCTGATTGAAATTGTAAAATATTTTGAGCACCACGAAAATGAATAAACTTGCAATAACAACCGGGGATCTGCTCGGCATCGGGGAAGAAATTACGATTAAAGCCTTGAATTCCTTGAATTTACCGCCGGAAAACATTTTAATTATCGGAAAAAATATAAATTCTGATTTAAAAGTTGAATACGAAACAATTGAAATTGATCAAACTGATAACGGCAGATTTTGCTTTGAAAGCTTGAAAACCGCCTGTAATCTTGCAAATGAAGGTAAAATACAAGGAATTGTAACCGCACCTGTTTCAAAAGAGACTCTTTATAAATCAGGGTATAAATATTCAGGACAAACGGAAATTTTACAGGAATTTTTAGGCGGTAAAAATTCTAACGAAAATTCAAAAGCGGAAATGATTTTTATCGCGGATGACCTCCGCGTACTTCTTTTAACGCGCCACCTTGCCCTTAAGGATATAAAACTGAGCGAAGATTTAATTATAGACAAGGTTTTAAGAACAAATAAATTTTTAATTGAAAAATGCAGCATTCAAAACCCGAAATTTGCTCTTTGCGCCCTAAATCCGCATGCAGGAGAAAACGGCATACTCGGCATAGAAGAAAAAGAAATAATGACTCCTGCCGTTTTAAAACTTCGAAGCCTCGGGGTGAATATAACGGAACCCTTAAGTGCGGACGGGCTTTTTGCAAATGTTGGTGCAAAATATTTAAACAAAGAAAAACAAGCCTATGACTGCATTTTAGCCGCCTATCACGATCAGGGGCTTTGTCCCGTTAAGGCACTTTGCTTTAAAAAGACGGTGAATACAACAATCGGGCTTAAGGTTATAAGAACATCTCCATCTTCAGGCACTGCTTATGATATAGCGGGAAAAGGGATTGCAGATGCAACGGGAATGATTGAAGCCGTAAAATTAGCAATCAGCCTCACAAAAAATATCCGAGCTTTTTAATCGGTTTTCTTATCCTGCAGGATAATTTTTTATAAAAAGCTTGCATTTTTAACATTTTGGGTTGATAATAATGTTCCCCCCTTCTGTTTATTTTTTGTTAGGGAAAATTTTAAAATTAAAATGGGAATAAAAAAATGAGAATAACAAATAATTTTGCAACACCTTCATTTAAAGAATTATATTTAAGCGACGACTTTAAAAAAACCTTAAAAGAAATTAAAGGCACCGAGCAAGGAGACGCTATTGACGGTGCGTTAGGCAGTATCAGATATAATACATATGATAATGATGTACTTGTTGATCACTTTGAAGGCGGCAAGGGTGTATTGGTTCAAGAGTTTGACCCTATTACAAAGAACACTTCAAAACTTATCGGATACAGCAAAGACGATATTATAGCTGGGCTTCGAAAAGCTGCAAAAAGGCTTTTTAACGACACTGAAAACCATAGAACCACAGACAGCACAAGAATAGCAAGAATTTACACCACACCGCGCACCAGACGCCATGCAGCGTCAAACAGAGCAGGAGCGCGTATTAACGAGCTTGTGTAGGTTTTTATAACGTTTTAAAATTTTTGGAATTTCATTCAAATAATGCACCATTTTTATGCCGCTATAGTGTATAATAACTATAGGGTACTTTTTAAACAATAAGAAGGGTGTAATTTATGTCCTCATTTAATATTGGCGGCCCAAACAACAAGCCTCAAATAAGAGAGGCTCAAAACATGATGAACAATGGCGGCGGTGGAAACACAGGCTATATGCAAAACCGCGGCAAAAAGAAAAAGAAGGAAGAAGAAATGATGGACCCCTCTATTTTGGATGGGGAAATTCAAGATAAATTTGAATATATTGAAGATGAATACGAAGATGACGACGATTATTACAACAGACCTTCATATAATGCCCTAAATTCCGATGATACATTCAAAAAAGAGGGGGCAGAGGAAGATAAAAAGAGTGAAAATGAAAATGCAAAAAATATTGTTTTCGGCCTGATTGACAAATTTGCGGACAAAATTGTTGAAAAAAGGTCAAAAAACAAAGATGATGACAACCCGGGCGGAAATTTTCTCTCCCTTTCAGGGAAAGACATTTAAAACAAAAACGGGGCTTTATAAAAAACAGCCCCGTTTTTTATATAATAAAAATTCTTTATCTTTTCTTTTTCTTGACCTTTTTTGCCTTTTTATCGTCAGAATCTGCTGAATTATCATTTGCCTTGGCGGCTTCTTCCGCTGCAGCCTTGCAATATTGACACTCAGGCAATTTACACTTATCATCCGATTCATCAATAATAATTTCCTTCACAACATCACGATTATTCGGACACGCTGCAGGACAAGAACCGGGGCAAGATGCAGAACCTAATGCAGAGCAAGGAGCAGTGCATGATGAAGCGGGAACGGGTGATTCGGCATAGTGCATATATTTTTCACGGGCTTGTACGGCTTCATCCTTTGCAGCTTCCTGTGCGGCTTGATTTACACCTTCTTTTTCAACACTGCCTTCTATAGGCTTTGCATTTTCATCTCCGATTTTAGGTGCAAGCATTAAACCGCTTTCAGTCTTATTGGAAACAGGAAACACACTTTTCTTCTTTTCATCCAGAACAAGAACATTTTTGTTGTAAATATCGTGTAATCTTTTGATTTTTGCCGTATATTCCTTGTGATTATACCCAGGAGACTCCCATTTGTATCTGATATCCCCGCGTTTTTTCCTCACAGTTTCAACAATATACTGGGCATTTCTTGGAGATTTTTCATATTGCTGTCTTAAGATTTCTTCCCTGTTTACAAGTCTTGATCTTTGTTTTAAAACATCAGGATTTTTTCTTGACAAATAACCCCATACAACAGCTTCCACAGACCAGGCATATGTTTCTTCATTTACGGAATCTTTTTTATCGTTTATATGAACGGGCATGCCTGAAATAAGCGCTGCGATAGCCTCGGGCGGAGCATTTTTATGTCTTTTATCAACGTAAATATGCAGCGTACCGCGTTTTTTTCTGTTTATCGCATCAAAATTTGAATATTTTTTTCTTATTTCGCCAAGGTTTTCAAACCCGATTTTAATAGGTTTTTCCGTATAATTATCTCCGATAATCATTTCGTATGCGCCGATTGCGGGAGATTTTTTCATAAGCTCCATAGCATCCACAATTTTCATATCGGATGAAACAGGTTTGTAGAACTTTTTCAAATTCTTTATCCTTTTCTTTTCGGCTTTCTTTGCAAGCTTTTCCGCCTTAACGGCAGCTTTCCTTGCAGCTTTTGCGTCTTTTTGCTCCTGCGTTAAGAAGAAAGACGCATAAGAAGGGGCACAAAACCCCAGAAAAACCGTGCACATTATAAAACCAAGGATAAACTTTTTCATAAACTAAAATCTCCGTATAATATCGATTAAAACGGGCCTGCACCCGATTTTACACTTCCTTATAAATATTATAGCGGCATAAGTATACCTTGTCTATTCAAACAGTATTTTCTACTCCACATATCTTAAAAAACAGCCTTGAAAAACAGTATTTGACTTCATAGAAAATCTTATTAATATTCAAAATATGAAAAATATTTTCCTTTATTTTCTCTCCATACTAAATAACGGTAATAAATGCCGCCATACTAACGCGCTTTTAAATTCAAACGAAGGATACTGCCCCGATTGCGGCGTATATCTTAAAAAATATTATTACGTTTTAAGGTGTAAATGCTGTGCGCACAAAAGAGAAGCAACAAGGGCAGCTTTTTGCAATGTAAAAGAGATAATTCCAGTTTCAAAATATTGTCCCGTATGCGGAGGAGAAGAATTTTACATAGAAAAATATGAGAAATTAAATTTTGTTGATATAAACTATGCAATTGAGGTTAAAGAAGAGTTTGACATTTTAAATGCTCCTGCAGATTTTAACACTTCATCAACAACAGTATGGGTTGAAATACCGTACGATGAGCCTGCTCAAGAGGAGGCGGCAAAAGAGGAGATAAAGGCGCTCCCCCGTTTGCCGCTGCAGATAGGAATGTGCTAGAAAAAACAGATAAACTTTTTGATAAACACGGACGCTTTTGATAGACACTTTTTATAAAGGCTTTATATAAAGGCTTTGGATTTTAATTACGTTTGTTTAAAAAGCAAAGACCGAAAGTGCACCGAAGCCTTATAAATCCTCATCCTCAAACCCGGGAGAGCGGGACGGAAGCCCCTGATACCCCGCATTTGAAAGTACGGATTTTCTGATATATTTACTTGTATAATTTCCTTTTACGAAAAGCTTTTTAATTGTATTCTCTCTGCTCACAAGCGCACTTGAAATATCCGTAAGCTCGGGTTTATCATCGGTTAACTGCGTCCAAACGGCAGCTTCAAGCGTCCAGCAGTATACTTCCTCGTTTAATGAATTCAGTTCGTCCTGATGTATCGCTTCATGAGCTAAAACTGCTGCAAGTGCCTCTTTTGGAGCATATTGATGTTTGATATTAATAAAAATATGGAGTCTTCCTTTTTGTTTCCAGCCAAGTGCGTCAAAATCCGCATATTTCGGATTCAAGACAGCTAAATCTCTAAATTCAAGCTTTATAGGCTTTCCTGTTAAATTGTCTCCTAAAATTGCACGTCTTGAATAATCCGCAACCGTTCCTTTCAGAGTTTCCGCCGCATAAATAAGTCTTATGTCTTTTGTTGAGCCTCTGTATTGTTTCATAACAGCATCGGTCAAAACAACTTCACTTGGAGCAATTTTTTGCGGAACACCTGCAGGCGGTTCCATAATTGCATCAGCACTTTGCATACAAAAAACACACGCAAAAAACAAAGTGCCTAAGCCAAATATTTTTTTATATATATTCTTAAACTTCATAAACCAAACTATCCCCTTATCTTCCAAAACCTTTAAAATCGCTTTATAACGTTTTTCTTTTCGATAAGAACATTATTACACACTTTTTATTTAAGGAAAGTTTTTTGGAAAACAAATTTATAATATATTTTACAGGTCAGTTTTTTGAACTTTCTTTTGTTCGCCTGTTTCAAGGTTTTTAACGGTGTAATATCCGCCTTGAAGTTCGTCTTCGCCTATAATTACGGCCGCCTTTGCGGTTTTTCCCGCCTTTTCAAGCTGCTTGCCGAATTTTCTATTTTGAAAATCAAAATCGCAGCTTTTATCTTGGTCTCGAAGATATTGCACGGTTTCCATTGCCTTATCCTGAAGATTTGAGACAACAAAATAATCAAGTTTTTCTTCTTCCATATGAGCTACAAGTTCATAAAGCCTTTCAACCCCAAGCGCAAACCCTACTGCAGGCGTCTTTTCCCCGCCAAGCATCTCAACAAGCCCGTCGTATCTTCCGCCGCCTGCAACCGCACTTTGAGAACCGAGCGCGTCGCTTTTGATTTCAAAAACAGTTCTGTTATAGTAATCTAAGCCCCTTACAAGCATTTTATTTTCTTTATATTTAATTCCAAGAGTACCTAAATATTTCTTCACCGTTTCGTAATGTTCGCGGCACTCTTCACAGATAAAATCAGCAAGAATTACTTTTTTAATTTCATCCTGTTCAAAAATTTCGGCACATCCTTCATTTTTGCAATCAAGCATTCTCAAAGGGTTTTTCTCATATCGAACCCTACAATCATCGCAAAGCTTATCCAAATATGGTTTTAAAACCTCTTTTATACGTGCCTTGTATTCATCTCTGCATTTTATGCAGCCAAGAGAATTAATTTCAGCGACAAGGTCTTTTATTCCCATTTTGGATAAAAATTTTGACACAAGAGCAATAACTTCAGCATCAGCGGAAGGGTTTTCAATCCCGAACATTTCAACGCCAATCTGGTGGAACTGTCTTTGACGCCCTTTTTGCGGCCTTTCATATCGAAACATCGGCCCGAAATACCAAAATTTTACAGGAGCGCTCTGGCGGGAAAATCCGTGTTCGATAAACGCGCGCACAACCCCTGCCGTATTTTCGGGACGAAGGGTTATTGAACTTTCATCCTTATTTTGTCCGCCGACAGAAAATGTGTACATTTCCTTATTTACAATATCGGTAGAATCCCCGACCCCACGGCAGAAAAGCTCTGTTGCTTCAAAGATTGGAGTCCTTATTTCTTTATAGTTTGCCTCTTGAAAAAGCTCTCTTGCTGTTTTTTCAATCTTCTGCCAGGTTAGAATGCTTTCGGGGAGTATATCTTTTGTGCCTCTCTGCGCTTTTATCATAGCTGTATCCTTTAAGTTCCTATACACCGATTTTACTATAAAAACTAAAATTTAATAAGGGTTTTTATTACCTCGTAAATCTTTTTCAGCTTGCTTTTCGGACACCCTGCAAGAAGCGTGTTTATGTTTTTTAAAATATCTTCGTTTTCTTTTGGCGGAACGGTTAAAAGCTCCGCGGGGGTAATTTTGAAAGCTTTGCAGATTTTATCCACCGTTTCTGCCGCAGGCTGGTATCTGTTCCTTTCAATGTTAGAAAGTCCTTGAATGCTGATACTGATTTTTTCCGCAAACTCTTCCTGAGTTAAATTGTTTGCCTGCCTTAATTCTTTAATATTTTTATTTATAAGCTCCTGATATTTCATTTCATTAACTTATAATAAATAGTCATTTGATTTAATAAATTATATATTTATTTTTATGGCTAATTAATTGTAAAAAAATGTAAATAATAGCTATTTTACAAGCAAAAATTTTTATAGATATTTTTTAGAATATATACAAACATTAAAAGAAAGGAAATACATAATGTCAGTTCAAAACGTTTCAGGTATAAGCACAGTGAGTACCAAGGGATTGCTCAAAGCTCAAACGCAAAATGCAGAGCAGCCAATCCAAACAGAGAAAAAAGGCGGCAAAAAGAAAATCATGCTTGCCCTTGGCGCGCTTGCAGCAGTCGGAATTGCAGGGGTTGCAATTGCTAAAGGTAAAAAAGCTCCTCTTGAAACAATTAATTTAGATAAATTTAAAGAAATCGGCACATTCAACAAAGGTGTTGCATCAATTGACGGAAAACCGTTTACAGGTATTATTAACGCTTCCAATAAAAACGGAGATTTTGCTCTTGAATACAAAAGAGGTGTACTGCAATCCTCTAAAAAATTCCAAACAGGCGTTTTGGACGGAGCGCCCATTTTTGAGAAAAAATACTTCACAAATAAAGCCGGAGAAAAAGTTGTACAAAAATTTGAACAAGGTCTTACTGGTCTTATAAAAACTGCAGAAACAATATTTAAAAAAGATGGCTTAATTATAAAAGAAACAAATCATGAAACTGTACAAAATGGTTCCATTGTAATGCAAACACTGCGCACAATATTAGATGAAGGCAAAATTGCCGATCAGGTTTTCCACGAACGGCCAATTTCAATTATAAAGTAGCAAAATTTTAAACAATACATCTTTAAAAAACCCGAAAATATTCTTTTTTGGGTTTTTAACTTTTCAAATACTCATCAATAAATTTATCAATATCTCCGTCCATAACAGAATCAACGTTGCCGACTTCAGCTCCTGTCCTGTGGTCTTTTACAAGTTTATAGGGGTGAAAAACGTATGAGCGGATTTGTGAACCGAAATTTATATCCATATTTTCGCCCTTAATATCGGATAATTTCTTTTCATGTTCTGCCTGTCGCATTAATAAAAGCTTTGAAGCGAGCATTGAAAGCGCCGTTTCCTTGTTTTGAAGCTGTGAACGTTCCTGCTGGCATTTTACAACAATTCCTGTAGGCTTATGATAAATCCGAACAGCCGTTTCTACCTTGTTAACGTTTTGTCCGCCCGCACCGCCCGAGCGCATAGTTTCAACCTCAATATCATCAGGGGGGATAACAATTTTTTTCTCAAAATCTTCAATCACGGGCATAACTTCAACACTTGCAAAGCTTGTCTGTCTCTTCCCGTTTGCATTAAAGGGGGATATTCGAACCAGCCTGTGTACGCCCTTTTCGGCCTTTAAATATCCGTATGCAAACTTCCCTTCAACCTTTATTGCGGCAGATTTTATCCCCGCTTCATCCCCGTCCGATTTATCAACCAGAGAAGCCGTATACCCCCTTTTTTCCGCCCAGCGAAGATACATACGAAGAAGCATATTTGCCCAATCCATAGCATCAACCCCGCCAGCACCTGCGTTAATGCTTAAAATTGCACTGTCTTTGTCATATTCACCCGATAATAAGCTTTGAATTTCAAACTTCTCAAGCTCATCTTCAAGTTCTTCCAAAACATTTAAGCTCTCATCCATCAGTGCGGTATCGTTTAATTCAAGACTTACTTTAGCGTCTTCAAGTTTGTTTTGCCAGATTTCAGCCATCTCAACGGATGTTTTTATGTCCTTTTGTTCCTTTAAAAATTTTGAAGCCTCTTCGTTGTTATCCCAAACCGAAGGATTTTCAAGGAGCGCATTAATTTTTTCAAGCTCCGACTTTAAATTTTCAAGGTCAAAGATACCTCACAGACTTTGAAACACGCTTGCTAAGAAGATTTATTTTTTCTTTTAGAATATCGGATAATTCTTGTTCCATAAAGAAATTTTACTATAAACAAAATTCAGGTGTATTTTTCAACATATTTTTGATAATATAATTTAGGTTTTGCAATTTTAAAATAAAAACAGGAGCCTTAGAGAATATGGAAGATATTAAAAAGATGATTAGGGATATCCCAGATTTTCCAAAAAAAGGAATAATTTTCAGGGATATTACAACCGCCGTAAAAGACCCCGCAACTATGAAGAAAATCATAGATTATATTGCAGATACTTTTAAGGATGAAAAGATAGATTACGTTGCGGGAATAGAATCCAGAGGGTTCATTTTCGGCATGCCTGTTGCATATTCTCTTGGCTGCGGCTTCATTCCGATTAGAAAACCGGGGAAACTTCCCTGTGAAACCATTTCAATGGAATATGAACTTGAATACGGAACAGATAAAATTGAAATCCATAAAGACGCTATTGAAAAAGGCAAAAGAGTGCTTTTAATAGACGATTTGCTTGCAACCGGAGGAACGGCTGCGGCTGCGGCTAAATTAATAGAAACCGTGGGCGAACTTGCAGGAATTGCCTTTGTTATTGAGCTTTCAGACCTTAAAGGCAGAGAAAAGCTTCCAAAAGATGTAAAAGTTGTCTCAATGGCAAAATATTAGATAAACGTACTTCAAAGACAAATCGCAAAAGCAATTTGTCTTTGAACCATACCATAGCAATTAAAACAATAAAATAATCCCCTTAAAATTATGGAAGGTTTAGATAAAAATGCTCGCAAGGCTTATATACCCTGAAAATTCAAATGATATTCTTAAACAAATTCCCGAATTTCAAAACGGGGACACCGCAAAAATAGGTAATATAATATTTACCGCAAAACCCGTTGATAAAGCAGATTTGGCGGTTGTTATAAACTATTCCACGAAAAACATAAAGATGAATGCAAAAGAACTCTGGGTATTTCACCAAAACCCCGGAGATTACAGACAATACGGCCACTGGCAAAAAGCATATCCTTATGCGGACAGAGTTTTTGGAAGCTGGTATAAAAAGAAAAAAGAAAGATACGAAGGTGCTCTTAAAAACCTTGAAAGAACGCAAAGTTCGGCCCTTTGGGGATGCAAGCAAGGATATGATTTTTATAAAAACTTAAAAACCATGGATAAAACCATAACGCTTTCCGCTATCACAAGCACAAAAGCAGAAGGCAAAAGACCTTCATCTTATTCAAAAAAACAACAGCTTGATTTTTTGCGCTCTTTAAGAAAGGAGTTGAAAGAATTTGATTTAAAAATAAAAAGCAGGGTTAAAAACAAAGATGAAATTTTAATCCCTTCAAAATATACCGTTGTTTTGGAAGACACCTCGGAGCCTCATTTTTTCAGCGAAAAATTAACGGACGCATTTTTGTGTAATTCAATGCCTATATATTTCGGTGCACCGAATATTTTTGAATATTTCCCAAAAAACTCCCTCATTCTTCTTGAAGATTTGGATATTGAAAAAGCCAAAGGCATAATTAAATATACAATTGAAAATAATCTTTATGAGAAAAATAAAGATGCAATTTTAAGTGCAAAAAATATGGTGCTGAACAGATATAATCTGTTTATGACAATTGTTGAAAAAATATCGGAATATGAAATTTCAAAAAAGCCCGTTAAGGAGATTACAATCATAAAAAGAAAGAAAAGAAGACACCCCGTGGTTTCCGATATTCAAAATAAAATAAAAGGAATTGAAACAGGGCGAAGGTAAACTATGGGTGATGAAGATAAACAGTTTGAGGCCTCTCATCAGAAGCTTCAAAAGGCAAGAAAAGAAGGGCAGGTTGTAAAATCAAAAGATTTTTCCACAGCCCTTGCTTTAATTGTTATGTTTGCTGCAATATATGCTCTCGGGCCCTTTATCTGGGGGCAGATTTCTCTTTTATATTCAAAATTATACGAACAAATTCCAAATGCCCATCTTGAAGAGATAGGCTATATGTACATTTTAACATCCACACTTATTCCAACCTTTTTAATCATACTTCCAATCCTTATTCTTGCAGGGTTTATGGGAATTCTGGGAGATTTAATTCAGGTGGGGCCCTTATTTACAATCACCCCTTTAATTCCAAAGCCCGATAAACTGAATCCTACAAAATATTTTAAAAACCTGATAAGCCCAAAAACCCTTTTTGAGCTTGTAAAAAACATTGCAAAAGTTGTAATTTTGGGGTTCATAGGCTGGGTTGTTTATATGGAGCATTTCCCTGCAATTTTGATGCTTGCAGGGGTTGATAACCAATTTGCAACATTAATCGCCTTTGGTAAATTAATCGTAGATTTTATTATTAAAGCGGGAATTGCCTTTTTAATCATTGCTGCAGCCGATTACGGCGTTACAAAATGGAAATTTATGCAGGATCAAAAAATGTCTTTTAAAGAGGTGAAAGATGAATATAAAAACTCCGAAGGCGATCCGCACGTAAAAGCGGCACTTCGACAAAAAAGGCAGCAATTACTGCAAAGGTCAATGATGGATATGGTCCCCGAGGCTGATTTTGTTGTTACAAACCCGATACATATTGCATGTGCGCTAAAATATGACGCCGAGACAATGGAATCACCAAAACTTCTTGCAAAGGGGACAGAGCTTTTTGCAAAGAAAATTAAAGAAATTGCGTCCGAACATAATATTCCCGTCATCGAAAACCCGCCCGTGGCACGTGCGATATTCAGAATGGTTGAAATTAATCAGGAGGTTCCGCCCGACTTATACAAAGCTGTTGCCGAAATATTGATTTTTGTATACAACCTGAAGAAAAAGACACCCGAAGCCGTTCAAAAAACGGTGCAGCAGGCAAAAACCGAAAATCAAAACCCCGCAAAAGCACCCGAATCCAATATAAATCCTGCCCGAAACACTGATATAACAAATAAAACAAACCAAAATTTAAGACCACCTTCCGTATAAAAAATTTCATATACTTCAAATGAGGGGTATATTTGCAAAAAGGATAAAAAAATAGTAAAATCTACTTAAAGTAAAATGAGAAAATGGCGCTTAAATTGCAATCAAACAGATTAAAAGATTATATCGATATAATTCAAAAAGTGGCAAGGGTAGAATACAGACGAATTCCATCACATATGGTGGAATGCGAAGAACTTGTATCCATTGGCATTATTGCAATTCAGGCTTTGATAAAAAATAAGTCGGATGAACAGCTGGAAAAATATAATTCATCATACATTGCAACGGCTGTCCGCTGGGCTATCAGAAATGAACTTAGAAACAGATATAAATGGTACACGCTAAAACACAAAAAAGAGGTTGATGAAGAAGGGGAAGAAACAACAAACGGAAATGATGAATCTTCAAGCCTTGATGTTTCGCCCGCAAAAGTTCGTGAAGCAATTTATGAAACCATTTTATCAATAGATTCGATTGCATCGGCTTCATCCGATACGGATTCACCTTTTGATTTCATAAAAGATACATCAGCCACACCTGATGAAAAGGCCGAAATTACGGAATTAGGACGTGTAATAAGGGAAGCTATCGCAACACTTCCGCAAAAAGACAGGACTATCGTTGAATACAGATTTTACCGCAATATGCAGGTAAAACAGATTGCACAGATGGTGGGATTATCAAGTTCAAGAATTACACGCATTGTTCAATCCGCCCTGAATGATGTGAGGGAATATCTCCAAAAACGGGGCTTAACAAGTTATTAGACTTTATATTATATATTTAGGAGGAAATTGTTTCTATGCAAACGACAGATAAAAAAATAAATTCAAGCTACAAGCAAATTGTAAAAGAGGCACTTGGCGCCTTAAACAAAAAGAATATGGCTTTAATTTTGCATGGGGTAAGTTTTCCCTCCCTTTTAAACGAAAATACAGGGTTTGGAACATATAATTCAAACGGCGCAAAGGAACTTATGGACTTTGCAGGCGGAATGTTTAACGCAATTCAATTGGGGCCGAACGGTAAAACCAAACCGAGCGATTCTTCCCCCTATACAGGTACGGTTTTTTCACAAAACCCCCTGTTTATGGACTTAATTTCTTTAACAACACCTGAATATGACAACCTTTTATCTGCGGTGACATTGGAAAAAATTGTAAAAGATAACCCGAAACTATATGAAAACAAAGCCGCATATACATATTCCATTGATGTTTTAAATGAAGTTATGGATGAAGTTTATGAAAACTATAAACTGAATGCTTCAGATAAAATGAAGGAAGATTTCGAAAAATTTAAAACCGAAAATGCTTTCTGGCTTGATAACGACGCATTGTATGAAGCTTTCACACTTGAGCACGGATCGGATTACTGGCCGCAGTGGGAAAACGAGCTTGACCGCGACCTTTTTTCAACATGGGACAGAGACAAGGCAAATGCAAGAATTAAAGAAATAACCGAAAAATATGCCGATGTTATCGGAAAATATAAGCTTGCACAGTTTATCACAGCACAGCAGAGCGAAAAAACAAGACAATATGCCAAAGAGCACGGCCTAAAAATGATAGCGGACAGACAGGTTGCTTTCTCAGACAGAGACAATTGGGCCTATAAATCATTATTTTTAGATGGCTGGTGCCTTGGCTGCCCGCCCGATTATTTTTCAAAAGACGGTCAGGCATGGGGTTTCAGCGTTGTAGACCCTGAAAAAATGTTTAACGAAGACGGAAACCTTGGCGAAGCGGGCGAACTTCTTTATAAGCTTTATTTAAAAATGTTTAAAGAAAACCCGGGCGGCGTGAGAATTGACCACACCGTAGGACTTATCGACCCGTGGGTATACAAAAAGGGTGCACTTCCAAAAGTTGAAGAGGGCGCAGGAAGACTATACTCTTCTCCATTCCACCCCGAATTAAAGAAATATTCTATCGCAAGAGAAGACGATACAAATAACGGGGTTGAACCTGATAAAGAAAAATGGATTACAAAGCTTGATGATGAACAAATTTCAAGGTATGGAAGAACCATTGAAAAAATCGTCATTGCGGCCGCAAAAGAGGCCGGGCTCGATAAAGACGCAATTGTTGCGGAAGACCTCGGAACCCTTACATATCCTGTTGTTCGCGTTATGGAAAAATATCAGCTTGCAGGCATGAAGCTTGTACAGTTTGTTGTTGCTGAAGAAAAAGACCACGCATACAGATGCTGCAACATTACGGAAAACTCCTGGGCAATGGTCGGCACACACGACAACGAACCAATCAGAATGTGGGCGCAGTCTATGATGGGCAAAGCTGAATTAACCCCGCATGTGGATAACCTTATGGACGATCTTTATGCAAATGCTGAAAACCGTGATGCGGTAAGAGAAAGGCTCTATACGGACGATAAATTTCTTGCTTTTTCAAAGCTCGTTGAAATTTTTGCCGCAAAGAACGAAAATGTTCAGATTTTCTTCACGGATTTCTTTGGAATAAACGAAGTCTATAACAGACCGGGAACTTCCGGAGACCCCAACTGGACATTAAGGCTTCCCGATCATTTTGAAGAATTTTATGAAAGAAGACTGGAATCGGGTGATGCCTTAAATCTTCCTCTGGCGCTCATTTATGCAATCAAAGCAAGAGGAAACGATTTTGCGGCACAGAATGCGGAATTAATTAAAAAACTCGAATCAATTGCATAGAGAAGGTACCGTAAAAATTGCGGAACGCCTTAAAAACAGGAAACAAAAAGTTATGAAAAAGACAGTAAGATTTTTAACGGTATTTCTCCTTGCCCTTGTAATTCAAACAGGGCAAGGACTTTTTGCACACAACGGAAATGCCGCATTTGCGGACTTTTCTTTCAGAGATATGGAATTAAGTTTTGTCCAAATCTCGGATACTCATATTTCTGACAGAGAAGACACATCATACAAGGTATTATCAAGTTCTAAGGCACTTCTTGAAGATGCCATAAAGCAAACAAACAATATCAAAATGCTTGATTTTGTAATGTTTACGGGCGATATGGTTGATGAGCCCTTAAAAAAATCTTACAGAGACTTCTTTATTTTGCTTACAAAGCTTAAATATCCGCCCCTTATGACATTTGGAAACCACGACGCACGCCAGATACAAACGGAAGACAAAAATGCACCGCCTTATATAGACAAAAACGAGGCGCTAAATATAATTAAAAAATGCAACCCTTATTATATGTTTACAAAAAGCTGGTATGCCTTTTCCCCAAAAAATGATTACCGCGTAATTGTTTTGGATACCACAAGTGATGAGGCCGTCACCGCAAACGGAAAATTAACGGTTGAACAGGCTGAATTTTTAAAAGGAGAACTGGAAGCAAACAAAGACAAAGTTATTGTAATATTCCAGCACCACCCTGTTGTGGAACCGTTTAAATCCGAACATCACAGGATTGTAAACAACGAAACCTATATGGATATTATAAAAGAGTACAAAAAAACGCCGATAGCAATATTTTCAGGCCATTATCACGCAACAAAAATTATGAGACAGGGAAACATTATTCACGTTTCAACCCCTTCTCTTGTAACTTACCCTAACGCATTTCGTTATGTAAACATTACAAATTACAAAGACAGAACCATTTTCAACATTAAATATATGGAAACAGGGCTTGAAGAAGTTCAAAAGAGCAGCAAGCTGAATGCCATAGCTTCAGCCACTTTAAGAGGACTTCCAAATGACCACAGTGTTATTATTACAATCAGAAAAAATAAAGATTATGACAATGAATTAAAAGAAGAAAAACCAAAAACAATAAAAGAAGATAAAGAGCTCCAAAAAGAGGCTGCAAAAGCACAAAAAGAAGCCGATAAAGCTAAAAAGGCAGAGGAAAAGGCTCAAAAAGAGGTTTTAAAGGCGGAAGAAAAACAGGCAAATGAAGCCAAAAAAGCGGATGAAAACGCTCTTAAAGCCCGTCAAAAAGAAGAACTTAAAGCCCAAAAAGCAAGTCAGAAAGAAGCTGATAGGGCTAAAAAAGCGGAAGAAAAAGCTTTAAAAGAGGCTCAAAGACAAGCCGAAAAAGAATTGAAGGCAAAGGAAGCAGAAGTTAAAAAAGCTAAAAAACAAGCGGAACTTGAAGCAAAAAAAGAGGCTAAAAAGGCGGCAAAAAAGGCTGATGAAAACGCCAAAAAAGTAAAAGAAGAAGCTTCAAAAACGAATACGGAAAATAATGCAGGAAATTAAAGTAAAATTCAGAGGGGTCAGGGGTTCGCACCCTGTGCCTCACCAAAGTTTTTTAAAATACGGCGGAAATACAAGCTGTGTTGAAATACAGGCAGGCGGCCGCCTGATTATCCTTGATGCAGGCACAGGAATTATAGACCTCGGACGCGACCTGCAAAAAGAACATATTTTATCGGGCACGGATTTATATTCAAGAAAATCCGTAGATGCCACTCTTCTTTTAAGCCACATCCATCAGGACCATATTCAGGGGCTTCAGTTTTTCGCACCGTTATTTATCCCGACCACCACGCTTGATGTCTACGGCTTGCCATATCCGAACAAAAGTTTAAAAGAAAATCTTTCGGATGTGCTTTTTGAAAAAGTTTTCCCTGTTTCAACGGATGAAATCCCGTCAAATTTCAATATTCACGATTTTCAATTAAAACATATTTTAATCATAAAACCTAACAACACAAAGGTTTTTATAAAATCGAGCGAATTTAACAAATATATGCACGAAGACACAAGAGAAGACGATGTCATAATTTCTGCCCATAAAACCACGGCACATCCTAAAAACGGCTCTCTTTGCATAAAAATTGAATACAAAGGAAAAAGCATTGTATATGCAACGGATAAGGAAAGCTACGTCGGCTGTGATAAGAAATTTATTGAATTTGCACACGGGGCGGACCTTTTAATTCACGACGCTCAATATACTCATCAGGACTATATTTCCCCGATTTTACCAAAACAGGGCTTCGGTCATTCTACCTTCAATATGGCAATTGAAACAGCAAAATTTGCAAAAGCAAAAAGACTTGTCTTCTTCCATTTTGACCCGAATTATGATGATGGAATTTTGGATATGCTCGAAAAAGAGTTTTGTTTTGCAAATGAAAATACGAATGGAAATTTCATATTTGCCAAAGAAAATTTGGAAATTATTATATAGGGTATGAAGAAGTTTCAAAAAATATTTTTAATATCCGCAAGCGTGCTTTTGTGCCTTTTTGGGTGCCCTCTTTCCTTTAAGAATTCCCTTGAGAATACAGCATACGCACACCTTAACGAAGTTTCGGTTACAAACCCGGTTGATGCGCAAAAAAATGCAAACACCCACAACAGGCGTGGTGTAAATTATTTCAGGGAACAGGATTATTTTGCAGCACTTAAAGAATTTAAAATCGCAATCGCAATAAACCCGAATTCTCAGTCCACAGCGGTTTATTATAATAATCTGGGCAAAGTTTATCTTATTTTTGGCGAAATTCAAAGAACAAGAAATTTAACCCGCGCCGATGCGGATTTTTCCGAAATGGCAAAAACCTGCTTTGAAAGAGCAATTATGCAAGACTGCATGAAATTTGAATACTATAAAAACCTTGTAACATCTTATGAACTTTTAGGAATTACAAAATCCAAAAAAGATTTTTTGTTGAAAAATTTGAATGTAAACCCCTTTAATGCAATTGTTGTCGCCATCATCCTTGCAAAAGAAGGAAAAGTTGACCCCGCAGTTATTTTGCTTACTGATTTTGCAAACAAAAACCCCGATTTAATAATTACAGACGATGTTAAAAAATTCATCCAAGCCCTTGAAAGGGTCTAACCCCCATTTTAAAGGACTTCAGCCCATATTTAAGCCGTTATACCTATACAAACATTGTCTGTTCGCGGTCAGGCCCTGTGCTCACAATCTTTATAGGTGCACCTGAAACCTCTTCAAGGCGTTTAAGATAGATTTTGGCCTCATCTGGAAGACCGTCAAAGCTTTTAACGTTTGTAGTGTCGCACATCCAGCCCTTAAATACCTCATAAACAGGCTCATAGTCTTTGTGAGTGTAAACATTTGTAGGGTAATATTCGCTCACCTCGCCCGTTTTCACATTTCTGTATGCCGCACAAAGCTTGATTTCAGGGAAAGTATCGAAAACATCAAGTTTTGTGAGCGCAATAGATGAAATTCCCCCAACAAGAACACTGTATTTTGCAATAACGGCGTCAAACCAGCCGCAGCGTCTTGCCCTTCCTGTTGTTACACCGAATTCGGCGCCGATTTTTTGGATTTTTTCGCCTGTTTCATCCGTTAATTCCGTCACAAAAGGCCCCTCGCCAACACGCGTAATATAGGCCTTAAATACACCTATAACCTCCTTTATTGCAAGCGGGCCCATTGAAGCACCAACCGCAGCACCGCCCCCGACAGGGTTTGAGCTTGTAACATAAGGGTATGTGCCGTAATCAATGTCTAAAAGCACGCCCTGAGCACCTTCAAAGAGAATTGTTTTATTTCTTTTGGTATCATCGAGCACCTTTTGCCATTCAAAACATACAAACGGAGCAAAAATATCTCTGTATTTTCTGCAAAGTGCCGTTACATCTTCCTTTGAATACGGCTGCAAACCGTAAACCTTCTCCAGACTTTTATTTTTAAGCGGCAATATTGCATCAAGCTTTTCGCTTAACGTTTCTTCATTAAATAAATCTTCAACGCGAATGCCTGAGCGTGCGTATTTATCGGTATATGTGGGGCCTATACCTTTTTTTGTCGTACCTATTTTATTCTTTCCGAGTGCGGACTCTGAATACCCGTCAATCTCTGTGTGCCAGGGCATTGTAACATGTGCAAGCGGGTGAATTTTAAGCGCTTCCTTGAAATGCGCCTCACTCACCCCGTCTGAAATAAGTTCTGTCATTTCTTTTTGGAAATCAAGCGGGTTAATCACAACGCCCGCACCGATAAAACAGATTTTATTTTCATACAAAATTCCTGACGGGATAAGATGAAATTTATATTTTTTACCGTTTGAAACAACCGTGTGGCCTGCGTTTGAGCCGCCCTGATATCTGATTACGACATCCGCGTTTTCTGCCAGAAGGTCTGTAATCTTTGCCTTACCTTCATCTCCAAATTGAGCGCCAACAACAACAGTATTTTCCACGGTTTTTCTCCTCGCTTTTATTGTCTTTAAAGGGTTTGCGCCCGTTAATATTTGGCTTTTAAGACGCAAAAATTTCTCCCACCAAGCTATTTTACTATAAAAAAAATTTGTAGTAAAATTTACGTATGTTAAAATTTTTTAATACGCTTTCAAAAAAGCAGGAAGAATTTAAGACCCTTGAAGAGGGCAAAGTAAAAATGTATGTTTGCGGCCCGACTGTCTATGATAAGGCGCATTTGGGACACGCAAGATGTTATATCACATGGGATGTTTTATACAGATACCTTAAATTCAAAGGGTACGATGTTACATATTGCAGAAATGTTACCGATATTGACGATAAAATTTTAAAAAAGGCAGATACTGCAGGCGTTTTGCCTGAGGTTGTCACAAAAGAATTTTATCAAAGTTTTATAGATTCAATGAATGCTCTGAATGTCTTAAAGCCTGATATAGAGCCGAGAGCAACCAAGACAATCGGCGAAATGATTGCCATTACCAAGAAATTGGTAGATGATGGCTTTGCATACCCTGTAGATGGCGATGTTTACTTTGAAGTAGGTAAATATAAAGACTATGGCAAGCTTTCAGGCCAGCCCATAGACGATTTAATGACAGGGGCAAGGGTTGAAGCCGACAACAAGAAAAAATCCCCGCTTGATTTTGCACTATGGAAAAAGGACGAAAAGCACGGCCTAAAAAGCCCCTGGGGGGTCGGCCGCCCCGGATGGCATATTGAATGCTCTGCTATGAGCAAAAAACATTTGGGCGAAACTATTGATATACACGCAGGAGGGGCGGATTTACAGTTCCCGCACCATGAAAACGAGCGTGCGCAAAGCGAATGTGCAAACAGCTGTCAGTTCGTAAAATACTGGCTGCACAACGGTTTTGTAACCATTAACAAAGAAAAAATGTCAAAATCTTTAGGAAATTTTCTTACGATTGATGATGTGCTAAAAACCTACAATTCAAACGCCATAAGGTTTTTCATCCTTACAAACCATTACAGAATGCCTGTTGAATTTAACGAAGAAGCGCTGAATGCTGCAAATAACGGGGCAAAAAGACTTATAAACAGTGTAAAAGACTTTGATTTAGAGGCTTCACGGACGGAAATTAAATCTGAAAATTTTGATACGGAAGCCTTAAACTCTTTTATAGAGGCTATGGACGATGATTTAAACACGTCAAAAGCGCTTGCAGTCCTGTTTTCACTTGTTGATAAGCTTAAAAAAGCAGGTGCTGAGGGCACTTTAGATGTCAAAAAGATTACCGCAACCATTGTATTTTTAGGTGAAACTCTGGGGTTTGATTTTACCCTGAAAGACAAGCCTGAACTGAGTTTAGAAGATTTAAAAGCAAAGATTTTACCCCTTTATGAAGAATTCGGTTTTGAAAATTCGATTGAACCAAAAGCTTTGCTGGATAAGCTTATAGAAGATAGAAACCTTGCAAGAGCAAACAAAGACTGGGCAAAATCAGATTTAATCCGTGATAAGCTTCTTGCCGCAGGCATTTTGCTTAAAGATTCAAAAGACGGTACAATCTGGGAAGTTAAATAAAAGGGGATAAAACAAAAATGGCTTCAGGAAAGCTTTTTATAGTATCCACACCCATTGGAAACCTCTCAGATATTACTTTTCGGGCTGTTGAAACCCTAAAAAGCGTTGCTATTATCGCATGTGAAGACACAAGAAACACAAAAATTCTCTGCGAAAAATACGGCATAGAAACGCCCTTGGAAAGTTATCATAAATTTTCGGAAAGCAAAAAAAGCGAATTTTTTATAAACTATCTGAAAAGCGGTCAGAACGTGGCTTTAGTATCCGATGCGGGAACGCCTTTGATATCCGACCCCGGTGTTAAACTCGTTGATGAAGCCCGTTTGGAGGGTATCGATGTGGTGCCTGTCGTTGGTGCGTCTGCAATTTTAGCGTTACTTGCCTCAATTCCAAGGCAGAACGAGGCTTTTAAGTTCATTGGCTTTTTACCGCGACAAAAAGCACAAATCGAAAATCTTCTAAACTCAAACAGGGATGAGAATTTAGTGTTTTATGAAAGTCCAAACCGTTTGATAGAAACGCTTTCCATTATTTCAAAAATGGGAACCCCTCGAAAAATCGCTATTGGGCGCGAATTAACCAAGAAATTTGAGGAAATCAAGGTTGATACGGTTGAAAACCTGCTTGAATACTATAATACACACGTCCTAAAAGGTGAAATCGCTTGTATGCTCTACGCTTTAGACCAAAATTCAGCTGAAGAAAGCAAACTCTTCGAGCAAATTTCAACTTTAAAAGGGCTAAAACTCTCTGATAAAGACATTGTCAGCGTGATAAATTCGCTGTATGATACGCCCAGAAACAAAATCAAGGAAATTTTGCTTCAAAATAAAGAAGGTTGATTTTACTGTTTTACAACGTCCGCCGCATAAATTTGCAAAAAAATTCATACAAATTTACACAGCTGCGTTTTAAAAATTTCAGCACGGCAAATTTAATTCAATTTTGCCCTGATGTCGTTTTCGATTTTTTCAAAAACTTCTTTAATTTTTGAGATATTTTTCGCTGAACCTTGCGCCATTTGAGGCTTTCCGCCGCCTTTACCATCACATGCCTTTGTAATTTCAGACACAATATTGCCTGCGCTTATGCCTTTTTTTACAAAGCCGTCCGATACCTTTGCAATCACAAAACCCGCATTATCAGGCTTTTTCGAGCATAATACAATAACAGATTCGCCCAATTTCTTTGCAAACATCTCCAAACCGAATTTCAGGGCATTGGGGTTATGGTCCTCAATCAGCGATATGAAGAGCTTTCCGGCCGTTCCGTCACCCATTTTTATCTCTTGCGTTTTATCAGCCATTGTTTCAAACCTTGAATTTGCAATTTGTGCTTCAAGCTCCGCTATACGGGCATTTTGAGCCTTATTTTCTTCAAGAAGTTTTTCAATTTTGCCTGCAACTTCATCAGTTTTCAATTTGTACGTGTGGGCTATATCATCGATTTGACGGGCTTTTTCAGCCAAATATGAAAATGCCGCATCGGAGCATAAAATCTCTATTCTCCTTACCCCTGCTGAACTTGCGCCCTCGGATACTATCTTTGCAAGCCTTATATCCTTGGTGTTTCCCACATGACAGCCACCGCAAAGCTCTTTAGATAAACATATTTCAGGGTTTGATGGGTCTGTAAAACTTACAACACGGACTTTATCACCGTATTTTTCGCCAAAAAGTGCCATAGCGCCCGAATTTTTGGCTTCTTCAATATCCATAATTTCTGTTTTGCCAACCAAACCTGTATTCAGCCAAGAGTTAATCAGGGCCTCAGTTTTAGCGATTTCATCATGCGTCATTGCGCGCTCAAATGAAAAATCGTATCTCGTTCTGTTATCTTCAACCTGTGAACCTGCCTGATGGACCTCTGAGCCAAGCACAGAGATTAATGCAGCCTGCAGAAGGTGCGCTAAAGAGTGGTGCTTTTGGATTTCGGCTCTTTTTTTAGCGTCAATCCTCGCTGTTAGCTTATCTCCCTTTTTAATTGAGCCCTTAACCCTGTGGGCAAAAACATTTTGAACCTTAAATGTCTTTAAGACTTCGATTTTATCACCGTTTTGAAGTTCAAAAACACCACTATCCCCGATTTGACCGCCACTTTCAGCATAAAACGGAGTTGTATCAAGGATAACATCAGAAACATCATCTTCGTTTGTAACCTGCACTTCTTCACCGTTTTTAATTATAGCTAAAACCGTTGCAGAAGCTTCGTTTTCAGTATACCCTACAAAATTTGTTGCAGGTTTATCCGTATAATTTTTATCATCAGCCAGAACTACCTTCTGCATTGAAGCACGGGCACGCTCTTTCTGTTCTGCCATAAGGTTTTTGAATGCTTCTTCATCAACATCCATAAAGTTTTCAACAGCGATTTCTCTTGTTAATTCAAGCGGAAAACCGTATGTATCATAGAGTTTGAAGCAGTCCTCACCGGATACAAGCTTTTCCCCCTTGGCTTTCAGAGTTTTTATAATATCTTCCATAAGGCTGTAACCCCTCTGTAGAGTGAGTTTAAACCTTTCTTCCTCTTGGAGGATACTGTTTTGGATTTTATCCGCTTTCTCGGATAATTCAGGGTATGCGCCTTTATAAAGCTCTATAACCTTTGCTACAATTGGCTTTAAGAACGGTAATTCAAGCCCGAGCATATACCCGTGACGGAGCGCACGTCTTAAAATCATCCTTAAAACATAACCTCTGCCTTCATTTGAAGGGGTAACGCCGTCTGCAATTAAGAAGCTCACACACCTTGTGTGATCGGTTATAATTCTTAATGAAATATCGGTCTTTTCATCCTGTCCGTAGGTTTTTCCTGATATTTTACAAACTTCATCCAGAATATGCCTCAAAAGGTCTGTCTCAAAGGTAGAAGCTACGTTTTGGCACACCATTGCAATGCGTTCAAGGCCCATCCCCGTATCCACGTTTTTCTTTTCAAGGGGCTGCAATTCGCCTTTTTCATCCTGAAAAAGCTCCGTAAATACAAGGTTCCAGATTTCAACCCATCTGTTGCATTCGCACGTTGCAATCGAACAGTCATCGGAACATTTCAGGTGTTCACCCAAATCGTAGTGAATTTCGCTGCAAGGACCACAGGAGCCTGAAATCCCTACAGGACCCCAGAAATTATCTTTTTTGCCCTTCTTTAAAATTCTTTCTTTGGGCACACCGGCCTTTTGCCAGATTTCTCCTGCCTCATCGTCGTTTTCATAGATTGTAATCCAGAGGCGATCTTTATCGAGACCTAAATAATTTGTTACAAAGTCCCAGCTCCAGGGAATAATTTCTTCTTTGAAATAATCGCCAAAGCTGAAGTTTCCAAGCATTTCAAAAAAGGTATGATGGCGGGGAGTTCTCCCTACGTTTTCAATATCGGAGTCTTTCCCGCCAGCACGTGCGCATTTCTGGCAGGAAGTTGCTCTTGCAGGTTTATACGGCGGGGTCTCAAGCCCTAAAAAATATGGAATAAACTGAACCATACCCGCGGTTGTCAAAAGAATGGTAGGGTTATTTGGCACCAGTGAAGAGCTTTTTATCCTTGTGTGCTCGTGTTTCTTTTCAAAAAAGCTCAAAAATGCTTCTCTGATTTCATCACAGGTTTTCGGTTTATTTTCCATATTCTTAAATCCTTTTGCTTTTTAAATTTTTAAAATTTTGATGAATAAATATTATCATAAAAAAAATTATGGAAAAATAGGCTGAAAACTTAATTGTAATAATAAAAAATTAATTGTATAATTTAAAATTATGATGGAGAATTTTAGAGAGAAAATAGACGCCATTGTCGTTGGCGCAGGCCCTGCGGGAATTAGCGCCGCCCTTACAATCAAAAGAGGCGGAAAAAACGTTGTAGTTTTAGAAAGGGCTGAAACTGCCGGACAAAAAAATATGTTTGGCGGAGCGGTTTATTTAAATTCAATTAAATCAATCCTGCCAAATTCCTATAATACGGCACCTTATGAAAGATTTATGACAAATCACACCTATTCGTTTTTAACGGATGAAGAGACTGTAAACATAAGTGCTGCTTCAAAAAACGAAACCACGGCAACGGTTTTCAGGCCAAAATTTGACAAATGGCTTGTTGAAGAAGCAAAAAAAGAGGGTGTATTTATCGCCCCGAGAACGCTTGTAAAAAAATTAATTTATAAAAACGGCAATGTCACAGGTGTTCAAACGGAACAGGAAAAATTTTTTGCACCTGTTGTAATTTTGGCGGACGGTGTAAACTCGCTTCTTGCAAAGCAAATAGGGCTTCGCTCCGAATTTTTCCCAAAAGATATGGTGCTATCCGTTAAAGAAACTTTAAAGCTCGATAAAAAGGTTATGGAGGAAAGGTTTCAGCTGGATGAAGGCTCCAAAGAAGGTGCCATGTATGAATTCTTCGGCGGGCTTTCTGAAATGCGCATTGTTAAGAAAAATAAAAAACGCCTTATAACCCCATTTGCAATAGGATTTTTATACACATTTAAAGACAGCATTTCAATCGGCCTCGGGGTTTCGCTTGAAGACCTTGCAAACTATAAAATGAAGCCTTATGAGCTTTTAGAGAAATTTAAAAGCCACAAACACGTTGCAAAGCTGATTAAGGGAGCAGAAGCACAGGAATATTCCGCACATTTAATCCCCGAGTTCGGGTATAATAATCTGCCAAGGCTTTATGCAAACGGAGTTATGGTAGTTGGAGACGCCGCAGGGCTTGTTAACTCGGCACATTTTGAAGGAACAAATTTTGCAATCGAAAGCGGAAAACTTGCGGGAGAAACCGCAGTAATAGCAATAAACCTCAAAAATGCAAGGCACAATATTTTAAAAATTTATGAAGAAAAATTGAAAAAAAGCTTTGTTTTAAAGGACCTGAAATCTTACAGAAATGTTGTTGAAAAGCTGTATTCAAGGAAAAAATCAATTCTTCATTATTACCCGAAGAAAATGGCAGAGCTTTTCGAAACCGTTACCTGTGTGGATAATATCCCGAAAAAGCGTAAATTCAGAGCATTTGCAGGAAAAATTTTCTTTGAAAGAAGTATAACGGAACTCTTCCGTGATTTTAAAGCATTTTTGAAACTCTTCTTTGATATTATGTTTTAAAACCGTCTAAAAATCGAATAGGCCCAAAAGCCTGTAAGCACATAAAAAGGACAAAAATGGATATAGAAAAAAAACTTATAAATGTTAAATATAAAACCGATGACAAGCCGCATTTAATCTTAAATCAGGAGATTTGCAAAGTTTGTGAAGATAAGGTTTGTTTAACCGTATGTCCCGCAAATGTCTATAAACAGGCAGTTTCAGGGGAAAATACGAATGAAGACACCAAAAAAGATGATACAATAGAATGTATAGAAGTTGAATATGAAAACTGCCTTGAATGCGGCGCTTGCAGAATAAGCTGTCCGTACGGGGCGATAGAATGGAAATACCCTGCCGCAGGTTGCGGTGCAGCTTATAAATTCAGCTGATTGGATTGTAAAAACAATGTAGCGAATACAGCAGCTAAACGGTAAAATTTTAAGGAGAAAAAGTTTATGAACGAATACTTTTCACGCTGGTATGATAAGGATCCTGTTCTTTCAATGTCTATGAGAACTTTATCAAGCTCGGACGATGCAAGCCAGATAGCTGTTGCACTGAATTTGATTAAGGTAATAATTGAGCACAACATTAATAATAATGAATTTTCAAACATTGAAGATATTGTTGGCGCTGTTGAAGACGGGCTCATCCAAAAAGGCACGAACAGATGGTATGACCTTGATGCAACCGTAAGAACCGCAATTCAAATGCTTGAAAAATGCTCTGAAGAAACAAAACAAAAAGTGGCTCTTGATATGGCGCAGCTTGTAATTGAAAAGATTGTTCAGGATGCCGATGTTGCGCCTGATGAAGATGCAATCGAAGGCAGCGTGCTTGATTTAGACGCTCTTAATGACTAGATTTTAAGCATATTACAAAGAGTTTTTCATTCCAAGATTATAAGTTTTGAACGCAGAATCCTGTATTTAAGAAGACTGTCGCGAAGCACTCCGCTTTAAATTATCAATTGCCGTATTAATGTGCAATAGACCGCCCTGTCTTTGAGAATGCAGGATTTGAAGCGAAAAACTCATAAGAAAAACTCATAAAATAAAACTGCAAGAAAGACATAAAATCTATGAACGATGTACAAAGATTTGAAAGCTTAAAAAAAACAATTGAAAACGACCCGACAAATTTTCAGGCAAGGCGAGAGCTCGCCGTGATGTGCCTTGATATGGGCTTTGATTCTATGGCGCTCAAACACTTGAACTACCTTGTAAACACCTTCCCCGAAGACGCAAATTTATATTTCAACATAGGAATTTGCTGGGAAAAAATGAAGCATTTTAAATTTGCGCTTGAATCTTACAAAAAGGCAGTGGAGCTAAAAGAAGACGAGCCTGACTTTATATACAATCTTGCTCTTGCCTATGAAAACCTTGGAAATGACGATGAAGCTCTAATGCAGTTTAAAAGGGTGATTTGCCTTGAAGCTGAGGATTCGAACTCATTTTTTTGCATAGGCTGTCTTTTGTCCAAAAAAGGAGATTATGAAAACGCTGCAAAATGTTTTAAGAAGGCAATAGAATATAATTTTGGCGATTATTTTGCACATTTTCACCTTGCAAATATGTACAGAAAGCTGGATGAAACCGATAAGGCGGTTGATGAATATAAAAAAGTAATACAATTATCATCCGATTATTCCTGGGCATATTTTAATTTAGGACAGATTTTCTATGAAAAGGGTGATATTGAAAATGCAATAATAATGCTGAATTTGACCATTGAAAAAAACCCGAAAGATAAAGAAGCCTATAAGCTTTTAACCCAGCTGTATATAAAAATTGATGATATGCAAACTGCGATTGAAGTTTTAAACGAGATGAAAGAAAATCTATCGGAAAACGGTGATTATTATTTTCTTTATGCTAAAATACAGGAATTAAAAGGGGACTTAAAAGGCTATAGAAATTGTTTAAATCTTGCGCTGAAAAATGATACGAGCCTGAGTTTCAATAAATATGCCATAATGAAGGAATTAAAAGAATGCCCAATAACAGAAGAAACACAACAGGCTCAAGAGGAAGCAAAAGAAGAGATACAGACAAATATTTCCTTGCAATGAGCAGCATTGCGGTTGCAAACCCGCTTTTTAAAGCAAGGCTTTTTGAATATTTTAACTTTGATATTAAAAAAACCTTTGAATGCGGCAAGGAAGATATGAAGCTTGCAAATGAATATTGGGGCGGGATATCTTGCCCGAGAGACTTTTTCAAAGAAAGAGACTCAATTAACCCTGATGATTTTTATGAAAAATTTATGGAACTTTCAAAAGGTATTCAAAAAGAACCGCTTGCAAGGGGAATAAAATATATTACATATGATGATTTAAAATACCCTGAAATGTTAAAAAATATCCCCGATTTTCCCCTTATGCTTTATTATAAAGGGGATTTTGAAGGTATAAATTTTAATAAAACCGTGGCATTTGTGGGCTCAAGAAAAGCTTCTACGGGCGCAAGAGAAATACTCGGAAAAATAATTTCCGATTTCAAGGGAACAGACATTACAATAGTTTCAGGCCTTGCGGAAGGAATTGACGCAAAGGCACACCTGAGCGCGCTTCAAAACAGCTTAAAGACAATAGGAGTCATAGGTTCGGGGTTTAAATTTCAATACCCCTCAACAAACAAAAAACTGTATGAGGAAATTGAAGCGGGCGGCGGGCTGGTTTTTAGCGAATACCCCTATGAAATGCCTCCCATGCCGCACCAGTTCCCGCAAAGAAACAGAATTGTTACAGGGCTTTCATACGGAACGGTTGTCGGCGAAGCAAGAATGAAAAGCGGAGCCATGATAAGCGGAAAATTGGCACTCGAACAGGGAAGAGAGCTTATGTGTATACCGGGGCTGATTTCAAACCCGAACACGGAAGGGGTTTATCATCTGCTAAGAAACGGGGCCTCAATGGTGACAACCGCTTTGGATATTCTGGATACTTTGGGGTGGGATATTCAAATTGAAAATAACGAAAAAGCCGCGCTATCGGAAGAAGAAAAGCAAATATACGAGGCAATTGCAACAGAATCAAGAAGCCTTGAGGAATTATCCCTCATTTTGAACATTAATATTAATGATTTGATGGTCAGCTTGACATCAATGGAACTTAAGGGTTTAATAAAACAAGCCGCAGGGAGTTATTTTATAAGAGGCTAAAAGAATTAAAACCTTTTAAACAGGCTTTTTTAGGCACATAAGGACACAGCGGCAAAGATAAATTTATCACAGGGAAAATTTTTAGGAATTTATAAAGAAAAAATGGCAGCAAAGACTACAACCAAAAAAACGACAACAAAGAAAGCGGCAGGAGCAACGGCTGAAGCCAAAGGAAAGGCTTTAGTTATAGTAGAGTCTCCCGCTAAATCAAAGACTATTAAAAAAATTCTCGGAAACGATTATGTAATTGAAGCAAGTTTCGGCCACATAAGAGACCTGCCTCCAAAAGGTCTCGGGTTTGATATCGAAGATGATTTCAAGCCGACTTTTGCCGTAATTCCCGAAAAACAAAAGGTTGTGGACACTTTAAACAAAATGGCTAAAAATGCAAGCCGAATTTATCTCGCATCCGACCCTGACCGCGAGGGAGAAGCCATAGCATGGCATGTGAGGGAAGTTTTAAAGGTTCCTGAGGATAAAATTTACAGAATAGTTTTTAACGAAATCACCCCGAAGGCAATCAAGGACGCTGTTGCAAACTACAGAGACATTGATATGCTGAAAGTAAAGGCACAACAGACAAGGCAAATTTTAGACCGCCTTGTGGGTTTTAAAATAAGCCCTATTCTCTGGGAAAAGCTCAGAAATTACAGGCTTTCAGCAGGGCGTGTGCAGTCCGTTGCACTTCGTATGATTTGCGAGAGAGAAGCTGAAATTGAGGCTTTTGTTCCTGTTGAATACTGGAGTATAGACGCACTCCTTGCAAAAGACGGGTTCCAATTCCTTGCAGAGCTTTCCAGAAAAAAATCGGGTGCAAAAGATGAAAAAATCAACATCAAAAATAAAGAAGAGGTTGATAAAATTCTTGCTGACCTTGAAAAGGCAAAATATAAAGTTTCAAAGATTACAACAAGAGACTCTCAAAGAAAACCGCAGGCTCCCTTTATCACATCCACACTGCAGAGGGAAGCAAGTTCAAAGCTCGGTTACGGCGTTTCAAAAACAATGCAGATAGCACAAAAACTCTATGAAGGTATAGAGCTTGGCGAAGAAGGGGCTATCGGGCTTATAACCTATATGAGAACGGACTCTGTCAGGATATCGGACGACGCCAGAGACGCTGCAAAAGAGTATATTACTTATAATTTTGGCGACAAATATTACCCGAAAGAGCCGAATGACTATAATAAAAGCAAAAAGAAAAATGTTCAGGACGCACACGAAGCCATAAGGCCTTCTTACGTTGAAAGAACACCCGAGAGCATTAAAAAATATTTATCATCAGAACAATATAAGCTCTATAAGCTTATCTGGTCAAGGTTTATGGCATCTCAAATGGAAAATGCCAAAATTAAAAACCATACGGTTGATATTGAAGCGGATGATTACATCTTTAAAATAGGCTCTTCAAAGGTTGAATTTGACGGCTTTTTAAAGGTTTATACGGACGATGAGGCGGAAGAACAGAAAAAATTCCCGGATTTAAAAGAAGGGGATGTGCTTGATTTTATTAAGCTTGATCCGAAACAACACTTCACACAGCCACCGCCAAGGTTCTCCGAAGCTTCCCTTGTAAAACAGCTTGAAGAATACGGTATCGGACGTCCTTCAACATACGCCCCGATTATTACAAAAATTCAGCAGCGAGGCTACGTTGAAAAACTGGATAAAGCTTTAAAACCGACGATTTTAGGGCGCACTATTTCCGATCAGCTTGTAAAACATTTTGAAAACATTATGGATTACCAGTTTACAGCTTCAATGGAGTTGAAACTTGATGATATTGCAGAAGATAAGGCGAATTCCGTTAATGTTTTAAAGGATTTCTGGGCGCCTTTTTCAAAGACGGTGGAAAACGCCAAAAATAATATGGAAAGGGTAATTATAGAATCCGATGTTGTTTGCCCGAATTGCGGAAAGAAAATGGTTGTTAAGACAAGTCGTTTTGGAAAACAATTTTTAGGATGTTCGGGATACCCGGAATGCAAGACCATGATGCCACTGGATGGCGGAGAAGCAAAAGCGCCCGCACAGGATGAAAAGACGGATGTAAAATGTGAAAAATGCGGCGGGGAAACTGTTATAAAAACAGGGCCATACGGTAAATATTACCAGTGCCTTGATGATAAATGCAAAGCAAGAAAATCAATTGTGATATCATCAGGCGTAAAATGCCCGAAGTGCACGGATGAAGGACGTGACGGAGAGCTTATTCAAAGAAGATCAAGATATGGCAAAACATTCTACGGCTGTTCAAAATATCCTGATTGCGATTTTGCGGTCTGGAATGAACCAACGGGCGAAAAATGCCCCGATTGCGGCTCCCTTCTTGTGAAGAAATTTTTAAAGAGCGGAAATAAAATAGGCTGTTCAAACAAAACCTGTAAATTTTCAAAACCCATGCCTGAAGATGGCGAATAAAAAGATAAAGCGGTGGAACAGAAAGTAAAAGTGGAGAAAAAGACCTGAAATGAATAAAGCGGACAATACAAACGAAAACTATTATAAATTCGGAATTATAGGCTTTCCTTTGGGTCATTCCTTGAGCTCCGTTATGCACGAGGCTGCTCTTAAATCTTTAGGGTTAAATGGGGAATATCAAACGCTTGAAACCAAAGCGGAAGATCTTGTTGACAGAATTAAAATGCTAAAAAGAGATAATTTTAACGGTTTTAACGTAACAATTCCTCACAAAGTGCCTGTTTCACTGTTTTTATCAAAGGTGGACGAGTATGCAAACCTTGCAGGAAGCGTTAACACGATAAAAATATTAGAGGATAAAACTCTTGAAGGCTTTAATACGGATGTTTACGGCTATGTAAAAGCATTTCCCGAAAATGTGGATTTAAAGGGTAAAAAAGCAGCAATTTTAGGCACGGGCGGAGCAGCAAGAGCTGTAATCGTCGGGCTCAAAAGCCTAGGGGTATCTGAAATTACACTCTTTACAAGAAATATTATAGATTCCCATCAAACAGCCGAAACTTTCAGAAGCAAATTTCCCGATATGAAGATAAACCTTGTTCAAAATGAGTTTTTGCAAAGTCTGGATGAATTTTCAATCGTTACAAACACAACTCCTCTTGGTATGAGAGGGTTTCATGCAGGAATTTCGCCTTTTACCGTAGAATTAATCCAAACAATGCCAAAAGACGGCATTATATATGATATTGTCTATAACCCGACAAAGACGGAGCTTATAAAACAGGCCATAAAAGCAGAAAGACGCACGATTGGCGGTCTTGATATGCTTGTACATCAGGGCGCAAGAGCCTTTGAAATCTGGACAGGAATTGAACCTGACACGGACAAAATGAAAATAGCCGCACTTGAAAGACTTCTGGACGGCTAAAACCGCCAAAAAGCATTCTTTTCAGGCATTTTTGCAAGCATTTCCGTTATCATAAAACCTGCATAAGCCTTAGCTTACAATAATATCGAGCTGCTGCTTCCAAACCTTTGCCTCGTTTGCAAAGTAGGCTCTTGACATATCTTCCTGTAAATGTTTCACATAAGCTTTTTGCGCTTCATCTTTGCCAAGCTCGCCTATTGCTGCGTTTGCAAACATATTAGCAGGCGCATTTGCCCAAACTATAGCCTTTTCAAGTCTTTCTTTCGCATCTTTCATGCCTTCGGGTGTTTGTTCGCGCCTGACACCGACAAGCCCGCTGTTTTTGTTCGGATTGTCCTTTTCGTGCAAAATCCAGGCATATGCAGGGACTTTCTCGTCCTTTTCATTGTATGCCCAGTCGAATATATAAATATCTATGCCTTTTGTATCGGTTAATTTATCCAAAATTTCTTTATTTCCGCCCGTCATTTCATCAACAACTTTTTCGTCGGACACACGGGAGATTATTCCTTTAAAATTTTGTGCTTTATAAGTGTTATTAAAACTGATCGGATTGATTTTCATTTGTTGTATTTTCCTCTTTAAGATATGCGTGTAGTATATTAAAACCTGCTGAATAATTATTTTTGTCATCCTTTTGTTTTAAATTTTCGGATAATTTTCTTGTAACATTTTGTTAATATCAAAAGTATATACGTTATATATCATTTGAGTGTGGAATTTAATAATTGGTTAGTTCTTCTCTTTTCCACTCCTTCCTCCATTATGATATAGATTTTATCCTAAAAGGGTATGTTGAGGGCCTCGCGCCTGAGATGTACCTTTTTCTTTTAGTATATTGAATTATAAAGTAAATAGGTTATAATTATGATATAGGGAAAAGATCTCAAGAAGATTGCAGTTCTCGAGATCTTTCATAACTTCCCTATTTAGCAAGAATGATAAGCGCTATGATTATCCAAAAGATAAGTCTTAGCGCTTTTTCAGTTACACTGAAATTCATTCCATCACCTCCTTTACCTGTATTTTCTACATAACAAGTCTGTGCAGGAGGAGGGTTAAACAGGTCAGCTTACCCTTTAAGTTTCATTATAGAATAATAAACAGGTAATGACAAAATCGCAATATGTCGTTATTTTTGTCAATAAAATTTTTTGTAGGATAATGTTTAGGGTAAATAAAGTTTAGAATTCGAGTGGTTTAAAGCAGCAATATGAACGAAAAAATAGTAATCAGAAACGCAAAAGAGCATAATTTAAAAAACGTATCTTTAGAACTCCCGAAAAACGAGCTTATCGTCTTTACGGGCGTTTCAGGAAGCGGAAAGAGCTCTCTTGCCTTTGATACAATCTTTGCAGAGGGGCAAAGAAGGTATGTTGAAAGCCTCTCAACTTACGCAAGGCAGTTTCTGGGACAGATGGATAAGCCCGATGTGGAAAGTATAGACGGGCTTTCGCCTGCAATTTCAATCGACCAGAAATCAACAACAAACAACCCTCGTTCAACCGTGGGTACAATCACTGAAATTTATGATTACCTAAGGCTTTTATATGCCCGCGCGGGCACTCCTTATTGCCCCGAATGCGGCGCTCCGATTGTCCCGCAGACTGTGGATGAAATCGTTGCAAAAATTTTAGAGCTACCCGAGGGCACCAAAATCCAGATTATAGCCCCGATTGTGCGCGGCAAAAAGGGAGAATTTCAAAACGTAATATCTGAGCTTAAGCAGGAAGGCTTCATCCGCCTTAAGATTGACAGGGAAATTTATAATCTGGATGAAGATGAAATCAACCTTTCAAAAACGCTAAAACACAATATTGACGTTGTAATCGACAGAATTGTGATAAAAGAAGGAATAAGAAGTCGCCTTTTTGACAGCGTGCAGACGGCGCTCCAGAGAGCAAACGGACTTATGGCACTGGATGTGCTCGGAAATAAAGACAAAGGGATTGAGCCTTATGAAAAAATATTCTCCGAAAAACTCAGCTGTCCTAAATGCAACCTGAATTTTGAAGAAATAACCCCCCGCGTTTTCAGCTTTAATAATCCTTACGGCGCCTGCAAAGTTTGTAACGGCCTTGGGGCACATTATGAAGTATCGGATGCGCTTGTTGTTCCTGACCCTGAAAAAAGTTTGAAAGGCGGAGCAATTTACCCCTGGGCAAAGACTTCTAATCAGTATTACACGGATGTTTTGCTTTCTGTTTGCGAACATTACGGAATTGACCCCGAAAGACCTTTCAAATCCTTATCGCCCGCACAAAAAGGCATAATTTTATACGGGAATGATATGGAAACAATAAAAATGCGTTATTGCGATTTTGGAACAAAGCATATGAGAACGCATTATCAGCCGTATATGGGTGTTATCCCATATATGATGAAAAAATATGAACAATCAGACAGCGACATTATCCGTGCCGAAATTCAAAAGTATATGACGGAAATTCCCTGCAATGCCTGCAAAGGCGCAAGGTTAAACCCGTTTATTTTGAGCGTCAAAATTAACGACAAAAATATCTATGATTTTTGCTGCCTTTCAATTGATAAGGCTTATGAATTTATTGAAGATTTATACTTAAGTCTTGATGACTACAAAATGGCTATTGCAAGACAGATTTTAGATGAAATCCGCGCACGTTTAAAATTCCTTTTGGACGTGGGTTTGAATTATTTAACCCTTGCAAGAAGCGCAGGAACACTTTCAGGCGGCGAAGCGCAGAGAATTCGTCTTGCAACTCAAATCGGTTCGGGGCTTTCGGGGGTTTTATACGTTCTGGACGAACCCTCAATCGGCCTGCATCAGCGGGATAACGAGATGTTAATTAAGACTTTGACAAAGCTTCGAAACCTCGGAAACACACTTATTGTGGTGGAACACGATGAAGACACAATCCGCTCTGCTGACCATATTGTAGACATTGGCCCGAAAGCAGGGGTCCACGGCGGACATATTATCGCACAAGGCTGCATTAAAGACATTGAAGCCGCCGAAGATTCAATCACGGGGCAATATTTAAAGGGAAAATTGAATATTCCCGTACCCAAAAAAACACGCCTTGGAAACGGGAATTTTCTGGAGGTTAAAGGCGCCTCATTAAACAATTTGAAAAATATTGATGTAAATATACCTTTAGGTAAAATTGTCGCCGTAACGGGTGTTTCAGGCAGTGGAAAATCAACCCTTGTAAATGATATTATCTATGAATTTGCCCTGCACAAATTAAGGGGCAACCGCCCAAAACCAAAAGGCGTGGATACAATTAAAGGCTTTGAAAACATCGATAAGATTGTCCTTGTGGACCAATCCCCGATTGGGCGCACCCCAAGGTCAAACCCTGCAACGTATACGGACGTTTTTACACATATCAGAGACCTCTTTGCACAGACAAACGAAGCAAAGGTTCGAGGCTATAAACAGGGCAGGTTCTCCTTTAACGTTAAGGGCGGAAGGTGCGAAAAATGTAAGGGCGACGGCGTTTTAAAGATTGAGATGAATTTCCTTTCCGATGTTTATGTTAAATGCGATGTCTGCAAAGGAAAAAGGTATAATCAGGAAACATTAGAGGTTAAATACAAAGGCAAGAGCATATCGGATGTTTTAGAGATGACCGTTGAAGAAGCGCTTGAATTCTTCAAAAACGTACCGAGAATTGCAACAAGGCTGCAAACGCTTTACGATGTCGGCCTTGAATATATAAAGCTCGGGCAAAGCGCCACAACCCTTTCAGGCGGCGAAGCACAAAGGGTAAAGCTTGCGCTTGAACTGAACAAGCGCGCAACAGGAAAAACGCTTTATCTGATGGATGAACCGTCGACGGGGCTTCACTGGTTTGATGTGGATAAACTTGTAAAAATATTGCACCAGCTCGCTGACAGCGGCAACACAGTTTTAATTATCGAGCACAATTTAGACATTATTAAATGCGCCGATTACATTATAGACCTTGGCCCCGAAGGCGGTATCGGCGGCGGAGAAGTCATCGCAAAGGGCACACCGAAGCAGATAATTAAGGACAAAAACTCATACACGGCAAAATTCCTAAAACCTTATATTGAAAAGGGGTAAATTAAATTTTTTAAACATAGTTATGTAATGCCGCCTCCTGTGGGATATTTTTTCTTATTGCGCGGGATATTCTCGTTCTATATTTGAAAGGAGAATTTTATGTGTAAAACTTATGATGCGATTTATAAAATTGCAAAAACTGTTGAATCTGATGTTTTAGTGCTTTGGGTAGGACATAAGAAAATCACAGGCACCCTTATTGATTGCAAAGAAGAAAAATGTATGGACGAAGTAATCACTTTACAGGATGCTACTGCAGAATGCATGCATGACGGAATTAAAAAAGTTCATCAATTCAGATGGCTTAATATTCCCTCTCATCATATTAAAGCATTTACGTTCAAATGCTGCGTATTAGACATTGAAATGGAATAATCCCGCGGGGCTGAAAAACCGCAGCGCACAAGTATTCCACACAAAAACACCCTCCCTAAAGTTAAGAGAGGGTGTTTTATATTACACTTTAAAAACTATTCTGCAGCTTCAACCCATTTACCGTCTTTAAAGGAAAGTATCTTTGCAATTTTTTCGCTTCCATCTGAAAAAAGTTTAATACCTTCATGATATTCATCAGGTTTGCCGTCTGGTAAGAAAAGTATCTTTCCCATTTTGATAGTTCCGCTTGAAAACTCTTCAAGGCCTTCATGATATTCATATGGTTTGCCGTCATGAATTAAAAGTTCTTTTGCCATTTTTTTGGTTCCGCTTGAAAACCCTTCAAAGCCTTCATTATATTCTATGGGTTTGCCGTCAGTAAATAAAAGTAGCTTTGCAATTTTTCTGCTTCCGTCCGGAAGGCCTTCAATGCCTTCATGATATTCATATGGTTTGCCGTATGATAAGAAAATAACATTGCCCTTTCCGTCTTCAGTAAATTCTTCTATTAAAGCAGGAACATCGTTTTTAAATATACTTCTTCTTAAAACCGTTGAGCCATCTTCGGCAAATTCTTCCATAATCTTTTCTGAAACATCATCCGCACTATCGCTGATTGTTGCAACAATTTTGCCGTCTGCGTCTTTTCCGCCGTTTTTGAACAATTCAACAACAGAATCGATTTTCTTTTGAACGGTTTCGACAAGTTCATTAGCTTTTTGGGTCATAGCTTCTGCTGCTTCCGTTGCGGCTTTCACTTCAGCAGGAACTTTTCCTTTTCTTGCACCGAAAACTATCGCTGCACCAACTGCTGCTGCCGCTGCAAGTGTTCCAAGCCCAGCCATTATTGCGGTTTTCTTCTTTATTGTTTTGCCCGCAATCGTTATGGTATCGCTTTTTGGAGTTTTTTCAAGCTGATTATTTGTATTTAAATTCGGCGCAGGAGCACTTGGCGCTGCATTTAAAGGCGCTGATAAGGAAGCCATATTTGAAGGCTGATATCCCGTGCCGTATAGCTGGTTAAACGTCTGTAAATTCGGATTTGGAGTAATGTTTGTCATTTTTTCCTCACTAAAGATAAACTTTTTATATCATTATAAAACACAAACACAAAATTTATTGCTCTTTTAAACGCTTTTATTCAAAATTCATACCAAAAATTTTTATGCTAAAATTTTGAATATGGGAAATATAGAATTGCTAATGCCTGCGGGCAATATTGAAAAAATGCGCTACGCCTTTGCTTACGGAGCAGATGCGTGTTATCTCGGTATGGTGGATTATTCACTTCGAACAATGAGAAAGGGTGAGCTCATCACAAGAGACAATCTGAAAATTGCCGTGGATGAAGCACGAAGGATTAATAAAAAAGTTTATTTAACCCTGAACATTTTTGCATACGATGATGACATTAAAAAGCTTTATGAAGACATTGAAACAATAAAAGATGCAGCCCCGCATGCGATTATTCTAAGCGACTTTGGGGTGTATAATACCGTAAAAAAAGAGCTGCCGAATATCGACATTCATATTTCAACCCAAACCAACACGCTAAATTCGGAAGCCGTTAAATTCTGGAGAGATTTGGGTGCAAAAAGGGTAATTCTGGCACGCGAACTTTCCCTAAAGCAGATTGAAGAAATAAGAAACGCTGTACCTGATATTGAGCTTGAATGTTTTGTCCACGGATCACAGTGTATGAGCTATTCGGGGCGGTGTCTTTTGTCTGATTATATGACAGGACACGAAAGAAAAGCAAACCACGGAGGCTGTGCACAGCCTTGCAGATGGAGCTATAAGCTTCTTGAAGAGACAAGGCCCGGGGAATATTATGAAATAGTTGAAGATGAAAAAGGTTCTCACATCTTATCCCCGAAGGATTTATGCCTTGTCCGCTTTGCGGATGATTTAAGAAATATCGGTGTGAATTCAATCAAAGTTGAGGGCAGGACAAAAAGCCTGTATTACGTTTCTGCCGTATCCAAAGCCTACAGAGAAGTGCTGGATGGAAAAATATCAGCGGATGATGGGTTTATGGAGCTTTTAAAGGTTGGAAACAGGGGCTATACAAACGGCTTTTTCCTTGGAGACAATAACACGGAAAGTTACAGCTATGATATTTCAAAGGGCTTAGCAGGGGCAGATTTTCTCGGGATTGTCTTAGAGAAAAAAGGAGACAAATTCAAGGTTTGCTTTAAAAATAAGGTACACCTGAATGATGAAGTTGAAATAATTACCCCTGAATATAAAACAAGAGCAAGGGTTATTGAAATAATCAATGAATCCAGAGATGATAGTGAACTTGCAAACACAAACGATGAAGCGTGGGTTGAGTTTGAAGAGCTTTGCAACGAGAATGAGGCTTTAGATTCGACCCTTTGGCAAAAAGAATGGAACTGGGCGCTTCTTAGAACAGTAGGGATTAAAAATTTTAGCGAAAATGATATTAAGGAATGCACAATATGCGAATAAAACCCGATTTTAACCTGAATTCAATATACGATATTAAAGAAGAAGAACTTTTGGCACGCGGCATAAAATGTGTATTTTTTGACCTTGATTCAACCGTAATGCAATCAAAAACGGGTAAATTCACGGAGGAGACACTTGAATTTTTAAACCGCCTTTCAAAGAATTTTAAAATTGCAATCGTTTCAAACAACTGCAAAAAACATTATATAAATATGGTGGAAGAGCAGTGCGACATTAAAATTTATTCAAACGCAAAAAAACCCGACACAAAGGTTTTAAAGCTTGCCTGCAGAGAATTCAACATTGATGAAAAAGAAGCCTGCATGGTAGGCGACAGGCCCTTGACGGACATTCTTGCAGGCAAAAAGGCAAATATGACAACAATCCTTGTTGATTCTATTTCAAAAGACAAGGAAGGACCACTGACAAGGTTTGTCCGTTTCTTAGAAAGGCTCACAATAAGAAAATAGGTGCAAAATATCAGATTTTGTATTAAACATTGTAAAAACTCCCTTAAATATCTCAAAACATTTCAAGGGAGTTTTAAATTTTGTTATGAAAACCTATAGACTTATAAGAATCTATTTTACAGCATCAACGCAATCGGGGCAAATGCCGTCAGCGTTTAATTCCCTGTATTTCCAGCATCTCTGGCATTTCTCGCCTTCCGCCTTTCGAACGGAAACTTTGATACCGTCTTCTTCGTATTCATTTACGGATTTAAAGCCGTCTTTTACGGAAACATAAGCATGAGATACGATGAATAAATCTTTTAAGTCGGCTTCATATTTTTTAAGAACCGTATCTTCAATTACAGAGCTCTTTTCAGCCTGAATTAAAACATCCGCTTCAAGAGAACTTCCGATAATTTTATCTTCAGATGCCCTTAAGGGTTCAATTGCCTTGGTTACAATTTCTCTCACCTTTAAAAGCTTTGAAAATTCGGTATCTATGGCTTCATTGTTCCATTCAGTTCTTACCTTTGGCCAATCGCACAAAAGAACGCTTTCGATTCCGCCCCTCTGGCATTCCGGGGTATTTTGCCAGATATCTTCCGCCTGATGAGGCATAACTGGAGTCAAAATCCTTGCCAATACCTGCAATGTTTCATAAAGAACGGTTTGAGAAGCGCGGCGGGATAATGATTTTTTGCCTGCCGTATAGAGCCTGTCTTTTACAATATCAAGGTAAAATGCACTCAAATCAACTGCGGCAAAGTTTTGCAAACATTGAAAATATTTATAAAATTCGTAGTTGTCAAATGCAACAGTTACCTCTTCCACAACCTTGTTCAGTTTGTGAAGCGCAAATTTATCAATAGGTTTTAAATCTTCATATTTAACGTAATCAACCGCAGGGTCAAAATCAAAAATATTCCCGAGTAAAAACCTTGCCGTATTTCTTGTCTTTTTAAAGATTTCTGAAAGCTGTTTAATAATATTATCGCCGATTTTAGTATCATTTCTGTAATCAACGCTTGCAGCCCAGAGCCTTAAAATATCAGCACCGTAGTTTTTAATGATATCATCGGGCCTGATGTAGTTTCCCAAAGATTTTGACATTTTTCTGCCGTCTTCCCCGAAAACAAACCCGTGCGTTAAAACGGATTTATACGGAGCCTGTCCCTTTACAGCCATTGATGTTAAAAGAGAAGACTGGAACCAGCCTCTGTGCTGGTCTGAACCTTCAAGATACATATCAACGGGGGTATGGCCTAATTCTTCAGCCCTCTTTTCAACAACGGCACGCCAGGTTACCCCTGAATCAAACCAGACATCCATAATATCATTTTCTTTTTTAATATGAACGCTTCCGCATTTGGGACATTTAAAACCTTCGGGCAAAAGCTCCGCAACAGAGCGTTTCACCCATGCGTCAGAACTTTCTTTTTCAAAGATTTTTGCTACGTTTTCAATTGTCGCATCATTTACGATAACTTCATTACAATCTTCACAGTAGAAAACAGGAATGGGAACACCCCAGGCTCTCTGGCGGGAAATACACCAGTCCGTTCTGTTTTCAACCATATTTGAAATTCTTTTTTCGCCGCTTGCAGGAATAAATTTTACTCCTTTAATTGCATCAAGTGTTTGCGCGCGGAATTTATCCACCTTCACAAACCACTGGGGTGTTGCCCTGTATATTACAGGGTTTTTACATCTCCAGCAGTGAGGATAGCTGTGGTTAATATCTGCAGAAGCAAGCAGGGCACCTGCGTTTTGAAGTTTTTCGATTACAATTTTATTTCCTTTGTAATAAGGAACGCCTTCTAAATCTTTATCGCCGACAATCTCTGTCCAGCAGCCTTTGCTATCTAACGGAGAAAACACATCAATATTATATCTGCAGCCGACTTCATAGTCCTCTAAACCATGCCCGGGGGCTGTATGAACAGCACCCGTACCTGCTTCAAGCGTTACGTGTTCACCTAAAATTATCGGAGATTTTCTTTCATACAGAGGGTGTTTTGTGTTTAAAAGCTCTAAATCAGCTCCCGTGCAAGAGCCTATAACTTCAATTTCACTTTCTTCCCAGCTGACATCCGCTAAAAAGCTTGATAAAAGCTCTTGAGCAATAACATAAATATCGTTATCTTTTTTAAAGAATGTATATTCAAACCTCGGGTGCATACTTATTGCCATATTTGAAGGCATTGTCCAGGGGGTTGTTGTCCAGATAACCGCATAAACATTGTTATTCGGGAGGTTTATCATTTTACCGATTTTATCAACGGCTTCATCGTCAAATTTGAAACGAACATAAATTGAAGTTGATGTATGATCTGCATATTCAACTTCCGCCTCAGCAAGCGCCGTTTCACAAGAAGCACACCAGTATACAGGCTTTAAGCCCTTTTCAATATATCCTTTTTTATACATTTCGCCAAAAACGCGAACCTGTTCCGCTTCAAAATCAGGGTTGATTGTAAGATAAGGATTTTCCCAGTTTCCCCAAACGCCAAGACGCTTGAATTCAGCCTCCTGCCCTTTTAAATTTTTATGCGCAAACTCTCTGCATTTTGCGCGAAGTTCGGCAGGAGTGAGCGCTTCTCTTCCGCCTTTAATGTTTTTTACAACGGCATTTTCAATCGGAAGCCCGTGACCGTCATACCCCGGAACATATGGCGCATAAAAACCTGACATTGATTTATATTTTATAAGGATATCTTTTAAGATTTTGTTTAAAGCTGTTCCAACGTGAATTTTTTCGGAGCTTAAATATGGAGGACCGTCATGCAAAACAAAAGAATTATTTTTATCTCTTTGTGCAATATTTTTTTCATAAATCTGATTTTCTTCCCAGAATTTTTGGGTTTCAGGTTCTTTTTTGGTTGCATTTGCGCGCATTTCCAAAGTGGTTTTTGGCAAATTTAAGGTGTCCTTAAACTCTTTTTTATTTTCCACGGGTGATTCTGTCATCTTCAAAATTCCTTAAAACATGTTAGTAATACTTTGTTTTCAGTAAACATATTATTACAAAAATAAGCATTTTGAAAGTTTTTATTGAAAGCAGGACAATTGTATTTTATGATAAAATTTCATTATGGAGAATAAAGAAAAGCTACTATACATTATAGCCGGAGCTAACGGCAGCGGCAAAAGCACTCTTGCTGAGGTTCTTTTGAAAGAAAAAGATTTATTGTTTCTAAACGCTGATGAAATAGCAAAAGAAATCGCCCCAAATGCAATTAACAGTGTACCGATTTCAGCCGGAAAAGAATATTTTAAAAGATTAAAAACATTTTTTGAAAAAGAGAAATCTTTTGCAATAGAATCAACTCTTTCAGGAAATAATATTATCAGAATCATAGACAATGCCAAAAAACAAGGTTACAAAATTATACTGGTATATTCTTTTTTACAAAGCTGTACAACTTGCATTAAAAGAGTTAAAACACGTGTAGAAAACGGCGGGCACAATGTTTTAGAAGAAGATATTATCCGCAGATATTATAAAAGCATAGTTAAATTTTGGGATATATACCGTTTGAAGGTCGATGAATGGACATTATTTTATAACGGTTACGATTATGCTCCAATAGTGGTCTCTTTTGGCGCAGAAGATAAGTATGATATAATAAATAAAGAAAAGCAGGATTTGTTTAACGATATCAAAAAATTTGCGAAGGATGAAATAAAAGTTAATGACAGATAAAGATGCTTTAGAACTATTAAACATGTTTGCAACTGCTGTTCAAATTGCAAAATCGAGAAATAAATTCGAATATCAAATGAATTTAAATGAGGCCATTTTGGATGAAATGTTTAAAAAGGCTTTTCCTTTTATGCGGGATGATTTAAACAGACAAAGCCTTATTAAAAAATTAATGTCAAATAATTAATTTAGTTCGTTAGTTATTTGCTCACCTGAGTTTTTTACTTTTTACTATTATCTTTATATTGTCTGCTTGTACAGTATGCTGAAAATTCATTAATAAATTCAACAGGATTGATTTTTCTTGATTTTAAAAATCCTGAAAGAAATTTTAGTGCTTTTAGCTTAAATCCGAAATTTCCCAAATTTCTGAGGTTTTTCAAATAGACAATATCATTTCGGCTAAAAATCCTGTCTCCTCTGGAATTTTTCCTAAAAGACGTTATACCGTTAGTGTCATAATCTCTTATCGTTTTACCGCTGCCCGCTTTTATGATTTCAACAGCTTCCCCGATTGAAAAAACAGGCTCATCAGGGTTTAGTTCGGTACTTTCATATAACAATTTTAACTTCTTATTCACAATAAGATTATTCAGTATAAAATAAGATAATTCAATTTATATAAAAATTGACTTGTCAAATTTAATATCGATATATTGAAAAAAATCTTAATTTATGATATATTTAAAATGGAATGGTTTTAAAAAAAATTCACCCTTTTTGACTTAAAGAAAGTTAAACAACATATACAAAAAAACTTGCAGGTTTAACTTTCTTAGTTAAGCGTCTTGGCGTATTATTCGCCAAGACGTTGCTTTATTTAAAACTAATGAACAATGAAAAGATTTTATTAATTGAACACCAGTATCAAGTATTCTTTAAATACAACAGTCTCGCCTCCTTATATGTTTTTAATACCGAGCCTGCAACGTACAAAGAGCTATTAAGCTCATTTTTTTATTGCTCGTAAACTCAACCCTGCCTTAAGCTAAAAGAGGCAGGGTTTCAAACATACTCGATTTATACATTCGCTAAATATCTCTAATGTACTTATGCTAACGGTATAAAAAAACATATAAGGGGCTACACGGGCTGGTTGTCGTTTGAAACTGTCAGACAACACCTGACCTGCGGTTTTTTCTTGCAATAGCAGATAATAGCAAATAAGTGTTAGCGAATCACCCTACAGACAAGATTTTCAATGTCTCTTTCAAAAGCTCTTCGCTGTTGTCTTTTTCAATTATGCCCGCACAGTGTTCAATTGCACCCATATATTCATTCTGGCTGTATCCTAAAGATTGTAAAATTCCCTGAACCTCCTGAATTGTTTCTTTTGAAAGCTTTGTTTTTGCGTTCGAAAGCCCTGAAACCTTGTCTTCCATAATATTTGAAATAACATTCCGGTTTGTAAGTTTTCCTTTAAGTTCAAGTATAATCTTTTGTGCAAGCTTTGGCCCGACGCCTTTTGCGCGGGAAATAAGTTTATAATCTCCATCAAGCACGGCATTTATAAGCTCGGAGCCTGAAAATTCATCCAGCAAAACCATCCCAACCTTTGTGCCAATCCCCGAAACAGAGGTTAAAATATCAAATATCGCCCTGTCTTCTTTGTGTTTAAATCCTGCAAGGTACATTGTATCTTCTTTATGGATAAGCGTTACGTAAAGAATAGTCTCCGTATCGGCATTTTCAGAGGAACTCTCCTCCAAGGCAGCGGCCGTTCTTGAATTTATAAGAAATTTATATCCGATGCCGTTGTTTTCAATCACCGCAGTGTCTGAATTTTTAAAAACAAGCTGCCCTTTAATATAATCATACATAAAGCTTTTTCCCAAGTTTTGCCAACGTTTCGAGGTCTTCTTTCGGCTCAATTCCTGTTGTTGTAAGATAATTTCCGATTAATATCCCGTTTACCGCATATTTAAGCGCTTTTTCCCTGTTTTCTTTTGAAAGCCTCAACTTCCTTCCGCCTGCAAACCTTACAACGGAATTCGGGTTTGCAATTTTAATTACGGCAAGCGTCCTTAAAATATGTTCTTCATCAATTTTATCGCCATAATTTTCAAAAGGCGTGCCTTTAATTGGCGTCAAAAAGTTTACAGGGATTGAATTCGGCTGAATTTCGGCAAGATTTAATGCCATTTCAACCCTCTGCTCAACACTTTCGCCCATTCCGATTATAACACCCGAACAGATTTCAATTCCTGCTTCTTTAATGAAATTTATGGTTTGAACTCTGTCTTCAAATGTATGCGTGGTTGTGATTTCAGGGTGATAACTTCTTGATGTATTGATGTTGTGATGGTATCGAACAAGACCCGCTTCTTTGAATTGAAGCGCCATTTCGCGCGTTAAAAGTCCAAGTGAAGCACAGCTTTTCAGCCCAAGTTTGTTTATCTCTTTTATCATCTCACACATAAGCGGCATATCAGCCTTTGACGGGCCCCTGCCTGATGTTACGATTGCAAAACGTGTTGCACCGTTTTCTTTGGCCTCTTTGGCCGTTTTTATAACATCTTCAATTTTAACCAGAGGATGGGTGAAAATATCTGTCATATAATGCGAGCTTTGTGCACAATATCTGCAAGATTCAGAGCATTTTCCGGTTCTTGCGGATATTAAAGAACAAAATTCAACCGTGTTTGAATTATATTTTTCAGCTTCGGCTAAAAGCTTATCCAAAGGTGCGTTATAAAGCTTTAAAAGCTCTTCTTTTCTAACACCTGCACTAACTTCCAAAGGACACATATCTACTCTCTTCCCGTTTTTATTTTTATTTTTCCGCCTTCGTTGCGCCATTATAAATTTCAAGCATTTTTTTTGATTCTTTTTCTTTGTTTAAAAATTTATAGGCATAAGCAAGGTTTAAATAAAAATCTTTGTCATCATTTTTTAAATATATTGCTTTGATTAAATTTTTCTTTGCCTTTTCATAGTTACCGGTCCTTAAATACAGGGTGCCAAGGTTATAATAAGAGTAGGCAAATTCTTTATTATGTTTAATTGATAAAAGCAAATTCTTTTCCGCAAGCTCATAAGCTTTTTTTTCAAGGAAAATACAGCCTAAATTATAATATGCCTTATAATATTCAGGGTTCAAAATCAAGGCCTTATTCAGGTTTTCAACGGCCTTATCAACATCTTTTCTGTCCTGATAAATGTTTGCAATAATAACATATACCTCTTCATCCTTTTTATCGGAAGAAAGGTTGTTTAAAAGCTTTAAAGCTTCCGTGCCGTTATTTGTATTATAGAGCGCATAAGCCTGAGTTTTAACATCTATATCATCAGCCCCGAAAGCACATGGTGTCATAAAAAAAGCTGTAAGAAAGGCTATAAACAGCGGAGCACAGGTAAAATTTAACTTTTTAAATTTTAAAATATTTTTCATAACTTTAAAGTCCTTTTAGTTACAATAAAATAGTAACATTTAATTAATTTGTTTTGCAACTGATTATTTTTAAAGTATAATCTTTTGGTAAAAACTATAGTTTAAAAAACTCAAAGAGTAAATATATATGAATCAGTTATATGATCCAAAAAACGCATACAGGCCCGCAATAAAGCCCGTAAGGCGCAAATCTTCAAACCAGAGCCTAGCCGGAAGCTTTTTCAGATCCTTCTTTGGCAGTCTTTTAATCCTTACAATCGTTGCCGTTATTTTATACAGAAGCGATGTTATAAACTTTATAGGAGATGTCGGAGAGCTGGCGGAAAAAGTTGCAGACCCTGAAAAGAGGGTGGAATTTTCCCTTCCTTTCTCCCCAAAAAGACAAAATATTCTTGTTATGGGTGTGGACGTATCCGAAAATGAAGATCCTTTTAAAGGAAGCAGATCTGATGCAATGCTTTTGGTCAGCATTGCGCCGCACGGTAAAAACGTAAACGTTATTTCAATCCCGAGAGACAGCAAAGTATTTATTGCAGACAGAACAAAACCCGATAAAATAAACCATGCTTTTGCATACGGAGGCATTGATTTGACCGTAAAAACCGTGGAAGAAACCTTCGGCGTCAGAGTAAACCATTACATTGTAATTTCAAATCAAGGGCTTGTTAAATTTATCGATACAATCGGCGGCCTTCCCATATATATTGAAAAAGATATGTATTATAACGACTCTACCGCAGGGCTTCATATAAATTTACCGAAAGGCGAGAGGGTTCTAACGGGAAAAGAAGCCGAAGGATATATGAGATTTAGAAAAGATGCTCTTGGAGATATCGGCCGCATCAGACGCCAGCAGTGGTTCTTTAATGCACTCGGCGCAAGACTTAAAGACCCGCAGGTTTTAGTTAAAATTCCTGAAGTATTAAAGGTTATGCCAAAATATATTTTAACAGACCTCTCCGTTTATGAGCTTTCCCAATATGCTGCCCTTGCAAAAGGGATTGATATGTCAACCGTTCAGGTAGCAACTTTACCGGGGTCTCCTTCTCAAAGAGGAAGCATCAGCTATTGGATTTTAGATCCCGCAAAAACACAGGAAATCATAAACCGCCTTGTATACAGGGATAAACCGAAAGCACAGAGCGGGCCCTTAACGGTTGGCATTTTATATAGCGAAAGTCAGGAAGCAAAAGCTCAAGATTTAAAAGAAGATTTAGAGAAAAACGGCTTCAATGTAAATATGAAGACCGCAAGCAAACTTGGTCATGACCATATTGCAATTCATAACCTTGATTTGCCCGCAGATACAATCAGCGTACTTAAAAAAGCAATTCCCGAGATGAAAGATAAACAGACGGTCTATGACCCGATAGGCTTAAATAAAGCTGCAAAAGATTTTACAATCATCCTTGCAGGCTCATAGCTGCACAGCGAGCATAAAGACATAAAGAGTTGTTTCTTAACGTACTTAATAAACCCTTCCAAAGAAAATTTGCAGGTGTTAGAATAAATTCAAAGGATAGAATTTTGTTTTGCCCGTTAAGATTTTAAATTTTAAAAGCGGCAAAAACGGAGGGAATATGTTGACTTTTAAATTGGGCCCGAAAAAAAACGTTGAGAAAAATATCGACGCGGAAAATAAAGCAAAAAATAAAAAAGATAAAAAGCTAAAAGTGCTTCTTGCAAGCGCCGAGGTTGCGCCTTTTTCAAAAGTCGGAGGACTTGCTGATGTTGTCGGTGAACTGCCCCCGTTTCTTGAAAAAGAAGGGGCTGAAGTTGCGGTATTTACACCGTTGTACGGGTGCATTAACGAGGAAAAATGGGGAATAAAAGAACTCCCAAACTCCGAGCTCACCCTTGATATGGGAAACTCCCGCCATGTTTTTAAATTAAAGACCTGCAAACACCCGAAATCAAAGAACGTAAACATTTTCTTTGTGGATAATCCCAAATACTTCTCCTGCTTTAATGTCGTATACCCGATATGGTGCGATGAAATGTATGAAATGCAAAGATATGTTTCTTTTTCGCTTGCCGTTATGGAATATACAAAGCTTTTAAATTTCAGAGCCGATATAATCCATGCTAACGACTGGCATACGGCTATGCTTCCCGTTTATTTAAAATCAAATTACAAATACGATGAATTTTATAAAGATACAAAATCCGTTTTCACAATCCATAACCTTGCTTATCAGGGCAGCTGCGACAAGGCGATAATAGATTTTTCAAATATGCGCTGGGATAATGTATACCATGATAATTGCGTAGAGCACTACGGCAGAGTAAATTGGCTGAAAGGCGCATTGTATTGTACAGATAAGATTACAACCGTATCGCCCCGCTATGCAAGAGAAATTTTAGGCGGAGAATTCGGCGAAGGAATGGACTATACGCTTCGCGGTCAAACCTATAAGCTTTGCGGTATCTTAAACGGCACAACTTATGATAAAAAAGATTTTGATATAAAAGAAAAACCGAAATTTAAAGAAGAGGTTCAAAAGATGTTCGGGCTTCCCGTAAACCCTGACAGACCTTTGATTTCGATGATATCCCGCCTTACATATCAAAAAGGACTTGATTTAATCGACTTTGCAAAGTTTGATTTAATGAATATGCCCGCAGACTTTGTGTTTTTAGGAACAGGAGAAGGCGGATACCAGAATATGCTTATCTGGAGCAGTAATAATTCTTCAAACATCCGTGCCTGGATTGATTTTAAACCCGAGCTTTCGGAGACAATTTACAAAGGCTCTGATATGTTTTTAATGCCTTCGCTTTTTGAACCCTGCGGCATAAGCCAGATGATAGCCTTAAAATACGGTACGCTTCCCATAGTTCGCGCTGTAGGAGGTCTTGATGACACAATCGTTTCATACCCGAATGAATGTGCAAACGGATTTAAATTCTTAACATACGACGCGAAAAGTATGGTTGATGAAATTAAGAAAGGCGTTTGGACCTATATTGACAGGCGCGATGAATTTAACAAAATGGCAGAAAACGCAATAAAATGTAGATTCACATGGGATGATTCCGCAAAATGTTATATAGCGCTATATAAAGACGCCCTGGGGACACTTTAGGAATCGGCTAAAAATAAATTCATACAAAATGCCGCAGATGATTAATTCACTACGGCATTTCAAATTTATAAATTATAGAATTTCAGTAAGCAAACAACTATTTTTTGCCAAATACATCCGTGATTGAACTACCGATGATTTTGACATATTCTAAAGCAAGTTTGGCCTTATCAACAACGGCATTTTTTACCTTTAATGCAGCAACAGCTCCATTTCCAATTGTATCTACGGTTAAACCCCAGAGTTTATTTGGAAGTTTTTGGATTGTTGCTTTAGGATGTTTCACGGCGTTAAGAATATTTCCGCCTGCTTTTTGAATAAAAGCCTGAATATCGGCAGGTTTAACCTTACCTGAAGCAAGACCTGCACCCAGTGCAACAGTACCTGCAACAACTGCGGCGCCTGCTGCAATTTTTGCCTTACTCGGTTTTTTGGCTTCACCGTTGCCCGCATTCTTGTTTACGGTTCCCGTAAAGGCCATTTGATTGTTATTTACTGATGAAATTCCCATTCTGTACCTTCCTTTTAAAAGTATTGTACCTTTATAAACCCTGTAAATTTTAAATATTGTCAGAAAAAAAGCAAAAAATTTACAATTGCTTAACATTTAAAATTTATCATACCACATTATATAAAATAAATTAACTTTTGTAACATTTAGCACAAAAGTTTGAAGCATGCTGACAAAAAAAACCCGGCACGCGTTTATTACTGATATAATTAATTTAAGCAAAACATAAGGAATATTAAAAATGGGAACAAACTTTAACCCTATGGGCCTAAAAACATTCGCCGATATGGGTTTTCAGCCTAGATATTATATAAATTCACCCCAAACACAGACCTCCCCTGTTCAATCTCTCCCCGTGCAAACATCTCAAACACAATTTAATCCTGCGGTTCAAACAACACAGGCTGCTCAGAATAATCAAAATGTAAGCCTTGAAAAGTCGCCGAAAAATGATACTATAACCATTGCAGGAAAAGAATATAAGAAGAAAAATCTCATAATTGCAGGCCTCGGTATTACAACTGCAGTTTTAGCTGCAGCAGCACTGGCTTTTAAAGGCAAAAGCGCAGTATCCGCATTACCCGAAGAAATAAAACTTGCCGACATTAGTGCAAAAGAAATTGCACAGAATGCAAGTGCTATGTTAAGACGTGCAAGAGAATTTGAAAACAGTGCAATTAAATCAACCGAAACAGTAAAAGGCCTTATTAAAGAATCCAGAGAACTTACTCTTAAGGCACAGGATGTGGTTGGAAATGTAGTGGAAGAATTTAGAAAAATTAAAGCTTTGGACCCAAAAAGCCCCTATGTGGTTAAAGACCAAACGATAACAAGAAAATTCATCCCGGATGCCTCAGAAAATATTGATATTATGGAAGAATATATCGACACAGGCGTTAAACAAATGCTGTTTAGAACAAGCAGCTTTAACAAAGCAGGCGCGCTCCAATCTATAGAAGAGTTAATTGACGGGGACAAAAGAAATATATACCATCTTACTTCTCAGGGAAAATTGACTCTTTTTGAAAGCGGTGTTGAGGTGCTCCAAGATGGTAAGGGAAGGCTGATAGACCACAGATTATTATTCGAAAACGGCACAGCAAATATATTCCAAAAAAATATACAACGCCATGCCGATTCCGAAAAAATCGAAGCCATTCTTGAAATCACAGGCAATGCACCGATAACATACAAAGAAGGGTTTGAACGCCTTGCAGACGGCACTGAAACATATAAAAGAATAATTGATTATAAGCAGGGTAAGCTTTATAAAATGAAAGAAGATGTAAGGCTTGAAAATTCTACGCTCTATTCAATAAAAAGAAAACTTAATGTTGAAAAGGGAAAATATCAGGAAAACTATGTAAGCGACTATTCTAAGAAAACAGAAAGCAGAAGCGGTGTTGTATTTTTTAACAATAACGGTTTATTCCGTTATAAAGAAGGGGTGGAAAGTGAAAACGACAGAACAAAAATCGTAAAACACACCATTGACTTTATTCAAGGCAAACCGCAAAAATATTCCAAAGGCATTCAAATATCCGATGAAGGCACAACGGCCGAATTCTTAATTGAATATCAAAACGATGCCCCAAGAAGATTTATGACAGGAGTTACAAAAACAAAAGACGGAAAAATTACCGCAGACAGAACTCTGGAGCTTGCTGATAACGCCTGGAAAGAAACCCTGCCTGAAAACTAAGCCTACGGCTTTGGGACAAAAACCGAAAATCTTTTAAGTAAATTTTTATTACAAGCGTTTGATATATCAAAAACTTGCGGTACAATGAAAGACCGCACTTTTGTTTTTTAAATTTTAAAAATACAGGCGGAAAACAGCAATACCGAAGTTTTTAAGAGTTTTAGAGAGATTGATGATAACAAGAATATACGCTTGTAATGCGGGCAAAATTGCCCCTTATTTCAGACCGAATAATTCGGCAGCAGCAAGCTTCAAGGGAAAAGAAGATACTTTCAATATCCGCCAGAATGAAAACGGATACACGGAACCACCCGCGCAAACGACGACAGCAAAACCGACAACAAATTTTGACTCTGCAAGTCTTCCAAAAGATGTAAAAACGATATATCTTTGCGCACAAGATATGCTTCAAAACCTTGCAACGACAAACAAAAGTATAAAGAGAACAAGCATTGAAGTGCAATTTGAAGCAAGAAAAGCACAAAAGAAGGCTAAGGAAACAAGCGCTTTATACAAAGGCAAAATCCCGACAAAAGTCGCCGTTCAAAACAATGACGGCAGCGAAGACATTATGTTTTTTAAAAACGGTACATTAACCGCATACAGAAAAGGTGAAAAACGAACGGGCGAAAAAACACAAATAGATAAACTTTTTGTTTTTGAAAACGGAAAACTTTCAGCCTATAAAGAGGGAATTATAACAACACCAAATAAGGGAAGTGCAAAACAAGATATTGAAATTTCAAAAAGCCTTGAATTCAGCGGCATAAGCACATTTTATAAAGAAAATTACAAAAGCATTACAGGAAAGGCCCCGGAAACTGATAAATTTGTTTATTTAATTCTTGGAAAACCTTGGTTTTTTGAAGAAGGAATAACCGAAAAATATAAAGAAAGACCGGGGCACATAAAAAGACGAATTGAATTTTCAAACGAGGAGAAAACAACATACTCTTATCAGGAAGAGACCACAATCGGAAGCAGTGCTAAATCAATTGCAAAAGGACTTTATGTAGAAAATTCAATACCCTACAGATATTGTGAAGATGAATTTTTCCAAACAAACTCTCTTTCGTTTAATTCTTATCAATACAAGAAAATTTTCACCTTAACGGACGGCAAATGGCACGCAAGTACAATGTTTTAGTATATATTAAAGAATGTAACAATTTTTAAAATGCTTAAAATTTCAGCCCCATGAAATTTTTTATTATATTATGAGGGCACAAGTGTGTTCAAAGCAATTTTCGAGGGTACAAATTAAAAAGTGATAGAGTTAAACGTAGATTTATCATACCTTTCAAGATACTATGAGTTATCCACTCAGAGGATAAATCAGTATTCCGCTGAAGACCCTGAGAAAATGATAACCATAGAAACGATGGCGGGCGCTGTTACGCTTGATAGAGAAGAATTGCGCGCCCTTATGAACCACCCTTCAAAGGTTGCAAAAATTCTCCAGCTTCAAAAACCGAAAAACAGATATTTAATAATTAAAAACCTTAATGCGGAAGATTTAGCAAAAATTTTACCCTATTTAAGCTCCGAACAGCTTGCATGGGGCCTTCAATATTTTACCTCGGAAAAGCTTGAAACCCTGATTAACCACCTGCCGAAAGAACAGGTGGCAACCCTTGTTTTTCAACACTTCGGGATGATGGACATTTTAAACCTGATGGATGAAGACAAGATGGACAATTTCTTAAAGAGTGAAAACCTTGAAAAGAAAGATGTCATGAAATATTTTGAACAGCTCGATGTAAAACAATTCGAGCGCATTATGATGCAGCAGTTCGGCTCATCAATGGAAGGTAAAGGCAAGGACCATTACCTTACTATGATTGATTCTATGAGCCCCGATAAATTTATTCAGTTTTTAACAAAGTTTGAGCGCAAAGACAAAATGCAGCTTATAGCAGGGCTTGTGGAAATCAACCCTGATTACATCCTCGAATTTGAAAATGAAGACATTTCAAAACCCTTTATGCTTATGGACAAAGAAAAGATAATGAAGACCATGCCTGTCCTTGACCCCGAATTTTTGGTACCTATGATAGAACAGCTGCCGCCTGATTTAATTCAGGTTGTTGCAACACAAATTGACCCCCAGATTTTTGCGGAACTTATCGTAGAAGAATTCCCCGATTTAATTATGGAAATGCTTACAATGTAGCCGAAAATACTTGTGCAGCCCGTACATATACGCATACAGCCTTATAACAAAGACTATATCATCACCTGTGTCATAAAATGAATTGAGCTGCCGTCGCATTGTTTTATTGCGCTTCCGTTTTGAGTATAGGTATAATCAAGGCTGAATCTTAATCTTTGACCTATGATATAATAATTCAGACCTGCCGTATATTTTTGAACCGTATCATTCGATTTTTCGGTATTAAAATCCAAAACATCATATCGAAAAGCCGCCTGAACTTTATCCGTAATATTATATGCAACAGTTGTATAAAACCCTTCGCTCTTATCCCGTCTGTATTTTGAAGCATTTGAACCGTCCGCATAAGCATATTCGGCATTTAGCAAAAACTTATCATATCTCCATTCCGCGCCAAGCCCTGACACCGTATATCCGCTTCCTCTAACGCCTGTGTTCACCCAGAGGCTTGTTTTAAAATCTTTCAAAATCGAAGCTTCGCTGTCATAAAAAGGCTTATAGTTTATCATGCCCGAAAACTCGGCCCCGTCTGTTACATCCTGAAGACTCCTTGTGCTTGAATACCCTCCCAAATCGTAATCTATGTGTCCAAAGTCTCCTCTAAATCTTGCACCCAATGCTCTTGCATTTCCAAAACGGTCCGCTATCTGTGCCCTTTTTGCAAACATTAGCCCGTACTGGCTTTTGCCGCCTTCTATTCCGATAGGAATTCTGGAATTTCCGATTAAAACCTTGTGGTGCGGGGCCATTTCACGTTCATAATAAACATCAGACAATTTCCCCAAAAATTTATTATCAAGCTTATCAACATTTCTTGTAAAGTTTGAAACCGCCCTGAAACTGCTTTTCCCGTCGTTAAATCTTACCTCGCCCCCGCCTTCGATTATAAAGGGATAGGTAAAATTCGAACCGTCTTCTTGAATGTCCGCGCTATATGTACCTTGAAAATTTAAAACTGGTGAAAATTCGTTTATTACAGCATTTGCAAATAAAATCTTCTTTGGCTTGTCAAATGCAAACTCAAAGTTCGTTTCTTTTTTAAAATCCGTGCTCTCATCAAGGGTAATCGTTTCTTCAATTGCAAAAGACGGCATTGCAAAAAGGCCCGCCCAAAGAAACAGTATTAAAATTTTGAACAATATCTTTTCCATAAAGGAATTTAATAATATCACATTTGTTTATTAAATGACAAATTTTATACTTTTATGGTATACTTATTCTATGTTCTTGCTCTAAATATTAAAGGAGAGCAAAGCATAAGAACAATTTGCACTTTTATTTAAAAGAGCGGCCTTAAAACCCGCTCTTTTTTAAGAGGTAAACAAGACAAAGATGACACAATTTAACAAAAAACAAGTTTTGGAAAAAATTATGCCCGTCATTGAAAATACGGCAATGCGGTATAATTTAATCCCGCTTGAGGTTTCTTTTGAAAAAGAATCCGGACACTGGTTTTTGAGGATTTTCATCTATTCATCCGATCACCCCGTAAATCATAGCGATTGCGAACATATAACACGCGGACTTGGAGATTTGCTGGATGAACTCATTCCGTTTAAATATTACCTTGAGGTGTCTTCCCCTGGGCTTGACAGGCGTCTTAAATCAACAAAAGAATATGTAATATTCAAAGGACACGATGTTGTAATCAAGGTAAAAGAACCCATAGATGCAGGATACCCGAAAAAATTCAATGCAAAGCTTTTGGATTTTAATGAAGGACCAGGTTTAAAGATAATAACGGAAGATACACAAAAAGAATATACAATAAATACGGATAACATTTTTTCCGTACGTCTGAATGATATGCCATAAAGGCATTTATGAGGCAAAAACAATAAAATTTACAATTGAATAAAGGAGAATAATATGATTAAGATTGGAACTGCCCTGTTTGAAGCAGCAGAACAACTTGAAAGAGAAAAAGGAATTTCAAAAGATGTTTTGGTATCTTCCCTTTGTGATGCTTTGGTTGCAGGATATAAAAAACATATTAAAGATAAAGACGCAGAAAACGTTGAAGCTATTTTAGACGAAACTGCAGGCGAAATCGGCGTATTTAGAACAAAACTTGTTGTAAATGAAGTTGAAAACCCCGATACGCAAATTTCTTTAGAAGACGCCAAGGAAATCGACGATGAAGTTGAAATCGACGATGAAGTAAAAATCGAAGTTACTCCCGAAAACTTCGGCCGTATCGCAGCGCAGAGCGCAAAACAGGTAATCACACAAAGGATAAGAGAAGCCGAACGTAAAATGGTTCTGGATGAGTTCCTTTCTAAAAAAGGTACTTTGATTACAGGTATCGTTCAAAGAAAAGACGAACGCAACAACGTTATTGTAAACATCGGAAAAACCGATGCCGTTATGCCCACGCGCGAACAAATCCCGGGTGAATATTACAAGCCCGGAAACAGAATAAGAGTTTTTGTGTTGAATGTTAAAGAAACAACAAGGCTCCCGCAGGTAATAGTTTCTCAAGCGCACAGTGAAATTGTTCGCGAGCTTTTTGAACTTGAAGTTCCCGAAATCGAAGACGGCATTGTTGAAATTAAATCTATTGCACGTGAAGCAGGATTCAGGACAAAACTTGCCGTATGGTCAAACGACCCGTCGGTTGATTCCGTTGGCGCCTGCATAGGACCGAGGGGCTCAAGAATTCAGACAATTGTCGGCGAATTAAAAAATGAAAAAATCGATATCGTAAGATATAGCACTGATCCTGTAGAATACATCGTAAACGCGCTTTCACCCGCAAGAATTATCTCTGTTGATATTTTAGCGGATGAAGAAACAAGAAAAGAAGCTTTTGTTATAGTTCCTGATGATCAGCTTTCTCTTGCAATCGGCCGTGAAGGACAGAACGTACGCCTTGCACACAGGCTGACAGGCTGGAAGATAGATATTAAGAGCGAATCTCAGGCAGCACAGATAGAAAAACAAGCTCAAAAAGAAACTGTTGAAGCTATAGACGAAGCGGCCGAAGAAACCGTTGAAGCTGTTGAAAACACTGTTGAAGAAACGACATCCGAAGCTGAAACAGCAGAAAATACAGAAGAATAATAAAATGCGTATCGTTATTGTCGGATATGGCAAAATGCTTGCGGCGCTTGTATCAGGCGCAAAAACCATAACGGGTAATAAAGGCAGCGAAAATCAAAGTAAAGGGCACGAAATTGTCGGCGCCCTAAGAGTTGACAGGGTAAAATATTCAAATTTTACCCTGTTTTTTAAGGATATTTTCGCCCCGAGTACGGATTATTCTTTTTTAAAAAGCCATAAAATCTATGATATCAAAGCACCTTCCGTTAATTCAAAAGAATTTACGGATGAAATAAAAAAGCTCTCGCCCGATATTATTCTCGTTGGAAGCTGGTCTGAAAAATTCAACCCTGAAATTCTTGCCCTGCCAAAGTTTGGAGTTGTAAACTGCCACCCTTCGCTTTTACCAAAGCACAGAGGCGCAAACCCTTATTTCTGGGCAATTTATTCAGGCGACAATAAAACGGGTGTAACCTTTCATTTGATGGATGAAAACATAGATACAGGGAAAATTTTAATGCAGGCGGCCTTTAAAATTGACCCCGATATGACAGGCGGAGATTTAAGAGACAGAGCTGCAAACATCGCAGGCTTAATGGTGCCCGAGCTTCTTTATGATATAGAAAACAACAAAATCATTCCTCTGGCGCAGGATGAAAATGAAGCAAACTATGACAAATATCCGTTTCAGGGTATAAATTTTATAGATTTTAATGAAAGCGCAAAACGAGTTTATGACAGGATTCGCGCCTTAAAGCCGTGGGCGAATTGTTTTTGCAACATTGGCGGAACCATTTACAAGGTTAAAAATGCAAAAATCTCCGAAACTGAACTTAAAAAGGGCTGCTGCGGTACAATTGCGGAAAAAACCTCAGATAAGGTTTTTAAAATCTTTTGCACCGAAGGCATTATTGAAGTTGAGATTTATTAACAAAAAAACTTTTGTGCAATTTCAACACGTTTTTGAATGCAGCTGCTATTTTCTTATAAAGAGAACGTTATCGTCAAACACATTTAAAGAAGCAGAAAGAAACAATCCGTCTACGATTTCTTTTCTTAGAGTGCCGTTTGGATATTTTTTTGATTCTGTTACCACAAATTCCCGTTCGTAGTTGTACGCATCAATTTCAAGCGGGTCGGTATAATAGCTTTCTTTGCTGCCTTCTGTCTTTTTGCTGCCGCTTACCGTATAAAAATGGTCTTTAATATGCCAGTATCTGTTGTCTGATGGCACAATTGAATACTTAAATGCGGTATTTTTATCAAAAACCTTTTTGGGCCTATAATTCAGCCCATAGTTCAGTTTTTCCAGGTCTTTATCATTTTCTGACGGCACATAAGCTTCGCCTCTAAGCGCCGCAAGATCTTTTTCCATGCTGATTAAAGTTTCAATCGTTTCTTTTAAATCCGCAAATTTCGCCTTGTATTTATCCGCACAATCTTCCGTTGATAAAACCAAATGACTCTGAATGCAGTGCCTCAATTCATGTGCAACTATTGATGAAATAAAGAGCTCTTTTTCGCTATCCGTTAATTTTTCGCGGGTCATTTTAAATTCGGGGTGCTTTTTTATATATTCATCCGCGCGTTCTTGTTCAAAAACCTGCACATTAACAAGTTCACCGCTATTATCGGTCATTTTGCAAAGATAAAGATCGCCTGCAAAAAACTCTCCCGCCTGTATGATAATATCGTTATACCCGCCTCTGTAGGTTGCAATTGTACTTTCTTTCTCATCTTTATCCGCATTGAAATTGAGTGCAGGCTTTTCGATATTTAATTCGCGCGTTATCGGGTTTTGCGCCATAACGGTTTCATAAGTTTTATCGTATATAGCCTGAATTCTTTTATTATCCCAAACATTTGAAATAGGGGCGATTTGCTGTATCTGCGGGGCGTTTTGCACTTGTACAGGCGTTGTGCCCCTTTGAAAAACATCTTTTGAAGGACCGATATTTATCAAAGGTGTCGTGTTTTGCTGCACGGCAGAATTGGCCGTTTGACTTGCTCTGCCTGTAACGGTGCCGTAAATTTGCGGAATATTAAAATTTGTATAAAAATTCATCATCTAAAACTTTATATGAAAAATTGCGGTTATGTATTTATATAATTATAAAAACAAAAAAGGAAATAAAATTGTCTTAAAAACCGCCTGCAAAAAGCCCTAGCAAAGGCAAATATTTTTTAAAACTTCGGCCGTGGAGCGGGCTTTGTTTAAAGTATAAAAATGAAGGCCCGATACACCGTTTCGAATGAGGTCATCGGCTTGAATACTTGCCTGTTCAATTCCTGCTTTTATTGTATCTTCCTTAGAATCTTGATATTTTTCAAAGAGGTTCAAAACTTTACTTGAAGGCTTAATTCCGGATAATTTTATCATCTTTAAAAAGCCCTGATAGCTTATAACAGGTAAAAGCCCCGCAACGACAGGAGTTTTCACCCCATTTTTCTCCAAAAGTTCAAGATAGCGGTAAAATTTGTCATTTTCAAAGAAAAACTGGGTAAAGATAACGCTTCCGCCCTTTTGGACCTTGTTTTTAAGGTGCTTAATATCTTCTTCAATACTGTTTGCTGCGATGTGGCCTTCAGGATATCCTGCTACGGCAATTTCAAAATCCGTCTTTGACTTTATGAATTCAACAAGGTCTGAAGCGTAGTGAAAATCACGATAGCAAACCTTGATGTCTTCAGGCTCATCTCCTTTCAGGGCAAGAATATTTTCAATACCGTATGTTTTAAGCGCGTTTAAATATTCTTCAATAAATCTTTTTTTGGAGCATACACAGGTAAAATGCGGCATAATAGCGCTATAGTCAAACTTTTCCAGCATATTTCTTATAATTTCATCGGATTTTTCGCTGTTTGAACCTGCGGCGCCGTATGTAATCGAAACAAGACTCGGCTTTAAAATTTTATTCAAAGCGGCAAGTTCACAAAAAAGCTGCTCCTTTTTAAGAGAAAATTCATTATCATCAACAGCTTTTGGCGGAAAAATTTCAATTGAAATTACGGGTTTTTTATCTGCACTGTTTAAATTTTTTGTATAAAGTTCGCTAAGTTTCATTCTTCGCTCCCTACAGCCATCTTACATTCAAAACCAAGCTCGTCTAAAATTTTTTCAACATCAATATCCACACGAAGCTTTAGTGCAACAACGGGCATTTGATTATCTTCAATAAGCTCCGATATTTTTGCCGCATCTTTTTCCGTTGTTAAAAGACAATCTGCACCAATCTTTTTTGCAGCGGAATTTATATTTTCGATGTCTGCCTTTGTATAGGCGTGATGATCATCAAAACTCATCACAAAAGAGGGGGTAAAACCTGCAAGCTCCTTTGATAAATATTTATAAAAGCTTTCAGGCTGCCCTATGCCACAGAATGCAAACGAACAAGCAGTTTTTGCCTTATCAATTTTCTCAAGGGTTTTAATGTTATAGAAATAATCAGGTGCCATACTTGCCTCAAAAATTTTCCCCTTAAATCCGTATTGAACCCTTAATATTTCTTTCAAATTTTCAAATTCTGCTTCACTGCTGTTTTCTTTATCAATTATAATTACTCCATCTGCACGGTTGAGCTCGCACAAAGGCTCTCTTAAAGGCCCGAAAGGAAGTACACCTCCGTTTCCGACAAATTTACTTACATCAAAAAGCAACAAAGAAAGGGTTTTTGCGATTTTTCTGTTTGAAAAACCGTCATCCATAACAATAACTTCTGCGCCAAGCTCTTCTATCACTTTTTTTGCGCCTGCAACACGATTAGATGATGTTACAACGGCGAAGTTTTCGCTTTCACAGGAAGAATTTGCAATCAGTTTTACTTCATCCCCGATAAGTTCAACATCATCAATTAAAATATTATCAAAATCCCTGATTATATTTGCCCCTTTTAATTTCCCGCCATATCCGCGGCTAAGGGATGAAACTTTATATTTTTTTGATAAATATTTACAAAATTCAATCGTAACAGGGGTTTTGCCTACTCCACCCGTCGTCAGATTTCCGATACAAATAACCCCCGCCTTGATTGAGGCTTCTTTTAAAAACCCTGTTTTATAGAGCAAATTTTTGAAACTTATCCCTAAAAAATAAAAAAGGGAAGCTAAAAGGAGCGGCAAAAAAAACAATACGCCAAAAACTCTGCCCCAAAAGGAGTTAAGCCCTCTTAAGCCTTTGTAGTGAAATTTTGTAATCTCTTTTAAGAACCCTGCCATATCCTAAAAACCTGTTTGGCTAGAACATAAGCCTGAAAAGAAGAAATCTTTTGTTAAGTTTTTCAGAGAATTTCTTTAAGTTTCTCGCGGTCACAACCGTATCTGAAAGGGCGGATGAAACGGAAAGCTTCTCGGATTCTGCAAGAGAACCGTTTGCCTTCTTTAAACTCTGATTTATGCCGCAAATTGCCTGATTAAGACCTGAAATTGTAGACTTTAAATCCTTTTTAACATTTTCATCATCAGTAAACTCGTTTACGTATACGGAAATATCAGCCAAATTTTTTGAAATTTCGTTCAAATTGGCCATAATTTCTTTTGTGCCCTTGTCTTCAACAATTGTATTTATATTATCGGAAAGCCTTCCGACAGAAGCCATTGTTGTACTAAAATTCTGCTGCAGTTCTTTATTTGAAGCAATATCATTTATATTATCCGACAACACAACGAGTTTTTTAATTAGCACGTTTGATTGCGAAAGAATTGAATTTAATTCATCCTTTGAAGAATCCAGAAGCGCGTCCGCTTTATCCATTGTGCTTGTAGCTTTTGCGGTTAATTTATTAATATTTTCAACAGAATCTTTAAGCTGATAAATAAATTCATCCGATAAAATCTGGGTAATTTTTTCGTTAGTCTCTGCCAGACCCTGAGCGGATTTATATTGCAATTCAAGAAAATCGCTTATTCTCATCGGCTCAATTACCGTATACGGAGAGCCTGTTTTTGGAATTTTGATTTCTTCGCCGTTTCTTAAGTAAAAAAGAATCTGGCTGTTTACAAATTTGGCATCAATGTTGGAAGAATCCAAAATGAGCCCCGGAAGTTCGATTATATAGTTTAATTTAAGCGCATGAGCCGTTTTAAACCTTGCCCTGTATTCAATCGGAGCTGCCGCTATCGGAATAACTTCCGCTCTTTCAACTTTACCTATAGGTTTTAAGTCATCTTCAATATTCATAAAAATGAGCTGGCCGTCTTTAATTGAAGTGGTCGGTCTTGAGGTTTCAACATATGCAACCTTTGTTTTAGGAGGCATAACTTCCAAAAACTGTTCGCCGATAAGACCTGATTGCTGGATAGAAATCGTTGATGCGGGAGGAATTTCAACACCTGTTTCCGTTATGACAAATTTAACCTTAACATAACTGTCCTTGCCGTTTATAACAGGGGTGATTTCTTCAATCTGGCCTATTCTAAGCCCCATCATCTGTACACCTGAGCCCGGGCGTATACCGTTTACATCATGAAAAACAACTTCAATTCTCTCACCAGCAGAAAGCGTTCTACCCTTAATCCAGAGCACGGTAAAGATTAAGATTGTGAGCGCCACAACCGTTAAAATACCGACTTTCAAAGATGATGAAGTTTTTCTATCCGAATTTTCCAAGCTTTTTCCCTTAATTCTACAGGTTACTATGGGTTTATTATACAATAAAAAAAATTATGTTGCCTTAAATTTATGTGGTCGATTTTATCTCCATGGGCCCTGCGATTGAAGCGGTTATAAACTGTTTTGTATAAGGATTTGTACCCTCTAAAAACTCTGATGTTGTGCCCTTAAATACAATTTTTCCTTCATATAAAAGAATAACCTTGTCGCATGCCCTTGTAATTGTGGACATTTGATGGGTTACAACAATACAGCTTGCATTTAATTCTTTTTTAAGCTGATTAATATAATCTTCAATCAAAGTGGATGATACAGGGTCTAAACCTGCTGTGGGTTCATCATAGAGAATAATTTTCGGGTTTGTAACAATTGCCCTTGCAAACCCCACACGCTTTTGCATGCCGCCTGAAAGTTCGGACGGAAATTTGTTTTCAATCCCCTCCAAGCCAACAATTTTAAGTTTTTGCGCAACGATTTTTTGAAGTTCTTTTTTATCGTATTTGCCCTTAAACTCTTTCCTCTCCAAAAGCGGAAAAGCAATGTTGTGGAATACATCCAGAAAATCAAACAGGGCAGAATATTGAAAAGTCATTGCAATATCGGAGTTTTTGGTGGTTTCAATATTGCCTGAATCAGGATATAAAAGTTTACTTATAATCTTTAAAAGGGTGGATTTACCGCTTCCTGAAAACCCCACTACACCCAGTGTTTCACCGTCTTCAACAGAAAATGAAACATTATCCAGAACTTTTTTATTATTAAATGTTTTAACCAAATTTTCAACTTTTATTGTCATTTTTTATCCTTAAAACCCTGTTAATTTCTTACCACGGGCTCTTTTAAACATCATAAATAAAACATCGCAGCAAAGATATAGTCCCAAATTGCTATTGCAAGAAAAGACCATACAACTGCTCTGGTTGTAGACATTCCGACTTCTTTGGCTCCGCCCCTCGTTGAATACCCTGAAGAACAGCTGATTAAAGCAATTGTGCCGCCAAAAAAGGCGGATTTCAGCATAGCAATCATAATATCACGGACATACAATCCGCGCCAGAGTGAATCCACATAGTTTAACAGGCTGAGCTCCGCAGTCCAGTTTGCAACATAACCCGCACAAAGAAGCCCGACAAAAGACGCCACAATAAATACAACGGGCATCATTATAACTCCTGCCAAAAACCTTGGTACAATCAAATATTCAATCGGATCAACCCTTAAAACCCGCATGGCACTTATCTGTTCACTTACCGCCATTGAAGCAAGTTCCGAAGCGAAGGATGAACCTATCATTGAAATTATTGCAAAACCCGCCATAATAGCGGCAAGCTCCCTTATCATAACAAGTGCCGAAAGCATTCCTATATAGTTTTCAGCCCCCTGCTTTGCAAGCTCGGGCGCTATTTGCATAGAAATTATAATGCTTGTCATACCAACGATTGTAAGCGTTATGGGAAGGCTATCTACGGCAAATCGGGAAGATTGCTCAAGAGTTGCCTTAAAATTTATGCGAAGACGAAGAACGTAGAAAAGCACTCTGGTAAAATCTTTTCCGATATTACCAAGCGTTTCCAAAAATGATTTAATCTCCCTTAAAAAATAGCAGATAAATCTAAAAAGCAGAGTATCCTTAACGTTAATCATCTACTTTATCATATATTACACAAACTTTTTTTGCAAAAAAGACGTGTTTGACCTGTTTTAAATTGTTTTACTTATCACAAAAACCGTTTATTGTTAATTTGCCCGCAGAAAGCAAAGATTCCGATACAGGCCCTTTTATGGGCTTATACAGTCTTGGGGCATCTTTTATTAAAGCTCTTAAGCCACTATGACAAACGGACGGGCCGACTTGACATTTTTTACAGCCGTTTTTGCAACAAGTGCCAGAGTGCTCATAATTCCTGCAGCACCTGTTACCCCTGCCGCCGCAAAAAGCGGTGAGGCACCCGTAGCCGCAACACAGGGGGCAGCCGCAAGCCCTTTAAAATTGCCCTGCACCGTTGCATGGTTATTGCACTTATTTTGCAGCTGCAAGTTTTTACACGTTTTAATTCCACTGCCGGAGCCGCAATTTGTACCGCAAGAATGCGCCGCAGCACCACTAATAGTCTTCACAGACATTCTTAACCCTTTCTTTCCTTATGGCATATAAAAAACCGTAAAAAAATTCTTTTTCATTTTTTACGGTTTTTAAGGGTTAAATTTTAACTTTTGTAAAGTTTAATTTTGATATTGACGGCCAAACCGCACAGAATGTATCAATACGGCGCCATGCAATTATATATTTAATTTTACAAATTCCGCTTCATAAATTCCGTCAATTTTTGCAATTTTATCAAGCGTGTCTTTGTTCACTTCATTGTCCGTATTAATAATCATCATGCTCTTTTCATCGGTTTTAAGAGCGTCTTTTTTGAATGATTTTTGAACAACCTGCATTCTTGAAATATTTACGTTATCTGTACCCAAAACAGTTGCCACCTGCGCAATCATACCGGGTTTATTTACGTGGGGCACAAGAAGCATAAATTTTTCAGGTTTAATTGAAGTTGAATAATCATTCAATTTAACAATTCTTTTAATATGCTCTGCTATCATAGCACCTGAAACTTCAGCACTTTCCTTGTCGCAGTTCAATTTCACCGTGATTGAACCGATATAATCCGTTGACTGGTGAGACTTTTTCACAGTCACATCAATTCCTCTGCTTTTTGCAAGCAAAGGCGCATTAACATAATTAACGCCGACAAGGTTATTTGATAAAACACCCTTTAAAATTGCCGTCTCGAGCGGCGAAACATCCAAATCCGCCAAACTGCCCTTCACTTCAATTTCAATGTTTTTAAGGTTGCCCTTTGAAATTTGTGCCGCCATTTGCGCGATATTTTCAGCAATTGACATATAATCTTTCACAGGCTCAAGCTTTTGCGGTTTTAAAGACGGAATATTTACGGCAGAGGTTGCATTTCCGCCGGATAAAACATCCTTTACCTGTTCTGCAACATCAAGCGCCACATTAATTTGCGCCTCGGATGTGCTTGCTCCCAAATGCGGTGTCAAAAGAACATTTTTTCCAAAATCTCTTAAAACGCAATCCTGAATATTTTTTTCATCTTCAAAAACGTCCACTGCGCAGCTTGCAACCTTTCCGCTTTCAAGAGCCGCCTTAAGTGCAGCTTCGTCAATAATTCCGCCGCGGGCGCAGTTTACAAGCCTTACTCCGTCTTTCATCTTTGCAATTGTTGTTTCATTAATCATATGGGTAGTTTCAGGGGTTTTTGGAGTATGAACCGTGATAAAATCAGGCAGAGCCCAAAAATCTTCAAGATTTTCAACATATTTTCCGCCAAATTTTTCAACAAAATCCTTTGTCGTGTAAGGATCGTTTACAACCAGATTCATCCCGAGCGCAAGCGCTGCACGGGCAACATGTTGCCCGATTTTACCGAAACCGATTACACCGAGAGTTTTGCCAAAAACTTCAACTCCCGTAAACTTTGACCGTTCCCAGTTGCCTTCTTTGGTTGATTTTACAGCCTCAGGGATGTTTCTTGCCATTGAAAGCATAAGTGCTACCGTGTGCTCTGCGGCAGCATGGGTATTGCCGTCAGGTGAATTTACAACAATAATACCGTTTTCTGTCGCGGCATTCAAATCAATATTGTCAACACCAACTCCTGCACGGCCTATAATTTTAAGGTTTTTCCCCGCTTCAATGACCTTCTTTGTAACTTTTGTCTGGCTTCGAACCAAAAGCGCGTCGTATTCGTCGATTACCTTGCACAGCTCATCTTCATCCATTGTGGGAAGCACAACGGGTTCAGCCGCTTCACGAACAATATCCGCCGCTTTTTCATTGATTTTATCGGTTATTAAAACTTTCATAAATTTATCTCCAAAATCCCCTAAATAACTTTTTTATACCCGCCAAAAAGGCCTAAACGTGCTCAATATAACTGCTTCCCGAGTTTGGAAGGTAACCTTGCGGATATGTATACGATTCTTTGAAACCTATCTGTTTATACATTTTGTATGCAGGCTCATTTGCCGCATCAACACTGGCATTTAGCTCCTGAAGTCTAACAAAACCTGACTTATTAAGTTTTACAATCTCTTCAACAACACTTTTCAACATTACTTCAGATAAATTCAGCCCTCTGTGTTCGGGCACAATCCCGACAAGCGGAATATTTCCGATATAATCACCCGTAATGTTTGCAAAGGCAAAACCTGCCACCTTGCTTTCCGCCAAAAGCACGCGGGAAGCCTGCGGAAGGAATTTTCCGTATATAGAGTTTGTAATTTTTTCCAATATATCCTTAATACCCTCGGGTGTTTTAAATCTGGGGTCGAAGTTTGTGTCGGATGAATTCTTAAATGCCTCATAGACAACATTTACAAGGTCATTAAAATATACGTCCCTGTATGGAGTTATTTTATAGCCGATTGGGAGGTCAGTAAAGCTTATCTGGTCAAATTCTTTGAGTAGTTTTTTATTATTAACATCAAATACAACCACTGCCAAATCGACAAATTTAAACCCGTATTTTGCGGCATTTTCTTTATAAACAGTCTGAACACCGAGCATAGGATAGCTTACAAGAGCTTTTTTGCGCTTTTGCGCAGTTACCTCAAGAAACTTTTCCATAAGACAGTTTTTCTTTTCCAAAATATTCTCTGAACCCAGACAATGAATAACATAGAGCTCTATTGCATCTTCCATTGCCGCACTGTAAGCCAAAAAGCCGGTCGGAATATCGTCTTCAAGCAGCAAAATGCAGCTTAAAAGCCCCTTTGTAAAATATTCGATAAAATCATTATATTCAAGAGGATCAAGCTCAAATTTATAATCCTGACGGCATTTTTTGCGAAAATCGTTATATACGCCGCCAAAAATTTTAAAATATTTTTCGTCTAAAACCTGCGTCTGATACATATTTTAGGGTAATTACCTTCCGTATGGAATAAATTTATACAAATTATACCACAAAAGCACCCCGATTAACAAATTTTTTTGCCCTGCAGGTTTAAACACCTGTAACAGCGGGCTTTTTAGAGGCCGCATCGCCTTGAACGTAAAGATGGTGCATTTTTTCTTTTTTTGTTTCAATGTATCTTTTGTTAAATTCGTTGATTTTTGGCGCAAGACTAACCCTGTCAATAATTTTGAGCCCGTATCCTTCAAGGCCTACGATTTTTTTAGGGTTATTTGTAATGAGTTTAAATTCGCCATAGCCAATATCCACAAGGATTTGCGCCCCCGTGCCGTAATCTCTTAAATCGCTCTTAAACCCTAAATCAAGGTTAGCTTCAATTGTATCCCTTCCCTTATCCTGAAGTTTATAGGCCTTAAGCTTATTTATAAGGCCGATTCCGCGCCCTTCATGGTCTGTAATATAGACTACAGCACCTTTTCCGTATTCGTTTATAAGCTTTAGAGAATCTAAAAGCTGTTGGTTACAATCGCATTTTAAGCTGTGAAAAATATCCCCCGTAAGGCACTGGGAGTGCATTCTTACTATAGGAGTTTTATCGGATTTATCGTCTTTTACAAGAGCAACATGTTCCACACCCGTTAATTCATCAAGATATCCATATATTTCAAATTCCCCGAATTCAGTCGGCAAATGGGTTTCGACCATTCGTTTAACGTGTCTTTCAGTCCGCATACGGTATTTAATTAAATCAGCAACCGTAACAAGCTTCACACCGTGTTTTTTGGCAAATTCAAAAAGTTCATCCCGTCTTGCCATTGTACCGTCAGGGTTTAAGATTTCACAAATTACGCCTGCAGGCGTCAAACCCGCTAAGCGCGCTAAATCTACAGCCGTTTCAGTGTGTCCTGCTCTTTTTAAAACTCCGCCTTCTTTTGCTATTAAAGGGAAAATATGCCCGGGACGACGCATATCATCAGGCTTTGAGTCTTTTTTAATCATAATTTCAATGGTTTTAGCCCTGTCAAATGCCGAAATCCCTGTCGTAGTACCGTATTTCGGGTCTGCATCAACGGAGACCGTAAAATTTGTACCTTTAACATCGGTGTTGTGTTCCACCATAGGCGAAATTCCAAGCCTGTCCGCAATTTCAGCCGTTATCGCATGGCAGATAAGCCCCCTGCAGTTTGTTGCCATAAAATTTATCCAATCGGGAGTCACAAAACAGGAAGGCAAAATCAAATCGCCTTCGTTTTCTCTGTCCTCATCATCCGCCACTATCACGGGTTTTCCCGCTTTGAAATCTTCTATGGCTTCATCAATTGTATTAAACTGCATTGTATTTCCTCCTATTGAAATCGGTTTAAAACCCGTTTTCAATCAAAAAATTTTCATCTATTTTTGGCTTGTTCTCTGGTATATTTTGAGCTTCATTATGGTTCAAAAGGGTAAATTTTTCAATATATTTTGCCAGAATATCAAATTCCACGTTAATTTTATCGCCCTGTTTCAGCCATTGAAATGTAGTGTTTTGAAGGGTATGAGGAATTAAACTGACATCTATCAGGCCTTTTTGGACGTTTGATACGGTTAAACTTACGCCGTTTAGGGTGATTGAGCCCTTTTGAACAACATATTTATCGTCCGCAGAAATTGTAAAAACCTTTGAAAATCCGTCGTTTCTTATGTTTTGAACACATCCTACAGTGTCAATATGCCCTGTGACAATATGTCCGCCGAATCTGTCCGCCGCACTCATTGCAAGCTCAAGGTTTACGACGTCTCCCGTTCTAAAATCATTCAAGGTAGAATGTTTCAGGCTTTCGTTCATCAAATTTACGCTAAATTCGTTTAAATTGCGGGAAACAACGGTTGTACAGAGTCCGTTTATTGCAATTGAATCCCCTGTTTTCACCGTTTTAAACCCGTCAAACTCACTACTTACAACAGATACAACAAATGTTTTTCCGTCCGAAGCTGATTTTACTGATGAAATTTTACCGATATGTTGAACAATTCCTGTGAACATAACTAAAATTTAGCATTAAAAAAGGCGCCTTGCAATTTAAAAATTGAAAAAGCGCCAAATTCTTTGTAAGAGAAGAGCTTTAGCTAGGCAAGATAGTTAATCTTTTGCCCGCAAACACTGTGTTCTCTTGTGCCGCAGCAGTTTATATTAAGCTTTTCGCCCTTTTCAAACCTGTTTATCTGGTTTTCATAGGCTGAAACACTTCTTCTGCCAAAGGTTACAGGATTTGTAACTCTTGTAGCAGCTGCTATGGCTTGATTTGAGGTAATTGGCATTATCATAAATTCAACCTCCTGCTTCCATACGGCTCAAAACCCTATAAATTTCAAGCTTTATAATTGTAGTAAAAACAATTATCTGTGTCAATCCCCGCCAATTCATCGTAAAAATTTTATATCAAACAAAAACTCTTACTATATCTGTATTTCAGTACCGTTTGCAAGAATGATATAATCATTTTTAACGACATCAACAATTGCCCATCGCACAGGTTCAAGCCCTGCCTCTTTTATAGCATTTTCGATACGTTCAACATTAGGAATTTCAGCATTTTCAGAGCTTACAATAACCTTCTTTTCAATAATAGCCATAATTTTAACCTGTTTTTATTTTAAAATTGCTTTAAAACCCTGCGGCACAATGGTTTCACACGTCACCATATTCTAATCCCGCTCTACATCAATATCCCTGCCATACACGCAGAAACGTACGAAGCAAAAGTACCGCAAATGAGAGCCTTTATACCCAATTGCGCCAATTCGGCACGTCGGGTAGGCGCAAGCTCGCCTATACCACCAATTTGAATAGCTATTGAACCGAAGTTTGCAAACCCGCATAGGGCAAAACTTGCAATTGTCAAGGCTTTTGGTGTCAACAATTCCTTGATAGCCGCTAAATCACTGTATGCGATGAATTCATTCAAAACCAATTTTTCGCCCATCAAAGCACCTACTGTTGAAACGTCAACCATAGGAACTCCCATAACAATCGCAAAAAGGCTGAAAAACGCGCCAAGTAAGGTTTTCAGACTAAGATTGGAAAGGTCCAAAAACGGCAGATTTATATGAAACACGTTCAAAAGCACCTGCCCTAAACCCCCTAATACCCAGTCTATCATGGCAATTAACGCCAGAAGAGCAATAAGCATGGCAACAACGTTTAAACTTACTCTCATACCGTCTGAGGCCCCGTGGGCAATTGCATCAATCAAATTTACGTGGGTTTTTTCAATATTCACGGAAACTTTGTTTTTAGTTTTACTTTCTTCCGTTTCGGGGAACACAATTTTAGATATGACCAAAGCACCTGGAGCCGCCATTATAGAGGCCGCAAGCAGGAATTTTGCAGGAACGCCCATTGCAATATAAATTGCCATAACGCCGCCTGCAATACAGGCCATAGACCCTGTCATACTGGCTAAAAGCTCTGATTTCGTGGCTGTTGCAAGATACGGACGTATCATAATTTGTGCTTCAACCTGCCCCACAAAAGCGCTTGCTATGTTTGAAAGGGCCTCAGCACCTGATACATTCATAATTTTGTACATAATTTTCGCGAAAAATGCCACCACACGCTGCATTATGCCGAAATAATAAAGAATATTCACAATTGCCATAACAAAAATTATGGTTGCCATGACCTTGATTGCAAACAGGAACGAGGCTCCCGGGTAAAAAAGAGTATCGATTTTTTCGGGAGAATTGTTTAAAAACCCGAAAACAAAGTCTGCGCCTGAATTTGAAAAGTGTAAAATCTTCTCAATACCCATTGCGACAACTTCTATAATCTGTTGTCCGAGCGGAACCTTCAAAATAAAAACGGCAAGAAAAAACTGGAGTAAAAGCCCCGATATCACGGTTTTCAGGCTAATTTTCTTCTTGTTGTTGGACATTAAAAAACATATTAAAAGTATTATTGCTATTCCAAAAAATCCGACAAATCTTTCCAAAATCTTTTCCTTCCGTTTTCTTTTGTCTGTTGCTTTTCAAGGATTTTATCAATCCTCAAAAGCCATTGGTGTAGTCTTTTTCAGTTCTCGAACAAGCCCTAAGTCAATCTGCGCGTATATTGCACCTTCTTCTTCCCCCGCATCCGCCAAAATTTCAGCCAGAGGAGAAATTATTTTAGAACCGCCCGTATTGCCCAGAGGGCCTGCGTCTTTGCATTCATTGGATGTTATAAAATACACAAGGTTTTCATTTGCCCTTGCAATGCTTAAGGCTTCAAAAGTCCTCGTATTGAGCATTTTCTGGTTTTTAACACTTTTTAAATACGCCCATGCAGCAGGATTTATAATAATTTCAGCCCCCAACTGCGTCAGCTTTTTATAGTGAAGCGGATATTTTATATCAAAACAAATTGCAAGGCCCGCTTTTCCAAAGTCTAAATCTGCCACAACAAGGCTTTTTCCGGGAGTCACTCTTTCGTTTTCGGTTCCTCCGAAATATTTAAAAAGGTGAATTTTCCTGTATTTTGCAACGGTATCACCAAGCCTGTCCAATACAAACATGGTATTATAGAGTTTGCCGTCTTCTTCCGTGATAACAGTACCTGCAGCGATATTTACATTGTATTTTTTAGCAAGCTGCGCAACAAATTCTATCGGTTTGCCGCCGTTTGGAGGATTTGGACAATCCACATATTTGTGAGAAACACCTGTTGTAAAAAATTCGGGCAAAACTATTAAATCAAGCTGTTTTTCAGGATTTTTTAATATAAAATCTTCAACAATATTTTTAACCTTTTCAAGGTTTTTTTCCTGCTCGTTTAAAACAGGTTCAAACTGAACGCTCAAAATCCCTGCCGTTTGGGCTGTATGCCCGCTACAAGATGATATTTCCGATTTTCCCGACATATTTTTTCCCTTTTCTTTGGATTATACCATGGCAAAATTTCTGTGGTATAATTTTTTGCGGAAAAATTCGGAAGCTTAACAATAAAATTTGCAATTACTGTATATCTCTATATTTTCAGGCAGAAGGAGGCCATATATGAGCATTTTTGAAGCAATTATGATGTTATGTTTTGGGGCAAGCTGGCCTTTTCAAGTGGTAAAAACCTATAAAACAAAAAATGTCGAAGGAAAAAGTATTCTTTTCCTCTGGCTTGTGATGATAGGCTATGTTTCGGGGATGATTCATAAAATTTTAAATAATTTTGACTGGGTAATTTATTTGTATTTGCTAAATCTTGTGCTTGTTGCAACCGACACATTTTTCTATTACAGATACAAAAAAACGCGGATAAATCCGCATTTAAAACCGTAAAATAGCCTGTTTATACCATTTTCACCCGTGCACGGCTATGTAATTTGAAAAGGACAGCGGCTGCAGCGGGCCTTAGGATGAAGCATAAGATTATCCTCCAAATCATACATCTTTGCAACACGCACAACAAGCTTGTTTCCACATACCGGGCAAAGAGGTGCAAACCCTTTATTTCCGTCATTTTCTATTATGAGCTGTTTTAATTCTTCAATGCTTTGCTCTTTTGTGTCGCAAAAATGAAAATCTTCTTTCTTTTCATAAAGCTTTATCTCTGAAAGAGTTGTTTTTAAGCCCTTTGAAAGCTTCTGGCGCACGGTTGAAGATAAGAAAAGCTCAATCCCTGATTCTATTCCCTGAATTTCTTCCGTTGAAAGGTTACACCTTTTGGCAAGACCCGTTTGAGAAAGCCCGAGTTTTTCCCTCGTTTCTGATACAAACTGCGCCAGTGTTGAATACTTTTTTACTTCTTTTTGCATAACCGTTCAGCTCTTTAAACTTTTAAAAGTTGTTACGCACCTGCGGCGGCTTTTCTGCCCGCTTTTTTATCTCTTATCTCTTTATCCCACGCAAGGAGCACACTTGCAAAGAAAATACTTGAATAAGTACCAACCGCAATACCCAAAATCATTGCGAAAATAAATTCTTTTGTTGTGGAACCGCCGAAGAAATATAGGGCGCCAAGGGTTAAAAGGGTTGTGAGGGAAGTGTTCAAACTTCTTGCAAGCGTTTGGTTAACAGAAGCATTTACAATTTCATTAAAAGTATATTTTTTAGCCAGAAATCTGTTGTTTTCACGAACTCTGTCAAACACAACAATCGTATCGTGAACGGAAAACCCTACAACCGTAAGAACTGCCGTAATAAACAAAGCATCCACATAAACGTTTGAGAAAATTGACATAATCGCAAAAACGCCGATTACAAACAAAGCATCATGGATTAAAGATAAAAGCGTGATTATTGCATAGTCCGCTTTAAACCTTAATGAAATATAAACAACAATTCCAAGGAAGGCTAAAAGCAAGGCAACGACAGAGTTTTTAAGCAACTCTGAGCCTAAAGAAGGTCCTACGGATGTCGTTTGAACAAGCTCCGGAGATTCAACCGCGCTTGAAACGATTTCAGAGATTTTATTTGTGGTTTCCCCTGTTTTATCGTCAATAAAACCTGTTTTCACGGAAATTATATTTTTAATACCGCCGTTATCCGCTTCTTCAAGCCCTGCACCTGTATTGTTATTGATGTTTTGAACAATCGGGGTTGTAAAGCCTGCTTTTGTCATATCATCTCTTATTTTTCCGATATCATCAACGGTTACATCATTTTTGACCGCATATTGAAGGATTGTACCGCCCGTAAAATCTATCCCGAGTTTAACGGGTGCGTGGTTTGGTTGTGTTGACATTAAATATATGATTGCCGCAATACACGGAATTAAAAGTATGGCGCTTATAGCAAGCCATAGCCATCTGAATTTTACGACATCTATTATTTGTTTTTGGTTCATTAAATTAGGGTTTGCCATTTTATAATTTTCTCCTGTTTAGAAACTTAGTCTTTTGTGCGGCCTTTTTGTTTTAACCGCAAGGTTTTATCAATTAATCCAATACGCCGAATTTTGCCTTTTCTTTCTTGGTTTCCGTTGCAACAAAAGCATTTTGAATGTCGGATTTTTTAAGCCCGAATAATGCAGGGTGTTTTAATTCGCCCGTACCGAAAAGAAGGTGCATAAAGTTTTTGGTAACGGTTATTGCAGAAAACATACTTACTAAAACACCGATTGCAAGAGTAAGCGCAAATCCTTTAACAATGCTTGTTCCAAGAACATAAAGGATAACGCAGGTAATAATTGTTGTCATATTTGAATCGAAGATACTTGTAAATGCTCTGTCAAAGCCTGAATTAATCGCCGTAAATAAGCTTCTTCCTGCCTTAAGTTCTTCTTTTGTCCTCTCAAATATAAGAATATTCGCATCAACCGCCATACCGATACTCAGGATGAAACCTGCAATACCTGCAAGGGTTAAGGTTACAGGGATTATTTTAAATATTGCAAAAACAATCACACTGTAGATACAAAGTGCAATACATGCAACAACACCAGGTAATCTGTAGTAGAGAACCATAAATATCATAACCAGAGAAAGCCCGATGAGCCCTGCAAACTTGGATTTTGCAATACTGTCCGCACCGAGTGTCGGCCCGATTGAATTTTCTTCAATGATTTCAGCTCCGACAGGAAGCGCACCCGCATTAAGCAAATCCACCATTTCTTTTGCCTGTTTATATTCAAAACCGTCTCCGCCGCCTGTAATTTGAGCATTTCCGCCTGTGATTTCTTCATTAATTCTCGGTGCAGATTGGAGCTTTCCGTTAAAAAATATTGCCATCGGCTGGCCTACAAGTTTTCTTGTGAGAGCGCCGAATTTCTTAGCGCCTTCGGGGTTAAATTCAAGTGAAACAATCCATTCTCCGCTTTGAGAAGTTGAAACTGAAGATTTTTTCAAATCTTTACCTGAAAGCCCTGTGGATTTCCAGAGCGGTTCGCCGTCTGAATCGGTTCCTGCGGGCTCTTTAAATTCAAGTTCTGCAGTTTCGCCCAAAAATTCTTTGGCTTTTTGGGTGTCGGAAATATTTGGAATTTCGATTAACAATCTGTTTTCGCCCACTTTTTGAACAACAGTTTCCCCTACACCAAGCGCATTTACACGATTTTCAATCGCATATTGCAAACTGTCCATAATTTCAGGAGTGATTCTTTTTACGGTTTCAGAAGTCTGTGCTTCAAGCATAAGCCTTGAACCGCCGACCAAATCCAAACCTAAAGATGTCGGTTTCATTTTAATTACAAAAAGGGAGGCTATAACTATTAATACAATTGCCCAAAAGAGAATGATTTTGTTTTTCATTTATTATTTCCCGTATTACTTTTATATTTCTTCTTTCATATTCTAACAAAAAAACAAAATCAAGTTAAGTAAATATAAAAAATAGCTCAATACGGTTAAGACAAAATTTCATTAATGGAACAAATACAGGAGGCATTAAAAAATAAATTCTTATACTCTATGCCGTATTGTTAAAAACCAAAACAAAAGACACCTTATATAATAACAGGTGTCTTAAAATTTTTTCCCTCACTCCGCAAAAGCCCAGCAGCCTTTGCTTTAAATCTTTTTGTTTGTTAACAATCTTTTTAATCTCATTCCTCTAATCTTAATATCCGTAACTTTTCGTGGTAAACTTCCGCAAAAAGCTTGAGCCATCACTCCTTTCAGCTCTTTTTAAATTGTGCATTTCCTTGACTTGATTTAATAAAACTACAACGGCACATGCTAATCAAGTGAAGTTTGGTTAATTTTTTTTTACAATTGACCATGCCCCTTGACCCTCTATAATAAATCTGCATTTACAAGTCTTAACTTAATATTTGTTATATTTTTAAAATTTTTTTTACTAAACTAAAACACAGTCGGTTCAATAAAAAATATTTCAACAGGGACGCGGTCCCGTTTATGATTTGCAGTTGAAATTTTGAACCTCCGCCCCCAAGCCTCTTTTACGGTCCCTTTATGAAATATTTTTTATTGAACCTTACCCAAATCTTATTAAATTGTTGTTTTGATTTCATTTATGAAAAACTAGCCCTTATGGCATTTACGGTGTATTATTTTTTTGTTATGCCTGATAATCATATGAAGACATATTCAAAGTTTAAACATATATTCGCCGCCGCATTTTTATTTATAGCAATACTGTTTAATGCAGCGCTGTCTTCATATGCGGATACTTCCCTTAAAATTAAAGGGCTCATCTTTGATAACTCCGATAATTTTGTCCTCATAAACTCGACGGGAAAGATAAATACAACCAGAAGCCAGAGTGTTGAAGATATTAATTATACATATAATGAAATTTCAAAAGGCTTTCTAAAAGAACCTGAGCGCGCATATGTTGATATTTCAAATGCAACACTTATTGGCGGCTCAAAAAACTATGAATTAAAAAATTCAATCTTTAAAAATGTCAGGATGTCACAATTTTCCGTAAACCCGAATGTTGTAAGGATTGTTTTTACATATGAAAAATCTTCCCCACAGGGCGATTTTAATGTAATTGCAAACGATAAAGCAATTGCCGTTAAATATACAAAAAGATTAAACTCCGCCCGCTCAAATCAGGTTGCATATTCAAACACGGGAGATGAAGGCCGCGTTACCTTTTTTCAAAATACAACTTCATCCCTTGTGACAAACCCTGTTGTTCCCGTAAGCTCAAACGATAACGGCGCGGAATTAAGCAAAATGTTTGATAAAAACAACGAAAAACTAAGCGCGGATGAAAAAGAATATCACCTTAAATCAAAATTTTATATAAATTCTATCCAGCAAAGCGCAAACGGAATAATGATAAAAGGCGAAGGCTTTGTAAGCTTGAAGCCCGCATTCACGCTTGAAGAGCCTACAAGAATGGTAATAGACCTTGATGATACGGTGCTTGCAAAAAGCCTTGTAAACAGAAGCTTTCCAATCGGAAACCCGCAATATGAAGCGGACGGAACAACAATTAAACCGAGAGAAATTTTAAGGCTCGGGCAAAACTCAACAAGCGTCGCAAGGATTGTAATTCAGGGGGTTGAAGCTAAAAATTACAGGGTTGTAATTTCGCCCGATTTACAAAATATCTACATTGCAAAAAGATCTGACGTTATTAACACAAAAATAACCGAAACCGAAAGCACCGTAAAATCAGTTCTTTTTGAAAAGGGAAATTTTGCGGACACGCTTGAATTTCACTTTACAAACCCTGTTGCATTTTCGGCATTTGAAGAAAATAAAAACCTCTATCTCGATTTTAACAACGTTTCAGGAATGGCGGAAGGTGCCGCCGAAGAATTAAAGAAACATTATGAAACCGCGCAAACCGTACGTCTGGCTCTTGATAAGCTTCGTGTCGTGCTTCCTTTGAATGAAGAAACTTTAAACATTCAGGTAAAAGTAACGCCCGATTCTAAGACAATTCAGGCTGTTTTTAAACATAAAGAACGCCCCAAAGAAAGCATTATATCAAAACTTAAAGACAAAGAAATGTCTATTTCAAACCTTTATAAAGTTGTAATTGACGCAGGCCACGGCGGCTCGGATGTTGGTGCTACAAGGGAAGGGATATATGAAAAGGATATCACCCTTGCAATTGCAAAAATGGTTGAAAAAAATCTGAATAATAAAGGGGTTAAAACAACAATGACCCTTGAAAAAGACAAAACCGTGTCCTTGCAGGAAAGGTGCGATATTTCAAATGAAACAAGACCTGATTTATTTGTAAGCGTCCATGTGAATTCAAGCGTAAACAATGCAATTTACGGGGTTGAAACCCACTGGTGGAAACAGGATAGCGTTAAATACGCGGAAACCGTACATAAACATCTCGGTAAAAACTTTAACAAATGGAAAACAAAAGACAGAGGTTTGTTTAAGTCTCAGTTTTATGTTATAAATCATACTGAAGCCCCTGCAATTCTTGTTGAAATCGGCTTTATTTCAAATGAAAACGAAAGAGCTGCAATTTCTACACAAAAAAGACAAACTGAAATTGCAAAAGCAATATCCGAGGGGATTATGGATTATTTAAAGAACAAAGGTTCAGAGGAATAGCAAAATGATTGGATTGTTTGATTCAGGGGTCGGCGGACTTTCAGTTTTAAGAGCAATGATTCAAAACGGCATAAACGATGATTTTGTCTACTTTGGCGATACAAAAAACGTACCCTACGGCACAAAAACCAAAGAACAAATACTAGCCTACACAAGAGAAATAATGGAATTTTTTGTAAAAAGCGGCGTAGAAAGTGCCGTTATGGCTTGCAATACAAGCTCTGCCCTTGTGTATGAAGAACTTCACAATGAATTTTCCGATAAAATAAAAATTTATCCCCTGATTCAAAGCGTTGCACCGTTTTTCAAGGATGAAAAAGAAACAATAGGCGTTATGGCAACAAGCGCTACGGTTAAAAGCTTTGCATATACAAAAGAAATAATGAAGGTTAATAAAAACGCAAGAGTGATAGAGCTTGAATGTCAGGATTTTGTAAGAATTGTCGAACACAGGCTGTATTACAATGCCGAGGCTGTAAAATATATAAAAGACAAGGCGGAACAGCTTAAAAATGCGGGCTGCAAAAAAGTGATTCTGGGGTGCACCCATTTTCCGTATCTTGCGCCTGTTTTATCAAAGTTTGCACCTGACATTGAATTTATTGACCCTGCAAAATATCTTGTTGATGTTATAAAAAAAGATATTTTAACAGGCACAGACAAAGCTTCCACAGGCGGCAGAAAAACTTTTTCAACCTTCAGCTTCTATGTTTCAAAAGACCCCGAAGAATTCAAAAGAAGCGGTTCAATTTTCTTTAATATAAAGGATGAAGTCAAACTTGCAGAATTTGCAAAGTGTTAATAATACGGATTTTTGGGTATTTTAGGAAGAGGTTTCAGAACAAAGATTAGAAAAATAAAAGTCCCCGTTTTTTCGGGGAAGCTGAATTATATTTAGTTTGAAATTTTTTGCATTCCTAAAGTTTGGGTTTGAATTTCCCCGAAAGGGGCGGTCAAAAAGGGCCTCAGTAGATAGTTTGGAGTAAAATTGTTTTTTGCACCTGTTAATGTTCAATAAGTTGGTATCTACCTGTTGCATTAAAATATATCACACAGGTATTAATATGTCAATATCAATATTTTGGTATTTGAATAATGAACATTAAAGAACAAGTTGCACAAAGAATTACTGAATTAAAGAAAGACAGCGGTCTGACGCTTGAAAAGCTTGCATGGCGCGGCGGATTATCGAAAAGTTGCGTAGGATATGCTATTAAGGGCTCTTTTGATACGAAAATTTCCACCATAGCAGGTATTTGCGCCTCATTAAAAATCTCTCCCGCAGAATTTTTCAGCACATTCACGGAAATCCCCGAAGTTGATGAATAAGAAAAATATTAAGCTCATTTTTTAGTGCTTAAACTTGCAGGATATTACAAAGTGCTGCGAAGTCTTGCAGAGCAGGCTCATTGCTGATATTGCGCTC
>CAJTPW010000003.1:0-103128 GCA_910578465.1 uncultured Vampirovibrio sp. | reverse complement strand
TAATCCACAATCGCATCTTTCGGTACAACCGTAATGCCGCCATCCGATACGAAGAAACCGCGCCTTATATCTTCTTCTCTGTTGTAGCCAATTTCCGTATATGGTGGAATTTCAACATTTTTATCAATTATTGCGCGATGAATTCTTGAATGGCGTCCAATCTTCACATTTTCAAGCAGAATAGAGTTTGAAATGTGGCAGAAGCTGTTAATATGCACCTTTGGAGAAAGCACACACCTTGAAAGTGAGCCGCCTGAAATAATACAGCCTTCAGACACCAGCGAATTCTTCGCAACGCCGACCCTTTTATCCTCATCCCAGATAAATTTGGCAGGCGGAAAGTTGTAATTGAACGTCCTTAAGGGCCAGTCTTTGGAATAAAGATTTAATTCGGGATCGTAATCCAAAAGGTCCATATTTGCCTGAAAATAACTGTCTACGTTTCCGACATCTCTCCAGTAGCCCTTTTCGGATGGTGTCATCCCCGGAAATTCGTTTTTTGCAAAATCGTAAATAAATACTTTTTTACCCGAATGAAGCATATTCGGAATTATATTTTTGCCGAAATCATGAGAAGAATTTTCATCCGCCGCATCTTTCCCGACTTCATCAATTAAAATATCGGATTTAAAAATATAATTTCCCATTGAAGCAAGGCACATATTTGGCACATTCGGGATGTGTTTCGGGGTGGTTTTAGGTTTTTCGATAAAGCCTGTAAGCTGCCAGTTTTCATCAACCTCAATTATTCCGTATTCGCCCGCAAGCTCAATCGGAATAGGAATTGCAGCAATTGTTAAATCTGCCTCTTTTTTGATGTGGTAATCAAGCATTTGGCGCACATCCATTTTATAGATATGGTCTCCGCCAAAAACAAAGATGTTGCTGTAGTTTCCGTCCGTTATCTGGTTTATGTTTTGATAAATGGCGTCAGCCGTTCCTTTATACCAGTTTCCGTCCGTCCTCATTTGCGCGGGAACACAGTCCACATATTGACCCACGGAAGCGGAAAGGTTCCAGCCTCTTGAAATATGCTTGTTTAAAGAGTCTGATTTATACTGTGTTAAAACTTTTATTTTATAAAAGCCCGAATTTACAAAGTTATTCAAGACAAAATCTATGATACGATATCTGCCGCCAAAAGGTACAGCGGGTTTTGCGCGATCACGTGTTAAAGGAAAAAGCCTTTTTCCCTGTCCGCCTGCAAGAATCATCGTAAGAACTTTATCTCTAAACATTGAAATTCCTTTTAAAAATCTTCTTATACACTTATTATATTTTTCCGAACAATCATTTGCAAAAATGTAACAAAACGCAATGCCGCCTTTTTTCAGACCGTGCTTTATGCACATCTTTTAACGGAGCGGCACAAACAATTGTTCTACTTTAAATTTAAGCATTAAAAAACCGCCCAAAAAATTCTTCGGGCGGCGTAAATCAAGTATATAATTATTATTTAGACTGCTGCTTGTCTTTTTAAATAACAATCCTTGCAATAGATTTCTTTGCCTTCAATCGGCTTGAAAGGAACTTTTGTTTCCGCTCCGCATTCAGAGCAAACAGCGTCATACATTTTTTTCCTTGAGTTTCTTTGTCTTCTGTCTTTTCTGCATTCAGGGCATCTTTTGGGTTTGTTTACTAAGCCTTTTTCTGCATAAAATTCTTGTTCCCCTACTGTGAAAACAAATTCTTGTCCACAATCTTCGCATTTTAGGGTTTCGTCTTGGTACATTCTTTGGTCTCCTTTGTTAGTAAATATATCCAGCCTCTTGTCGGGCTTATCCCTTTTGAAGACTATACCTTGTCTTAAGGCTGAATACAATATATTGTACAGTCTTTTCAAAGGTTTTGCAAGCGTTTTTGAAAATTGACACAGGCGAGCTATAAGGAACCGCGTCCTTATTCAAGACCTGACATGCCTTGTGTTTTTAAAAATATGGTTTATAATTAAAATATCAGGGGCGGCAGCTCGGAACTACCGTCAACTGTATAGAACTGAAGTAAAGATGGCGCTTATTCTAGATGGGCGCCATTTTTTATTATGTACAAAATCAAAAAAATCATTATTAATGTTAAATTGATGTTTTCCATAATTCAGCCCTCCTTTCAAATGAACTATCAGTTCTCGAACCAAAGTGATAATGTTGTTCTGACAGTTTTCAGAAAAGATACAGGCTAGCCCCTTTTTGATATTTAATTTTCAAACTACAAATTCAACGCGCCATATATGCCTATATAAGTTTTTATTGATTATTTTTTATATAATTTTCATATTCTAAAAGAAATTCACCCGGGGTCATTGAAAAACCTTTTGCAATTTTTTCCAAAACAGGATATTTAAGATCAAATTTTTTATTCTCAAGTCTGCTCAAAATGCTCGGGTCGATATCATTTTTAAAAGCGAAGTTATTCAGCTTAAGCCCGAGTTTGGTTCTCTTTAATTTTATATAATCTCTCAAGTCGAACTGTTGCATTATTACAACAATTGTATATAATATTTTTATAAAATTATTGGATTAATACAATGGAGAAAAATTATGCCACAGATTAAAATGGAGCTTTGGCTGACAGACGCAACAACGGAGATGAAACTCATTAAACCTGAAGATTTGAAGGAACTCTTCCCCGAATTTGCACAAAATGAAAGGGAAATGCTTGAATACAGGGCGCTTGCGGAGCATTTTCTGGATACTTTGGATATGATGAATAAACTGATTAAATAAAGTTTTTTTGGAATTATTTATAGTTTAAAGTTTGAAATTGGTTTGTCTTTAAAATCCCCGTTATTGTTGAAAGTTGGGCTCCTATACGATTTAGCCCGACATTTTGCGCTGCATAGAAAAAGGGGCGCGAAGGTTACAAACACGCCCCGAGAAATTGTTTATCGTTTAAATCTTAGTGAGAGTCGAATTGTGACACGACGCGTCCAATAAGACCGAGCGGGCCTTTAGGATGTGAACCCGTGACGGCAAGCGAGGAGCTTGGCGGACAGGGTGACACCGGACTTGTGCAGCAGACAGGGTAAATTCATTGCGCCATAAGCCGTTTGTGCTCATCTTAATCTCCTGTTCCCTGCCAGTAGACACATGCAAAGCCTCCAAGGCCATCTCCGCCTGTGCCTGAACCAACACCCTGATACCATGCACCTCCGCCTCCGCCTGAAGAGGATTCGCCATATGATGGAACGGATTGAGATATGCTTTTTGCCGTAGGTTCAACTATATCCTTATATGTAAAGCTTTCAGCACTGATGGTTGATAATGTAGGTGTATCATCAGAGGATGAAGAGCATACAACATCGTTTAAAAGGGCTCCGCATTTTCCTTTTTTGCCAAGGCCTGATGTGCCTCCTCTTCCGCCTGAAGATTTTGTCCCCTGAATGTAATTTATATAATTCATATTATTTTGATCGTTATACCCTCCGTTTGTGCCGTTCAACCCTATGTGTACCGTGGCATCATTTTTTGCAACGAGTTTTACTATTGATTCAACATATGGAGTTTTAGGGTTAACGCCGCCAAGTCCTCCGTTTGATATTTGTCCTGCGGATTGTGCGGATATTCCTTTGTTTCCTTTTAATCCTCCGTATACTTCATACACGGTTGAATCGTTTGAACACTGTACAGATGTATTTCCGCCATCCATACCATCCGCCCCAATTCCGCCGCCGGAGCCTCCTTGTCCTATGTTAAACGTACATGTTGCAGTTTTTCCGACATATATATTGTTCACTATGGCAACAGTTCCCGCAGATCCTCCTCCGCCCCCTGCACCGTCGTATTTATGTTTAAAGGAGAGTTTAATATATCCATCCGCACCGTTTCCGCCGCTACCGAAGGAAAGATTTCCTGAATTATTCATTGATCTTCCTGCGCCGCCGCCTGCTCCTGGGTATGTTACTGATGATAAAGTTGCACCGTTTACACCCGAATATGATGCACGGGTATTTGGGTTCATTGCCGAACGCCCACCAAGACCACCATCAGTCGGATTTGCTGATACGGAATTACCGTTTGTTCCCGCATCCCCTGTTGTTGAACAGGAGAAATATTTTCTTGTTGATACATCATCGCTTGTTTGCGTATAACAGGAGTCTTCCGAGGGTATATCCGCCGATGCAATACCAGGAGTTCCAGTTTCGCCCGTGGAACCGTCTGCGGCAGTTCCTTTTAAGCCGCCTGGGGTACAAACTTTATATACCGTTGTTCCTGATGCATTTTTCACAACAACACAGGACGGTTTTCCGTTTTTGCCTTCATTTGCCTTTTGATTTTTATCGGAAGCACCTGCACCACCCGAACCTCCTGCGCCAAATTCAAGAACAATTTTTCCTCCAACATTTTCTTTTATCTTTTGATTTAATTCTGCCTTTACGCTGCCATCAAAGCTATCTTTTTTAATAGCAGGGGAGGCTCCGCCGCCCGAACCGGAAATCGAATAAAAGATAATAGCAGAAACCGTTGCAGAATCTGTATAGATGCAGCGGGTTTGATATGATGCAGAATTGGATGTAGAATAGTTGTTTGCCCAAGTGGTTCCGTTTAGGTAATTGAAATAATAGGTAGTGTTGTAGTTGTAGGAATTACAGACCTGATAACTATTTGATGCAGAAGTATTACATTGAAGATAACCTTTAACACTTGTGGATGAATCACCACCAGTGTAGCATGCTGTAGCATTGCAAGTTGCACCAACCGTAGTAGAAGTACAAGAAAAAGCTCGTCCTTTTCCATAAGTACATTTTGAAATAGCTTCAGAAGAAGTACTTCCTGTGGCATAACTTGTTCCAAAACCTGCTCCATAAGAACTGCAACTACAATCGCTTGTATTCGTACTACTGGAAGAATAACAACAAGCTGCGTAACACCGATAATAGGTCGTATAGCTTCTGCAACTTCCCTGCTCACTTCCAGTATTTGATGCCCAAACATAATTTCCCGTAGTTATTCCAAGGTTACCAAGAAGAGTTAAACTCCAATTGCCCATTTGCGTTGTTGTAGGAACTGACCATTTTCCGCTCGGATTTAAAGCAGAACAAGTGCTGATTGCATTTGCACGGTTTTTGTTTCCGAGGTTATTTGTTACACAGGCTTTATTTGTGCTGTCATATGTATATTCATCTCCAAGGCATTTGCATTTTGTCTCGGATGGCGCCCCGTAACAGCTTCCATCCGCATATATCGCGGCACCACCCGATCCCCCGGCTCCTCCTCCTGTCATAAAATCTATGTCAAATTCATCCATGTCGACAGTAATTTCAAGACCTTGCGATGAATTTGAATCATAGGTGTCGTTTTCTTCGCTTGAAACGGTTGCTCCTGCACCGCCGCCTCCGCCTGATGCGAGGATAAAGTTTGCATACCATACTTCATCGAGTTGAAAATCTTTTACAACTCTTTGATTAATTTCGTTTAAATCTTTTGCTTCCCAGTTCCAGCATTTCATGCCTGCAGGGGCTCTTCCTCCTCCACCTCCTGCACCGAATACGGAAACATTTTCAGAGAATTTCTTTGTCATAACGGGAGCAAGGGCTGCCAGTAATAACGACGCCACGAGTAATGCCATCAGCATTTCAACGAGGGAGAAGGCACAAAGAGGCTTAGCCAAAGCGGGCAATTTATTTCCTGCCCTGTTGTATGATTTGAATTTTTCTGCAATCGCTTTAGAATTAAATAATCGTAGTTTTGAAAAACGAAATTCAGCAAGAAGAGAGAGGATTTTGTAACCCGCCCCGATAATTGCACCAAAAAGCGCACGACAAGGCGCCTTAGCGCAGGCCTTTACAAAACTTAACTTAGATGAATCTTCCGATATACCTTTAAAAGGCACGAAAAACTTAGGGCACAGCGCACCCTTTAGAACGATGAACAAATTTAACATTTTTTAGAACCTTATTTTTATATCATATTTGATATAATCATATCAAATTTAGTATAAAAAATCAACTTATTTGGGTGGTTTACATCATTATTGATATATGCAGGGAGTGAGCAACAGAAATTTGAGCACAAAACAGCTGATTAAAGGAATGCTTTTAATGAGAGACATTTCTTTGACAACACTTGCCGAAGAGCTGAACAAGAACTTCGGATATTCTTTCACGCAATCAAACCTTTCAAGAAAGCTGAATACAGACACCGTGAAATGGACGGAGCTTCGAGACATTGCAATGATCTTAGGCTACAGCATTAAGATTTCACCCGTAGAGAGCTGGAATGGCATTCAAAACAGAAGTGCGCTTTTACAAAGAGAAAATATGACAACAATTCTATAGTTCGCTGTATAATATTTATAGTGATATTATTTTTTATAAAGGTTTGAAACTATGGTAAAACCGTGGAATGAATATTTTTTGGAGATTGCAAAAACGTGCGCTTCAAGGTCTAACTGCATAAGGGCACAGGTTGGCGCCGTTATTGTGGGAGAGGATAAAAAAATTAAAGCAACAGGCTACAACGGAACGCCTTCAAAGGTTGTATCCTGTATGGAGCTTGGATATTGCTATCGTGTTGAACATAATATCCCATCGGGTACAATGTATGAAACCTGCCGCTCCATCCATGCTGAACAAAACGCCATCATTCAGGCAGGACAGGACAGATGCCAGGGCGCTACGATGTATATTTACGGACACAATTTTATCTGTATTTTGTGCAAAAGGTTTATTGTTCAGGCAGGAATTAAAGATGTGTATCTGCAAAAAGAAACGGGTGCACCGATTGAACATATAGATTGCGAACATATAAGGCAGGAATTATCCGAAAACACAACACCTGCAATGAAGGTAAAAATATAATATTACAAGACGGGGTGCCAAAGGCAAACCCCGTCTTTTGGCTTATACTCCGGCACCTTTTACATATAACATCCCAAATTCATCTTGGTTTCCTTGTTAAAAATGTAAAAGCCGAAGGCGCCAACAAACCCGAAATGGGTCATATTTATAATGTTTATCTGACTTCGATTTTCTTTATGTCCTCTTTTTTAGGCTCAACCTTTTTAATATCAATATGAAGAATGCCGTCTTTAAATTCGCTTTCGGCATTTTCCAAATTTACAGGCGTATCAAAAGGAATTGTTCTTGTAAATTTACCGTATCTGAATTCAGAATATTTAACATCTTTTGAATTATCTGTTTTTTCAAACTTTGATTCCGCTGAAATTGTAACAGCGTCCTGTGTCAGGCTGACGTTTATATCTTCTTTTTTAACGCCTGCAAGTTCCACACAAATTTTATATTCATCTTTTGTTTCTTTTATTTCAACAGCAGGCCTGAATGTGCGTTCAAAAGGTTTATTTGAAGATGTGGGCTCGATATCGCCGAATGTATCTTTTAAAAATCTTTGAAGATCTTCGTGCATATTTTCAAAGAAAAAAGACGGTTCTCTTTTTATAAGGCTGAATCTCATTTTTATTCCTTTCGAATTTAATATGTCTTTATTTTGCGCCTTTAAAAATTATTCTCATCCCCCAACAGGGAACGCTCGGGATACTAATTTTAAGAATATTAATTTTTGTAACATAAACTTTAAAATGTGAAATTTTAATTTTCCCGATGTTTTTATTTAATTGTAGGAGTTTAATAGCACAACAAAAAGGCAAAAAATGAGCGTAAACTTTAATCCAAACTTAATGGCACAAATGGGCCAAAACAATTTCCAAACCCAGAAAGTAGGCTTTGGCGGATTACAGCAGGGCGGTTCTCTTGGCGGCGGAAAGAAAATCGGCGGTGAAAATTTCTTTGCAAAAGAAATGTCCGAAGTAAGCGATATCGGCGCACAGAAACGTGCAGGATTTGAAAACGGTGTCGGTGGGACAAATCAGGCAACGGAAACCACGGGCAATCGTTTAATGCTGATTGCATAAAACTTTAAATTATGGCGGCATTATTGCACAATTTAAGAAAGCCGTTTTAAAAAAATGTAAAATAAAAAGCCCCTTAAAAACAGGGGCAATTAATGAACAATGGAGTAAATTTATTTATTATACAGGGTTTTATAAGCCCTGTATTTTAGTGTTTTACGGAACATTTAACCGTTTAAGCGGCCTGGCACGCACTAAAAGAGCTATCCGAAGGTTTTAAAACTTGCCTCGACGTTTGTTTTAATTACCTTTTGCACACTCTCAATTTCGGTTTCAAGTGCCTTATGCTCGGTTTCAAGCTTTTTCAACTGACATTCAAGAAGCTTATCCGCTCTTTGGAATGCTTCCTGTCTTTCGTTATATTTGCTCTGTGCGGCAGCATCGTCTGTTTTATCATAAGTATCCGTCACAAACATTTGAATGGTAGAATCCGTATAATGATATTTGTTCCATTCTTCTTCGGGTGTTTCCGCAATGTGTTTTGCGTCTTTATCCACAAAAAGGAAGTTGCCTTCACGCAGATTCTTTTCAAGGAAATCCGCATTATTTACATCGGGACATATAAAATAATCATCCCTTGTTTTACCTTCAGGGAGCGGATCAGGCAAAGAGGGCACCACGATTTTATTTGATGTGGCAGATATTAAAGACATGCTCATACCGCCTTTTTCTGAGGCACGAACAATGTCGTCATAATGAAGCCTTGCGGCATAGTTTATGTTATCGGAATCTCTTTGTCCGTATAAAAGCGTTTGGTTTTGCATAGCATCTTCGTACTCATTTGTCCATCGAGCAACGTTATCCGCCAGCATTAAGCGTTCAAACGTAATGGTTTGCGCTTGATATTCGTTATTGCTTTTCTGTGCCGTGAGCATCAAAAAACGGCTTTGGCTTGCAGACATACCCATTGTTCAAACACTCCTTTGTTCTTTATTGTTAAAGTTTACCTTGTTCTATACCTTTAATATCGGCAGAGAAATTGTCAAGCTTTAGGATATTTAAAAGATATGTTACATAAGTTTACAAATTAAAAATATTCTCCCGCAAAGGCTATAATTTGGCGCAATTTAACATATTTGCCCTTTCAATGGGAACTCGGGTATGATTAGGATGAAAATATCCTTAGAGTGTTAAGGCTTACGGGTTTTGACAGATACAGGAATTCAAATCGTCATAGCGGGGTCATTTTGAATGATTTTACGCTGTTTGTTGCAACAAAAAGGTAAAAACCTTGCCGAGCTTCAACAAATAGCTGCCGTTTGATAAAGTTTACGTTATCAAATTAAAACTACCTGCTTTTATTTTTTGACACAGCTGCACATTGAAAAGTGTTTTTCTTAGAATGAAAGATATTTTAGGGGTGGGGGCCGTAAAAAAGATTGCTTTGTTTAAATTGAACAAAAAAGTGATTGATAAAGGGCTTCGCCCGTGTCCGAAAACCTGAAATATCTGAAATGAAGAGAAAATTTAACCCTTCAGACAAGCTCTGTTGCAAAACGCACAAGCCGCTTCGGCAGCTCTGTGACGCAGGTTCGGGTTACGGTGCCTTGCGGTGCTCCAATAAGAGCGGCGGCTGCCCGGGCGCAAATGGTAACAACTGCCAGCCGAACGTCGTATGGTCAGGCCAGCTCCAGAGCGGCACTAACTATTACTACGGCAATCTGAATAGCGGTACGCTTTACGCATCCACAGGGCACTATGCCAATTATACCAACGCTTATGGTGTGCGCTGTGTCCCGGATTTGAATTTTTCGAGATGGAAAATATAATCTACGGACAAGCTCTGCGACTGGAATTCAGGTTACGGCGCCTTGCGGTGTGACAATTACGGCGGCTGTCCGGGCGCAAATGCTAGCAACTGCTACCCGATGTACGTATGGTCAGGCACGGTTCAGAGTGGCACGACATACTATAACCGCAACTTGAATAACGGCACTTTCAATAATAACAACCTTGCCTATACCTATGCTCTTGGTGTGCGCTGTGTCCTTGGATTTGAAAACCGAAAACTTATCTAAAAACAATCAAACCGAAAAAATAATTGTACCCTGCTCGAATACCCGATATAAATACCCTGTTTGCCAATTCAAATATTAATAAAAAGTAAATATAATTAGACATCGGATATTGATACCATATAATATTATTAACTACATATTTTATAAGGGAAGAAAACTATGTTCAATAATAAAGACGAACAAAAAAATAATCCTTTTGAAGATGAAAGCTTTAACAAAGAAGCTGAAGATACAAAAGCCGAAGAACAAACGCAGCCTGTAACGGAAGAAGATTCAAACGAAGCCGACAGCGAAGCTGAGAAAACTTCGGATAACGATACCGCAAAGCTTCAAGCGGAACTTGACAGCTTGAATAACAAATATTTAAGGCTTGCGGCTGATTTTGACAATTTCAGAAAACGCCAGATGTCAGAAAGAGAAAATCTTTTAAAATACGGTGCTGAGGATACTCTAAAAAAAATCATCACGGTTCTGGACACTTTTGAACGTGCAAAAAAATCCGTTACAGATATGCAGGAATGCGATAAAATTAAAGAAAGCTACGATGTGGCCGTAAAACAGCTTTATGATACTCTCGATAAAATCGGTCTTAAAAAAATCGAAGCCAGAGGCGAAGAATTTGACCCTAATTTACATGAAGCCGTTATGCAGACACCCACAAACGATTACCCTGCAAATACGGTTATAGACGAGCTGCAAACAGGGTATAAACTTTTTGATAAGGTATTAAGACCGACATTTGTAAACGTTGCAACGGAAGGCGAAAACTAAAAAGCCAAAAGACTTGAGGAATAGGAATAATCAAAAAACCATGGATTTTTACCAGATATTAGAAGTTGAAAAAAATGCATCAAAAGATGAGATAAAAAAAGCATTCAGACAAAAAGCAAGAAAACTCCACCCTGATGTAAATAAAGAACCTGATGCGGAAGAAAAATTTAAAGAATTGGGCCGTGCGTATGAAACCTTGATGGATGATGATAAACGCGCTCTATACGACCAATATGGCGAAGACGGTCTTAAAAATGCGGGCTATTCTTCTCAAGGGCCTTTTGATTTCGGTTTTGGAGATATTAACGATATTTTTGCTTCCTTCTTTGGAGGAATGGGCGGAGGCTTTTCGGGCGGATACCGTGAAAACCCCAACGCTCCAAGACGCGGTGCCGATTTAAGAATGGATATTCGAATTGATTTTACCGACGCGATGAACGGCGTTGAAAAAGAAATTAAAATCGAACACACGGAACCCTGCGAAGAATGTAACGGAACGGGATTTGATAAAAACGCAAAAGAAACCGTATGCAAAACATGCGGCGGCCACGGCAGAGTACAGCAAAATGTACAGTCAATCATAGGAAGCTTTACCTCTGTTACAACCTGCCCGAAATGCCACGGTACGGGAAAAAGCCCTGAAGCTTTCTGTAAAAAATGCAAAGGTGAAGGCGGCATTTCAAAAGAAAAGAAAATCAAAATAAAAATCCCGAAAGGGGTTGATACAGGCTCTAAAATTCGCCTGTCAAACGAAGGGAATGCAGGTAAAAACGGCGGCAGACCCGGAGATTTATATGTAGTGCTTCATGTTAAGGAAAGCGAAAAATTCATAAGAGACGGGGCCGACATTCACACAATTCTTGAAATCTCTCCCGCACAGGCGGCTTTAGGAGACAAGGTAACGGTTGAAACAATTGACGGTGATGTTGAAATGAATGTCCCGCAAGGTATTCAAAACCTTGATAAGCTCCTTTTAAAAGGAAGAGGGGTTCCCTTTATCGGAAGCGATACCCAGAGGGGAAATCACTATGTAACGGTAAAAGTTGTAATACCGAAGAAAATTTCCAAGGAAGAAGAAAAACTGTACCGTGCACTTTATGATATCCAAAAAGGCACAGGCCAAAGCGGCAGTTCAAAAGAATCAAAAGAAAACATTATGGAAAAAGTAAAAACGGCTCTTGGAAAATAGCCCGCAACACCAAAAAGACTTACAAAAACAGGAAGGAAAACTTTCAAAATGAAGGCAAAAATATTGTTAATCACCCTTTGTATGGTATTAATTAACCAGTGTGCGCTGGCCTCAAGACTTCCTGATGATTTTTGGAACTATTTAAAAAAAGAGCTTCCAAACTCTACACAAAGATTTGATTCTCTTGTGGTTCTGCCTGACGGAACAACATACATCCCGCTTTATCCCGCGCAGGAAAGTGAAGAAAAAAATATAAAAGTTGAATACACATACCCCGAAGGAAGAAGCCTTGCCTCAAAACCCGAGGTTGTAATTTTTAACAACAGTTTTGTTCTTTTGAAGCTTTTAAAAGATAAAAACGGCAATTTTTCAATAACAAAAAATGAAAATCTGCCTCTTAAAGTAAGACTTGGCGTTATGCCGCAGGATATGCTGGTTCCAGTAGGATTACAGGTGCCTGAAAGCTTAAAGCTTATTCTTGGCGATCTTGTTGTTCCGCAAAAAGGCGATAACCTGATTACGGCTTCAACCGATGCCAAAATTGACAGTGTAAAGGATGAAAAAAATCACCTGTTTCCATTGAATGAGCTTAAAAACAAAAAGACTTTGATTTCAACGGATAAATCCAAATTTGTCCTCATATACAACGGAAGCACTGCACCTGCAGGCAAAAATTCATTATATGAACTAAAATTAAACGGTTTACCGTCAAAAATATTAGCCTCAAATAAATCAAAATTTGCGCTTGTAATGTATTTTGGCTCTAAAACTCTTGAAGTTGTTGACCTCACAAATGAAAGAATGGTGGCCCAGATAAATCTTGATGATATGCCAAAAGATGCAGATTTAGACACCGTAAACAATATTGCATATGTAGCTTCAGCTAATGCTTCCACAATTTATACGATTGATTTAAACTCGGCAAAACTTATAAGGGCGGTAAAACTGGAGCAATCTCCCTATAAAATTGCTGTTTCAAACGATGGAAACTCCATCGCTTTTATTGACAGAAACACGCAAAAAATCTACAGTTTAAAACCTGCAACGGACGGTACGGACGGTTATGTTGCAAAATATATTGCGGACGGAAAAAATTTATCCAGAATTTTGTATAAAAACGATAAAATTTATACAATTTCAAGAACCGAAAATCTGCTCTCTGTTTATAACGAACCCGATGGTGTTTTAACATCGGAAATTAAACTCAACGAAAAACCCGTAGATGCAATTTTCTATCATGACAAAATTTATATCCTTTGTGCTAAAGACAGCATAATAAACGTATTTGACACAAAGGGCGGCAAAATTGTCGAAAATATAATGCTTGATAACGCAGGCTTTTATTCAAAAATTACAATGATACCAAACCAGCCAAACGCTTTAATTACAGGCATTCAGACCAAAAAATTTCTGCTTTTAAATCTGGATAAAATGGTAATATCCAAAAAACAAAGTACGAATATAAACGTTTCAAACATTGTAATTATTGATAATACTGCACCTTCAAAAACAACGGAAGAAGCTCTGTAATGACCTTACAAGGTTTTGGCAGTGGTTTCAGAACTTGCATTGCTTCATCGTGGAGATTTTTAAGTGAAATTCAAAGAAAACCTTGAAGGCATAGAGATAATTAAAAAAAGTGCAGACTCATTTCTTTTTGATGAGTCTGCACTTAACGTACTTTCAACGCTCGATAAGACAAGGGAAGATTTTTGGAATCTTGATGATACAAGCGCCAATTTTTTATCCCTCCTTGTAAAAATTAAGGGTGCAAAAAATGCGCTTGAAATAGGGACATCGAACGGTTATAGCGGCATATGGCTTGCAAATGCGCTCAAAGAAACAGGCGGAAGGCTTACAACGATTGAATTTTGGGACAACAGACTGAATGTTGCAATTGAAAATTTTAAAAAAGCAGGAGTGGATGATATTGTTGAAACCCGTCTGGGGCAGGCAGTTATGATACTGGAAGAGATGTTTATGGAAATTTACCCCGGAAAAAACGTTGATAACATTGACAATGAGGCTTTTGAAGACGCTGTGCGCGAGTATGGCGAAAAACTTTTTGATTTTGTCTTTATTGATGCAAACAAATCCGAATACATCAAATATTTTAAATTAATCCACCCGATACTTAAAAAAGGCGGTGTTATTGTTGCGGACAACATTTTATCCCATTATAAAAAGGTAGAACCCTTTGTTCAAACCATAACGAGTCACCCGAACTATCAAACCCAGCTCATCCCAATGGATACAGGGATGTTGGTGTCGTATAAAATATAACATTAGCCTGTATGCACTTTAAAACCAGCTTTTGCGCCATTCTTCAATCTGTTTTCTTTGCTTTCTGTTCCCTATTTCAAAATATATAAACAGACCGCCAAATATAACTAAGGCAGCAATTGCCGATATCATATCAGAGCTCATATTTACCTCCTTTTCCCATATAAATAACCGTTGACTTCAGAGTCGATGCTCTGAAAACTCTTAATAAGAGCGACCGCAAATAATACGCCGATAAAAATAAATACATTTCTAAGTGCCGTGTTTGGCATAAAAAGCAGCCCTATAGTGCCGCCTGCAACAACAATTAAAGTTTGAATTATCAGCTGCTTTGAAAGCATTAAATTCTTTACTCTTATTTCAATAATTTTTAAGTCATTTTCATTCATAGATAAAATTATATCCTTATTTTTAAACCAGGGCAATAAACCGCAAGGTTTAAAAAAATGAGCCCGAAAGTAGCAAATTTTGCACGCAGGCTCATTTTTATTCTTTTATACAACCCTTAAAACTCCAATGCTTTTTTAATTCTATGAATGCAGACGTCTTTGCCTAAAATGGTCATTGTCCTTGCCATATCGGCCCCGCGGGTTCTTCCCGTCACAGCGGCACGCACAGCCCACATTGTTTCTTTGGGCTTCATATTGTGTTTTTCTTTAAATTCGGTTCTTAAATCAGCAAGCTTATCGTGAACATCTTCATCCGATTCAAAATCATAACCGTCAATTAATTCCATAACACGATTTAAAACAACCTTGGCATCAGGCTTTTGAAGCGTTTCCATGCCTTCGGTGTAGTCAACATCTTCACCAAAGAAATAAGCGCAGTCATGTTCCAGTTCAGAAAGGGTTGTGATGGGCTCACGCGTAATTTCAATCATTTTTTCAAGGTTTTCGCGGCTCATCTTTGAAAGCCCGTGTTCGCCAAATTCTGCCGAATCATATTTTGAAAGAAACGGAAGCGCCATATCCGTCAATTTTGAAATGTCCATTTTCTTAATGTATTGGCCGTTCATCCAGTTCAATTTATCATATTCAAAAATTGAGTTGCTGCTTGAAACATCGTGAATTCTAAAATCCTTTGCAATCTCATCCACAGGCTTAATTTCAACCCCATCAGACGGTGCCCAGCCAAGAAGCGCTACAAAGTTTATAAGCGCATCCGTTAAATATCCCTGTTTTACAAAATCTGAAACTGCGGTTGCACCGTGTCTTTTTGACAGTTTACTTCTATCAGGTGCCAGAATCATTCCTAAATGCCCGAATTTTGGAACTTCAGCCCCCAGTGCTTCATAGATTAAAATCTGTTTCGGGGTGTTTGAAATGTGGTCTTCACCACGGATAATATGGGAGATTTTCATCAGCATATCATCAATTACAACGGCAAAATTATAGGTCGGTGTGCCGTTTGATTTCATAATCACAAAATCCCCTATAAGGTTTGTATCAAACTTTAATTCGCCTTTTACAAGGTCATTAAAGATTAATTCTTTATGTTCAACCTTAAATCTTATTGAAGGCTTAATTCCTTTTGCTCGAAGCCCTGCCTTCTCTTCTTCTGTCAGGTTCATGCATTTTCTTGAATAAACGTATGCCCTGTGGTTTTTCATTGCTTCTTCTTTTTCCGCTTCAAGCTCTTCGGGCGTGCAGAAACATTCGTAGGCATAGCCTTTATCTAAAAGGATTTGAGCGTATTTCGGGTAAATATCAAATCTTTCTGATTGATAGTAAGGACCGTATTTTCCGCCCACATCAGGACCTTCATCCCATTGAAGCCCCAAAGCCTTCAAACTGTCGAAGATATTCTGGGTATATTCCTGATTGCTTCTTTCCAAATCCGTATCTTCAATTCTCAAAACAAACTCTCCGCCTGTTTTTTTAGCATATAAATAGTTAAAAAGTGCCGTTCTTGCAGTACCAATGTGCAAATTTCCGCTCGGAGAGGGTGCAATTCTTACTCTGATATTTTCCATCCTGTCAAAATTCCTTTAAAATTTCCTTTAAAAAATATTTTTATATAAAAATCATACATCAAAATTATTATTTTAAAACGATTTTTATGGCGAAAAAAATTTTTATTGTATAATTCCTATATGGAAAAGAATATTTTAAAAATCGGTATTATAGGGCTTGGTACAGTAGGCTCGGGGGTTGTGAAAACCTTAAAAAATTTTGAAAATGTTGAAATTAAAGCTGCTGCAGTAAGAAATTTGAACAAAAAAAGAGATGTTGAAGTTCAAAACTTAACCGATGACCCTTTTAAAATAGTTAATGACCCTGAAATTGACGTTGTGGTTGAGGTTGCAGGCGGATGTAACCCCGCACTTGAACTTATCACAACCGCAATTAAAAATAAAAAACATATAGTTACCGCAAATAAAGAGCTTCTGGCAAAATTCGGCGCTCAAATTTTTGACCTTGCAAACGAAAATAATGTCTCCGTTTTATATGAAGCGGCTGTTGCAGGCGGAATTCCAATCATAGGACCGATTAAAACCACATTAAGGGGGAATATTTTCTCTAAGGTTGCAGGAATTTTAAACGGCACCACAAACTACATTTTAACCAAAATGGAAGAGAAAAATATCTCATACACTGAATGCTTAAAAGACGCTCAAGCCCTTGGCTATGCAGAAGCTGACCCCACGGGAGATGTTGAAGGATATGATGCAATGTATAAAATTGCAACCCTTGCAAACATCACATTCCACAAAAGAATTGACGTTAATCAAATCTATCGTGAAGGAATTACAAAGATTTCAGCAGATGATATTAAATTTGCAAACGAGCTCGGGTACAAAATAAAACTTATCGGTCTTGCGCAAAAAACCGAAAATGATGAACTCGATATAAGAGTTCACCCTATGCTTGTGCCCGTGTCAAATATGATTTCAGGCATAAATAATGCGATGAATGCCGTTCTTTTGGAAGGATTCCCTGTTGATAAGGTTATGTTTACAGGTCCGGGCGCAGGCGAATTTCCGACCGCAAGCTCCGTTGTAGGGGATATTCTTCAAATTGCGGGCGAATTTAACCATACGGATACGGTGCTTCCGCTTCACAGATGTCCGCACAAGGAAAAAGCTAAACAGATTGATATTAAACATACGAAAAATAAATACTATATTTCAATCAAAGCACCGAACTCAAAGGGCACAATCGGCATCATAGGAACGGCTTGCGGAAATAATAACATAAATTTATCAAGCATTCTTCAAAAAGGAATCAAAGAGGATAACACGGCACAGGTTATTGTTATAACCGAAGTTGCAAACGAATTTGACATTCAAAATGCAATTAAGGAATTGAACGCACAAAATATTGAAATTAATAATTTAATAAGGGTAATGTAGATATGGCAAGATACAACGGTTTAATAGATAAATATAAAGAATACCTTCCTGTTACGGATAAAACTCCTTTTGTGACGCTATCTGAAGGTAATACACCTTTAATTAAGGCGGATAACCTTGCAAAACATCTGGGTTTAGACTGTGAAATTTATTTAAAATATGAAGGTTCAAACCCGACAGGAAGTTTCAAAGACCGTGGTATGACAATGGCCGTATCAAAAGCCAAAGAAGAAGGTTCAAAGGCAATAATTTGTGCTTCAACGGGAAATACTTCAGCTGCTGCGGCTGCATACGGCGCAAAGGCAGGGCTCAAATGTTATGTTTTAATCCCTGACGGTTATATTGCACTTGGGAAGCTTTCGCAGGCTATGATGTACGGCGCTGAAGTTATTGCAATTAACGGCAATTTTGATGAAGCGCTTGAAGCTGTCCGCGAGATTTCCGCAAATTACCCTATAACACTTGTAAACTCAGTAAATCCTTACAGGATTGAAGGACAAAAAACAGGTGCATTCGAAATCATTGAAGCACTTGAAGATGCACCCGATTACCACTTTATCCCCGTTGGAAACGCAGGAAATATCACTGCTTACTGGAAGGGGTATAAGGAATTTTATAATCTTAAAAAATCGTCTCATTTGCCTAAAATGATGGGCATTCAGGCAGAAGGAAGCGCTGCAATTGTTAAGGGTGAAAGGATTTTGCACCCCGAAACCATTGCAACAGCCATAAGAATCGGTAACCCTGCAAGCTGGAAACAGGCAGAGGCCGCAAGGGATGAATCAAACGGCACAATTGATATGGTAAATGATGATAAAATTATTGAAGCCTATAAGCTTTTGGCGCAGCTTGAAGGGGTATTCTGTGAGCCTGCAAGTGCTGCAAGTGTTGCGGGACTTATAAAATTAAAAGATACGATTAAACCAAAATCAAGAATTGTCTGCATTTTAACGGGCAATGGTCTGAAAGACCCTGATTGCGCTATTAAAAATGCTGTTTCACAGGTTCAAAAAACAAGCACCGATATTAAAGACATTATAAAATTAATGCACCTGAATTAATCCTTGAAATTTTAAACAGGCAATTTTTATCTTGCCGGTGTTTTAATATATATAAAGGAAAAAGGAAGGCATATTTATGAGCTATGATGTAACAGGCACAAAAGCTTTTATAAACGGTGCAACGGGCCAATACGGCAGCGTTAAGAAAGGCGAAAACTACGGAAAAAACGCCGCCATAAATCATTTGGGCTACATTAAAGATTTTGAAATTAAAAGCAAACCTCTAAATCCCGATGTTTTTACAAAAAGCAGCTCGGTTGAAGATATGTACAATGAGGTTATGACAAAATGCAGAGAAGATAAAATGCCTCCGATTAATTTCCTTCTTCAATATGCACCCAAAAAAGGTGCAATATCAGGCTTTTTTGCAAAACTTTTCAAGGGCCACAGCATAGATACAGGAGCACTTTTAGGCTTTACAAGCGAAGTTATGGGCAAAAAATCCATGACCATTGAAGAAGCAGATAAAGATTTAAATGCCGCACTCGGTGATATAACAAATGCAAAATTAAGCGCAAAAGCGTTCGATGTTAATAACGACGGTATGATTGATGTTACAGAAGAAGCAGCATCAACTGTTTTAGCTGATGTTTTAAGCAAAGATACGGAAGGTGCTAATTTATCGAACGTTTCAAAGGCCCTTAAAAACGCCGACGGCAGCTATACAAACGACGGCGAGAACAAAATGATGGCATTTTGTAACGAAGAAAATTATGAAACAGCATCAAAGGTGATAAAAGATATTCACAAAAAAATGAAACTTGATAAGGCAGCAAAAAAGCTCTGATTTTGCTTTTATAGCTGCTTTTCAACCATTTGATATCAAATAAGATTATCTTTTGTTTTTTGCAAAACCGCGTTCTAAAATATAAAGTTCGGCAGGACCTTCGGCTGCATTAATAATATAGTCGATAACTTCATCTTCTGTAGTCTTAACTTTAGGTTCCTCGGGCTTTTTCGGGAAGAAAGCATCAAATGTTTCTTTTAAAATCGCAACGCTCATCATAATAAACATTCCTAAAGTTGCATTAAACAATGCAGACCTGCTTCCTGTTTTTGCAGCCCAGCTCATTTTAGCATTTTCCAAAAGCTTTGTGGCATTCCCCGAACGCTGCACCTGACCGAACAATTCGCCCAGAGTACCTTTAATTGAAGAATCCAGATCGTTATTTTCGGCCAGATTGGCAATTGCCTGTTTCGGGTCAACTTCAAGCACTTCAATGCTTTTTTCAAATATATCTTTTACAAGAGGCTTAACGTTTTCACCCTTAAGGCTTTCTGTTATAGCCGCAATTTCGGCTCTTCTTGCCTTGATTGCCTTGCTGTTTATATTGCTTTTAACGGCATCCGTAAAATAATTCTTATATTCTTTTGTTGTCAAAGGAAAGGCATAAGTAGCCGCACAACCAAGCGCTGCGCCAACCGCACCTGCTTTTGGCACACCAAAACTTCTATTTTCATTATTGCTTATCGCGCTTGTTCTCATCTTTTATCCTATAACACAACTAAGCCATACTAATTTTGCTCAAAAAAAATTATATAATGAGAAATTAGTATGTTTTGAGGTTCTATTAACTATCTAACCTAGTTTTTGAACTTTTTCTCAAATTTTTAATACTATATCACAACAAAAAATACTTGTCAATACTTCTTTAAATAAAAAGTATATAAAAGCACAACAGCACCTCTAAACAGGTTTCGACAGGCCGTTTACGGATTAAACCCGAACTCCCCGAATAATAAACGGCAAATTAGCCCACCAAATTCATAGCGCCCCACATGCAAAGCATGCCAAATGTGCTTATAATAAGCCAAAAGTGGGCCACAGGGTGAATGTTATACCAAATATTAAAAATAAGACTTCTCTTTTCCATATTGTGAATAATAAACTTTTTTTATTCTAAGGGTATCCTACAAAAAAATGAACTTTTCAAAAAACATTATGAAATTTATTTGTTCACCATTCAACATTTGCGCTAATAAACCGATACGGCGCATTACCCGTTTTACTCAAATTTTTGCCTGAATTCTTGTGCACGTGTCAATACTAAGGGCGGCAAGAATGCCTTTTTTGCAGCGTCAAACCCGAGACTCTCCGTGCAAACTCCCAATTCAAGGCGCCTTTTCGGATTTTCATTTTCACTATCCATAACGAGTCTGTAATTTTTGATATTTTTGGCCTCTTTCTCCAAAATGCCCAACTCCTGAAAATGCGTCGCAAGAACGGTTTTAGCCCCAATTTTTTCCGAGATGTATTTAATTATCCCGTAAGATATTGATATACCGTCTTTATACGAGGTACTCACCCCTGTTTCATCAAGCAATATAAGGCTTTTTGACGTTGAATTCCTTAATATCTCCGCCACATCAAGCATTTCACACATAAAGGCCGAGTTATTTTGTAACATATCATCAAAACTCCCCATCCTTGCGTATATCTTATCGGTCAAAGCGCCCTTATAGTCTTCACAAGGGACAAATGAGCCCGCCTGCGCCATTATGGTAATCGCTGCAAGCTGGCGCAAATAGGTGCTTTTGCCAATCATATTTGCACCGGTTAAAATTTTTATTTTGTTATCAAGGCGAAACTCCGCACTGAGAGCGTCAATTGCAACGTTTTGTTTTGATAAAAGCGCCGTCAACACAGGATGTACACCGTTTTTAATATTTAATTCATTGCAATTTGTGAATTTCGGCCGTGTATAAGCACCATCAGACGCCACATTTGCAAAGGAGAGAAGCACATCTTTAAGTGCAACATCCGCCGAAAACTCCCTCAAGGGCTCTGTAAGTTCCTTTGAATACTCGCGAAGCTTTGAATAAGTATCAAATTCAAGCTCGTAAGATTTTAATTTCAAAGATAAAATTTTCTCTTCAAAATTTGAAAGCTTAGAAGTGGTGAATTTCTCAAAAGACGCGGTTTTCTGCCTCATTATACAGTCTGAAACATTGTCTCTAAAAGCTTTTGAGCTTAAAATCGGGATATCTGCGGTATAACCTGTGTTTTTAGCATAATTTATCTTTAAATTTTTCACACCCGTTTGTAAAATAAGTTCATTTTCATATTCCAAAATTTCATTTTCAACAACCGCAATTTCCGCCCTTAAAACGTCCAGAGCTCCGTTTGCGCCATCTTTAATTATCCCGCCGACCCTTATATTGTTCGAGGGTTCATCCGCTATTGTCCTTTCTATGATTTCTCTATACCCTTCCAAAACCTCGGTTTCCGGAGCATTTTTCAAAATCGGGCTTTTAAAAGAATCTGAAAGCTTGTTGAATTTTTCCGTTATTTTTAAACTGCTTTTTATGGCTAAAAGTTCCTTGGGGCTTATTGTTCCGTTGGATAATTTGGATGAAAGCCTTGAAATATCCGCTAAATCTTCCAATAATTCAGCAAGTTTTTCAGCACTTTTTCTGTCTGAAATAAGCTCCTCCACGCCATCCAGCCTTTTTTCAATTTCATCAATATTGTATAAAGGTTCATTCAAAAAAGAGGCCAAAAGTCTCTTGCCCATTGAAGTTTTACACCTGTCCAAAGCCCAAAAAACAGATCCGTATTTTTTCTTATCGTGCGAATTCCTGTTTAATTCAAGATTTTCCCTTGTCCTCTCATTCATGATTAAATGGCTTGAAATGCCGTATTTTCTTATGATATCAAGCTTTGGCATAAAGCTTTTTTGAGTTTCTTTTACATAATTTATAATGGAATTTGCACATTTTAACCCGAGCTCATATTCCAAAAGACTGTCATCTTTAAATTCAAGGGAGTAAAACTCTTTTGACACAATGGTGTTAGGGTATTTTTTTGAAACAGCTTCATCTATATCTGCTTCTTTTTCAGGCACGGGGCGAAAAGGCTCAATTTCGCGCGGCTTTAGCTTCAACAAAAGTTCGCTCGGATTTATTTTTGAAAGCTCGCAAAGAATTTCATCAAGATTACCTTCTGTTATAAAAAATTCTCCCGTTGAAATGTCCGCGTAGCTAAAACCATATTTATTGTTGCCTTTCGGGTCTTTTAAGACAGAAGCCAAAAAATTATTCTCTTTTGAATTTAAAAAACTTTCATCAATAAGAGTCCCGGGTGAATAGGTTCTTATGACCTCTCTTTTAATAATATCGCCTTTTTTTACATCTTCCTTTTTTTGAACCTGCTCTACGATTGAAACTTTATATTTATCATTTGTGAGTTTTCCAATATAAATATCTGCGCTTGTATGCGGAACACCCGCCATCAGTACATTTCCAAGTTCCGTAAATTTTCTTTTTGTTAATAAAACACCGCAAACTTTTGACAATACTTCCGCATCCTCAAAATAAGTTTCATAAAAATCTCCAAGCCTGAAAAATATTATGGAATCAGGATTTTGCCTTTTTATTGTTAAATATTGTTTCAAACTTTTGGAGGCTTTAGTAATATCAACTTCAGCGGATTTGATAAAACTTTGATATTCCATATCTTTTATAATAAAATAAATATGTCTTACTTGGCAAAAATTTAACAATTTTTAGGAGGAATTTATGGGCTGCCTGAAGGGTATTTTTCGTTTAATCATTGTAATCCTTGTAATTTACGCTTTCTTTTTCTTTAACGGACCCCAGGCCATAAAAGAACAGTTTGACTCCTATACAAACCCGCCAAGAGAAGAGCTTGTTCAGGAAGAAAAGGACTATGGAAATTTAGCATACGTAAGTATGGATTATAAATTCAGAAGATCCGTTACAATCGGAAAATACAGAAAAATTACCGCAATCCACACTCCTTCGGGCCAAAGAATAAGCCTCATAGACCTCGGAGACACAACAACAATAAATCAGGCAGATTTTTACAGCACAAAAATCGACCTTAAGCTTTATCAGCTTATGGATACCGTTAAAAATTCTCCAATCGGCCTGAAGGATATTGAAATCACTCAAAGAGGCACCGTGCTTGCAAAAGGAAAAATTGTCCCCTATGTAAATTTTAAAGCAGGAATTAAAGGAATTCCTTTTGTAAAAGTTGCAGGAACAATTGCCGCATACAATACCAAAAACGCTGATGACGGTATTGTAACAAAGATAAATAAAGCAATAAAGCAAAATAAGGAAGACACATCAACCAAAATTGTGCTTTCTTCAAGGCTTTCAGGCAATTATTCACAGGATGCGACAATAAATTTAATTAAATCAATAAGCTTTATAGGAATTAATTAGTTTGGTAGTAAAAATCTTAAGCGCTGCAACAATCGGGCTTGATGTTTTTAAAATCGAGGTTGAAGTTGACATTGCAAACTCTCTGCCTCAGATTTCAATCATAGGCCTTGGCGACGCTGCAATTTCAGAAGCCAAAGAAAGGCTCAAACTTGCAATCAAAAACTCGGGCTATTCTTTTCCGCAGACAAAGGTTGTAATTAACCTCGCCCCCGCAGACCTTAAAAAAGAAGGGGCGGCTTATGATTTAGCCATGGCTGCAGGAATTTTAACAAAAGAAGGTGTAATTTTAAACGAGCCAAAAAATACGGCTTTTATCGGCGAGCTTTCCCTTGACGGCTCAATTAAAACAGTTCACGGGGTTCTTCCTATCGTATTCGGGCTAAAAAAACTCGGTGTAAAAAAAGTTATCATTCCTTATGAAAATTTAAAAGAGGCAAGTTTTGCTGAAGACATTGAAATTTTAGGCGCAAGAAACCTGAATGAAGTAGTGTGCCACTTAAATGACGGAACTTCGCTTGCTCAAATAAAACAGAACATTGACGATTTTATAACCGTTGATAAAGAGTACGGAACAGATTTTAAATATATCAAAGGACAAAAGTTTGCAAAACGAGCGCTTGAAATTGCAGCTGCAGGCGGACACAACGTTCTTATGGCAGGAAGCCCTGGGAGCGGCAAAACCCTTCTTGCAAAGGCATTTCCTTCCATTCTTCCGCCCTTAACCAAGGAAGAAGCCATTGAAATTACAAAAATTTATTCAATTGCAGGACTTTTAGACAGAAATAACCCGCTGATTTCCGAAAGGCCCATAAGAGCGCCGCACCACAGTGCTTCTGCCGCAGGCATTATAGGCGGAGGTTCAAACCCGAAACCCGGTGAGATTACCCTTGCGCACAGAGGAGTATTGTTTCTGGATGAAATGCCCGAATTTCCGCGCAGCGTGCTTGAAGTTTTAAGGCAGCCCGTGGAAGACGGGGAAGTGACAATATCCCGTGCACAATCAAGTATAAAATATCCCGCAAATTTTATACTTTTAGGAGCAATGAACCCTTGTCCCTGCGGGTTTTTGGGAGATAAAAAAACAGATTGCAAATGCAGCGATTTTCAAATAACAAGATACAGAAATAAGCTCTCGGGGCCGCTTCTGGATAGAATTGACATCCATATTGATGTTCAAAGGCTTGATGAAGACGAACTTTTGGAAGAAGAAAGCAGTGCGGAATCTTCCGTTGAAGTAAGAAAAAGGGTGGCAAAAGCAAGAGAAACACAGCTTCAAAGATATGAGAAAGAAAGAAAAAAGGGAGAAAAGATTTTCACAAACTCTGAGCTCACCCCGAAATTAATAAGGAAATATTGTGTTTTGAAAACAGATACAAAAGAAATGCTAAAAAACGCGGCAAAAGCGTTCAACCTTTCGGCAAGAGGTTTTGACAGAATTTTAAAGATTTCAAGAACAATAGCAGATTTAGATAACGAAAAGGAAATAAAAACAGCACATCTTGCTCAGGCTCTGCAATTTCGAGGGTATGGAAATGTATAAATATACCCTGCAAAATAATAAGCAAAAGGACACCCCCTAAAGAGGAATATGAAATTTTTAAAAAACACATATAATTTTTTTGTCATTTAAAAAGAGGAAACGTATATGAAAAATTGGATTATTGTACTTTTGATATTTGTTATACCGCTTGGCGTATTTGCCTGGCTTGAAACGGGTGCAAACAAAACAAATGCCGAAGAAGCGCAAATTGCAAGCCATACGGTGGTTCCAACAAACGGAAAAGCAAAGATGATGAAGTTTTCATCTCCAATGTGTTCAGATTGTAAAAAAGTTTCAAAAATTATGGTTAATGTAATCCCTGATTACGAAGATGCCGTAACCTTTGAAGAAATCAATGTTTCAGACGGTTCAAAAGCAAGCTCCGAAGCCGTTAAAACATATAAGGTAACCGTTGTTCCAACATTAATCTTTGTAAGCAAAGACGGAAAAATCATCCAAAAGACAGAAGGGGCTTTAACCGAAGAAGAAATCAGAACAAGCCTGAATAATATTAAATAGTTTAAAATCAAGGTCCACGGGCTTTTTTGCACAGCTATACAAAAGTATTGCAAAGCTAAAGCCCGACCTTTTTAATTTTTACACAACAATTTTAGGATATTTCAAAATGGAAGAATTGATAAATAAAATAACACTTGGAATGCAAACAGGAGAATTTTCACTGATTTTCCTTGCGGCAGCTTTTCTTGGAGGCGTTATCGCATCTTTAAGCCCTTGTTCGCTTGGCGTTTTACCTATTATTGCAGCATATGTCGGAGGATACGGCGAAAAAGACGACAGCGAAACTTCTGACGGCAAAAAAGGACTTTCCGCAAATTTAAAGACATTCTTCCAGATGACATCATTTGTTTTGGGGCTTTCAGTCATTTTAACAGTGATAGGAATTGCCTGTGCGCTCACAGGGCGGGTATTTATGTCAATCGGCGGTCCGTATTGGATTTTAATTATAGCTTCCCTTCTTCTTGTGATGGGTTTAAATTTAGTCGGTGCGCTTGAATTAACCCTTCCCGTTATTGTAAAAAAAATGCCAAAATCAAACGGGCAAAGCCTTTTTCTATACCCGTTTATTGTAGGTGCCCTGTTTGCACTTGCTGCAACCCCTTGCTCCACGCCAATTCTTGCAGGGATTATGAGTTTTGCAACGCTTTCACAAAATATGCTCTACGCAGCCCTTATGCTTTTCCTTTTTGCGCTCGGGCAGGGACTTATAATAGTGTTAATCGGCGTTTCGGCATCGTTTTTAAAGAATATGAAACGTTTCTCATCCGCAGGAGAAATTTTGCTTAAAATATCAGGGGTGCTTTTAATTCTCTCCGCAATTTTTCTCTACATCAAAATTTTTTCAAGGTTTTTCTAGAGGCAAAAAATTAATTTTCATCAATTAACTGACAAGGGTTCCTAAATTTTTATCAAGAATTTCGGCGGTTTCGCTCAATTGTTTTTTTATTTTATGGTTTTTCTCAAACAAAACTTCAATTAATGTGCGCATTTCCTTGTTTTTAAACGGGCAGTAGTATTTTGAAAGACATTTTAAAATCCCGTATATTCTGTCTGTTTCATCTAAAGTTTTTAAAACATTTAAGGTGATTTTTTCTTTATTGGTGAGCATAAATTTTTTCCTTTACTTTTATTATTTTATAGACATTATATTATGTCATACGACATAAAAACATGTCTAGCATAGAGCTTACATTGCTATTTGTCAAGAATGAAATATAATCATCTTATGGAATTGGATGCAAATACACAAATACGAACTTTTTTGACCATAAAAGGCTCTAATATAACAAAGCTTGCAAAACTTTTATCTGAAAGAACAGGGAAAAAATATACAAGACAAAACCTTTCAAACAGGCTCAGGGCAGGGACAATCCGCTATGATGAAATGCTTGTCATAGCAAATATTTTAGGATTTAAAATTACAATCGAAGAAAAATAATATCAAAAAACCACTGTAATCACCGAAAGCCGTATTATTTATATTATTTACTCATAGAGCCTGAAATAACTTCTGTTAATTCTTGTGTAATACTTTCCTGACGAACCTTGTTGTATTGAACGGTGAGGTTTTTAATCATATCTTCGGCGTTATTTGTCGCAGCGCTCATCGCAGTCATTCTTGAAGAGAGTTCACTCGCCTGTGCTTCAAGCATAGTCTGGTAAATAACATTTGTAATGTACATCGGGACAATTTTTTGCAAAACGCACTCGGGGCAAGGCAAAAATTCCATAATTGAATCGATTTTCATATGATGTTCATATTCAACATTATGCTCTTTATCAAATTCTGCCCTGTGAAACTTGTTTAACTCCATCTCGTGCGCTTTTTCTTTCCCCTCTTTTGGAGAAAGCGCAGGCAAAAGTGTCCAGTCTTCAACTTTGTAGGTCATCGTATTAATGTACCTTGTTGTAACAAGTTCAATCCTATCAACCCTTTTTTCAACGTAATCTTCCGCTAAATCCTCCGCCACAATTTTAGCCGAGCTCACGTTTAAATCATCCAAAATCCCCGTATAGACTTCTTTAATCTCAAATTCAAGGGTTTTTGAGGCATTTTTCAAGGGCGCAAGCGTTTTTTGCCCGACAAGATAAAGTACCACATTTTTACCCCCGGCCTTTAACTCTTTTATTTTATTCAGGGTAAAGCGAACAATATTTGCGCTGTATGCCCCTGCAAGGCCTTTATTTGACGATATTACAACCAGTGCAACAGTGTTTACGTCTCTGGCATTTAACAGGGCAGGATAATTATTCACGGCATGCTTTGTCTTAATCGAATCGAATTCGGTTTTTCCGATTTCACTGTATATCTTCATAAACATACGATAAAGTTCATATGTGAAAGGACGGGACATCTTAACTGCAGCCTCAGCCTTTTTCACCTTTGCTGCAGCAACCATTTTCATCGCACGTGTTATCTTTTGCGTGTTTTTTATGCTTGAAATTCTATTCTTTATGTTTCTTAAATTTGCCATTTGGTTTTCCTGTTTTTAATCGCCGCAAAAGCTTGCAGCCCTTTAAAAAGTTTTAGTTTCCGCCCTTGAATACACCTTCGCTGAAGGTTTTAAGGTGGTCACAAAGAAGCTTTTTGTCTTCATCTTCAAGTTTTCCGCCATTGTTCAGCTTTTCTTCAAGACTTGATAAATTGGATGAAAAATATTCAAACCATTTATCTTTGTATTCCTGAATTTTAGAATTTTCAACGTTATCGAGGAAGCCTTCATTTCCTGCAAACAGAATTGAAACCTGCTTTGCGGCAGATAGCGGCTTATACTGCGGCTGGATTAAAATTTGGGTTAATTTTTCACCCTTCAAAAGCTGTGCCTTTGTTGCGGAATCAAGGTCTGAAGCAAACTGCGCAAAAGCTTCAAGTTCTCTGTATTGGGCCAAATCAAGCCTTAATTGACCTGCAACCTGTTTAATACCTTTTGTCTGCGCCGCACCGCCCACACGGGAAACCGAAATCCCAGCATTGATTGCAGGCCTTTGCCCCGCATTAAAGAGATTTGTCTCAAGGAAAATCTGCCCGTCCGTAATTGAAATAACGTTTGTTGGGATATATGCCGAAACGTCTCCCGCCTGTGTTTCGATGATTGGAAGAGCTGTGATTGAACCGCCGCCAAGTTCATCCGATAATTTGCAAGCTCTCTCCAGAAGTCTTGAATGGAGATAGAAAACATCCCCGGGGTATGCTTCACGCCCTGACGGCCTTTTTAAAAGAAGGCTCATGGAACGGTACGCCTGCGCGTGTTTTGTTAAATCATCATAAATTATAAGAGCATGGCGGCCCTGATCTAAAAATTCTTCAGCCATCGCACACCCTGCATACGGAGCAATATATTGAAGCGGCGCGGAATCGTCCGCAGAAGCCGAAACAATAATCGTGTAATCCATTGCACCGTTTTCTTCCAGAGTCTTTGCAAGCTGCGCCACCGTGGATTTTTTCTGCCCGATTGCAACATAAATACAAATTACGTCTTCATTTTTCTGGTTAATTATTGTATCAAGGGCGATTGCGGTTTTTCCCGTTTGTCTGTCGCCAATTATAAGTTCTCTCTGGCCGCGGCCGATAGGGGTTAAAGCGTCAATTGCGGTTAAACCTGTCTGTAAGGGCTGATGTACGGATTTTCTTGAAATAATCCCCGGTGCAATGCGCTCAATCGGGCGGGTTTTATCCGTTTTAATTTCCCCTTTGCCATCCAATGGCGCACCTGTCGGGTCTACAATCCTTCCGATTAGCGCGTCTCCAACAGGAGTTGAAGCTATTCTTCCAGTTGCCTTAACATTCATTCCCTCTTTAATTTGAGTATAATCCCCCAAAATTACAACACCGACATTGTCTTCTTCAAGGTTCAGTGCAATGCCGAGGGTTCCTTTGCCATCATCAAACTCGACAAGCTCTGAAGACATAACTTTTTTCAGGCCGTATATCCTTGAAATACCATCCCCTACTTCAATAACGGTGCCTGTGTTTGAAATTTCCAAACCGCCTTTATAATTTTCAATCTTTGATTTTATAATATTCGAGATTTCGCCCGCTGAAATTGTCTGCATAGAATTTTACCTTTCTAAATGCCTTTATGAGTTTCCATATTAAAATGTCTGTACCTTTAAATTTTCAATCTTTTTCTTGATGCTTAAATCAATAACCGTATCGTTAATTTTGATAACAAGTCCGCCTAAAATTGCTTCATCGAGCCTGAATTCGGGAGTAATTTCTGCCTTAATTTTATTTTGAAGCTTTTCAACAAGCTTCTTTTTTTGTTCCAAATCAAGCTCTATAACGCTTGTAATTACCGCAGGAATAATATTTTGAAGCTTATTAATATCATCTTTAAACGAAAATAAAATATCATCTAAAATATTAAGCCTGTTGTTTTCAGCCAAAAGTGAGAGAAAATTCACCGTTAAAGAGGATACCTTCCCTGTAAAAATTTGGCTCATAACATCCTTTTTATCCCCGTATGACACGACAGGATTTAAAATAAAATTTTGAAGCTCAGAATTTTCCCGAACCGTTTTTACAACAAATTCAAATTCATCATACATTTTTTTGGAGGCTTCTTTAAAATCAGCACCGTCTTTAGCGGCTGAATTTTGAAGAAGCTCTAAAAGAGCTTTTGAATATCTTTTTGCGGGTTTTAAATTTTTAAAAAGCGCTGTCATTAAATTTTACCCCCGAACCTTGCTTCATCCAGAGTATCAATCTCATTAATGCAATTATCAATAAGTTTGCGTTGAATCTCTTCCCTGTTTTCAACATTTAAAATGCGGTTTTTTATTTCAGCCTCAGCAAGGGCTGTGACTGTTTCATAAATTTCCCCTGCAGCGGTTTCTTTTGCCTTTTTAACGTCGTTTTCCATTTGAACACCGCATTTTTCATCAAGAGCCGATTCTTCTTTTTGAAGAGCGCAGGCTGCGGAACTTTCCATATTTTGAGCACCGTCTCTTGCCTTGCTTAGAATTTCTTCCTTCTCTGCTTCCGTATTTTTTGTGCTTCTTTTTGCCTCTTTATACTCTTTTAGGGCTGTCTGAGCAGCTTCGGCACTTGTCATTACGGAATTTTGAATATCGGCTGCCATTTTATCAAAAATTGCACCCAGCTTCGCCTTTTTGAAAATAACAACGAGGATGGAAACCATTATGATAAAGTTCAAAAGGTTTGATTCAAGTATTTTTTGATATAAGGTAAGCTCTTCCATATTTTCCTTTTAAGCCTCCCCGTCCAATACTTTTGACACAGCCATTTTAACAAAAGTGTCGACTTTGTTTTGAAGCTCTTCTTTCACCCTGTTTTTTTCTTCCGCCATTTTTGTTTCATTTGATGAAAGAAGAACCTTAACTTCGTCTTTTTTCTTGTTTAAAGCCGTTTCCCTGTTTGATTTTATTTTATCCTGTGTGTTTTGCAAAATATTTGCCGCCTCAAGCTTTGCGGATAGAATTTTATCCTGCTTTTCTTGGAGAATATCTTCGGCTTTTTTCTTTGATTCCATTACGGTTTTTTTATTTTTATCATAAAATTTCTGCCGCTCTTCCATAATTTTTGTTATCGGGCGGTAGAGAATTACATTCATTATCAGCATAAAGATAATGAAACTTATTAGCGCAAAAATAAATGTTCCGTCAAATTCCAAAAGCATTTTAAAACCTTCTTATCCTATAAAGCAGAGTTTATTTAATTACAAATGCAATCAGGATTACAACAAGAAGCGCATAAATTGCGCATGCTTCAATAAGACCTGCGCCGATGTAGAAGTATTTTGAAATTTGGCCTTCTGCTTCAGGCTGTCTTGCAATGCTTTCAATAATTGCTTTTGTTGCTAACGCAAGGCCGATACCGGGGCCAAGAACGCCAAGACCGATTGCAATACCCATTGATAATAATTTTACAGCTGCTGTTTCCATTTTTTATTTTCTCCTTTTTTTATTGTTTTATTTTTAGTGGTTTTTTGCCGTTGCGGTTTCAATGTAGGCACAGGTTAAAAGCGTGAATACAAGCGCCTGAATGAACGCTACAAAGAGTTCAAAAAACATTATGGGCAAAGGCAATAATGACCCGAAAAATAGCCCTATATTATATACCCAGGCTTCAGGCAAAAATCCGTGGAGTACATTTTGGGTAAAACTCAAAACGGCTTCGGGCGTTAAAAGCATAAATACTAAACCGCCAAGCACCATAATTAAAATTTCCCCTGCCAGAATATTTGCAAAAAGTCGGACTGCAAGGGTTAGAGGTCTTGTAAAATCTTCCAGTATATTAAAGGGTGTCATAAAAAGCATGGGTTTAAAGTAATGCTTAAAGTATGAAGGACCTTTTTCAACGATTCCCTGCATAATGTAATATATTAAAACAATTACTGCAAGGGCTGCTGTCACATTAATATCATTTGTCGGAGATGCAAATTCACCCTTTGGCAGGTGAATTAATTTCCAAGGCAATTGCCCTATCATATTCCCTAGGATGATAAAAAGAAAAATGCACATTAAAAGAGTTGCATTTGCAGCCTTCATCCCTCCCAAATTCTTCGTCATTCCGACAAAAATGCTTACAATATTTTCAAAGGCCGCCTGAAATTTATTCGGGATTAATTTTAAATTTAAAACGGCAATTAAAGATAAAAGAATAATAAGAAGCATAACGGTCCACATGGTAATCAGCGTGTCCATATGAACATTTAAGCCTAAAATATTTACTACCCAATGTTCCCCGATATGAAAATCCATTAAAAACCTTCTTTAAGCTCCATTTATAGAATTTATTATATAACAAATAAACCAAATGTAGTAAATTCAACACAAAAAATAGCCCTTGGTGGTTAGCAGATATAACAAAACCAGCTATCAATATATATAAGCCAATAAATAATAGTTAATATTTATTTGTATAATCTCATCTAAACTAGTATAATGCAAAAAGAAATATGGATAAATCAAATAAGCAGCAACATTTAGACAATCTGGAATACTTATTTAAACAAGATGAGTTTCAGAATGCTGCGGTTTTTTATAATAAAAACATTCAGTATATTTCAAATGAGGAATATTTTAAGCTATATTTAAAATACACAAAACGATATAAAGATAAACTGATAAAAAAAGCGGCATTGGGGCTTTCGGAATTTCGCAAACTGGCTTATCGCAATACGAATGAAGAATTATATGACTTTATCGAAATACTTGATGACTTAGTAAATAATTTAGATAAATTTAATTTTAAAATTGCTGATGAATTGTATTTAAATAATAGTAACGAAATAAAATATGAGAACTATATTTCAACCAAAGCAGAATATATTTTAAAATATTTTAAAGATGTCTTACCTGATATAAAGCTGGATAGTGAAAAAGCAATTGCTATTGCTGATTTTAATCAGTATCAACTGTTGGATGCAAGAGCAGGTTCCGGCAAAACTACAACTATTTGTTTAAGAACAAAGCTTTTGATTGAAAAATATGGGATTGACCCTTCTGAAATTTTAATTTTAGCCTTCAATAGTTGTGTACCACCAAAAATAAATGATGATCTCGATAAAAAATATGGTATAAAAAACTTTAAAATAGCAACAACATTTCATGCATTTGCAGCCTCTATAACTAAGAATAGAGTTGATGAAAATAAAACTGAAGAAAATATAAGACTAGCTATAAACAAGGTGCTTTCTGACAACGATGCATACAATAAGCTATATGAATTTTATAAATATCCCTTGTTGCTTGATGATACTTTTCAACCGAATATGTCAAATGAAGAATTTTACAATTTAAGAAAAAATATGCACTATGAAACATTAGATGGACAAAAGGTTGGTTCAAGAGGTGAAAAATATATTGCAGATTACTTGTTTGAACATGATATTCCGTATAAATGCCAGCCAAGACTTATATTAAATAATGACGAAAGAGCTGATTTCGGTCTTAAATGCCAAATATACTGTCCCGATTTTTGGATTAAAATAAATAACCAGTTTTATTTTTGGGAGCATTGGGCAATTACATCTTTAGATGAACTTGATAATAAAAAACCCATTGAAAATTTTGACCCGAACAGATATCTTGCTGGAATAAAAATCAAAAGAAAATTAATGCAAAAGCGCAATTATAATTTAATTGAAACCCGTTCAATAGATAGCAAATCCAGAAAAGATTTTGAAAAACTGATAGATAATCTATTATTTGAAAAATGCGGTTTTATTCCCAAAAAACTTTCAGAGGAAGAAATTCTTAATAAAATAAAAAAATATTATAAAAAAACAAAATTAGAAAAAGCTTATGAATACTTTATACAACAAATAGACAATCGTCTAATTGATCTTGATGAACTTCAGCAAAAAATTAAGTTTTGCTCAAAAGGGGTGGCTAATTTTGCAGAAATTGGCATCTTAATTTATAAAGAATATTCGCAACTAAAAAACACCCCTGATTATAATGATTTAATTAAAAATGCTACACTTAAAATTAAAAATAATTATGAAAACTGTATAACTTATAACTATGGCAATAAACTAGAGAATATAAAGTACATCATGATTGATGAGTATCAGGATTTTTCAACATTATTTTATAGACTTGTTGAAAGTATAAAACTCAAAAATCCCAGTGTAAATATATTCTGTGTTGGCGATAACTTGCAATCTATTTATAGTTTTGCCGGTGCCAATAAAGATTATTTCGAAAATTTCATAAAGTTTTTTGGAGAAAATGCTTCAATACATTCTTTGACAATGAACTATAGGAGCAAGTATGAACTTGTTCAATTTACCAATCAATTAGCAGTTAATAAATGCAGAGCTTTGGCACAAAGCAATAGAATAAATAACGGAGGAGGAATATACAATATCAAAGTAGATGCAACTTATTTGGGATTTGATTCTGCCTGCGAGATAAACAATGATACAAAAGATAAAATAATGGCAAAATACTTAAAAACCTGTGATTTTATTATTAATAAAACAAATCCGAATAAAAAAATATTAATATTATCAAGAACAAAATATATGTATGACAATGAAATAAGCAAACTTTTTAAAGACAAATTGCAATACAAAGATTTAGATGTTTTAACAATGCATAGAGCTAAAGGGCTTGAGGCAGATATTGTTATTTTACTTAATGCAAATGAAGGTATAGTACCGATGATAAATACAATGTCTGAAACACAACAAATTTTTGGCGTTTCAATCAAAGATATTTTGGATGAAGAATTAAGATTACTATATGTTGCACTAACAAGAGCAAAAGAAAAGATTTATATATTAAACGAAGCACATAACTCTAGCGAAGTTATAAAATCATTAAATTCTAAAGAAGTATATATTTATAATAATAAGCTAACACAATACGATGCCATCTACAAGAAAAAATATGATAAAGCAGAATGGCAAGAAGCAAAAAAAGTTAAGTTTGATATGATGAATGAAGCTGCAAACACATTGGAAGCTCGTTTTGGCTCAGAATATTCTTGGGAATACTAATATAAAAGTATGCTTTACTCAAAATAGTCAAATCATATGTCATTAGCAATAAAACTATATTCTTTCATTATAATATCATTATTATTTGCTGCTTAACATAAGCGATTTTAAAACTTATCTCAAACTTGTCAACATTATTTCTTATTAAAATTATAAGTTGTATTGACATGATAAAAACGTTTGCCAAAAGAAGGTTTTGAGCCAAAAATAGATCTTAAGGTCTAGATAATTTTATCCCCCTGAAATGCCCTAAATTCAACCCTTTTATTGATGAATAACTACACCGTAGAGGGTATTATTCAAGTGTAATCAACCAAACAGATTACACCATTCAAATTAAAAAGTATTAAAAAATTATAAAAGCGGAGGATAAGATGAGAAGAGCTGAGTTCAAAAGAAAAGCAAGAGTAATCGTTGTAGATGATAATTATGATCATGCTTCAGGAATAAGAGAATTAATTAACCTTGAAAATGATTATGAAGTGATTGCAAATGCAGGAAATGTAAATGTTGCGCTTTCTTTAATTAAAAAATATCAGCCCGATATCGTTTTGATGGATATGAACATGCCTGATATCGACGGCATTACTGCAATTTCAGAAATTGAAAAATTGAATGTTAAAACAAGAGTAATAGCTCTTACAGGGTATGATGATGCTGATTTAATCTTTAGAGCAATGAAAACCGGTGCTAAAGGCTATATTCTAAAAACTATGGCGTCTGCTCAGCTAATCCATGCACTTGATGAAGTGGCACAGGGAAAAGTTTATCTTCCAAACGTTTTATGTTCTAAGTTCTTTGATTATTTCCAGAACTTTGAAAAGAATGAAAAACAAAACGCACAAAACGATGAAGAAAACCTCTTGAACTACCTCACAAACAGAGAAGAAGAAGTGCTCGGCCTTTTAACCCAGGGAGTTACATACAAAGGGGTTGCAAAAAAATTGTTTATCTCTGAAACTACGGTTAAAACCCACGTAAACAATATTTTCCAAAAGCTTCAGGTAAACGACAGAACACAGGCTGTTTTATATGCAATCAATAAAGGCTTTATGAACAGAAACAATATTAAAATTGCCGTATAGTCTTTACTTTTGACAGCAAAACAATATCAGGCAAAACGAAAGATTTTAAATGCATAAATTTCAAAAGAGTTTAAAAAATTTAATACTATCTGACGACAGGCTGAATTCCAGCCTGTTTTCAAAAAAAAGCATAGTTTCAATCGCGCGCTGCATTTTGGAGCCTCTTGCAAATGAAAATGTTCCTTCAATGGTCTTTCACAGGCTGAAAAATCCTGAAGGGCTTGAAGGCATAATCAAAAGGCTTGAATATTCAAGAAACATTGAAATGTACAATTTTTTAGACCCTGATATTGTAATTAAGGATGATTTGGTTGAACTTGAATTTATACTCTTAACTTCATCAAGATATAATGCCGTTTTTATGTGGGATTATTCGGATGATGTTAAAAAAGAGGTTTCGCAAATTTATTTTGTGCTGAATTCAAAAAACGTTAACCAGGTGTTTGAGCTTTTAATGGAAAATTCAAAACAAAATTTATCCGAAAAGTTTTATTCGTTTAAACCCGAACGACGCGAAAACGAACTTTTAAATTCTTGCGTTGCAAACATTTTAAAAAACTTTAATGAAGCGGTGTCTGAAAATGACTTTAAAGACAGAGCCTTAAGTTTTGAACCTAAAGATGATTGCAGCGAACTTAAGGATAAAATCCGCCACACAAGCCATGAAATAAGAAACCAGCTCAGCGTTTTAGATATTTATTCAAAAATTTTAGAGAAAAAATTCTCCGATGATAAAACATCTTCTTTAATCAGAAAATCAATATCTTTAATTGCAATGGAATTAAACGAATTAAAGCAGTTTGAAAACCTGAATTTAAAAGACATGATGATTGAAGATGTTATTCCGCACTCAATTGATATGTTTGAAGAAATTGTAAAACAGAATAATAACAAAATTATTTTTGTAAATTCTACCATTGAAGGCGACAAAAGAAAAGTCATGATTGATGAAGGAAAGTTTTTATCCGTTTTGAATAATGTAATAAAAAATGCAAACCAGTTTACTCAAAATGATGAAATCATTGTAGAACTTTCAAAAGATGATTCAAACGCAAAAATTTCAATTCAAAACCACGGTGAACCGATTGATGAAGAAACAAAGACAAAAATCTTTAAAGACGGCTTCACTACAAGAAAAGAAGGATTTGGAATAGGCCTTAGCGTGTGCAAAAAATATCTGGCAGAGCAATTGGGGTCAATTGAATTAACGGCATCCGATGAAGAAAAGACCGAATTTTTAATAAAACTGCCTTTGATTGATATAGTTTAGGATTATATTTAGAATTTTGAAAATTGAATAACAGGAACCTGAAACACCCTTCGCTGTCACAGACAAACAAGCACAAAAGGCAGAAAGGAGGGCAGAAAATGCTTGTTACAATTAGCGTAAAAGCGCTACTTCTATCATACTGATAATAATAGCGCTCAAGCATTAGGGTTTTAAATGAGCGGAACACACTCCGCTCGCCCTTTATAGATTATAACCCATTTTATATTTTTTCAACCCGTATTTAGTCCCTAAGGCCCTTGTATACTTCTATATTGCTTTATTTTGCATCGTTTAAATTTGTGCTCAATGATATTCTCTTATCATCAGGATTGAACTTTAAAATTACGGTATCAATTTCATCGCCCACATCTAAAATTGTGCCGTGTTCATTTTGATACTGCACAAGTTCATTTTGCGGCAAAAGCGCTTCAACGCAAGGGTATACTTCAACAAATGCACCAAAGTGCTTAATTCTTGTGATTTTTCCTTTAACAACAGCGCCTTCTTGAATTTTGCCCTTTGCTTCAATCCATGGATCGGGTTCAAGGTTTTTAAGGCTCAATGAAACTCGTTGTTTGTCAAAATCAATACCGATTACTTCAACATTTATCTTTTCACCCACTTTTAAAATATCATTCGGATGATCCACCCATTTCCAGCTGATTTGAGACAACGGTAAAAGCCCGTCCACACCGCCGATATCAATAAATGCACCAAAATCCGCAATTCTTACAACTTCGCCTTTTACAACAGCACCTACTTCAAGCTGGCCAAATACATCTTTTTTGATATCCTCGATTGAATCAGCATAAACTTTTCTGTTTGAAAGAATGAAGTTATTTTGTGAAACATCGATGCTTAAAATCTTAAGTTCAATTGTCTGACCGACAATATTTTCAATTTCTTTTGCTCTTAAGTGCGACGAAGGAACAAAGCCCCTCACACCCATAACTTCAACAAGTACACCGCCTTTAACGGTTTGAACAACCGTTCCTTCGATAACTTTATCTTCAGCCTTAATTTCTTCCAGCTGTTTCCAGTTATAAGCACTTGCAACTTTTTTGTATGAAACCGTAAAACGTCCGTCTTCATCTTCTTCTTTGATGATTAAAAACTCGTATGTTTCATCTTTTTTAAGAACATCTTCAATGTTGTCTTCACGATTAAGCTTTGCTTCCCGCTCAGGACAAATGGCGCTTGTTTTTGCTCCGATATCAACTATGGCTCCCTCGGAATCATAACTGCAAACCGTGCCTTTAACTAAATCGCCTTTTTGAAACTTGTACTCATACTGGCCCAGAAGCTGCTCATATTCAGCATCGCTTAACTCTTTAGACAACATTAAAAAGATACTCCTTTTTTATCAAACCTAAACTTTTAGATTATTATAACAAAAAGTAACAATATTATAAAGTTTGACTTTACACATCTTAACATTGTATAATAAACTAAGTTACGCTGAATTTAGTTTGAGAAAATAAATGGAATTAAAACAAAAAGCTTCATCTACTGGCTTTAGGGTATTATTCCTGCTGGATTTACTTCTAAAAGCTCCTTTAACAAAAACGGATATGGTAAACGAATTATCAAAAAATCCTTACGTTTCCAATGTTTCAAAAGAAACCGTAAGGCTCGACTTGAATACCTTAAAATCCGCAGGATTTGAAATTCAAAATCTTGGCAGAGGAAAAGATTACAGATATAAAATCAATTGGAGTCCGATAAAATTCGGTATCACAAAAAAGGAGCTGAGGGTTTTATCAAGAACAAAAGATGCCGTAATAAAACTTTCGGACCCGTTTTATATTATAAAACTGTATAAACTTTTTGAAAAAATATCAAAAGCGGTTGAAGATGAAAATGCAGTTTTTGAACTTTTGAATTTCAGATATTTTTTGGATATTAACTTTCAAATTTTAAATGAACTTTATGCCCTTACAAACAGAAAAAAGACAGTGCTTCTTTTGTATAATTCCCCCAATTTAGGCAAAAAAGAAATTCCCGTAAAATTAAAAGAAATTAAATACACAGGCTCAAAACTTCATCTTATAGGAACATCTGAAAAATACCCTGATAACACTGTTTTAAGAGTAGATAACATTGTAAAAATAATAAAGATTTTAAGCAAAAAAGAAGAAAAAGAGCTCCTCCAAAAGAAAGGAGCAAGGAAAACTTCATACAGAATAAATAAAGAATGCAAAAACACAATGAATCTTCTTTTGGAAGAAAAAATCATAAAAGAAACCTTTTCATATATTGAAACAGAGGTTAAATCCGATAATGATTTTATGGTAATACAGCGGCTTCTTAGCTTTGGTGAAGATTTAATCTCAATTAAAAACAAAGATATTAAAGAAAAATATCTGAATATGCTCCAAAATATGTACGAAATTTATAATAAAAACAAAGGAGTTTAAGATGATAAAAAAATCTGCAAAACTGTCCTCAAAAAGCCTCTCAACACCGTTTAAAGTAATTAAAATCTTAAAACTTCTTGTTGAAAAACCGTCAAGTATTGATGAAATTTTGGAAAGACTTGAAGAAGACGGTATTTTTACAAACAAAGAAACTGTTTCGAAATATTTTACAACCCTGAGATATGCAGGCTGCGATATTCAGAAAATAAGAAACAAATTTTATATCAAATACCCCGTTGTGCATCTGGATGATACAGAACTTGAAACGCTTGCTCATTTTGATATAATCTGCAAAAACCTGAATTCTAAAGAAAACTATGGTGAATTTTTAAAATTTTTATCAAAACTTTTTTCTCTCACAAATAAAAACAATGAATATAAAAAAATGAGAAGCACAATAACCTTTGACGAAGATTTTAACACAGGAAAAATCGGTAAAAGATATGGAGAGAAAATTGAAACAATTTCAAAATTTATACAGGATACACCTCAAAAAATAAAAATCATCTGCGCTGAAAAAGAATTTACAATAACCCCTTTAAAATTTCACTATTTTAAAGATTCAATCTGTCTCCTCGGGTATGATATCAAAAACAATGTAAATAAAAATTTTCCTTTGGATAAAATATCCGATATCAAAGGAATGCCTACAGCTGCGAGTTCTTCTGATTTTGGACTGATAACAACATTTAAAATATCGGGCAGACTAAAAAATGCGTACACTGTAAGAGAAGGTGAAATCATAAGCGAATATGAAGATTACATTATGGTTTCAAATAAAAAAGAAGACAAAGATGAGCTTTTTAAAAGGCTTTTAAGATACGGAACATTCTGTGAAATTTTATATCCAAAATCAGACAGAGAAAAATTTAAAAATTTATTGGAAAATCTGATAGCAAAATTTTCAGCCTGAAATTAATTCATTGCAACATTCACGCCATACCGTCCTTCGGTACCGTATATTTTCCTGTTCAGTTTCAAAATCTGATTGCGGATTTCAAGATCGTTCGGGCTTACCGCATACGCCATTTCATAATAATTTAGCGCGAGCTCGTTTTTGCCAAATACTTCAAGCATTTTTGCAATGTTAAAATATGCATCCGTGCAATAAGGGTTAATTCCTATTGTTATCAAATATTCTTTTGAGGCTTCTTTAAATTTTCCCATCATCCTCAAAATATCGCCCTTTAAAAAATGTCCGAGCGCGTACTCATTATCAAGATTTAAGGCTTTATCTATTTGAAATATTGCAGCATCATATTTTTTTTCATCCCGAAGCTTTATTGCATAAGCATAAATATATTCAGGCCTGTTTGGATGTTTTTTAATTAATTCTTCAATGTTTGGGGTATTACTTTGAAAATCTGCTTCTCCGCCTTTTGCAAACGAAATATTATAAACACTCGGGATTGAAACCGTTTGGTTCAGAGCAAAATTTTTCTTTTCGGTATATTTTTTTAAAACCAACTCCCCGTTTGATAGCATATTTAAAGGCTTAAACCTGAAAAAATACCCCAGATCGGAATAGTTTATTTTTGGAATATCCACAAAATTTATAGGCGACTTATATATTGAATTTTCATCTACATCTTTAATATAATCAACCGAAACCCCCGCATTAATCACAGGAAATGCGCCTGCTTCATATACATTAAAAACTATGCAGAAAAATATCATAGGTATGGCAATATTTTTAAGCTTAATCAATTAAACAAAACCTCTGTTTTGAACACCTTTTCAAAAAATTTCTTTTTCTTGTCCAAAACCTCTACATATCCGACATTCAACATTATATTAACCCCTAAAGTTAATGTCAAAATGTTTTCGGTTTCTTCATATAAAATTTCCATATCATCCACCATATTAAAGTGGTTATAATCAACAGCATCCATAAGCCTTACAATTGAGGCAAAAACATCCGTTTTCTTTCTGTCTGCTTCGCCTAAAAGAGCGTAGGTTTCGTGTTTTAGAATGTTTGGAAGAGATTTTCTGTGGTATCTTACAATATTTGCAACAATTAAATTTGAAGTCTCATCAAGACCGGAAATTTTATTCTCCAAAATTAAATCCCGCCCGATTTTATGATGTCCCCTGCCAAGCTTTTTTTCAAAAATAACCCCGATATCATGCAAATATGCACCGTACTTTAAAAGCAGCAAATCATCATTATTGTCATATTTTTTTAAATCAGGAAAAACATTTAAAATCTTTTTAAAAAACTTAAGGGTCAAAGAAGCGACTGTCTCTGCGTGCTCCTCTTTGGAAACATCCGTCATATAATTTTTTTTAAATTCAATTAAATCCACCTTGAACCAACTTTTTTACATCTGCCCCGGAAAATGCTTTTCGCTCTTTAAGCAGCTATGAACGGTTTCAAGGAATTTTGATTGTTCAAAATTATCTTTTTGGATGAACTCCGATATGTTCAAATGTTCATAAAGCTTTGACAGTACCGCTTTTGAAACGGAGGAAAGCACAATAACAGGAACCATAGGATAAGCTTTCATCATCCGCACCTGTTTTATAAATTCAAAACCTGTCATAAACGGCATCTCATGGTCTGTTACAATTAAATCAAATCTATCACTCTCTAAAAGTTTTAGAGCTTCGGCAGGTTCACTCGCAGCGGAAACCTGATATCCAGAACCAACCAAAATATTTTTTTCAAGCGTTCTTGTGGTTAAAGAATCATCCACAATTATAATCTTTTTGCAGGCATTTTCTTCGCGCTCTATGGATTTTACGGAAGGAATAATTGTTGTCGGGATTTTTCTTGAAATTGTTGTGTTTAAAATATCCGTCATATTCAAAATAAGACACATTTCCCCGCTTGCAAGGGTTGTAATGCCTGCGATATTTTTTACCTTGAATAATGGCGGTGATAATTTTTTATGAAGAATTTCCTGATCACCGATTAACTTTTCAATAATAATACCGAGTCTTGAGTTTTCAGACTGAACAATAACAAGAGTATACTTGTCATTTTTTCTCGGCTTGTTTTCAAGTTCCAAAATTTGAGACAGAGTATAAACCTGTATAACATCGCCGTTATGAATATAATGGTTTTTCCCGTCTCTTACAAAGACATCATGCGGATCAATCCTTAAAACGGTTTGAATTGATGAAGCGGGAAGTGCATAAAGCTGATCTTGCTCCATTATAATAAATGTTCTCAAAGTTGCAATTGTTGTAGGAAGCTCCATAGTAACAAGAGTCCCTTTGCCAAGTTCAGAGTATACATCAATCCTTCCGTTCAGCTGGGAGATTTTAGTGTGAACAATATCCAGCCCGAGACCGCGCCCTGAAAGCTCTGTTACGGTATCACCCGTTGAAAAACCGGGGTAGAATATTAAATTTACAATCTGCTCTTCCGGAAGAGAGTCGATTTCTTCCTGTGAAAGCAATTCTTTTTCAATTGCCCTCTGTTTTATCTTTTCAACGTTTATTCCTCTGCCGTCGTCCCTAACGTTTATTATGATTTTACTTTCTTTTTGAATAGCCTGAATTAAAATTTTCCCTATTCTGTCTTTGCCTGCCTTTTCTCTCTCGTCAGGCGTTTCAATCCCATGGTCAATTGAGTTTCTTATAATGTGCATAATCGGGATTTTAATATCTTCAATAATCTTTTTATCGGCTGAAACATCGGCCCCTTCAATTTGAAAATCTATCTCTTTTCCCTTGTCTTTTGCAATATTATGAACCATCCTCGGAAATAAGCCAAATACGGTAGAAAGGGGCAAAATACGCATCTTTTTTACCATAGATTCAAGCTCTGCGGATGTTGAATACAGCTTTGAATTATTTTCCTGAAGCTGCTTCATTAAAATATCTACACTGTTTATTAAAGAATTCATTCTCTCGGAATTAGCGCTATGCAATGATATGAGTTGTTTATTATAACCGACAAAAGACTGCATATTACGCATAGCCTCTTCCCCGAAGGGATTTGCAAGATATTTTTTATCGAAAAACTTCATATAATACCCGACTTTATGATAGTTTTTCTGCCATTCCATAAATTCACTCTGGATGTTTTTTGCAAGTATCATAAGTTCGCGGGTTTTAATTCTGGTTACAATCAAGTCCCCGATTTGATTAACAAGCTGGTCCAAACGCCCCGAATCCACACGGAGAGTTTTAATTGCCGTAGTATCAAAATTTACAAGCCAATCATTGGAACTCAGCTGCTGCATTTTGATTTTGGTTTTACTTTTTTTGTTTTGAATTTGCGGTTTATTGTTCAAAGAAAACTGAACCATTTGCTCAATTATTATTGCCTTTTGATTTAAAAGTTCAATATCATCGGATGAATCTTTAAACGAATTTTTGGAGAAATTGTTCTCAATAATATGCCCTGCTGTTTCTGCAATTTCTTTTATAACAACAATGGTATCCTTATCAAAAGGAGTATTGTTATTTTCATACATTGCAATAATTCTTAACACCGTAACAAAGATTTTTTTGAAATTATCATCTTCAATCCTTGAAATGGTTTCATTTATAAGACTTTTTATCTCGGCAAGGTTAATCTTATTTTCTAAAAGCGTTGGTACCTTTTCTGAAATATTTTTTATAAGTTCAAGAAGCTCTTTTTCTTTTAATTTATCGGATGGGGTTGTATCTTCGGCTTCCTCGTTTTTAAAGGCTTTGGGTTCTTTTGATAAAAGCTTATAAGCATTTTCATAATAATTTTTTGCCTTTATGTCTTCCTGTTTGCAGACTTCGTTAAAATGCTGAACAAGTTCATTTATCTTCAAATTTAATTCCAGAATGGAATCGTCATGTTTTTGCGCGCCTTTTACAAGTTTAAGCTCAACCACTTTTTGAAGAAGCTCTGATGTGCTTTTTACAATTTCATCCATATCTTTAAGCCCGATTTCAAAAAGAGTATTTGAAAGACGGGTTAAGATTTCGCCCATATCGCCAATTTGGCTAAAATCGTTTTCCTGTGCACATTTAGAATATATAAAAATAATTCCTGTGAGGCAATCTTCGATTGCAGGCAGATTTTTTAAGATTTGTTTCCTGATTTCGGAAAATTTTATTGCCTCTTTATCGAGAACATTTTTAACGGTTTTATGTTCATCATCAAATTCTTCCGTTATCTGCTCAAGTTTTTGAATATGTATGTTCACTTCATCCGATGTGTATTCGGATTTTTGCTCAATCGTTTTTTCAATAAGCATTGAAACACAGGATAGGGCACTTGAAATAGTATCGGTTATAAAAGATGTGGGGGTGAGCTTTTCATCCTTAACAAGTCCCAAAACATCCTCAATTTTATGTGCAATGCTTTGAATACTGTTGAACCCGAGCATTCTGGCAGAACCTTTTAAGCTGTGAGCATCTCGAAACAGCTGCATTGCAACATCCATATTATTCGGTTTTTTTTCAAGGATAAGCAGATTCTTATCCATAGATTGTAATATTTCCCCGCCCTCCTGCTGGAAAATATTTAAAATTTCATCAAGCTCTTCCTGTAAAAATTCCATTTATAAAGTCCGATTTGTATGCTCTAAGCCCGTTTCCAAAACAATATTTTACTCATCCAAAATGCTTGTCTTGAAAGATTTTGTCAAAGTATGAAGATTTTCTATGTTTTTATAATTCTCTTCATTTGTCTTAAAGTTTGCTTCGAGCATATCGGTTAATTCTTTAATGTATCCGCCCGTGTTTTGTGTATCTTTGTTAAGTTTTTCGGCCGATGTTATAATTTCATTCACACTTGTTGAAATTTCGTTCATAAAACCGATTAATTGCTCAATATTGCTTCCTATGCTGTGCGCAAGGTCAATACCGGATTCAATTTCTTTTGTACCTTCTTCCGTTGCCATAACGGTTGAATTTGTTGTCTGCTGAATATCCGTAATCAAAGATGTAATCTTTGTTGTAGCCTGTTTAGATTCATCCGCAAGTTTTCTAATCTCTCCTGCAACAACGGCAAACCCTTTACCGTGTTCCCCTGCTCTTGCAGCTTCAACCGCAGCGTTTAAGGCAAGCAGGTTTGTTTGTTCCGCAATATCTTCAACAACGCCGATTGTAGATGATATTGACTGGATAAATTCGGACAATTCCAGAATAAGTTCTGCAATGGTTTGAATTTTATGTCTGATTGCAAACATTTTTTCAATATTTGCTTTAACCGCAAGATGTTCGGTGTTTGTAAAATCAAGAGAATGATGGGTTTTGTTTCTTGTTTCGTTAATTACATCATTCATTGATTTTATATAATCTTTTAAATTTTCCAGAAGGGAAACTATGTTTGTTAATTTTGCAAAAGAAAGATTTATATTTTCTTTCTGGCTGTTTGTAATGATTTCAATCTTTTTTGTTTCATCGTCGGTCTGGTCAATTACATTATAAACGGCACCATCTATGCTTTTTTTAACCTGTTTTTTTGTAAATTCAAAAACAAAAACGGCAAGAATAAAAAGAAGAACAATAATCGCCGTAATTAAAATAGGCTCAAGCTCCGTGTGTTCAACAACAACATACAAAACCAAAAATATAAAAAACAATACAACGGTATCTATTGTGCTTTTCTGTGCAAGCTCGTTAGAGAGTGTATTTCTTTTTTTTTCATCTTTAAACATATTGCCCCTTTTTCAAAAAATAATGTATAATCTAACTTAATTATATTAGATAATTGGAATTATGGCAAAAAAAGTTCTTATCATAGATGATAGTATTACACAACTTTCAAGCTTGAAAATCTTCTTCAGGCGTGCGGGTTTTGAGGTTGAAACCGCGCAAAACGGGGTGGAAGGGTTTGTTAAGGTATATAAAACAACACCCGATTTAATTATCTCCGATGTTCTTATGCCGCATTTGGGCGGGTTTCAATTGTGCAGGCTTTTAAAAAGCAATCCCGAAACAAAGCAGATACCTATTATTGTACTTACCGTACTGGATAAAAAACTTGATAAATTCTGGGCTTCGCAATCCGGCGCAAACAGATTTATACAAAAAGATTCGGACTTTAAAAACATTATTCAAATAGCGGAAGAAATCTGTGAAGAATTCCCTGTAAGCCAGAGATATAAAGAAACGCTTAAAACCTTTGAATTTGATGAAGAAGGCATTATTCCGCAAATTAATAAAATTTTGGATGATGCTTTGATGAAATCCACAATTACAAACAAATTCAGGGATTTAACCGACTATACAAGCGATGACAGAGTTATTGCGGATAAAATATTTAAAATATTATCCACAATAATCGAATATGATACAGCTTGCATTTTCTTTAATTCGCCTGATTATTCAACCAAAAGAAGACTTATTTTTGATACACAAAACTGCAAATTAAAAGATGAAGTTTTTCTTGATATATGGAGACAAATCCTCCCCGGGTGCGTGGATCAGTTTGAAATTGAAACCGTAGGCGATAACGAAAGCGACAATATAATAGAAAATGCGGATGAATTTCAATCAAGAAAAGAGTTTGATTTTTACTATGAAAACAACCTCATAGGAAAGGTTTGCTTCTATTCAACACAAAATATCGAATGGAACAAACTGAAATTCATGCCTGCAGCAAAAACAGAGCTCGATTTATATTTAAGGCTTAAATATCTTTACGTTAAAACCTGTTACTTATCTATAACGGATGAACTTACAAAACTTTACACAAGGCGTCATCTTGAAAGCGTACTGGGACAGGAATTTGAACGCGCAAAAAGATACGGTACGATTATTTCAATTGCAATGGCCGATATTGACGATTTTAAAAAGATAAATGACGTACACGGGCATCAGGCAGGAGATTATATTCTATCGGAAATTTCAAAAATATTTATGGAAACTTTAAGGAAAACGGATTTTGTCTACAGGTATGGAGGCGAAGAAATCTGTGTCCTTATGCCTGAAACCTGCATTCAAAATGCCGCAATGCCATTAGAAAGACTGCGCAAAAATATTGAACACAAGCAATTTCTCTACAACGGAAAGAAAATAAATGTTACAATCAGTATTGGAGCAACAACATATTCAAAAGATATGCGCACCTCTTCAGATTTAATAGAAAAATCCGATGCTGCTTTATATAAAGCAAAGAAAACCGGAAAAAATAAGGTAGTAATTGAAAATGAATGAAGTTGCAATAGCAGAAAACATTCAGGAAAATGATATTTATATATTTGTAAAAATCGGGGCTTCTTCATACGCTTTCCCTGCGCTAAATGTGCTTGAAATTATTAAACTCGTTGAACTTGAATATCCCGAAAAAATGCCGTCATATATTGCAGGCATTCTTGAATATAAGGGCAAAGTAATCCATATCATTGATCTTAGAAGCATATTAAAAATAGAAGCTGCACAGTATGATATAAATACACATATCTTAATAATTCAGGGAAAAGAAGCTGTATACGGAATTATAACCGATGAAATCTCCGACATTAAAAAGATAGATTCAACAATCATTGCCCCGCCGCCTTATGTTGCGGAAAACAGTTTCATAAAGGGTATTTACCTGAACAAGGGGAAAAATACAACCGTTATAAATCTGAATTCGCTTGAAGATTGGATGAAAACCTCAAACAGAGGAGAGACAAACTTTAACGAAAAAGCTGTCAGACTTCTTCCAAGAGACATTAAATCAAAAGAAATCCTTCACCAGAGAAGACTTCAGCTTGTTCAAAAAACAGATAACGTCCCGTATAAAGGCATTCAAAATAAAGATGTTTATATAAGTTTTCTTATCGGAAACAATACTTATTGTCTGGAAATTGTCCATGTAGGCGGCTTTTATAAACATTCGGAAACAAAGATAATAAAAATACCCTGCACTCCAAACTTTGTTGCAGGCCTTATAAGCATAAAAGGGGATTACCTTACGGTTATTGATCTTAAAAGATATTTTGACAACGAACCTTCAAATATTACGGATAAATCTACAATTATTGCAATTCAATCCAAAGATTTTAAGGTTGGTTTCATCGCAGACGAAATTTCAGATACCTTAAATATTCAATCTGCAGATTTATACTCAAAGAAAAACAAAGGCAAAAATATTAAAGCAGACATTAAAAATGAAATCATAGAATATGTTAAAGACAACAAACTATATCTTGTTTTAAACATGACCGAAATCCTGAATAACGAAAAGATTTATGTCGGCTAGACAAACAGAACGGTAAAAAGTCTTGCATTCTTTTATATAATCCTTAATTAAAAAATATTATGAAAAATATATTTAAAATATTAATATTCCTGTTTTTTATGTTTGCACTGCCCCTGCAGGCATTTTCCGGCGAAAAAGAGACTTATGATGAAATTTATGAAAAGCTTTTGCCTGCGGATTTTGAATACATCTTTGGAATTGACCCTTATCAGGCGGAAGATTACACAAAATATATGTACTCGCCATATCCGTTATTCAGAGTGGGTGTACCTTTTATTTTTAAGGATATTAAAATTGAACCGGGATATTATATCTTAACCCCAAGAAAAAAGGGGGGCAGGACCTATGTGCTTTTTAAAGAACAGGGAAGAGTCAAATATTTAATTCCCGTTTATGATGTGGATGTTGTAGATCCTCTTTTTTACAATCAGTATATCCCCGAGAGAAAAAAAGGATTTTGGGAAAAAGCGGGGCAAAAAACTTCAAATTTCTTTGGAAGGCTTTTCCCGAAAAGCACTCAGAGAATGCCTGCGCCAAAAGCATATATTGAGGTAAATGATATAGACAGAGAATATTTTCAGGTCATTCTTTTTTACGGGGCTCAAAAATACTATATGCTTTTTCGTCAAAGATGATATTATAGAAAAGAGTATCCTTTAAAAAGAAGAAAAAGAGGAATAATGAAAAAAATTTTTATAATCTTTGCATTTATATTGTTTGCCATGCAAGGGGTTTTGGCGCAGGATAATACTGCCCCGATACTATACAGTACACAGAATATTTTAGGCAGAGAAAAAACAGATAAAGCACAAATTAAAGAATTATTTGAAAATTTAAACAAATATTCAAACGAACATAATGCAGAAGCCATTAAAGCGTTTTATTCAAAAGACTATATAAGCTACGACGGCTTTAACTACGATGCTTTTTTTGCATCTGTCGATGAAACATTTAAAAGCTATCCCGATATTTCATACAAAAGTAAAATAAAATCCATAAATATTATTGGAAACTGGGCTTCGGTTGAACTTGTTGATATCACAACATCCGAAAAACAAGCCGCAACTCAGGCTATAATCAACAATCAACCTGTTTTAAACAAAGAAATAAAAGGAGTGATGGAAAGCCGCTGTCATTACATCACATATTTAAGAAAACTCGGGAACAAATGGCAGATTTATTCGGATAATATTATTACTGAAGAAACCGCAATAAAATACGGTAAAGCAGCGGAAATAGAAATGGATATCTCATCTCCTTTGATTGCAAAAGAAGGCGAAGAATATTGTATAAGCTTAAATATAAAAAATAAGCCGCAAGGTGCTCTTATGCTTGCGTCTTTATCACGCGAAGAAATTAAATATCCGCCGAGCACCCCTGTTGATAAATTCAGAAAAATACCGTCCGACGGCACTCTCGAACGTGTTGTCAGAGCAAATAAAAAAGGTGCAAACGAATATTCGATGGCTTCGGTTGGAATAACGGAAATTTCTTTAAACGAAGAAAAAACAGCAATAAACTATGAAATGTCGGGCATTGCCTTTTTAATGAAAAGAGTAAATGTTTACGGAGAAAGAAATGCCGTAGATAAAAAATATTTAAAAGAAAAATTTGAAAAAGCGGAATCAAAGGCTAAAGAAAAAGCTGCAGAAGAAAAGGCCAACCGGGGAAAGGATTTATAAATAAATGCCCAAAGACAAACGAGCCTTCATATTCTTCATCATAACAAGCATTGTCCTCTGGCAGTTTGGAGCGTCAATCAGAGATATATGCATAAAACCTGATATACAGATATCAACATTAAATAATCCCATATTTTCCTTTGTATATTTAAAAAATACAGGGGGTGCTTTCAGTCTTTTTAACGATTTTACAAATCTGCTTTCTTTATGCGGAATAATTGCCCTTATCTGTATTTTAATTTATGCGTATAAAAAGCTTGAATTCAGTCAAAAATTCAAAGTCTTAACACTTGTGTGCCTTGCATCTGGAATTTTAGGAAACCTTGTTGAAAGACTTACAAACGGTTATGTTATTGATTTTATTAAATTAAACTTTATAAATTTTGCCGTATTTAATTTCTTCGATATTTTAATTTCGGTTTCAATAATTTTACTTGCAGGATTGATTTCTTATGATGAAATTAGAAAATACATTAAACAACATAAGGGTTGATACTGCAATTTTGGAGCTTCTCTCTGATGTTAACCTTACAAGAACCAAAATTCAAAAAATGATTGAAAGGGGGGAAATCAGAGTAAATTCTAAGACCATAAAGCCCTCTTTTAAGTTAAAAATCGGGGACATTATAGAAATTGATAAAATAAAAGAAGAAAATACACTTATCATCCCTGAGAAAATTAATTTGGATATTGTGTATGAAGATGAATTTATTCTTGTTTTAAATAAACAAAAAGAAATTTTAACCCACCCGACGCCTTTAAATAAAACAGGAACTCTTGTAAACGCACTTTTACATTACGACTGCGCCTTATCTGATGTTCAAGGAGATGAAAGGCGGGGAATTGTCCACAGGCTTGATAAAAATACATCAGGGCTTATTTTAATTGCAAAAACAAATGAAGCACATTTAAATCTTCAAAAACAAATTCAAACCAAAACCGCAAAAAGAAAATATCTTGCAGTTGTGCATGGAACAATCGACAAAGACGAGGGAACGATAGATAAACCTCTTGTACATTTTATGAATAAAACCGTTAAAATGAACATTGCAAAAGAAAATGAGGGACTTAGCGCCGTAACACTTTACAAAGTTTTAGAGAGGTATGAAGATTTAACACTCGTTGAGGTTGAACTTAAAACAGGCCGTACTCATCAAATCCGCTGTCATATGGCGTCAATCAACCACCCTGTTTACGGTGATACCCTATATGGCGCCAAAGGTTTTAAAAGCAAAATAAATGTTAAAACAACAGAACAGCTTTTAATGTCTTATTATATCAATTTTACACACCCGAAAACAGGTGATATAATGGAGTTTAAGTTGGATGAAAACCGATATGACGATGATTTTAAAAGGTTTTTTAAGGCAATAAAAAGGAGCAGGTAATGTTTGAACTTTCGACAAATGCGGTTATTTATATCGGAGCAGGACTTATAACAGGATTTTTAGCAGGAATAATTTTAATGCTCTTTATCGTTCAAAACTTAAAGAAGGAACAATCTCTTCTAAAAAGGAAATATGAAAAAACATCAGTCGGGGCAGATGACAGCGAATTAAGAGTAAAAACTCTTGAAAACAAAATCAAAACCTTAGAGGCCGCATTGGAAAAAAGCTTGAAAAAGGATTAGAACGCCGCGACATTAAGCTCTGCCATATAACGTTAAACCTTGCCCGCAGCCCCACAGTGCAATAAATTACACCCTGCATGCTATAATATTTTCTATAGGGCTTCCCTTGATAGTGAAATCCTTTACTCATACACAGCAATCTTTTTGTTGGACAAAGGTGTATGGAAAGGAGGCAACTATGACAAAGCAGCAAGTATTGGTGATAATGATAAAAGCTGCCCTTTGGACACTCGGACAGCTTTTAGTAGTTATTGCTAATAACCTGTAGGGATTGGACAGAGGTCTTTTGACCTCTCCCTACTTCTTTATTATAACTTATTAATTGCAGATTTCAAGGATGTTTGGCAAATTCGGTTACCCTTTCTTTATTGCCCATAAATCCTTATGAAGAATGGCTAAGAAAGGTATTAATTCAAGCCTGCCAATCAGCATATTGAACATAAATACAAACTTTGTAGCAGTATGAAGGCTGTCAAAGCTCTCCATCGGCCCTAATGCCCCAAACCCCGGGCCTATGTTTCCAAGCATTGAAATAGAGCCTACAACTGCAATTGTGGAGTTTTGCTCAATAAATCCTGTAATAAAAGCAGTTATACCGAAAAGTGCAAAATAAAAAACAACAAATGCCATAATCTGCTGTGCGGTTTCAGAGTTTACAACCCCGCCCTCAAGACGGATAGGGTAAACCCCGTTCGGGTGCATAATTTTATTCAATTCCCTTTTGATATACTTAAAAACAAATATCCACCTTGTAATTTTTAAACCGCCGCAGGCAGAAATCGCCGAAGCGCTTACAAACATTGCCATAAAAAGAAGTAGTTTGCTTGAAAAATCCCAGGCTGCAAAATCAACGGAGGCAAAACCTGTTGATGTCATAACACTGATTGTTTGAAAAAGCCCAGCTATAATTCCATCCTTTGGAGTATACCCTGAATTTAAACAAAGAGAAAGCGAAATAAGCCCGCCCAAAATAAGCACCACGGAAAGATATGTTAAAAACTCCTCACTTTTAAAGGGCGCTTTGAATTTTCCCTGAATAAAAAATTTATAGAGGATAATAAAGTTTGTTCCGGCAAGAAATGCAAATATCATAATAATGACGGTTATAAAGTTGCTCCCATAACCTATAGTACTGTCAGCATTCGGAGAAAACCCTCCCGCACCTACTGTTGAAAAGGAGGTGCAAATACTGTGGAAAAAATCAAGACCTGCAAATTTTAAAATAATAATCTGCAAAACGGTAAGGCCGACATAAATTGCCCAGAGCCAGCTTGCCGTATGGCGGATTCTTGGGGTTACTTTTTCTTCAACAGGATTTGGAGATTCCGCAAAAAACATCTGACGTCCTGCAACGGAAAATTTCGGCAAAATCGCAATAAACAGTACGATAATTCCCATACCGCCAAACCATTGGGTCATAGAACGGTAAAAGAAAAATGTTTTCGGATAAAGTGAAAAATCATTTATGATTGTAGCACCCGTTGTTGAAACCCCGGAAACTGCTTCAAACAAAGAATTTACAACACCAAGGTTATAAAAAAGATACGGAATTGAACATACAAGGGCAAACAATACCCATGAAAAAAACGCCGTAGCAAGAGCTTCCGCTTTATTGATAGTGTCAATATCTTTTTCGGATGCTTTATTTAAAGAAAAAAGCCCTCCAAGACCGAGCGAAACCAAAAAACCCGTTAAAAACGGCAGAATTGAAGAATATTCTTTATAAAAAAGTGCAAAAATAACAGGCAGAAGCATTATTAGCGCCACATACCTCAGGATTATTCCAACCGTATTTATTACAACATAAATTCTCATTTTCAAAAATTATACTATAAAATTTTATTACAAAACTATGACACCAATTTGTTAAAATAAGCTCTGACAGTTTCCGCATCGTCCGTTTTTGTAAAGATAATAAGCGAATCGCCGCCGCGAATTAGTGTCTGGCCTTTTGGAATTATAACCTTTGAGCCTCTTTGAATTATCGCAATAACCCCGCGCTTTGGCAATGTTAAATTCATTAAAGCGGTATCTGCAAAATTCTCGGGTATATTAATTTCAAGAATTTCAGCAAGGCCCATCTCAACCGTTGCAAGTAAACCTTCTTTGTAATCTACAATTCTGTTTTTAATTTCGTTTAACGCAGCTTTTTTTGGTGAAACCGCAACATCCACCCCGACTTTTTCAAACAAAGAAGCGGTTGCCATTTGCCCCACGCGGGTTATAACCCTTTTTACACCGAGCTGTTTTACAAGAAGAGAACAGAGTAAATTTTTCTCATCGCTGTCTGTTACGGCAATTGTAACATTGCTCTCCCCAATGTTTTCCTGCGTTAAAAGCTCAAGGTTTGTTCCATCGCCGTTTAAAATCAGCGTCTTTTTCAAATTTTCGGACAAAAATTCACACCGCTTGTAATCTTTTTCAATAAGCTTTGTTTTTATCGGAGTTTTTTCAAAAGATTTTGCAAGCTCAAGACCGACAGTCCCTCCGCCAATAATGGTAACACTTTTAAGAGGATTTTTCTCTTCCACAAAAAATTTGGACGCCGCAATATCAAGCCCCTCGGGTGTTCCCATAAATATTGCCTTATCATTCAGCTTAAATTCATCATAACCGTTCGGTATAAACAGTTCTTCGTCCCTTTTTATCCCGACAACAAGAGTTTCATCATCAAATGGAATGTCTTTTAATTGCTTATTTAAAATAAATGAATTTTCTTTAATTCTGTATTCAAGAAGTTTTGCCTTTCCCTGAGAAAAATCTTCCACATTTATCGCATCGGGCACTGTTACAATTTTAAATATTTCCTGTACAAGAAGTTTTTCAGGCCAAATAACATAATCAATATAAAGAGCGCCTTCTTTTTGCATGGATTCTTTTATTATGCTCAATGAATTTCTGCATTCTTTCTTTGAAACAAAGCAGGCAGTCTGAGCATTTGACAATTGTTTTGCCATAAGACAGGCAACAATATTTGCTTCATCAAGACAGGTGCAGGCAATAAACACATCTGCATTTTTAATATCCGCCTCTTTTAAAACATTTATGTTTGAAGCTTCACCCACGATTGTAGATAAATCAAGGTTATTAAACTTTTCTAAACGGGCAGAATCCGAATCAATCACAATTATATCGTGATCTTCGAAAAATTCTGTTGCAATAATTGAACCGATTTCATTTGCACCGTAAATTATAATTTTCATAGCACCCTTTATACTCTAAACACCATTTTTTTACAACTTTGTTAAGTTTTTAAACCGCACTTCACAATTTGCCGCACAGCTTGGTATCGGGTATTATTAAGGCAGAAATTTCCTTAGAGTGTTAAGGTTTACGGATTTTAACAGAAGCGGGAATTCAAATCGTCAAACGGGGCCGTGTTTTCACGGTTTAGCGCTGCAAATTTGCAGCTATCGTTCGGCAAAGTTTATGTTGCCTTACTAAATTACCCGTTATATTAAAGACACAGCCGCACATTGAAAATTTTCTTGGAACGGAAGAGATTTCAGGGATGAGGACCGTTAAAGAGATTGCGGCACTTTAATTAAACAAAAATGCTAACAATCTGCGGCTTCGCCCCGTGTCCGAAAACCTGAAATCTTTGAAGCGAAAAGAAAAGTACAAGCAGCTCTGTGACAACAGTTCAGGTTACGGCGCCTTACAGTGTTATCCGCACTACAGCAGCGGCTGCCCGGGCGCCAACAATGGCAACTGCTACCCTAACTGCGTATGGGCAAGCACTCCAGGCAGCAGTGGTAACTATTATTACAGGAACTTGAATAATGGTACTCTCAATGAGAATACTAACCCCTCTACCCAAGCCTTTAGTGTGCGCTGTGTCCCGGATTTGAACCAAAAAACACACTCAAATATCCTGTTTTAAACTGCAACGCTTTTTTTGCTTATGATAAAATCATGGCATATAAAAAATGGTATCATTGGCATTATGACAAATGAAAATAAAAACGTACAAGTTAGAAACAATAAAAATCAACTTTTAATATGGATATTAGCCCTTGTTATCGGCGCTTTTGCAGGGTGTCTCGGGATTTCAAAACTGAACAACCTTTTCAATTTCCTTGCAACAGTTTTCACAAGGCTTTTTCAATTTGTCGCAATTCCTACAATTGCCCTTGCCGTTATCACAACATTATCAAAACTCGGTGCAAAGAAAAGTACAGGGCGAATTTTTGCACACACGGCTTTTTATACAATATTAACAACCTTTTGTGCAGCTTTAATCGGACTTTTGCTATATATTTTATTTACCCCTGACAGTATTTCCCTAAATGTTGCAGGGCAAACCCCAAGAATTCCCGTTCAAAACCATACGCAAAACCTTACATATTACCAACACCTCCTTTCAATCATACCAAATAACATTTTACAGCCTTTAATTTCAGGAAACATTTTATCCGTAATATTAATAGCTGCAGCAGCAGGAATAGGCCTGTCTTTTGCGCCCGAGACGGAAAATAAAACTGCACTCATAAAAACCTTTTACGGTCTGCAGGAGCTTCTTTTTGTACTCATCCGCGCGCTTATTTGGGCCCTTCCTCTTGGCATTACGGCATTTTCGGCCCAGCTTTTTGCACAAATCACATCAGGAAGTGCCATAAGTGCTCTTGGAAAATACACAGGCATAGTCCTTGGCGGGAATATTATTCAAATGTTCATAATAATCCCTTTGTTTCTTTTGGCAAGAAAATTAAACCCGATTGATGTGTTTAAAAAAATGTCTCCCGCACTTGTTGTTGCATTCTTTACAAAAAGCTCCGCGGGGACTTTACCTGTAACGCTTGCAACTGCTGAAAATAACCTTAAAATTAACCCTTCTGTTTCAAGATTTGTGCTTCCTATTTGTACAACGATTAATATGAACGGCTGTGCTGCGTTTATTTTGGTTACTTCTCTTTTTGTTATGCAAAATTCAGGAATTGAGCTTACTTTGGGAACAATGATTTTATGGCTTTTTATCGCAGTGTTTGCCGCTATAGGAAATGCAGGCGTGCCTATGGGATGTTACTTTTTAACACTTTCTTTAATGTCATCCGTTGGCGCAAACTTAGGGCTTTTAGGAGTAATATTACCAGTTTATGCTGTTATAGATATGGTTGAAACCGTTGAAAACGTATGGTCCGATTCTGCCGTGTGTGCTATGACAAACAAAGATTTAGAAGGAAAACTCGGTTAACTTGCCCTGTATTTCTTCATATATTTGCCGTCATAAAGAATTATCGGGTATTATTGATTTTAGAAATTACCTTCAAGAGTGTTGCAATCTAAGGATTTCAGCAGACGGAGGAATTCAAATCGTCAGGCAGGGCCGTACATTCTACGGTTTATCGCTAAAATTTATCAGCCGCCGTTTGGTAAAGTTTATGTTACCGAATTAAACCACCTGCCGTTTTTTGACACAGCCGCACATTGAAAACCTACGGACCACCTTGCAGTGCAACCAATATTACGGCGGCTGCCCGGGCGCTGCTAATGGTGGCTACTGCTTCCCGGACGGCGTATGGGCTTCTGCAGCCTCGGGCGACAAATGGGGATACCGTTTGAAATCAGGCACCTTTGGTATTACATTCAATGGGGTTTCAGACCCTCGAACATATTCTACTGGTGTGCGCTGTGTCCTGGATTTGAACTACAGACTGCAGCTCTGTGACTACTATTCAGGCTACGGTGCCTTGCAGTGCCAGAATCGCAGCGGCTGCACGGGCTCTTACAATAACAACTGCAACCCGAACTATGTATGGTCAGGCACGGTCTATAGCGGCACTAATTACTATAACCGTTATTTGAATAGTGGCACGTTCAACAATAACTGGAATGACCATACCAACGCCTTTAGTGTGCGCTGTGTCCCGGATTTGGATTTCTTGAAGCAAAAAGAAATCCTGCAGAGCAGTTCTGTGACAGATATGAGGATTACGGTGCCTTACGGTGCGATAAACTAAGCGGCGGCTGCCCGGGTGCAAGCAGCAGCGGGTATGATAGCGGGAATTGTTGGGCATACTGTTCTTGGTCAGGAATATCAGGTACTTTTTACTGTCTTAACAGCGGCTCATTTTATTCTGTAAGCGACACAGCTCTGGGCGCTTCAGGTGTGCGCTGTGTCCTTGGATTTGAAAACAAAATTACACAAAAAACAAAACCCAAAAGCGAAAACAAAACTTTACGAACTTCATTAAATTTGCACACCTGCCTTTTTATAGTACAATGTTGCTATAGAGGCAGGTTTTTATAAAGGAAAAGGCATGACAAACACAACAACAAACCAAAGTTATGATGCCAGTAATATCAGAGTTTTAGAGGGCTTGGAAGCAGTAAGGCTTCGCCCCGGGATGTATATAGGTTCAACCTCTCAAAGAGGCTTACACCATTGTATTTATGAAATCGTTGATAACTCAATCGACGAAAGCCTTGCAGGATACTGTACAACAATTACAATCACAGTCCATGAGGATAATTCCGTAACGGTTGAAGATAACGGCCGCGGTATCCCCGTTGATATTAAACCCGACAGCGGAAAATCCGCTCTTGAAATCGTTCATACGGTGCTCCATGCAGGAGGTAAATTTGGAGACGGCGGATACAAAGTATCAGGCGGTCTGCATGGTGTAGGTGCATCGGTTGTAAACGCACTTTCCGAAAAATATATCGTTGAAGTTTCCCGCGAAGGATGGGTTCATAGACAGGAATATTTAAGAGGAGAACCCGTAAATCCTGTTGAAAAAGTAAGGGAGACAGAAAACAGAGGTACTAAAACAACTTTCTGGGCTGACCCTGAAATTTTTACGGAAACAACGGAAATTGATTGTGATGTTATTGCAAACAGATTTCGTGAAATGGCCTTTTTAAACAAAGGCTTGAAACTCATTTTTATTGATAAAAAGAACAATAAAGAACAAACTTTCCACTATGAAGGCGGTATCGCAAGCTATGTGGAGCATTTGAATAAAAATAAAAACGTAATGTTTGAAAAGCCCGTATATATTGAAAAAGCGATTGAAGGTGTTTCGGTTGAAATTGCAATGCAATATACAGATGCTTATACGGAAAACGTTCTTTGCTTTGCAAATAATATTAACACCCACTTTGGCGGAACACATTTGACAGGGTTTAGAAACGGCATTACAAGGGTTGTTAACGATTATGCAAGAAAAAATAATTTAATAAAAGACAACGATCAAAACCTTGCAGGGGAAGATATTAGAGAAGGTTTAACGGCGATTGTTTCCGTTAAAATTCCAAACCCCGAATTTGAAGGACAGACAAAAGAAAAACTCGGCAATGCGGAAGTAACACCAATCGTAAATGATGCCGTTCGTGACAAATTTATGGAATGGCTTGAATTTAACCCGAAATTTGCAAAACTTATAGTTGATAAAATCTTACAGGCACAAAGAGCCCGTGAAGCAGCAAGAAAAGCAAGAGAGCTCACAAGAAGAAAGTCTGCTCTTGAAACTTCAACTTTACCCGGAAAACTTGCGGATTGCTCTAACAGAGAACCCGAAAAATGTGAACTCTATATCGTTGAGGGAGACTCTGCGGGCGGTTCTGCTAAACAGGGCAGAAACAGAATGTTTCAAGCGATTTTGCCTTTAAGAGGTAAGATTTTAAACGTTGAACGTGCACGTTTGGATAAAATGTACAACAACAACGAAATCCAGTCTCTAATTCAGGCAATGGGTATCAACATTTCAAAAAACGAAGAAGAAGTAAATATCGAAAAGCTGCGCTATCATAAAATTATATTTATGACAGATGCCGATGTTGACGGTGCTCACATCAGAACACTTCTTTTGACGTTCTTTTTCAGATATGCAAAACCATTGATTGATAACGGTTATGTTTATATCGCTCAGCCTCCTTTATATAAAGTTACAATCGGAAAAGTGGCTGAATATCTGTATGATGACAGAGCGTTGGATAGAATGGTGCGCGAGCGCGGCATAAAAAGCGTTGTTTTATACGATAAAACAAAATCAAAATCTTTGACGGGTGAAAACCTCGAAAATGTTTTGTATGCAATGTCAACGTACTATAAATCTTTCCATAACCCGATAATCAATCAGATGCCGTCTGTCATTGTCAGAGGTTTAATCCGCTCTGAAATCACAGAGGCCGATTTTGAAAACGAAACAAGAATGCAGGAAATTTATGAATATTTAGCGCACTACATCGAAGACCACGCACTAAATTACGGCATCGAAGAAGCAAAGAATTACTCCGTTTCTCTAGCACAAAACCCTGAAACTTCAAGATATTATATCAAAGTAAATTTAGGCGAAGATATCGAACCCGCTGCCATTACAGCTCATATGATAAAATCAAAAGAATTTGAAAGATTGAAAAATTCTTATCCTAAAATCAGAGAATTTTTGATTGAAGAAGAAAAGAAATTAATCTTTGAAACTCCCGAAGGCGAATCTGAAATCACATCTTTTGCACAGCTGCAAAGGCTCGTTGATGAAAGAGGAAAAAAAGGTATGCAAATTCAAAGGTTTAAAGGTCTTGGCGAAATGATGCCGCAGCAATTGTGGGAAACAACAATGGACCCTGCAAACAGAACTCTTTTGAAGGTAAGCATTGAAGATGCTATGCTTTGCGATGAATTGTTTGACGTATTAATGGGAGATAACGTTGCCCCGAGGCGCGATTTCATTGAACAAAACGCAGTCTACGCAACAAACATTGATACATAATAAGTGCAAAATTTAACCAACAAAATACCTCCTGAATTTCAGGAGGTATTTTTTAAAGAACACTTTATGAACTTTTTTTGATTTTAACTTTTCAGCACCGAACAAACCCGATGAACGGTTGCTCTGAAACTGCGCATTAAAACCGACTACAGATAGTTTTCAACTTCCCATCTTGAAACTTTGGTTCTGTAATCATCCCATTCTTTTTCCTTTGATGAAACAAATTCGTTATAAATATGCTCGCCAAGCGCGCGCTTTACAAGGTCATTCTTCTTCATTAGATAAATGGCTTCGTTCAATGCCCCGGGAAGTGATGCTATACCTTTTTCTGCTCTTTCTTTTGCATTCATATCGTAAATATTTTCTTCGGTTTGTTTCGGCGGATTAATTTTGTTTTTAATCCCATCAAGCATAGCAGTGAGCATTACAGCAAACACAAGATAAGGATTGCAGGAAGGATCAGGTGATCTGAGCTCAATTCTTGTACCGTTTCCGCGCTTTGCAGGAACCCTGATTAAAGCACTTCTGTTTGCAAGAGACCATGCAAGGTAAACAGGTGCTTCGTACCCGGGAACAAGCCTTTTATAACTGTTTACGGAAGGATTTGAAACAGCAGTGAAGCCCATAACATTTTCAAGCAGAGAACCTATAGAATACATAGCCTCGTTTGAAAGCTGGTAAGGTGCATTTTCATCATAGAAAGCATTTTTACCGTCTTTAAAAAGCGAAACATTACAGTGCATCCCGGAACCGTTTATCCCGAATATCGGCTTTGGCATAAAGGTTGCGTATAAATTATTCTTTGCGGCAACCGCTTTAACTGCATATTTAAAAGAAACAACATTATCTGCGGTTGTAAGAGCATCGGCATATTTAAAATCAATTTCGTGTTGTCCGTCTGCAACTTCGTGGTGGCTCGCTTCAATATCAAAACCCATTTTGGTTAAGGTTTCAACCATTTGAGCACGAACATTTTCACCCCTATCATCAGGCCCAACGTCATAATATCCTGCTTTATCGTGCGTTTCCAAAACGGGTCTGCCGTTTTCATCCGTGTTGAATAAGAAAAATTCGGCTTCAGGACCCACATTTAAAACATAGCCCATATCTGCAGCTTCTTTCAAAACTCTTTTTAAGTTACATCTGGGGCACCCTTCAAAAGGAGAACCGTCCGCGTTATGAATATCGCAGATAATTCTTGCAACATTTGTACCTTCTTCTTCGTTTTTCCGCCAGGGAAGAAGTGAAAATGTTGAAAGATCAGGGAAAAAGTACATATCAGAAGTTTCTATGCTTCTAAAGCCCTTGATTGAAGAGCCGTCAAGCATACATTCGTTATTTAAAACCTTATCAATCTGAGTGGCAGGAACGGCCATATTTTTAACCTTACCATTGATATCAACAAACTGAAGACGGATAAATCGAACATTATTTTTTTCGATAATGCTTTTGATTTCCTCTTTTGTTAATGCTTTTCCTTGTTCAGGGATGTAATCCATTTTAATTCCTCCTGGTATTTTACCTCCCTATTATTACCCGACATGGCAGATTAAGTCAAAATATTGTAACATTTGTTACAAATGTAGTAAATAAAGTTTGGCACCAGGCTTTGAAAACATAAAGTTATGTAAATATTAATTGAATTTTGTTAAAATTTGGGGATAATTATATTAAAAGCTTTACTTATCCATGCTTTTTACATATAGTAATAAATAGAATTACTACAATAATAACCAAAAAACGTTTAAAACAATATGAGGGTCACATAAAGTGGAAAAGTTCAGACTAGATAACTATGATAGAAAGACAACCGATTACAGCAGATTTTCTTCTCAAGCCAATATTAAGGTTATAGGTGTTGGCGGCGGCGGCGGAAATGCTGTTAATCGAATGATAAAAGCCGGTCTTGGCGGCGTTGAGTTTTGGGCAATGAACACTGATGCACAGGTTCTTGAAATGTCATCAGCTCCCAAAAAAATTCAATTGGGTGCAAAACTCACAAGCGGTCTTGGCGCAGGCGGTGACCCATCGGTTGGCGAAAAAGCGGCTGAAGAATCCAGAGAAGATTTATTGGTTGCACTTGACGGCTCCGATATGGTGTTTGTAACTGCAGGTATGGGCGGCGGAACAGGAACAGGTGCTGCTCCCGTTGTTGCAAAAATTGCTAAAGAATTAGGCGCCCTGACAATCGGCGTTGTAACAAAACCCTTTGGCTTTGAAGGCAAAAAACGTATGAATCAGGCCGTTGCAGGTTTGGAAAAATTAAAAGAAAATGTTGATGCCCTCATAGTTATCCCTAACGATAAACTGATTGAAGTAGTTGAAAGACGCACAACAATGAGAGATGCGTTCCTTGTTGTTGACGAAGTTCTTTTAAGAGGTGTTCAGGGCATTTCAGATATCATCGTTATCCCCGGTTTAATCAACGTAGACTTTGCCGACGTTCGTGCCGTAATGCAGGCTTCAGGTTCTGCATTAATGGGTATCGGTAAAGCTTCAGGCGAAGGCAGGGCTATGGAAGCAGCCAAACTTGCAATTAACTCTAAACTTCTTGAAACCTCAATTAACGGTGCAACAGGTATCATTATGAACGTTTCAGGCGGTCCCGATATGACGCTTCACGAAGTAAACGAAGCCGCAAGTGTTATTCACGATGCTGTTGCAGATAATGCCGAAGTTATCTTTGGTTCCGTTATTGATGACAGAATTCAGGGAGAAATCCAGATTACGGTTATCGCAACAGGCTTCCAGCTTAAAGACAACAGTGCTCCGCAGGCACAGGAAAGAAAGTTAAGTGCGGCTGATATCTTTGGCGGCGGTTTATCATTCTCTGATTTAGGAAGTAAGCCTGCTCAACCTCAACAGCAACCGAGCCAGACTTTCTTTGAGCCTTCAAGACCGTCCCATGAGCCTGCAGGCGGCGGGTTGCTTGATATTCCGGAATTCTTAAATCCTAAAAGATAAGAGGGAAAAATAATTTTAAAAGACGGGCTTTTTGAATTCAGCCCGTCTTTTTTGTTTTAAACAACCATAGATAAATTACCCTAACATATTTTAAATATCATACATTTAAAGCTTAACAAATATTCCTAAACGGCTATAAAATAACTTTATGGTTATGGAACTTGTATGTGATTATTTATCATATCTTGAAATCGAGCGCGGCTTAAGCGCAAATACTATTGCTGCTTATAAAAACGACCTTTTTTTATTCTTTGAATTTTTGGGCAATATAGCAAATATGGAAGATATTAAAAGGAGTCATTTGAGTGATTACATAAAACATTTAGGAAGAAATGGCGCCAACACAGCGACAATAACAAGAAAGATAGCTTCAATAAAAGGCTTCTTCAGATATTTATGCTCCGTAAAAGAAATAAAAGCAAACCCTGCACTTTCCATAGCCTCCCCGAAAGTTTCAAAAAAACTGCCAAAAGTAATGACTATGAGTGAAATTGAAAAACTGTTTAAAGAAAAAATGGATACACGCGAACTTGCAGTGTTTGAACTCCTGTATGCAACAGGGCTCAGGGTTTCAGAGCTTGTTAATCTTGATATTAAAAACATAGATTTTAAAAACGATACAATAAGAACAATCGGAAAAGGCAGCAAAGAACGCGTTATTCCGATTGGCACAAAAGCAAAAACCGCCCTTAAAAGCTATCTTAAAGAGCGGGAGATAAATCTTCAACTTTCAAATTCAAAAAAAAGAGATGAAACAAGGGTGTTTTTAAACAATTTTGCGGAAAAAATCACCCGTCAATGGGTTTACTGCTTTATTCGAAACCTTGGAGACATTATTCATAAATCAATCTCTCCGCACACAATTCGGCATACATTCGCCACACATTTGCTTGAAAACGGGGCGGATTTAAGAGTCGTTCAAGAACTTTTGGGGCATGCAAACATAGTAACGACACAGCTTTACACCCACATTTCAAAGAAACATTTAAAGGATGTGTATTTTGCGATTAACGGCTAGCGCACAAAGCCATGTGCAAACAACGGATAAAAATGACGAAACTGTGCAAAATCGCACCGTTAAAGAAATCAAAGAGGACAAAGAAAATTTTATGGACATTCTTCTGATTGGGGATGAAGAAGAAACTATGGTCTGCAAATATCTTGATATTGGAAACCTTTATGCACTCTACGATTCAGGGATTTTAAAATCTGTCTGCGCGCTGATTTTTGCCAATAAAACCACTGTTGAAATTAAAAACCTTGCAACGTACCCGAAGTTTCAAAACCAAGGCTGCGCAAGCTTTTTGCTTGAATACATTTTTAAAAAATACGAAGGCTTTGATATCATCCTCGGTACAGGCGAAAATGAAAAAACCTTAAATTTTTACAAAAAACGCGGCTTTGTCGAATTTTCGAGAATAGAAAATTTCTTCATTAAAAATTATCCCCGCCCGATAATCGAAAACGGCATACAGTTAAAGGATATGATATACCTTAAGAAAAAGGTTTAAAAAAGCGCCCTGCAAAAGCACGGACGCTTTATTTATAAATCAAAAACTTATGCTTTTGGGCGCATGGTAGGGAATGCGATAACATCCCTGATTGAAGGCGAATCAGTTAAAAGCATTACAAGACGGTCGATTCCAATGCCCATACCGCCTGCGGGAGGCATAGCAACTTCAAGTGCTTCAATAAAGTCTTCATCAATGCCCATAGCCTCTTCATCGCCTGCTGCCTTGGCTTTTGCCTGCGCTTCAAACCTGTTTCTCTGGTCAATCGGGTCTGTAAGTTCTGAAAATGCGTTTGAAACTTCCCAGCCGTTAATTCTAGTTTCAAACCTTTCGGTCAATCTCGGGTTATCCCTATGCACCTTTGCAAGCGGCGAAATGTCCCTCGGATAGTCTAAAATATGGACAGGCTGAATTAATTTGGGTTCAACCTTTTCTTCAAAAATCTTATCCAAAATTTTGCCCCAGCTGTCTGATTCTTCAACCTCTATGCCCATTTTCTTTGCTTCTGCGGCAGCTTCTTCCACGGTTAATTTTTCACTAAAATCAACCCCTGTGAATTCTTTAATGGCACCAAGCATTGTTTTTCTATCCCACGGAGGAGTTAAATCAAGCTCTTTACCCTGAAATGTGATTTTGGTTGTCCCTAAAACATCCATCGCAACCGATGCAACCATATTTTCCAAAAGCACCATCATATCGTTATAATCAACATATGCCTGATACAGTTCAAGCATTGTAAACTCGGGGTTGTGGCGGATGTCTATACCTTCGTTTCTAAAGTTTCTGTTCAATTCAAAGATTTTCTCGCTCAAGCCGCCCACAAGAAGCCTTTTTAAGTGCAATTCAGGCGCTATTCTCATATACATAGGCATACTTAAAGCATTATGGAAAGTTTCAAAAGGTCTTGCAGAAGCGCCCCCTGCCTGTGTTTGAAGCATAGGCGTTTCAACTTCCAAAAATCCGTCTTTTGTTAAATATTCTCTGATTTTTTGAATAATAAGACTTCTTTTTCTGAAAGTATCGCGCACTTCCTGATTTACAACCAAATCAAGATATCTTTTCCTGTATCTTGTATCCACATCCACGAGCCCGTGAAACTTCTCAGGCAAAGGCCTTAGTGCCTTTGACAACAGTTTTAAATCAAGGGCCTTAATACTCAATTCTCCTCTGGGAGTTCTTCTTATCGTGCCTGAAAAACCTACGATATCGCCTACATCAAGAAGCTTTAACACAGCAAGTTTATCCTCGCTTAAATTTTCTTTATGAGAAAAAATCTGAATTTTGCCCGATGAATCCATAAGGTCAATAAACATACCTGTATTGCGCATTGCCATAACACGCCCTGCAACGGAATAGCTGTCTTCCGTTTCTTCGCCTGCAGGCAGGTTTTCATATCTTTTTTGAAGTTCTGCAGCGCTTATATTCCTATCATATGAATACGGGTAAGGATTTATGCCTTTATCAATTAAATCGGTCAGCTTTTGGATTCTCGCTTCCCTTATGCCATCCAGTGTATTATTTGTCGATTCCATAATAATCTTTCTCCAAACTGATTTATATAAAAAATTATAATTGAAACATAAAAAGTGGTAAATATTTAAGCAAAGAAAAGGGGCGCAAAGGTTACAAATACGCCCCGAAAAGTTGTTCATCCAAATTATTTGTTTGTCTCCCATCTTATCCTTACATAACCTGCACCGCCTTCGCCGCCTGTTCCTTGTAGTACGCCGTCGCTTCCGCCTCCGCCTCCGCCCGAACCTCCGTATTTATTAGGGACAATATTGTGCATAGCGCCGTCAAGTCCGTTTATTAAATTGTTATTGCATATGTTTTCAAGGATTTGTTTGCCTCCGCAGGCGCCTTTTGTACCGAGCCTTGTTTCTCCTCCCTGCCCGCCGTCATATCCTGCGTTATTCAAGCCGCCCTGTTTCCCGTCAGCTTTTGTATCCTGTTCCATAAAATTAAAATTACTGTCAGGATATCTTCCGCCAACACCTCCAATACCTGCATTTTGTACGGCATTTAAACCTTCACCCGTAAAACCTCCTGGTTCTCCGCCAAAACCTCCTTCAAACTCAATAAGTTTCTTGCCTTCATCTACAATAATTTTTGTATCTCCGCCCTTTGTTGCAAATGAAGCATTCTGGCCTCCGCTTCCGCCCGCACCCACTGTTATATGAATAATTTCATGCGGGGTGACTTTTACTTTCAAATATTCATTATTTCCGACGGCTCCGCCCGCACCGCCCCCTCCTCCGGGCGATACAATGTCATAACCGATTACAGCAAACCCGGCACCTCCTGCTCCGCCCTTAGAACATAATAATGCCTGTCTTACCCCTCTTTTACAGGAGCCTCCGCCTCCGCCATAGCCATATTGCGTATTTGCGGCGGATTGTCCTTCGCCATTATTAATGTCTAAATCTCCACCCAAAAGCCCTCCCGCACCTGTGCCGCCTGTTGTTCCAATCGGAACATGGCCCAATCCTCCGTTATCGGTTATTACAAGACTGCAGCCTTCGGTAACCGTTTTGACACTTTCTCCTGCCTTTTGAATTGTACATTTTGCAACAGAAGAAGATAGAGGAGCTGTCCCGTTTGCTGCTTCCGTTGCTCCGTTTCCGCCCATGCCCCCTTTGGCACAATAGGCTGTATTTGTGCCTTCCTTACTGTTATAATGTATAGCACAGCTTTCTTCGCCCGAATAATTTACGGCGCTTTCTCCAGGTGTCCCCTGCTTGCCTGCTTTTCCTTTTGTAAAATATATTACATCATTCGGAGAAACATCAATTGTTTTTGTAAACTTTGCACCTGATGAACCTCCTGCGCCTGCAAAAAAATTCCAGTTGTTTATTTCTTTGACACAGCGAACCTGCCCTGCCTCGACCTCAAAAACAGCAGCATCTCTTGGGTCGTACTTAATACTTCTGTTTGTCAAAGTAAGTCTATAATCTTCAACAAAAAGTACCCATGGATTACACGTAAAATTCCCATTAAAAGAATTACATATGCCGACAGATTGATTGCCAATCGTTCCGTTATCTCCAAATATACTCTCGCCTCCATAATGATGTATAGCTAAATCCAATCCTTCGCCGAAAAGATATTTAAAATTATTCGCAGGTGTGCTTACTGCAACAATTCTCTCCATTTCGCTTTTTGTAAAAAGTCTCATACCGAGCCCGTTGTTACACCACATTTTCACCCCCTGATAATTACACAAAGGTTTTTTACAGCCGCCTCCCGTAAAATATTTTGAGGCGGTCGGTTTTGATATTGCATTACAGGCAAAAGATGTTACACTTGTTGTATCATCAGGGTCTGGCACCCAGCAGGACGTTAACTTTTTTGCAGTTTCCGTAGGTTTTGCTATTTCTAAAAAATTCCAACCTGACAGAGTTCTGTTTGAAACACACAAATCTTTCCCAGAATCTGCAAAAGCAGGTAAAACAAGCGAATCGCAAGTATCATTCAAAACCTTACCGTATCCCGCTCCGCCTCCGCCGCCTCCGCCTATCAGCGTAAATGTCACCTTGCTTACACCTTTTGGAACAGTAAAGCTTCCGCTTGAAATCTCTATGGGGCCTATTTTTCTGATGGAAGCACCCCCGCCTCCGCCGCCGCCTGCAGAACCTTGAATTTGTAAATATTCGGTTTGCGCAGGTACCGTAAATGTATATTCTCCCGGCTCTGCCCATACTTTAAGCCCCGGGGTTGAAATATCATCAACCATTAATGTATCGTTCATTCTTTTTGTCACAACGGGGGCTAAGGCTGCCATAAGCAATGATGCAACCAATAGCGCCATAAGCATTTCGACAAGAGAGAAAGCAGATTTTTTCATTATTACTCCTTTTGAAACATGTATTTGAAGAAATAATAACATAATTTATTGCAAATTGCACTCATTTTTTTAAGTGCACAATTGGGGTATATAAATAAATAAAAATTACACATAAAATAGTTACTGAGGTGTGTAATTTATGTTTAAAGTCGAAAAACCCGAAATGATAAATAAAACTTTCAGACTCCCCGCAAAGCTTGTACAGGAGCTTCAAGCCGTTGCGCAGGAGAAGGGGGTTTCTTTAAATAATCTGGTCCAACAGTGTTGTGAGTATGCGCTCAAGGAACTTGATAAAGAAGAATAGAATAAAAAAGACCTCATCAAATGATGAGGTCTTTTTATAAGTTTGTTTTCTATGCCATTATGAACATTTACTTAATGTTTGAATATGTCCAAGCATCTAGGTTCGGGTTTTCAGCCATTTTAGTATCGTCTTCTTCTTCCATACCTGCCTGAGTTCCCGCATGAGCAATCGGTTTATACAATCTGTTGTAGTATTCTATAACCATTCTGTCAGAGTTGAAGTAAGCTTCAGATGTTCTGATAGCTTGTCTCATCAACCTTGCCCATTCCTGTTTATTTTCATAGTATGTCGGAATGATTTCGTTTTCCAATGTGTTCATTACACATTGATGATCTTTCCAGTGTCTTTCTTCCCAAGGAATATCATCATCCAAACCGGGGTATTCAACAGTGTAGCCGTTAATACCCGGGAATGTACCTTCAACCGTCCAACCGTCAAAAGTTGAGAAGTGCAGAGCACCGTTCATATTTGCACTCATGCCTGATGTTCCTGAAGCTTCAAAAGGTCTTAGAGGTGTATTTAACCAAATATCCGTACCTTTTTTAAGTCTTGCTGAAAGTGCAAGTTCATAACCAGGAAGAACAACAACATTTTTCATACTGTAAGATTCTTTTAAAATCTTGTTGAACATTTCTTTACCCATAGTATCATCCGGATGGAATTTACCTGCAAAGATTAACTGAACTTTGTTTTCGTTCAATAATTTTTCAATACGCGGTTTATCCATTAAGATAAGCCAAGCACGTTTATAGTCTGCAAATCTTCTTGCCCAGGTAATTGTAAGAACGTTCGGATCAAATCTTTTACCTTGAGTGTCTGAAATATATTGGAATAAATCCCTTTTCATTTCATGTTTTGCATTTAACAATTCTTCATCACTGTTAGCATTTTCAATTCTGGGGTCTTGCCAGTAGTGCTGGTTTACAGCGTTTGTAATAGCCTTAATCGGGCATTTGCCGCCTACCCAATCCCACATTTTCTTTGCAACAAGCCCGTGGAGCTGGGATACAGCGTTTGCAATACGGCTCATTCTGAGAGCTGCAACAGTTAATGAGAAGTTTTCACCACCAAGTTCAACAGCAACTTCTCTCGGAGCACCTGAGAAGAAACCGCCTTCAACAAGTGTATCAACCCAGTGAACTTCGTTACCTGCAGCAACAGGAGTGTGAGTTGTAAATACAACCTTTTTCTTAACCTCTTTTAAGTTTCCGTTGTATTGTCTTAATAATTCAAATGCGGCAGGAAGGGCATGACCTTCGTTCATATGAATAACGTCAAAGTTATATCCTACCTCTTGAAGAATTCTTACACCGCCGATACCAAGCACGGTTTCCTGTGCAACACGGATTTTTTCATCACCGTCGTATAACTTGTGGCTTATTCTTCTTGCCCACTCTGAGTTTCCATCAACATCGGTTGTTAAAAGATAAACGGGGCAAGAACCGAACAATTGCGGCTCTACTCTGTAAGCTTTAACAATAACATCTTCGCCAAAAACGCTTACTTTTGTTTGAACGTTTAAGTCCGTTAAAAAGTCATAATGTTTTCTTATATATGCAACTTCAACTTCGCCGTTTTCGTTAATTCTTTGATCGTAGTAACCGTATGACCAAAGCATAGTAACGCCAACCATAGGCATTTGAAGGTATCCTGCAGATTGCATGTGAGAACCTGCCAAAAAGCCAAGGCCGCCTGAATAAGTTGCTAAAGATTGGTCCAATGCTATTTCCATTGAAAAGTATGCTACGTTAGGTAATGACATATTCTTAGTCCTTTATTATCTAAACTACTCTACATTCAAAATATTAACACAAACATTTTCATGCTTCTAAACGGACTGTAAATCTAGTCCTTTTGTATTAATTATTTTGCCTTAACAATTATATTTAAAAAAGGGATAATTTCCACCATTCATATTTTTTTGCAACAAAACTTAATAATTCAAACCTGCTTTATACCGTGCCGCTTAAAACAACCTCAGGATATTTCTTTCTGACAAGCTCTCCCAGCTGCTCTTTTTCTTTCATTGTTTCATTATCGGTAAAGCCTTCCAAATATTTAAAGCCTTTTCTGATTTCATAATTATCAAAATCTATTGTTTCGTCTTTGGATATTTGCCCTTTTTGTATTTTTTCAATTCTAAAAAGCTTTTTGCTCATTTCAACAAGATTGCCCAAATCTTCCCCGTACAGGCCTTTAAACCTGTCCGTTGCTTCCTCGTTATATGCTGCAAAGCCAAGCCAGGTATCAATTATGATATCTTTTTCTTTTCTTTCGTTTAAATCCGTAATAACAAAAGCATGGTCCAAATTGGTTAAATTTCTGTATTCAACCTCATTTGTCTTTTTATTTATAAATTTAACTTCATATGCAAGCCCTACAAGCGCCGAATTATAATATCCGTTTGCACAAAGCGCGGCAAGAGCAAGTTTTGCATTTTCGGAACAATTACCTATCTTATTTTTTGCTATTGCATCAAGAATATAAATCATTTTCTTATCAAATTGGCTATACACAGCCAATTTTTCGGCATAAGCAAAATTGTTTCTCATTGAACAAATTCTTTTCATCAACCCGCTGCTTATCTTGCTTGCAGCTTGTTGTTTTGAAGAACCGTCGCTAAGACAACCGTAAAAAGTATCCGCATAAGTTGCGCTTAATACAGGAAATGCAAGTCTTGTAAGTCTTTGAATAGTATCAGCTTTTCTTATATTTTTATCCTTTTTGCAAAACGATACATTATTATATAAGTTATTAAATGATATTCTCATATCAACAATAAAAACCCTGAAAAATTTTTTTAGCAATTGACAGACAATTGACAAATTTTTAAATAATGAAACAATTGTGAGAATAAGACCTGATAAAAAGGATTTTAAAATGAAAGTTGCAAAAAGTTTGTGCGAACTCACGGGAAATACCCCGCTTGTTGAAATTAATAAATTAAACAAAGAAGGCTATGCTAAAATTTATGCTAAGCTTGAATGTTTTAACCCTGCAAATTCAATTAAAGACAGGGTTGCCTTAAATATGATTAAGGAGGCTGAAAAAAGAGGTGAAATTTCCCCCGAAAAAACCGTTATAATAGAGCCTACAAGCGGAAATACAGGGATAGGCCTTGCCTGGGTGTGCGCCATTAAAGGCTATAGATTGATAATCACCATGCCTGATACTATGAGCATTGAACGCAGGGTTTTAATGAAAGCATATGGCGCAGAGCTCATTCTCACAGAAGGTGCCAAAGGAATGAAGGGTGCTATTGAAAAAGCGGAAGAACTTCATAAGGAAATCAAAGATTCAATTATTGCAGGACAGTTTGTAAACCCCGATAACCCTATGGCTCATGAAAAAACAACGGCTGTTGAAATTTTAAATGATACGGATAAAAGAGTTGATATCCTTGTTGCGGGAGTTGGAACAGGGGGTACAATTACAGGTATTTCCCGCGCAATTAAAAAAGAACTGCCGAATTTTAAAGCAATTGCAGTTGAACCTGCAACATCTGCCGTGCTTTCGGGCGAGCCTTCAGGGCCTCATAAAATTCAGGGCATAGGCGCAGGATTTATTCCAAAAACACTTGATGTCAGTATTTTAGATGAAATTATAAAAGTTAAGGATGAGGATGCGATAGAAACCGCTAAAAACCTTGCAAAATATGAAGGAATTCTCTGCGGAATATCATCAGGTGCTGCAATGTTTGGTGCGCTTAAAGTTTCAAAACGCCCGGAAAACAAAGATAAAATTATTGTGGTTATTCTCCCTGATTACGGAGAAAGATATTTATCAAGCGTTTTATTTGAAGATTTGAAACAATAAAACCTGCAAATTATTTTTTGTTTTGTTTTTATATAACAACCATTCATTCTTTAGCAATATATAAAAGCAGTATGAAAACAAAATAAACACAAAATAAAAAACCGAACAGATTTTTAAATGAAAATATCTTCAGCAAATAACGATTTTAGTACACAAAACCATTTCAAAAGCCCTCATCTTTGCGGAAACCCTCAGGAAAATAACCGCTTAAGAAATATTTACATTGCACCTGATTCTTTTGAAAGATGTCATAATGGCGTAAACCAAAAAAATTACATCAGACATTGCAAAAAGCCTCCGGCGCAAAAATTAAAAAGAGGGCAAATTCTTGGCAAAAATAATAAGATTTTTTGCAATAATACAACGGATATGTTCAGAGATGATATCGATTGGAAGCAATTTGGAAACTTTTTATATAAACAATTTAAAGATTGCAAAAAAGTAAATACATATAATTACGCAGCTTCAACGGGCGAAGAACCTTACAGTCTGTCAATTCTTTTACAAACACGATTCAAAGAAGACGCCAAAAAGTTTTTCCCGATCTATGCAAAAGATTTGGATACAAAACTGATTATTCAAGATACCATTGCCCAAAAAACAAAACGAATTTATATCCCCCAGACATTCAGCCGTGCACAAAAAGCACTTGGTGTCGAAGACAGCGAACTTAAAGGCCTTTTAATGCCTGATGACCACTCATACGGCGCAACACTTCGCCAAAACGTTATTTCTCCGATAAAGTTCAGCTGTGCCAATATTTTAGATGATATTAAAAATATTGATAACAAAAACCCGTCTCTTGTTATGTGTCGAAACATGTGGCCGTATATCAACAGCAGTGAATACGACGGCTACGCAGAAGCGCTGTATGAAAAACTTGCACCGGGCTCTGTTGTTGTCATAGGTTTTTTTGACTATACCGCCGATTATTCAGACAAAATTTTTCCTGACAGCTTGAAAAAAGCAGGATTCAAAGAATCAAATGCCGATATAAACTCACAGTTTAAACTTGTGTTTGAAAAAAATTAGGTTCAAAACAACATAAAATCCTTTAAGAAAAGCTTGTTCGACAATTTTAAAAAAAAGGGGGCGCAAAGGTTACACATACGCCCCGAAAAGTTGTTCATCTAAAAATTGCATGAGCCGTGTGTACAGTCACCGAACAAATGCGTTGAGCATTTGTGAAGTGGCGGAACCGTACGATAGCGACGTGGAAATCTTTTGATTTCCTCAGAAGCCTTAGTGAGAGTCGAATTGTGACGCGACGCGTCCAATGAGACCGAGCGGGCTTCTAGGATGCGAGCACCTGCACAGCGTCGATAAGGCGGTGGGCTGGTGTAACACTGGACTACGCGAAGAGCAGGTTGGGCATACCTGCCCAACATCCATAAATAAACACTTCATCATATCGATGTGCTTTTGTATTCAATAATCACAAAGCCGTCTCCTCCGCGCGCGCCCGTACCATTCACCCCGTCAACGATTGCACCGCCGCCTCCACCGCCGCCGAATACGCCCTGCTTACCGTGTGCACCGCCAGTTTGTGCGTTACATTCCATTGCAGAGGTCACATTTCCGCCGCACCCGCCGACAGAAGGCCCCGCAAACTTACCGTCCCTGTCTTTGACATAGTTTGCATCCGTCCCGTCCGCGTTTTTATAAAGGTACTGCATAAAACCGCCGACACCGCCGAATGTGTCGGTGCCTGCCTTTCCGTTCACGGGGTCCGCTTCGTTTTCAGTGTAGTTATTCAGTTTGTTTCCCGAAGCGTCAACCAAAAGCTTTACGGCTCCGTGCGCCCCTGCGGTCATCCCGCCGTCATTTCCTCTGATACCGCCGCGTGCTTTGGTTGTTTCTGTTTTCCCGCCACCGATTTCATATGTGGCGTTCGTTTCACCGCCGTTTGCGTTGTCCACACCTTTTCCTATGTGAATTGTCATCTCGGTGCTCGGTTTTACGTTTATTCTTTTTGATATAAATTCGCCTGCGGTGCCGCCCCCGCCGTTTGAGCCGCCGTATTCGATGTATATATATCCGCTGGCCCCTGCGGCGCCTATTCCAGCAGATTCAGCGGATGTTGTGGTGCCCGAGCCTCCGCCTCCGCCTGCACCGTAGCTTGCAGCGTTTGGCGAGGAGCCGTTTTTAACACTATTTCCGCCTGCACCGCCCTGAAATATGGTGAGGTCTTTAAATTGGGAGTTTCCGCCCTTTCCGCCAAAGCCTGAAGATGAGGCTAATTGACCGTTTGAACCCTGTCCGTAATCTCCCGTACCGAAGGTTTTGTTCAGCCAGTTGCCATCCCCCGTTGTGTCAGGCGTTTTTACAATGCTGACAGGCCTTTTGGCGCCGCCTTGGGATTGGGTGGTTTCGGATGATGTGTATTGGCCTGCGTTTCCGCCTAAAGCCGTTGCTATGATTGTGCCTGAGGCGCTGCCGCGGCGGATATAGGTTGCGTTACCCGCGTTGCCCGCTTTTCCTGCCGTTGTTTGGGAAGGACCGCCTTTGCCCACTTCAAAATAGAGGGTTTCACCCGGGGTGACTGCGATTTCGCCGACGGTTATCTGGCCTGCGCCCCCGCCTCCACCGCCGTTTGCAGGGAGACTATAATCGCATTTCAGGGCAGGATATGTATAATACAACCTCAACGCCCCAGGCATGCCTGTTGAACCTGCCCCGTTTCCAGAGCAATCGCCATCGCTCCCTGTATTACCGTTACCTCCATTACAGTGACTGCTACCAAATATTGTATTAATTTTGCCACCACTCGTTCCATTACCACTGCTACCACCTTTTCCACCACCACCCGCCCCTCCATTGCCGTGTCCAGCACCTGTAGTGTTTGTAAGAATACCATTTGCTCCGTCAAAACCACCATTGATACCTAAACCTCCAAGTCCAACACTGCCAGCGCAGCACAAACCGCCTCCACCGCCACCTCCGCCATCATTTCCACCTCCGCCTCCACCACTACCGCCAGTATAATAACCTCCTCCGCCGCCGCCACCTCCACTTGCTTGAACTAAAATATTGCCATTTGTATCTGAAGCCGTAGAAACTGTTGTTGGCCCTCCTCCCCCACCACCACCTGCAGCAGCATTTCCACCGCCTCCGCCTCCACCAGCATGTAAACTCCCGTAACCACCCACACCACCATAATATAAACTATCCGTTCTGGTGGTTAATTTTCCAGGAGCAGCCATAATTTGTCCATCTCCATTTTCACCATTACCTGCATATCCGTAAGCCCACTGTATTGCAGCTTTGCCCCCTTTACCACCTGATATTCCACCATTACCACCATTACCTATATATCCACCTCCGCTACAAGTTCCACCACCTCCACCACCAGCTGCATAACCACCTGCAAGTCCATTTTGTAAACCATTAGTTGCGCGTGCACCTCCACCCCCGCCACCTCCGCCAATTTTTACATAAATAGTCGATAAGGTTCCTGATAGTTGAACATTTTGAATATACCCTCCAGAGCCACCTCCTCCACCATAACCAGCATATCCTCCTCCACCGCCACCTCCGCCGCCGCAGGCGGTGACAGAGACTGCAACTTTACCGGGAGTGTAGGTTTTACCGTCCGATACGCCTGTCCAGCTTGAAATTCCGCTTGCTTTACACCTCTCATCCACCGCAGGAACCGCCGTCGCATTGCTTGGAATTGTAAAGGCATGCTCGCCTGCCGTTAAGAAATCTTTATATGTGTTCCCGTCTCCGCCCGCGGGAATGGTCGCTGTGCCGTTACCCACACCGCCTGAGGCTCCTCCGCCACCGCCGCCTATCATGAAAATACGAAGTTTTGTAACGCCTTCTGGAACTTTCCAGCTTTGTACGGAGCTTGGGTTTGTAAAGGTCGCATCGCCTTTCACGGCGTTTCCTCCCGCTCCGCCTGCGCCCATAAGGGTTAATTTTATTGAGTTTACATCGTATGGAACATTGAAAACGCTGTCCTCGGTATAAACCTGAACAATTGCGTCTTTATCGTATTGCGCTGCACCGATACCTGAAATATTAATCTTCGCCTCGTCCATGCGTTTTGTCATAACGGGCGCAAGAGCCGCGAGTAACAATGACGCCACTAAGAGCGCCATTAACATTTCAACCAAAGAAAAAGCGAGGGTTTTATGATGTTGGGCACGATTACACAAAGGGACTGACCTGCGAGTGAGGGTTGATTGAATGACTTTCATTACCCATGTGGGTATTATCCGAGTGGTTAGTTTATACATTATCCGCCTTTCTATCTTTTCTTTTTCTTCTTTGTTTTATATTAGTATAAATTTTAAATCATGTAAACCCATGTATATAGAGAAATTTAACCATATTTTGTAGAAAATATTCGACAGATAAAAGATTACTTGCATTCTAAAATTTTTATATGGGCATTAAGGCATTGCAGAATGAAATAGGCAGAAGATTAAAACATTTGAGACTTGAAAAAGAGCTCTCCCAGGAAGCGGTCGCCTTCGAAGTCGAAATTTCAAGAGACCACCTGTCAAATATCGAAAACGGAAAACATTCAATAAATATAAAAACTTTATATAAACTTGCTGAATTTTTTAAGGTTGATATGAAATATTTTTTTTAAACTGCGGTTTTTAAAGCCCATCTAAATGCGGATTTTAGGATTATTGCAAACGCAGGGTTTTATATGATAGAATGAGTTACTGCTATTTTTAAAAGGCATTTTAAGATGAAAATAGAAAAACCAAAAACCGCAAAAGACAGAATTATTCTTGCTTTGGATGTTGATGATTTTGATGAAACAAAAAGACTCGTTCTTGAATTAAAAGATTATGTCGGCTTTTTTAAGGTAGGGCTGCAGCTTTACACATCCTGCGGGTTTGAAGTTATTAAAATGATACATGAGCTTGGCGGCAAAGTGTTCTTTGACGGCAAATTCCACGATATTCCAAACACCGTTGCAAGAGCTTCCGCAAACCTTGTGAAAAACGATGTGAGCTTTTTTGATGTCCATATTAAAGGCGGTTCAAAAATGCTTTCAACAACAGTAAAACTTGCAGGAGAAACTGCCAAAAGGCTTGGAAAACAAATGCCGGTTATTCTTGGTGTAACCTTGCTTTCAAGCTTTGGCCAAAAAACATTAACTCAGGAATTGAATGTAAATATGAACATAGACGATTATGTTGACGGCCTTGCAAAAATGGCGCAGGACGCAGGACTTGACGGAGTTGTGGCTTCAGCTTCAGAGGTTCCTGCAATAAGAAGAGAATGTGGTGAAGACTTTATAATTGTGTGTCCTGCAATCCGCCCGACCTGGAGTGTCGTAAATGATCAGGTAAGAGTTGTAACACCGACAGACGCCATCCATTCAGGCGTTGATTATATGGTAGTAGGACGCCCTGTAATTTGCGCCGAAAATAAGACTGACGCAATTAAGCTTATAATTGATGAAATCGAAGAAGCTCTCGAAACGCAGCCTGTATAAGCAACCGACAGAGGCACTTTATATAAAAGTAAGGATTTTTTATGAAAATGAAAACCGTTTTTGGTATCCCGAAAGAACTTAAAACCGATGAAACAAGAGTAGCATTAACTCCTGACTGCATTTCAATGCTTGTTGCAGACGGTTATGAAGTGCTTGTTGAAACCAATGCAGGAAAACTTAGCGGTTTTTCGGATGAACAATATGTTCAAAGCGGTGCCAAAATTATAGACACGGCAAAAGAACTTTGGGAACTTGCAAATGTTATCGTTAAAGTAAAAGAGCCGCAAAAATCCGAGTATGAATTTTTCAAAGAAGATCAGGTAATTTTTTCATATATGCACCTTGCGGTCGAAGAAGAATTGACACGTGAGCTTTTAAAGAAAAAAGTCTGCGCAATTGCAAGCGAATCCGTTGAAACAGCAAACAAAGAACTGCCCCTTTTAAGACCTATGAGCGAAGTTGCAGGAAGATTAAGTATTCAGCTTGGGGCAAATTATTTGGAATCCGTTAACGGCGGTTCGGGCGTGCTTTTGGGCGGAGTACCGGGGGTACAGCCGGGGAAAGTCGTAATACTCGGGGGCGGAGTTGTAGGCGCAAATGCTGCAAAAGTAGCTCTTGGTATGGGTGCGGATGTTTCCGTTTTGGATATTAACTCAAAACGCTTAGCAGAGTTGGATTTACTCTTTCAGGGACAGCTTAAAACCCATTACTGCAACCCTTATACCGTTAAAGAAGAATGCAAAAAAGCGGATATCCTTGTGGGCGCCGTGCTTTTACCCGGAAGAAAAGCCCCGAAGCTTGTAAGCGCGGATGTCGTACAGGAGATGAAAAAAGGCAGCTTTATAATTGATGTTGCAATTGATCAGGGCGGAAACATTGAGACTATGGATAAAATCACCACTCTTAAAAATCCTGTCTTTGAAAAATTCGGCATATTACACTGTGCCGTGCCAAATTTACCCTCTTTGACACCAAGAACCTCCTCTTTTGCGTATTCTTATGCTATACTTCCTTATGTTAAAGAAATCGGTAAATTCGGCACATTTATGGCACTGAAAGAAAACGAATCTTTAAGAATGGGAGTGAATACCTTCAGAGGCGAAGTAACAAGCGAAAGCCTTGCTGAAACGTTCGGACTGAAGCATACGGAAATCTCCCTTTTGATAGGCTTTAAGGTAGCGTAAGAATGAACACGGGAAATATAAAAAGAGTAGTTTTCAAATTCGGAACGAATATTTTAAGAAACGATGAAGGGGATATATCTTTATCCCGCCTGTATTCTTTTGTTGAAGATATTTCAAAACTTTATAAAAAAGGAAAAGAAGTAATTATTGTATCCTCAGGCTCTGTTGCGCTCGGAATGAAAAAACTTTGCCCCGTAAAAACCGCTTCGAACACAACGGTAGACAAGCAGGCAGCAGCTTCTATCGGCCAGCCTTTTTTAATGAAAATATGGCAGGAAGGGTTTGAAAAATACGGTATTACCGTCTCTCAGGTGCTGCTTACCGAAGATGATTTTTCAAACAGAAAAAGATATTTAAACCTGAGAAACACTTTATGCCGCCTTTTGGAGTGTGGGATAATTCCTATAATTAACCAGAACGACACCGTTTCAACAAGCGAGGTGGCACAGGTTTGTTTTTCTGATAACGATAAACTTTCAGCCCTTGTTGCAAGCAAACTTGACGCAGATTTGCTCGTTATGGTGTCTGATATTGACGGGCTTTATGATAAAAACCCGAAAGAATTTGAGGATGCAAAATTAATACCCGTTGTTGAAAAAGTGAACGCAAAGATTGAAAAATTGGCTTCAGGTGCTTCCCTTGGAGGAAGAGGCGGAATGATTACAAAACTTGCGGCAGCAAAAGTAGTGACAAATTCAGGCTCGAGTGCAATGATTGTAAACGGCAAAAGAGAAGGAATTTTAAAGAAAATATTTAATAATGAAGATGTGGGAACGGTTTTCCTATCCACAAACAAATTATCTTCAAAACAAAGATGGATAGCATACGCTACAAACCTGAGGGGCGGCCTTGTTGTAAACGACGGAGCCAAAAAAGCGCTTATAGAAAAACAGACAAGTTTGCTCCCGATTGGAACGCTTGCGGTTGCAGGAGTTTTCGACAATGGCGAAGTCATAAGCATTCTGGATGAAAATGGAAGTGAATTTGCAAGAGGCGTTGCAAACTACACATCAGCAGAATGTGAAAAACTTATCGGGGTTCACAGCGATAAAATTAAAGAAATTCTCGGACATAAACAAAGCGACGATGTTATAAGCAAAGATAATCTGGTTTTACTTTAATCAAGAAACTAAAGCAGGAAATTATGAATATTAATGAAATTGTAAAAGAGGCAAACAGAGCCAAAATAAAGCTTATGGGGCTAAACACGGAAATAAAAAACAAGGCCCTCGATGCCGTTGCAAAAAATATCGAATTAAATAAAGAAAAAATTTATGAAGCAAACAAAAAAGATTTAGAATATGCTCAAACACTTGTCGATACAGGAAAAATCACAAAAGCGACATATGGCAGGCTAAAGCTTGATGAAAACAAAATGCGCGATATGATACAGGGAATTTACGATGTGATAAAACTTGAAGACCCTGTAAATAAGACTCTTTTTGTGCGCGAGCTTGATGAAGAACTTATTTTAAAGAAAATAACCACACCGATAGGCGTTCTCGGGATAATTTTTGAAGCCCGCCCCGATGTTATAAGCCAGATTTCATCTCTTGCAATAAAATCAGGCAATGCTGTAATTTTAAAGGGCGGAAGCGAAGCCAACAATACAAACAGAGCCATTTTTGAAATCATAACGGAAGCACTTAACAATACAGAAGGTTTCCCGAAAAGTGCGGTAAATCTTGTTTTTTCACACGATGATATTAAAGAAATGCTCTCAAAAGACGGATATATTGATTTAATTATCCCGAGGGGTTCAAACAAGCTTGTAAGATTTATTCAGGAAAATACCAAAATTCCGGTATTAGGCCATGCTTCAGGGATTTGTCATATATTTGTCGATGAGACGGCAGATTTTAATATGGCAAAAAAAATCTGTATTGACGCCAAAACTCAATATCCAACAGCATGCAATGCGGTTGAAACAATTTTGATACACAAAAACTTCCCATACACCGCGGAATTAAAAGAAGCATTAATCGAGGCGGGAATTGAAGTTATTGAAAACCCTGAAGAATTTGGGGTTGAATATTCAGATACCGTTTTAAACATAAAAACCGTTAATTCTTTGGATGAAGCTATCGAACACATTAATACGTTCGGTTCACACCACACCGATTCAATCATTACAAGTAACAATGAAAATGCGGAAATTTTTATGAACAATGTGGATTCTGCAGGTGTATTTAAAAACGCTTCCACAAGATTTTCAGACGGTTTCAGATACGGTTTCGGGGCAGAAGTCGGCATTTCGACAAATAAAACCCATGCCAGAGGACCTGTAGGCCTTGACGGACTTTGCATTTATAAGTATAAACTTGAAGGCAAAGGGCAAACCGTAGCAGAATATGCTAAAGGGGAAAAAACTTTTAAACATAAAGACATTGTATAAATTATATAAGACAACCTTTGCGATTTATTTTTTTGTTTTATAATAAAAACCAATCGGGGAGTTTTTCCCTTTATTTTAAAAAACCAGAGAAGTACAACCTTGACAAATACTGAACTTATCGAAAAAATTAATAAACTTAAAAAGGAAAAAAACGCAATAATCCTTGCACATTGCTATCAAAATCCTGAAATTGATTTTGTTGCGGATTATGTGGGAGATTCTCTCGGCTTGAGCCGTCTTGCAAGCAAAACCGATGCCGAAATTATTGTTTTTGCAGGTGTATACTTTATGGCAGAAACCGCAAAAATCTTATCTCCCGATAAAAAAGTGCTCCTTCCAAACAAAAACTCTGGCTGTAATATGGCCGATATGATAAATCTTAAACAGGTAAAAGAGTTTAAAGAAAAGTACCCCGATGTTCCGCTTGTGTGCTATGTAAATTCATCCGCAGAAGTTAAGGCACAATGTGATATTTGCTGCACAAGCGCAAATGCCGTAAATGTTGTAAAATCCCTGGGGCTAAAAAAAGTGCTTTTCGCACCGGATTGCTATCTTGGAAGCTGGGTACAGAAAAATTTACCCGATGTTGAAGTTATAAGTTACCCCGGTTTTTGCCCGACCCATCTTAGAATTATCCCTGATGAAATTGTTAAGATGAAGATAATGTACAAAGACGCAAAAATTCTGGTACACCCCGAATGTCATCAGGAAGTTGTAAAACTTGCGGATTTTGTCGGGTCTACAACACAGATTATGCAATACTGCGAAAGCACAAATCATAAACAGTATATAATCGCAACGGAAAAAGGCGTTATTGACAGATTAAAACGGGATTTTCCCGAAAAAGAATTTATTTTGGCTTCATCGAAGCTTATTTGCCACAATATGAAGTGGAATACGCTTGATGATATTTTAAACTCGCTTCTGTATGACCAATTTGAAGTAACGGTTGAAGAAGAAATAAGACAAAAGGCGCTGAATTCAATCCAAAGAATGATTGAGCTCAAATAACCTTTGTAAAAAAATCCGTATCATAACGCGAAGGTTTACTGCTTTTTTACGGTTTATCGTCTACAGCGCTTCGCGTCTTGAATATTTAAGCCTTTTATATTGATGGTTTTTTAAGTATCTTAAATGTTTTTCAATTCCGTTTGCAATGCCTTCCGCAACAGTGGTTTGAAAATCTTCATCGGTTAATTTCACTCTCTCATACGGGTGAATTAAATATCCGCATTCAACCAATATGCTTACAGGGTCTGTTGTACGGGTGAGCGCAAGAGATGAATTAAAAACACCGTCATCCCTAAAGCCCGTTGCACGCACAAGATGTTCTTGAACACTTTCAGCGAGAGCTTTTGCATTTTGATTATAATAATATACACCCGCCCCATGCTTTTTTTCATAGTTTTCGGGGTTAGCAAGCGAGTTTTGATGAATACTTATCAGAAAATCAGCATTGCCGTCTTTTGCCATCTCGACCCTTTTATAAAGCTCGACATCAATATCTTTTTTTCTTGTTAAAACGGTTTTTGCGCCCCGTTTTTTCAATTCTTTATTAAGCTTCTTTGTAATTTGGAGGTTTACATCCTTCTCTTTAATTCCCCTTGAAACACACCCCGGTTCACTTCCACCATGGCCCGCATCAAGCGCAATTTTAACACCTTTTAACGGCTTTTTTGATTTAATGTCAATCGGCTTTCTGATTTGAAGAATTAAAGCGTTATCCTTCCTTTTTACATCATATCCGAAAATAGGTACCCTGCTTTTATAATTCAGCGCAAGAACACCTGAATTTACTGAGGGTTTCATCATAAATACGTTAAAACCCTCTATATTGCTTGAATTAATTTTTATTCCGTATGTTTCTTTATTTTTTCGGCTTCTTTTTTTATTTTTCTTTAAATCTATATTATACATTTGAAACCCGAGCTCATTGCCTGTTTGGGCAATTTTATACGGAGTTTGCATTTTGGTTTTGGTCTTAATTTTTACCAGATAATTTTCTTTGTTATCATAAATTTTTATGTTGGAAATCTTTGTGCCCCTCTTTTCAACAACTTTACTAACAGGGGTTACATATTTTTTTTCTACCCAGTATCTTTTGCTTGTTCCAAAATCAAGAATATAAAAATTTGAATCATATTCTTCCGCATAAACGGATACACCTTTTCTTAAGTGGGTATACCTTTGAGCATTCGTGCTCGGCGCCTCTCTTAGAGGAGTATAATCAAATGTTGTTTTTAAAATTATATACCTGAGCCCGTCATCTTCTTCCCAGGGTTCATCGGCAAATACGGGCAAAATCGGTAAAAACAGCAGCAGCGCTGCAATAAATAATAAAATCTTTTTCATAACAAAAATATTAGCAAAATAATAAAATTCTATCAAACTTTTTTATTTATGTTGTTTAATTGAATACAAATCATGAAAATTCAACCCGTAATAAATTTTAATACAAGTTTTAAAGGTGCTGCTCTGAATATTAACGCATTTTCAGACAACCACGGCAATCTGGACAGGCTCGATACCTTCTTTTCAAGCATTGAAGATAATAGGGATGTGCTTTTCCTTGAAAATAAAAAAGGTAACAAAAACGTTCAGATAATTGCAGGAGATTGGTTTATTTCAGGCGGTACAAAAGGTTATCAATCAAACCCGAACGCAAATTCACACTTTTTCCAGATTGAGTTTTTTAACACTTTTATGGAAAGGTTAAAAAAACTTATTGACCCTTCCAAAAAACAGACTTCAGAATACGGCACCGATATGCCCGTATATTTCTTAGCAGGAAACCACGAATTTGACGCAGGCGAAAAAGAATTTAAAAGAATAGCGGATGAAATTGACGCTAAAATCCTTATGACAAACCTTGATGTTCAAAATTCCCCCGTTTTAGAAGATGAAACGGAGGGCGGAAAAATTGTTCAGCAAGATATTTTGGAAATCAAAGATGATAAAAATCCGAATTTAAAACACAAAGTATTATTCCTTGGAATAAGCCCCGTAAATATGCCATATTATGCAAAGGGGGTTAAAGGAATAGCCTTTCTTGATACAAAATATAAGGCAGAAAAACTTTTGAGCCCCGAAGATTACAAAAGAACATTCGATGATACGGTAAGAAGAATTGAAGAATTTAAAAAAGAAAACCCTAAAGGGCTTGTTGTGGTTTCTTCTCATACGGGTGCAAATTTTTCTGAAAACCTTGCAAGAAAACTTGGCAGCAAAATCAATATAATTTTTGACGGACACGAACACAGAGATGAAATAAGCGATATAAACGGTGTAAAAATTGCCAAATTGTCGCAAAATTTTAAAAAACACGTTAATGTCAAATTCTTTATTGATGATGACGGAAATTTAAAAGATGACATACAAATCAGCAGTTATTATCCTTTCAACAAGCCAAGAACCGGAAGCTTTTTTGAAGGATATTACAAAGGCATGTTCTTTAGAGATTTATTAAACGATTTTAAAATAACCCCGACAAGCCCTGATGTAGAAACCTTAAGCGTTGAACATGTGAGAAGCAAAAATAATTTTCTTGCAAATTTTATAACGGATTCGATTCTGACGGAAATTCAATCCGAACACCCCGATGTTGATATTTTTGGAATAAACGCTTCTGCAATAAGAACTTCTTTGGATACTCTTCATTCGGGCGGAACAAACATAATAAGAATTCTGGAAGCATTAAACGGTATTACTCAAAACGACGCAGAGCTTTATAAAAACAAAGTTTCAGGCTCTCTACTTATAGAATTAATTCTTGATAACCTTTTATTTAACGAGCCCGCACCTGAAAGATGTCCTCTGATGCACTATTCGGGACTTATAATAGACAAGGGAAACCTTCTTTTGGGGGCACATATTGGAAAAAAACCCGATGAACTTGCAAAATATGTAATCTTTGAAAAAACAGGGGAACCCGTAAAACCGGATGAAACTTACACAATTGCAAACGTTAAAAAATTCTTTGTAAAATCAAAAAACCCTCTTATTAAAGACAAGCTTTTTAAAGAAGCTCTTCCCTTAAACCTGAATGCTAAAGATTTATTTATTCAACATATGAATTCAAATAAAGAACATCTCAGTGCAAAATGTGATGTAAGAATTATTGATTAACGGTTAATGGTGATGTCCGTGTCCTTTGTTATCAGTGTCTTTGATACCTGTTTCATATCCGCATTTTGCATAAATCAAAGCTAAAAGCTTATCGATATGTAATTGCTTTGCAAAAGGAATCTTAAGAAGAACAAGCATTTCAACCATATCATCCGCATGCACGAGAAAATCTTTAGGATGAAATTTCCTGATACCGTCTTTATCTTCTTTGAATATTTTCTTACTGATAAACCCTGAAACTTTTGAAGCCAAAGGAATTCCTGCACCAAGCCCTAAAACAAACGGAGCAAACTTAAAAAGTCCTTTATCAAGTTTTTTGGATTTAAGCAAATCTAAAGTCCCTGCCGCTATTAATGTTGGAACAGTAATGTTTGTCATCTCAAAAACCGCTTCTTTCACCTTTTCTTTTCTGTTTTCTTTATTTTTATCATAAATCACGCCGCCAGAAAGACCGCCCGCTATTGCCCCGCCTGCCGTTAAAAGAATTTCTTTTGCACCTTCTATTTCAAAATATTCACCAATTTCTTTCAATTTTTCAAGCGGCACACCGTCTTTCAAAATTTTCATATTCAAACTCTTCCCTTTAAAGTTGTTCAAAATAACAAGCGGCAAAAGAGTACCGATGACAGCTCCTGCAAGTGGGAGTATCTTTTTAATTCCGTTTTTTCGGGAAGATTTTTCGGCTCTCACAACATCGGCTGCTTTGTTTTCAATATTATTAAGATGCGAATGAACGCCGAGGGTGCTGCAAACTGCACTGTTTGGAGTGTGAAAATCTTTAAAAGTGTTAGTGTTTAGAATGCTTTGAAGTGATAAAACCTGCATATAAATGCCTTTGAGTCGTTAGCCCCAATTAAATTAACACACTTAAATTAAAACACATAAAGAATAAAAATTGACCGCAATCCATGGTAAATGTACGCCACATCATGATTTCGGGCGCAATTTTTCTTTATAATTAATTGTTTTTATATTGATTTTAAGATAAGGTAGATAATAAGCTAAGATTGAGGTATGAAATTTTATGGAAGATATCGGACTTTTTGTAATAGATTTGAGCGAATGCACAAATACGGGTGAAATTATCAACAATGTTTCTCTGGCGCTTGAAATTCCAAACGCTTCAGGCAGAGGAATTTCTTTAAAACTAAAGGACAATGTTTTAAATCAATCCCAGATTTTAAGCATTAAATCTTTGATTGAAAGCTATAATTCACAGCTTGTTAATGTTGAAACAACCTCTTTAATTACCCAGAATGCCTGCGAAAGCATGGGAATAAAGGTAACAAGAGCAAAGGTTATGAAGCTTAAAAAAGCGGCAAATGCTGATATGGTACAAAGTGAACAGGCTCAGGCCGCTCAATTAAATATTGAAGAACCAAAAAAAGAAGCTGTAAAAGAAACTTCAAAAGAAGAAGCTATACCTGAAAACCTTGCCCCAAAGACAACAGGTCTTGCGGAAGGGCTGGTTCTTGGACCTGAAACGGTTGTTACAACAATGGTTACAAACAAATTTGATGAACTGAAAACAGAGCTTCCCGAAGAGGCAATTGCAGAGCCTCCAAAGCCTGTAAAAACAAAAGCTCAAAAAGAAATCAAAAATGATATTATAAGTGAAGCGCCGAAGGAAGAAATCCCCGTAAAATCACCCGAGGAAGAATTTGAAGGGCTTCAAAGGCAGACTATTACAGTATATAAAAAAGCAAGCGATGAAAACCTTCAGGATGAATCAGACCTTGAAGAAGTTGATTTCTACGCACCGCCTACAACCGACCCTGTTGTGATTGACAGCAAGCAGACAATTTATGTTAATCAAACCTTAAGAAGCGGCCAAACCCTTGAATTTGACGGCAATATAGTAATCATAGGAGATTGCCACCCGGGCTCCGAAATTAAAGCAACGGGTGATATCACCGTTTGGGGTGTTTTGGGTTCAATAGCACACGCAGGCTGCAGCGGAAACAGGGAAGCAAGAATAAGAGCGTTAAAAATGAATGCCGTTCAATTAAGAATTGCAAACTGCTATTCAAGGCGCCCTGACGGCGGAAATATACCTTACATTGTTAAATCTGCAATCTTCACACCCGAAGAAGCAAGGATTGTGGAAGATAATATTGTGTTGTTTAAAATGGCTAATCAATAGGAGTAAAGATATATGACAGGTTCTGTTATTGTAATCACATCAGGAAAGGGCGGGGTTGGGAAAACCACAACTTCTGCCAATATAGGTACAGCGCTTGCAAAAGGCGGAAATAAGGTTGTTTTGATAGACACCGATATCGGCCTTAGAAACCTTGATTTATTGCTTGGCCTTGAAAACCGTATTGTTTACACGATTGTAGATGTTGTTGAAGAAAGATGTAAACTGAAACAGGCCCTTGTAAAAGACAAGAAAAATCCGAACCTTTGCCTTTTAGCAGCAGCACAGACAAGGGACAAGTCCGCAGTAAACGCTGACCAGTTGAAAGAAATTTGCGAAACATTAAAAAAAGAATTTGACTATATTCTTGTTGATTGCCCCGCAGGTATTGAACAAGGTTTCCAGAATGCTGTTGCAGGCGCAAATGAAGCAATTGTTGTTACAACACCTGAGATGTCCGCTATTCGTGATGCAGACAGAATTATAGGACTTTTGGAATCTAAAGAAGATGTTAAAAAATACAGACTTCTTGTAAACAGAGTTCGCCCGAATTTGATTAAAACAAATGATATGATGAGCGTTGAAGATGTTGTTGAAATCTTATCCGCCGAACTTATCGGCGTTATCCCCGAGGATACGGGCGTTATTACATCAACAAACAAAGGTGAACCTATTGTAAACGATGAAAAATCTCTTGCAGGGCAGGCATACTTAAACGTTGCAAGAAGAATCCAGGGGGAAGAAGTGCCCTTCCTTGATATCGATCAGCCGAAAAATATTATCGAAAAAATTAAAAAATTCACGCAGAAATTTATGTCAAAGAAAGCGAAGGCTGAATAATGAAAGATATTTTTCATGATTTATATAACAAGGTCTTAAGCTTTTTTACATCAACAGAAGAAGTTGACCCGACAAAAGGGGTTGCAATCAACAGATTGAAAACCGTTCTTTTGCAAGACAGGGCAGGTTTTTCGGAACGTGCTATTCAGATGATGAAAGAAGAGCTTGTTTCCGTTGTTTCAAAATATATGGAAATCGATGATGAAAACTTCCAGCTTCAAATTGACGCGCTTGAAAATAAAACAATTTTAAACTTGAGCATTCCCGTTACACGTCCGAAAACGGATGATGAAATTGATGAAGCAATTAAAGAGCAGAGCCTTAAAAACCAGAAAAAAGCGGAAGAAATAGTAAAAGAACTCGAAGGTTTAATTAAAGAAAAAGCTATGGCACTTGCTGACGGTGAAGAAATCGACAGCGAGCTTATTGAAAAAGCTCAAAAAAATATAGAAGAAAAAGACGAAGAAACAGAAAACAAAGAAGAGAAAGCGGAAGAAGAATCTTCCTGTGAAGAGCAAGAAGAGAAAAAGGAAACGGAAACCAAAGAAACCACAGGCTCTTCAAAGAAAAAGAAGAAGAAATAACAATTTTTAAGCTAAGGACTTGAAAAAACCCCGTGTTTTATTTAAGATAGCCTTACTTAATAAAAATAAACAAGGAGAAAACAAATGCAGCTTATACTTAAAAAAGATGTTCAAAATATTGGCGAAGTTGGCGATATAGTAAACGTTAAAGACGGTTATGCAAGAAACTATCTGATTCCGAACAACTTGGCCGAAAGAGCAACAAAAGGCTCACTTGAAGCAAGAGAAAGAGATATGGCAAGAATCAAAGCCAAGGCTGAAAAACTTCATCAGGAAGCTCTTGCACAAGCTGAAAAAATTCAGGCGGCAGAAGTTATTGAGCTCTCTGCAAAAGCAGGTGAATCAGGCAAATTATTCGGTACGATTACAACCAAAAAACTTGCCGAAGAATTACTTGCAAAAACAGGAATTGAAGTTGACAGAAAAACCATTACTCTTGACAACCCGATTAACCACATTGGCGATTTCACAATGACCGTTAAATTGTCTTCAAAAGTTAAGGCTCAATTAAGAGTAGCAGTTAGTGCTTCTGAAACGATTAAAGAAGCTATTGTTGAAGAAGAAGCTGAATCTGAAGAAGCATAAGAAGAATTTTGACAAATATTTAAAAAACGCTTGCAAATTCCTTCGCAGGCGTTTTTTAATGTTAATTTAGAAGCATTACAATATAATAAAATTTATTAATTGAACAACCAAGTGAAGCCTCCTTATATGTTTTTTGATACCGTTAGCATAAGTACATTAGAGATATTTAGCGAATGTATAAAGCGAGTATGTTTGAAACCCTGCCTCTTTTAGCTTAAGGCAGGGTTGAGTTTACGAGCAATAAAAAAATGAGCTTAATAGCTCTTTGTACGTTGCAGGCTCGGTATTAAAAACATACAAGGAGGCGGAACAATTGTATAAAAGATAATATTAGGATGATGTTGGGCAGGTATGCCCAACCTACGGGTGAACTTCAACCAAAGCCCTCTCCATTTCAGAATTTAAACAACCATTAATTGAAATAATATAAAAAAAGCAAGAATTTTTTGAATCGAAACGACAAAAAACCCTTGCATGCTGAATTAAACTAAATTTTCTTTTCTCCACCAGACATTTTTACATTCAATACTCTGGTGTCTAAAATATTTTATCAACTTTCAAATAATTTTGCAACTAATTCTTAAGAGCTTAAGCCTCGGTAAAAGCGGTGAAACATCCCGCATTTGCTTATTTAGAATAAACGGAAAATTCCTTCGATTCTTCTTCCCACTCTTCCTTTGAAACTTTTAAGGCATGGTTCCAGAATTTTTCAAGTGCATAGCTTTCTCTGACATCATTTAGCATTATATGAACTATGACATCACCGTAATCCAAAAGGTTCCATCTGTTTTTTAAATCGTTCTCATCACCGTTAGGTATTCTTCCAAACAATTCCTTAATACGCTCACGCAAAGAAGATGTAAGCCCTTTTACCTGCGTTGTGGATGAGGCGGATGCTATAACAAAAAAATCGGACAAAACACAGACATTTGCAACGTTTAAAACCGCAATATCAGCGGCTTTCTTATCATCCAGAACTCTTGCTATAATGCTTGATAACTTTTTGCTTGAAACTTCTTCCGTCATAATCCTCCGATATTAAATATTTCCTGTTGATGAATTTTTATCGTTATCCAATGATTTAATATCAATAACTTCATCACCTTCAGAATAATTCAGACGGTTGTCCGTACCTTCGATTTCAATATTAACTTCACCGTCTATCATCTCGATATCTTTTTTCAAATAATCTTTAATTTTGCCATCCTCAAGTTTTACCCCGACAGAACCTTTTAAAAAGTTTAAAACGGCAACTTTTCCGATACCATCAGGCGTCATAACACCTGAACCAACAGGAGGAAGCGTTTTTGCAGCTTCAAGATAATTTGAATATTCATAATTTAAGCAGCATAAAAGCCTGCCGCATGAGCCCGTAATTTTCCCGGGCGTCATTGGAATTCCCTGATCTTTTGCAAGCTTAGTATTCACCGATTCAAACTTCTTTAAAAATGAACAGCAGCAATATTCCTGCCCGCAAACACCAATGCCCTGTAAAATACTGGTTTCATCACGAACACCGATATGCCTTAAATCTATTCTTACCCTTTTAAACTCCTGAGTTAAATCTTTTAGAAGTTCACGAAAATCCACACGCTCAGGCGCTGTATAATAAAAAGTAATCTTTTTTCTGTCAAATGTATACCTTGTCTGTACAAGGTTCATTGCAAGCTTTCTTTTTTCTGCAAGTTCCCTGCACTTATAAAGGGCCTGAACTTCAAGCTTTTTAATTTCATCGAGCTCCGCTAAGTCTCTTTCGCTCATGGTTCTTATAAAAGAAATGGGCTCGGGTTTAAATTTTTCCCACTGTTTTTGAATTTCAGAATTTACAATAAAAACCTTGTGCGCCTCTTCTCCTTTTTCCGTGCGCACAAGAACCATTTGCCCGTGGCGAAGGTTTGCCCCTTCGCTGACTTTCAGGGGAAAAAACTGGTTTTTAATAATTCTTACTGCAAATTTCATTTAAAATCCTCTAAAACTATTATACAACAAATTGTTTTTATAATAAAATAAGAAAACGATGAAGTATGAGAACTTAACATTTAAGAAAAATGACGTTGAAAAACTTCTTTTAAATTTGGATTCAAACCCGTATTCTCAAAAAAACAAAGATTTCAGATACACCCTGTCTTTGATTTATGAGCTTATCGAAGAAGAGTTTGCAGATACATTTGATACAAAAAACCCGATTTTAAGATCAACCGATATACTGTTTGAAAACAACAATAATAATGCGGAAATTTTTATTACCCCTCCGTATAATTTTGATTATTACCTGAAATCAAAAGGTTCTTTATATCGCTTAAAAGCTGAGTACAAAGGGGATAAATACGGCTATAGCATTCCTCTGGATTTATTTTTTGAATATTTTACGGGACTGTCCGAAAACATTGAACTGACGGATGATTTAAGTGAAAACTACAAATTTTACTTTCATTTTACAACCTTTGTAAAGAAAACCGTTGAAAAATTAAACTTTATACCATCCGTTAAATTTAAAAAGGACACATTCTCAATAATCTGGGAACCGTACTTTAAAAATAAAGATTATTTAAGAGCATATCTTGAAATTGTAAACAATGACTTTTTAGACCCCGATACAACAAAAAAACTTATTGAAAGATATTTAAACCATCTTATCTTTAATTTCTTAAACGTTAAACATTTTAAATTTAAGGATTTAAAATCTGCACCGTATTTTGTAAAATCAGCTGTCCATAAAAGAATGTTAAAAGGAAATGACCTTGGCGAAGACATTCAGACCTGGCTTGATGAAATGAGCCTTGGAACATACGATGTTGTTCCCGTGTTTAACATTGAAAAAATTGATGATAAAGAAAATGACGACAGATTTTTAATGAAAATTTTTGCCAAAAATAAAACCACAGGCGAAGTTTTTGAACTTGAAGATTTAGATGAAACCGATAAGACCATAATTGAAAAACAAATAAACTGGGCCGTAAAATACATTGAAGACCTTGAAGACACAACTCTTGAGCTTGATCTTTCAGGTGTCTATAAAATGATAACCCAAATAACATATTACCTTGCGCAGGCCGATATGGAAGTAAACCTTCCAAAAGGCATGGACAACATTATAATCCCGAGAGCCTCAATTAATGCAAGAGTGAAACAAAAGCGCATAGGAGATTTGGAAAACATTTTGAATATGTCCAATTCTTCAACCATATCCCTTGATGAAATTATGGATTTTTCAATCGAGGTGGCGCTTGGAGACAACGAAAAAATTTCAGCCGAAGAATTTCAAAAGCTTGCAAAAGATACGAACGGACTTATTCAATATAAAGATAAATACATTTTAATCGACAAGGAAGAAACGGAAAAACTCCTTGAAAGATTAAAGAAAAAACCCGATTTTGTAATGAATAAAATGGAGCTTTTGCACCACAGCTTATCAGGTAAGATTGATGAATATGATTTTGACTACGATGAAGCTTTTGCAAAAGTTATAAGCAGCTTTACAAAGGTTGAAGAAATTGATTTGCCCGATACCCTAAAGGGCACATTAAGACCATATCAGCAGGTGGGATTCAGATGGCTTTATACAAACGTTAAAAAAGGTTTTGGCTGTTGTATTGCAGATGATATGGGTCTTGGTAAAACAATTCAGGTAATAAGTCTTATATTAAAACTCAAGGAAGAAAAAAAGCTTAAAAAACCCGTTGTGGTTATATGCCCGACAACACTTTTAGGCAACTGGGAAAGAGAATTTGAAAATTTTGCTCCCGGTTTGGAGATTTATACATACCATGGCTTCAACCGCGAATTTACAACGGATTGCGATGTTGTCCTTACCACATATGCAATTTTGAGAATTGATATTGAAGAATTTAAAAAACACAACTGGGATTTAATCGTTATTGACGAAGCCCAAAACATTAAAAACCCGTCTACATCTCAAACGCAGGCCGTTAAAGCAATTAAAGCGGATATGAAAATTGCAATGACAGGTACCCCTGTTGAAAACAGATTATCAGAGCTCTGGAGCATATTTGACTTTATAAATAAGGGATATTTAGGCTCCATAAATGACTTCGGCAAAAACTACTCCGTTCCGATTGAAAGATTTAAAGAAACTCAAAGGGCGGAAAAACTCAAAAAAGCAATTTCACCTTTTATGCTTCGCCGATTAAAAACAGATAAGATGATTATTTCAGACCTGCCTGAAAAAGTTGTTCTGGATGAATTCTGCTACCTTACAAAACCGCAGGCAGCCTTGTATGAGAGAGTTTTAAACCAATCCATGCAGGAGGTGCAGTCTGCAAGTGCAGGAATTAACAGACGCGGCGCCATATTTAAGCTTATAACGTCCCTAAAACAGGTATGTAACCACCCGTACCACTATTTAAAACACGGAGATATGTCAAGAAGCGCGTCAGGAAAGACCGAAAAACTTATGTCAATTCTGACAAATATTTTAGACAACGATGAAAAGGTGTTGATTTTTACTCAATATAAAGAAATGGGGGCCATTTTAGAAAAAATTATAGCAGATGAATTTAACACGGACCCCTTATTCTTCCATGGCTCGCTAAACGTTAAATCAAGAGAAGAGATGATAAAACAGTTCTCGGAAGAAATTAACAAGAAGATTATGATATTGTCCCTAAAGGCAGGCGGCTTAGGGCTAAACCTTACATCCGCAAGCAATGTTATCCATTATGACCTCTGGTGGAATCCTGCGGTTGAAGATCAGGCAACAGACAGAACCTATCGTATCGGGCAGGATAAAAACGTTATGGTTCACAGGTTTATAACCCTTTCAACATTTGAAGAAAAAATTGATAAAATTATTAAAGACAAAAGAGAACTCGCAGATGCCGCCGTATTCACAGGTGAAAAAATCATCACCGAATTGTCCGATGATGAAATTTATGAAATTTTCTCTTTGGCGTAATATTTGGACAAACAAGAAAATAATCTATAAAATAATTTTGTAGGGCTAGCGCTATGCTTTTCCTCCGCCACAGACAAACTCGAAGAAATCTGACGGAAAGGAGGGCTGAACCTATGGATATTAGGCAAATAGCAAAAACCGCCATAATATTACTTATAGCGGTCTTGCAAATTATTTCACTAATGCTGTAGGGTGCGAAGAAAGCCTTTAACATCCAGCTCAACGTTTGTTGAAGGCTTCGCCCTACATTTTAATTATTTACTATCACATACGCTTTGTCAAGACACATGTATGATTTAATTGCATATGGTGTATTTTTTCAATATAATCGAACCTATGAAAGATATAATAGGTTTTTGGGGATATCCGCACCCTGATTTAATTAAACAATATAAAACCAAATACCCGAATGCAAATTGGGTGGATTTGGATATAGATTTTAATTACTCGAAAACAAACATTCTCCCCGAAGCATACTGTTCAATCATAAAAAACATTTTTAACAACGCATTTTATCTGAAAGAAAAGCTTATAACGATTTTAGCACCTGTCGGAAAAGACAAATGCGATTCTGCCTTTTTTGCAGTGCAGATTTTAAAAGAAGCAGGATTTAACGTTGAAATTTCATATTTTGAAGAAGCTCTGCCTTATGATATGCTCCCAAATACTCCGATTTCAAAAAGCAATTTGCCCTTAAGAGAAAAAATTGAAAAGATAACGGCAAACATAATTGAAGAAAAGGATTATTCTCTCCTTCCTGAATGTAAGGCAGAATTTGGTTTTTGGGGGGTGCCTCCAAACGATTTGAGCATTCTTGAAATCTTCCCTGATAATACACATGTTTTTGGCTGGAGCAGATGTGTTGAAGCCAAAAATCCTGCAAATATTGAACTGGAGATGATGGTGGATGAAAATTTACCGACAGTATTTTTCGCACAGACATTTTGTGCTAAAAACCAGCTTGCAAAATACCTTGCAAACAAATATCAGGGGCTGTATATCGACATTGACGGTCTGCCCACAAATTCCACAAAAGCAAAGATTGAAGCATTTTTGAGGCTGAGGTAGAAGATTTATGGAATTTCACTTTTTGGATGCAGGAACAACATGGAGCAAAATTTTAACCGTGAAAAACGGTGAAAAGACATATAGAATAATCCCGACGGCCAAATTAAAAAATTTAAACATCGAATTTGAAGCGGGAACAGGACATTCTGCAGGCCTCAAAAATGTTAGGACATACGAAAATGAAGTTGTAGCCCTTGCTCAGGGCGCAAAAAAATATTTAACGGGCGAAGATATTATTCTTGATTTGGGCTCAAGAGATATTAAATGGGTAAAATTTAAGGACGGCAAATTTTTGGATATGGACTGGAACACAAACTGCGCAAGCGCCACAGGCGCCACAATCGAAATGCTTTTAAAATTTTACGATGTGAAAATTGATGAACTCAAAGCAGCAGATGAAAAATACGCGGTCACCTGCGGGATATTCGGCCTTGAAAAGATTATGGATGATGTTGCAAAAGGAGCAAGACCAAAAGAGACAATTTCAAAATTTATAGGAGGAATTGCTTATAATGCCTGGAACTTTACCAAAAACCCCGACAAACTCTACGTTTCAGGAGGCTTTTGCGAAAACCCCTGCTTTATAAATTCACTTAAAAAACACTGTGAAGCTTTGCCTCTGGGGCGCTTCGTTCTTGTTGACGGACTTTACGATGAATTTTTAAAAAACCAAAGCAGATAATTTAGCCGAAAAACCATTTGAAAACTGGCGAAAAACTAAGCATATATGCTTAGCGAATTTTTTCCGCATAATACATCCTGCTGTAGTGGTCTTTATGGATTTGAATCACTTTGAAATCCCGCTCAAGCCACCTTTGAAGATCCATATATCTTGGATAATTTTCGGATTGGATTGTAAAAATAAGCCAGTATCTGCCTTTAGGTGCACTGTGAAAAGGTGCTGTATAATTCTCCGCATGATTAATTTCCGATTTTATAATATATTTTGAAGGAAACTTGTATACTCTGTTATAATGTTCAAAAGCAACATCAGACCAGGGCAAGGGCAAAATATACTCACCTTCTTTATATTCAGATTTTAAAACATTCAAAAGCCCTGAAATTGCCTCCCTATGATAACTTTTATCATTGAAAACCTGTGCTAAATCCGCTTTTATATAAAAACCGAAAGAAAGAAGGAAAAGCAGAATTGAAATCCAGATTTTCTTTAAATTAACGTCAAAAATTTTAAACGCAAAAACAAGGCTCAAAGGAAACAAAAACAGAGCAAGCCTGTCTGAGAGCGGATATTTATGCAAAAAAGAGGCCAAAAGCACAAACGCAAAAACGGCAAATACAAAAAACGTTTTCTTTGTATTCTGCCTGAAACAAAGTATAAGCCCCGCTAAAACCGAGAAAAGGAAGAATATATTAACAGAAACAGGCTCCATAAAATAACCAAACATTTTAACAATGGCAGGAAGCGTCGTATTCAATGAAATAAACCCGCCATGCCAGAACTTTTGAAAATATTCATTTCCCGAATAATTTGAAAGAAAAAGAAAATAATAAACAGAAACCAAAACCAAAGAAGGTACTAAAAATGCCAAAGCTTTTTTAAAATCTTCCTTAATTTTTAAAAGCATTGAACAAAAACAAGCAGCAAGCACAAACAGGGAAGGGAAAGATAACAAAGGCAAAAGCGCAAACCCGAGTCCACAGAAGAAATTTTTAAGTGCTGATATCTTTTTAAAATCAATCTTAAAAAAGTACGCAACAGCAAGCATAAATATTAAAACATCAAGCGCGTAAGGTTTAAATTCCCTTGAAAAATATATGAGTCTAAAATTTATACAAAATATAAAAAGAGATAAAATAAGCCCAAGTTTTGATTTTATAAAGTTTTTTGCAAAGATATAAAAAACAGGAATTGAAACAAGTCCCGAAATAAAGGGGATAAAGCGGTATGAAAAATTACTGTGGGAAAAAAGAGAGCAGATTTTTGCCAAAATCAAAAACAAAAAAGGAGCAGACTGGTTGTTCAATAATGGCGGCAAAAAGACATTATTTCGTACGTTCAACGCCAAAGAAACTTCATCATACCACATCGAAGTGTCCATAAAATAAGCATTTATTCTTAAACCCAAACCAAAAAGCATAATAAAAAGAAGTGCTGAACAATATGCAGCCTCCTTTTTATCTGAACAAATTTCTTTAAGCCTTTTAACAAGCTTCATTTTCTATGTTCCTGATTTCCAGGAATTCAGGTATTCAAACTGCTCATCCGTTAAGGTGTCAATTTCAACACCCATAGACTGCAATTTTATTTTTGCAATTTGAACATCAACTTCGCGCGGCAAGGTATAGAGTTTATTTTGAAGCTTGCCTTTATTTTTAAGAACAAATTCAATACCAAGAGCCTGATTTGCAAAGCTCATATCCATAACACTTGCAGGATGGCCCTCAGCACCTACCAGATTAACAAGACGTCCTTCAGCCAATACATAAACGGATTTGCCGTTATTTAGCACCCACTCATCAAGCGCGGGACGAATGTTTTTATATTCTCTAACATGCTTTCTTAAACCGTTAATATTAACTTCAACATCAAAATGCCCTGCGTTTGAAACAAAGGCGCCGTCTTTCATTGACAAAATATGTTCAACGTCAATAACGTTTTTATCCCCCGTAACCGTCAGGAAAATATCCCCCAAAGGCGCAGCTTCTCTAATAGGCATTACTCTAAAACCGTCCATAACGGCTTCGAGCGCTTTAAGAGGGTCAACTTCCGTGACAATAACATTTGCGCCCATACCGCGTGCGCGCATTGCAGCCCCTCTGCCGCACCAGCCGTAGCCTGCAACAACAAATGTTTTTCCTGAAATCAATATGTTTGTGGCGCGGATAATCCCATCCAGCGCACTTTGACCCGTACCATAACGATTATCATACAGATGTTTTGTAAGGCTTGAATTTACTCCAAGTGCCGGAAATTCAAGCGAACCGTCTTTTTCCATAGCTTCAAGACGAATGATTCCCGTTGTGGTTTCTTCGGTTGATCCTATAATATTCGGGATTAAATCTCTTCTTGTTTTGTGCACGGTAGCAACCAGATCGCACCCGTCATCAATGATTAAATGGGGTTTGTGGTCTAAAACCGTTTGTACATGCTTTGCATAGGTTTCTTTGTCTTCTCCTGCAATTGCAAATACAGGAATACCCCAATATTTAACAAGGGCTGCAGCCACATCATCCTGAGTTGAAAGAGGATTTGAAGCAGCAAGAACAGCGTCCGCGCCGCCTTCTTTCATTGCAATACAAAGCGCTGCGGTTTCTTTGGTAACATGGACACATGCCGTAAGCCTCAAACCTTCAAAAGGCTTTTCTTTTCTGAATCTTTCCGTAATATTTGCCAAAACGGGCATATCTTTTTGTGCCCATTCGATATTTTTCTTTCCCTGCTCTGCTAAATTTATGTCTTTAATTTCATAAGCAATTGTTGATGTTGTCATAGTTTCTATACCTCCATGGGCTCTACGGACAGAACCCTTATTTTTCACCAAAATGTTACCACAAAAAATATTTTTATGCTAATATTGCTATGAACCGATAAATGTATTGCGTACAATTTAAAAGGAGATATTATTTATGTCTACAGTAGAATTTTTTACAAATTCAGAGGAGCTTAAAAAGCTTTATTCGGCTGCTCGTGCAACTATCACGGCGCCTTTCTACGGAAACAACGTAGAACATGTTCAATCTGTTTCAGAAGCATATAAACTTGCTCTAAACAGCCCGGGTACTGTTGAATTAACAGGTATGCCCGTTTATGAACCCGAAAAAATCGGCCTTCCGAAAGGCGCTAACCAATTATTATTCAATGATGGTACTGTTGTTGGCCGTTGCGCCGCTGCAAGAAAAATCGTAGGTGAACCCGGCTGTGACCTTTCTTACCTTCTTCCTATCATTCGTGAAGCAGTTTACGGCACACGTGACCGCTTAATGTATAAAACCGAAGTTGTAGTAGGTTTAGAAGAAGACTTTATGGTTAAAGCTCACCTTTTAATCCCTGAAGGCTTTGAAAACATTATGTATTCCTGGATGTTAAACTTCCAATACATCAACGAATGCTATTCAAATATGTACGCTAATTCAAGAAGCATTTCAGAAGGCGACTTATTTATATTCTCAGACCCTGACTGGACACACCCTGATTTTCCGTACGGTTTGACATTCTTTGATCCTGAACATAACTGTGCTGCAATCCTTGGCATGAGATACTTCGGTGAACACAAAAAAGGCACCTTAACTCTTGCCTGGGGCGCCGCCGCAAGAAACGGTTATGCTTCATGCCATGGTGGTATGAAAAGATACAACCTTGAAAACAATAAGTCATTCCAGGTTGCAGTATTCGGCCTTTCAGGTTCAGGTAAATCAACAATTACCCACGCTAAACACAACAATAAATATGACATCACCGTTCTTCACGATGACGCGTTTATCATCAACGTACATGATAAATACACAATCGCTCTTGAACCTGCATACTTCGATAAGACTGCAGATTATCCGATGAACTGCGAAGATAACAAATACATCTTAACTCAACAAAACGCAGGCGTTATTGCAAATGCAGACGGTAAATTATTCTCAATCACGGAAGATATCAGAAACGGTAACGGCCGTGCCGTTAAATCAAAACTCTGGTCTCCAAACAGGGTTGACAGAATTAACGAACCCATCAACGCTATTTTCTGGCTTATGAAAGATCCTACAATTCCTCCTGTATTAAAACTTTCAGGTGCTTCTTTAGGATCTGCAATGGGTGCAACTCTTGCAACAAAAAGATCTTCAGCAGAAAGACTTGCAAAAGGCGTAGACCCGAATGCACTTGTTGTTGAACCTTACGCTAACCCGTTCAGAGTTTATCCTCTTGAAATGGATTATACAAGATTTAAACAGTTAATCGCTGATGGCGTTGATTGCTATATCTTGAACACAGGTGAATTTATGGGTACAAAAGTTCAACCTAAACACACTCTTGGTGTTATTGAAGCGATTGTTGAAGGAACCGCTAAATTCCACAAATGGGAAAACTTCTCAGACATCGAAATTATGGATGTTGAAGGCTTCAATGCAAGCTTCTCTAACGCTGAATACAAAGAACAATTCGTTAAACGTATGCAAGACAGAATTGAATTTGTTAAATCAAGAGAAACAGAAAAAGCAGGTTTGGATAAACTTCCTGCAGACGCTCTTGAAGCTCTTGAAAATGTTGTTAAACAAGCAAACTAAAAAAGTACAACATAAATTCTATTTAAAAAATTTACCCCGCAAAGTTAATCCTTGCGGGGTATTTTTTAACATTTTAGTATATTCACCAAACACCCCGCGTAACATATTTGCCCCTTTGACAGGTTTTAACGTATTATCAGGGAAGAAATCGCCATTAGAGTGTTAAGGTTTACGGATTTTAACAGAAGATGGGGAATTCAAATCGTCAAAGCGGGGCCGCAAAACTAAAATGCGGTTTAAGGCTGAAATTTTTCACATTTTTAGCTATCGTTTGGCAAAGTTTATGTTGCCAAATCAAATTACCTGCTTTTAATTTAGACACAGCTGCACATTGAGAATTTTCTTGAAATAAAAGGAAATACGGACAAGCCTTGCAGTGCTATCCTAACACCAGCGGCTGCCCGGGCTCAGGTAGCAACTGCTACCCGAATATAGTATGGTCAGGCACGGTTCAGAGCGGCAGTAACTATTACTATAGATACTTAAATAGTGGTTCCTTCAATGAGAATAATAACCCGTCTAACCGCACCTATGGTGTGCGCTGTGTCCTTGGATTTGAGCAATAAAAATCTGCGGACACTCTGTGACTGGAATTCAGGTTACGGCGCCTTGCAGTGCAACAACTACAAGGGCTGCCCGGGCTCTGACAGTGGCTATTGCTACCCGAATTGGGTATGGTCAAGTACGGTTGCAGGAAGCAGCACACGTCGTTTTAGTGGAGGTCTAAACAATGGGGCATTTAATGTTATCGACGGCTCTACTACTGGTATTTACACTCAGGCAGAGACTGTGCGCTGTGTCCTTGGATTTGAAATAAGGCTTGAACAGGTTGCAGAGCTTCCTTATATGCTTTTTGATACCGTTAGCATAAGTCCATTAGAGATATTTAGCGAATGTATAAAGCGAGTATGTTTGAAACCCTGCCTTCTTTAGCTTAAGGCAGGGTTGAGTTTACGAGCAATAAAAAAATGAGCTTAATAGC